>NZ_CP094532.1:1597500-2197500 GCF_022811685.1 Chryseobacterium suipulveris | reverse complement strand
ACACTTACGTTGCCCATTGCGATGAACATTTCGAAAGAACCAACCTCAAAGAAATTGATGCTGCAGAACATCTTATTTTCCTGATCGGACCGGAAGGAGATTTTTCGCCGAACGAAATCAAACTGCTTACCGAGAAAGGAATTCGGGCGGTTTCGCTGGGTGAGCAACGGTTAAGAACAGAAACGGCGGGAATATTTGTAGCAGCGTGGAACTATTTCAAAAGTGAATGGTGAATTCGACTTCGGCGGTTTTAGATTTCAGATTTCAGATATCATAGTATGGGTTTGAAGTTTAAAGTTTGAAGTTTGAGGATCAAATTTGAAGTTTCAAGATTCACGTTTTCTCAAATTGCTGCAAACTTCCCAAAGCTGAATGCCGATTGCCGAAAGCTCATTGCTACATTGTCACATTAGAATCTTGTCCCAAAAATTTCCTCAAAATCTCTTTTCCACTCGGAATCGAGTTTACCGCCCACTTAATCATTAATTCCAGTCGTTTTTCATCACTTAATTTATAATTGATTCCGGAATGAAGCAGTTTCTGTTTTAAATCATAACAACAGATTGCTGCCGCTACTGAAACATTAAAACTCTGGGTAAAACCGTACATCGGGATCGCGAGTGTTTCGTCGCAGAACTCAAGAAAATCATCGGTAACTCCTTGCCATTCTGTGCCAAAAACTAAAGCAACCGGTTCTGTAATTCTAAAATCCGGGAGCATCGTGGCATTTTTCTCTGGCGATACTGCTACGATTTTATAGCCTCTACTGCGAATTTCTTGTAATGAATCTAAAGAATGGGGCATTTTTTCAGCTTCCACCCAGTTCTCGGCACCCTTGGTAACGGTGAGATTGGGATCGAATATATTTCTGGCCTCCATCGCTACCACTTTATGAAATCCACATGCTTCTACCGAACGTATGATCGCTGCAGCATTTCGGTACTGGTACACATCTTCCATCACAGGAAGTAAGAAATCCGAACTTTCAGCAGAAAAATGTTCAATTTTTGCGAGCCGTTCATGAGTGAGGAACTTCTTCAGAAATTCAAAAGTGCGCACTAAGTTTTCCATACATTTTTAAATCAGTACAAATTAACGTATTTTTGAGATCATGAAACGTAAAGTGCTCCTCATCTACACCGGCGGAACGATCGGGATGGAAAAAGATTATGAATCAGGAAGTTTGGTTCCGTTTGATTTTTCGAATATTTTCAAAAAGATTCCGGAGATGAAACTGATTGAGTGCGAAGTTTCGGTACACCCTTTTAAAAAGCCGCTCGATTCTTCCGACATGGGTCCGAACGAATGGAAAATCATTGCCAATTATATCGGAAAAAACTACGACCAATACGACGGATTTCTTATTCTTCACGGAACAGATACGATGTCGTACACTGCTTCTGCACTGAGTTTTATGTTGAAGAATTTGAGAAAACCTGTGATTCTTACGGGTTCGCAATTGCCAATCGGAGATTTACGGACTGATGCGAAAGAGAATCTTTTGACGAGTCTTTATTATGCAAGTTTGTACGAAAACGATGAAGCCGTCATTCAGGAAGTTGCGGTATATTTCGAATACAAACTGCTTCGTGGAAACCGTACATTGAAATATTCGGCAGAGTATTTTGACGCGTACCAAACTCCGAATTACCCGGTTTTGGGACAGAGCGGGGTTCATCTGAATGTGGAGAAGGATTTTCTTTGGCGACCGAATCCCGATTCGAAATTTGAAGTGGATGACCATATTTCGACGGATGTGCTGTTCTGGCGGATTTTCCCGGGAATGCATCTGGAACACTTTTCCGAGATTCCGAAGGTGAAGGTTTTGGTGCTGCAGGTTTTCGGCTCGGGAACGATTTTCAATACGGAAAAGACAAGAAAAACGTTACAGCAATTGCGGAAAAACGGGACTGAGATCGTGGTGATTTCGCAGTGCGTTTCGGGCGGAATCAGTTTTGGGAAGTACAGTAACTCAAATATTTTTACTAAGATCGGGGCGATAAGTGGAAACGACATCACTGCGGAAAGTGCGATTACCAAGGCGATGCACCTTTTGGACAACCCAAATTATTCTGAACCATTTTCTGAACTTTTTGTGCAAAATATGAGAGGAGAGGTTACAGGGAAATTTGGAGTTTAGGAATTAAAAACCGCAAAGGAAATCTTTGCGGTTTTTGAAATATCATCTATGTAATTAGAACAGCAATACCTGGACAAATCCGCCGCCGGTTCCGACGAGGGTTTCAAAGTTCATTGGTGGGTTTTGAAATTCAGGTGCAGCGGTTTCCTGAGCCGATAGATTCATGCTGAAAAATAGTGCTAACGAAGCCAAAGCGGTTTTCCAGATTTTTGATGTTTTGTCCGTCATGATGAGTTAGTTAAAAATTTACCGGACGAAATTATCGGATATGAATGTCAATTAATAGGACATATAAGATGAATACTGGTACTTTTTCTGATAAACAAGAAAAACACGCCGGAAAGCGTGCTTTGTCGATTGGTTAAACCTCATAGGTTTCCAAAACCTATGAGGTTTCCTGAATTATTATCTTGCCAAAATTCTTTTCACCGCCTCTTTCACTGCGGCAGCGTCGATTTTGTATTTCTTCATCAATTCTGCCGGAGTTGCAGATTCACCGAAAGTATCATTTACGGCTACAAATTCCTGTGGGGTTGGTCTTCTTCTGGAAAGCATTCCTGCAACAGATTCGCCCAATCCGCCCAAATAATTGTGTTCTTCGGCGGTTACGATTTTTCCGGTTTTTTCTACCGACTTGAGGATAATTTCTTCATCCAAAGGTTTGATGGTGTGAATGTTAATTACTTCGCAGGAGATTCCTTCTTTTTCCAGTTCATCTGCGGCAACTAATGATTCCCAAACCAAATGTCCGGTTGCTACGATCGTTACGTCTTTTCCTTCCTGAAGCAGAATTCCTTTTCCGATTTCAAACGGCATATCTTCCGGCATAAAAACCGGTACCGTAGGTCTTCCGAAACGCAGATAAACCGGACCTTCATAATCGGCGATGGCGATGGTTGCGGCTTTCGTCTGGTTATAATCGCAAGGATTGATAACGACCATTCCGGGAAGCATTTTCATCATGCCGATGTCTTCCAAAACTTGGTGCGTTGCGCCGTCTTCACCCAACGTTAAACCAGCGTGGGAAGCACAAATCTTCACATTTTTTCCGGAATAAGCAATCGACTGACGAATCTGGTCATAAACTCTGGAGGTTGAGAAATTGGCAAAAGTTCCGGTAAAAGGAATTTTTCCGTTGATGGTTAAACCGGCCGCGATTCCCATCATATTCGCTTCTGCAATTCCCACCTGGAAGAATCTTTCCGGTGCTTTTTCGATGAACTTCTCCATCTTTAGGGAACCGATGAGGTCTGCGCAAAGTGCCACCACATTCGGGTTTTTATCTGCAAGTTCGGCAAGTCCTGCTCCGAAACCGCTTCGTGTATCTTTTTTTTCTGTATAAGTATATTTCATGTTTTGCTTTCGGCTTTCATAAGTATCCTGAACAGTTTCCGTACTTAAAAAGCCATTTTTTGAGTTAAAATAAATTACTGAACCACTGAACCACTTGTCCACTGAACCACTTATCAATAGTCCGCCGGTGCTTCCAGATACAGCTGTTTGAATGCGCTTTCCAACTGTTCGTCGTTCGGCGCTTTTCCGTGCCAAGCGTGCGTTCCCATCATATAATCAACTCCATAACCCATTTCGGTATTCAGGATGATGGCGACAGGTTTTCCTTTTCCGGTTTCGGTTTTTGCTTTTTCGAGGATGGCGATTACGGCTTCAAGGTCGTTTCCGTTTTTCTCGTTCAGAACCGTCCATCCGAAAGCTTCAAGTTTTGCGTGTAAATCTCCCAAACTAAGCACGTCGTCCACGTCTCCGTCGATTTGTCGGTTGTTGGCATCAATGGTGGAAATTATATTGTCCACTTTTTTTGCTGCGGCAAACATCAGTGCTTCCCAAATCTGGCCTTCCTGAAGTTCACCGTCGCCGTGAAGCGTGTAAACTAAAGAAGAATCTCCGTCTAATTTTTTTCCAAGAGCGGCACCGATGGCTACAGAAAGTCCCTGTCCCAAAGAACCGGATGCAACGCGCACTCCAGGAAGTCCTTCGTGTGTGGTGGGGTGTCCCTGTAATCTGGAATCGAGTTTTCTGAACGTTCTGAGTTCATCCACCGGAAAAAACCCGAATCTTGCCAAAGTGGAGTAGAACACGGGCGAAATGTGTCCGTTGGAAAGAAAGAAAAGGTCTTCGTTTTTGCCTTCCATGGTAAATGGCAATTTGTAGTTCATCACCTTTCCGTAAAGTGCAGTGAAGAATTCGGTGCAGCCCAAACTTCCGCCGGGATGACCGGAATTCACGGCGTGAACCATTCGCAGAATGTCCCTTCTGATTTGTGTTGTAAGAGATTTTAACTCCTCAATACTTTTACTCATTATAGTTGATTTATTTGCACGCGAATTTACGATTTTTTAAGCGGTTTTGGAAATGAAAAATCCGTCGGTTGACGGATTGAATGTTAAATTAGTGAATCTTTAATGGAAAATTATTTTAGTTGAAAAAACTTCGCCATTTCCTGTAATGATTTCTACAATGTAAACTCCGGGTTGATCCATCAGGATAAGCGCAGACTGACGATTGATCAATTGAGATTTAATTTTTTTTCCAGTCATGTCATAAACAGAAACCGAATTTATTTTCTTTTCAGAATTTATAAAAATATTTTTTCCATTTGCCCAACACGTATAGATTTACCAAATGGCTCCGAGGTGCTCATAATAGTGGATTCAATTTTACGTACCTTTCAGTTGCCTTCGTCGGCGATATAAAGAGTGGTGTCCTGAAATACGGTTACTCCGTTCGGATTTCTAAAGGTTGCCATATTTGCAGGTCCGTCTGCATTACCCACAGCTCCTGTACCGGCATATGTGGAGACAAATCTTTGTGGTGTGATTTTTCTGATTCTTGTGTGTCCCTGTTCTCCTGCATAAATATTTCCCTGGGAATCAATATCTAAAGTTCTCGGATTATTAAAAGTGGCCATATCTCCGGAACCATCAATTGGTGTATTAGAGAAATTGCCACTTCCGGCAAAGTCAGAAACAATTCCGTCTGCAGAGATTTTTCTAATTTTTCGAAGTTCCGAAAAAAAGACGTTTCCCAGATTATCCACCGCTATACCGCGTGGATTGTTGAGCATTGCAGAAAGAGCCGGGCCGTTGGTTTCTCCTAAAACTCCTGTTCCGGCGTAAGTAGAGACGGTACCGTCCGGGATTATTTTTTTTACTTTATTAGCTTCATAATCAGCGACGAAAATATTTCCATTATGATCAACCTTGAGGTCATACAATAAATTAAACTTCGCAAGATTTGGCGCACCGTCTAAATCGCCCATTACACCGCTGCCTGAAACTGTAGTGACAAAGCCGGATGGAGTTATTTTCTTGATCTTAAAATTTCCACTATCAGCGAAGTACACATTCCCTTCGCTATCAACGTCAATTCCTGTAGGAAATCTGAGCCGCGCAGAAGAACCTGAGCCATTAATATCGCCTTGAACACCAGTTCCAGCCAAAGTAGAAACCATTCCGTCTGTCGAAATTTTTCTTATTTTATGACCTTGATAATCAGACACGTAAACATTTCCCTGATTATCAACAGTAATATAATTAATAGCTAGAAAAGTTGCAGTAAGTCTTGGTCCGTCTTGATTTCCTATTCCTCCTGTTCCGGCATAGGTTGAAACGATTTGCGCATGTGTTTTTAGCGAACTAAGTAAAATTATCAGAATAATTGTAAAAATAATTCTCATAATGCGAGGTTTTTGTTTGGGTAAAAGTCAAAAAAAAATCGGGATAAAACCATCCCGATTTTTAGGTATTTTTTAACTTCTGTTTTTGTGTCGGATCATCCACAATCCGATAAACGTCAGCAAACCATTGATAATAATCAGTTCTACTCCGATTCGGTAGTCGGTATAATTGATGACGAGCTGGTTCAGAAGGTAGGTTACCACCGGTGCCAAAAGAGTTACGGCGAGAATCCAACCTTTTCTGTTGATCTGGTATTTGGTAAAAATTCCGAAGGCGAAAAGTCCCAGAAGCGGTCCGTAAGTGTAGCCGGCAACTTCCATAATCAAATATACAATCGACTTGTCGTTGATAGCTTTGAAAATCATAATCAGAATGAAGAAAATCACTGTAAAAGTGAGGTGAACCCGCATTCTTAAACGTTTTTTCTGCTGTTCGGTTTTGGTTTGGTCTTCATTAATTCCCAATAAATCAACACAATAAGAGCTTGTTACGGCTGTAAGCGCGCCATCTGCAGAAGGAAAAAGTGCCGAAGTCAAGCCGATCAGGAAAATCACTGCAATCGCCAGCGGAAAATAGCCGTGAAGAGAGAGCGCCGGGAACAGGTCATCACCCATAATATTGTTCACGTTTCCTGCAGCATCCTTAAATCCAAAAACATTGGAAATTGTTTCCTGACCGTTCACTAAATTGGTAATCTGCTGATAAACTGCGCCGTTTTCCATCGCAAATAAATAAAGCAAACCGCCTAAAAATAAGAAAGCAAGGTTCACGAAAAGTAGCGTTCCCGCAAACGTAATCATATTTTTCTTGGAGTTTTTCAAGTTGTCCACCGAGATGTTTTTCTGCATCATTTCCTGATCCAATCCGGTCATTGCAATGGTTATGAACATTCCGCCGAAAAAGGTTTTCAGGAAATGGGTTTTGGAATTGATGTCAGTATTCAGCAGATGAGTATATTGTTTTTCTGCAAGAATAGAGTAGGCCTGAGTTGCCGATAAATCGAGGTGCGACAGAATATACACAATACATCCGATCAAACTTAAGATCATAAATGAAGTCTGTAACGTATCGGTTATCACGATGGTTTTTACACCGCCTTCAAATGTGTAGAGCAATACCATCAGCAAAATCACCGCGGAAGTTACCCAAAACGGAACGCCAAGATCCTGAAGAAGGAAAATCTGTAAAACATTCACCACCAAATAAAGTCGCGCTGTAGCGCCAATCGATCTTGAAATAATGAAAAACAGCGAGCCGATTTTGTGTGCTTCCACATTAAATCTTTTGCCCAAATAAGTGTAGATCGAAGTCAGATTCATCCGATAATACAGCGGAAGCAGTATGAATGCGACGACAAAGTAGCCCACAAAAAATCCTAAAACCATCATGTAGTACTCGAAGCCGCCATAGATGTATTCGGTTCCGGTCATTTTTCCGACAGTACCCGGAACTGAAATAAATGTAACACCGCTCAAACTCGTTCCAATCATCCCGAAAGCAACGAGCCACCATTTACTTTTCTTGTTTCCGATGAAGAAAGACTGGTTGTCGGATCCGCGGCTCGCGAAATAGGCGATGATTAATAATCCGACAAAGTAGAGGAAGACGCAGAGTAATAGTATGGATGTGGAACTCATCAAAAAGTTTATTTTTTAAAAATCCAACAAATATAGTTTTTTTTGGAAATACGCAGGAACGCGCCGATTGGCGCGTTCGAAATTGTTCTCTGTAAAATCTTCTTCTAAGACAGCACATCCTGGATGTTCTGATTTTTTTCGAAAACTGATTTTGCGTAAGGACAAAGCGGGATCACTTTTTTGTTATTTTCTTTTGCATAAGCAGCTCCTGCCAAAACCAGTTGTTTTGCCAATCCTTGTCCGCCAAACTTTGGATCAACTTCGGTATGGTCGATGATGAACTTGTCTTCTCCTGCCCAAGTGTAAGTCATTTTCCCGGCTTTTTCACCTTCATAGTAAATTTCAAACTCGCCATTTTTTTCGTTGTTGTGATGTTTTATTTCTGTCATATTATTATTTTTTTGCTCTATTTTTTGTTTTAAGATTGCTTTTGGCAAAGGAACAAACTCTTCCTCATCGCCAACGACTTTCGGTAAAGCATCATAATTTTGTTCGTGCCAATCAAGTTTTGCCTGTTCTATCGTCTCTCGGTCCGAACTTACAAAGTTCCAAAAAATATGCCTTTGTTCCGGAAACGGTTCTCCACCAAAAAGATATACGGTAGAGTTTTCATTGATCTCAAACTCACAAAGTGTCGCATTTTTAGCAACTAAAAGTTGTTTGGAGCCGAATTCATGTCCTTCAATATTCACCGTTCCATCCAAAATGTACATCGCTACTTCACCGAAAAGATGTTGACCAAGATTGATTTTCACCTTTTCCTTATTTTTGATTTCAATGAAAAACATTTTGCTATATACCGGAACCGGCGATTTTTTGTCGAAAGCTTCTCCCGCAATCAATTTATACTGAACTCCGTTTTCGTCCCATGTTGGAATTTCTGAAGCTTCAGTATGATGAAATTCCGGATTCATGTTCTCAAGTTCCTTCGGAAGTCCCACCCAAATCTGGAATCCGTGCAGCGATTTATCTGAACTTCTTAAATACTCTGGAGTTCTTTCGGAATGAACGACACCTTTTCCGGCGGTCATCCAGTTTACTGCTCCCGGCTGAATTTCGATGGCGCTTCCGATGCTGTCGCGATGGAAAATGGAACCTTCAAAAAGATACGTCAAGGTTGAAAGCCCGATGTGCGGATGCGGCGGAACATCCAGATTCTGATAATCCGAAAGTTTTGCAGGACCCATATGATCAATAAAAACAAAAGGACCCACCGCTCTTTTTTCGCGGAAAGGAAGCAGTCTGCCAACCAGAAAATTTCCAATATCAGCAGCTTTTTCTTCGATAATTAATTCGATGTTTGACATTGTATGTGTTGGTTTTGATTTTACAATTTAAGGAAAAACTATTTAGAAGTTTCAAAAATTTCTAATAGTGTAACCGAATTTATGATTATTTGTTACTTGAAACTTCGTGCTTCGTGCTTCCAACTTCAAGCTACAATCCCAATCTTCTCTTCACTTCAGGAATCACTTCATTTCCGTAAAGTTCTATAGATTTCATCGTTAGTTCATGAGGAACCGTTCCCAGACTTGTATGCGCCATAAATCTTGTGAATCCGAACATTTCGTGCTCCAACACTATTTTATCAATAACCTTTTCTACGCTTCCTACTATTAGTGAACCACGTTTGCTTCTCATAAATTCAAACTGTTGTCGGGACATTGGCTGCCAACCGCGGCTTCTTCCAACACGGTCCATCATCTGTGCATAATGCGGGAAGAAAGCATCAGCAATTTCTTCATCATTTTCCCCGATGAATACGTGATTGTTGATGCCAACCTGTAAATCTTCCGCAGAAGTTCCGCTTTCCAAAGCCGTTTTCTTATACAAATTGATGAACGGAATGAAATTTTCCGGCATTCCACCAATAATCGCAAGCATTAAAGGCAATTTCAGTTTTGCAGCGCGAACTGCCGACGATGGTGTTCCGCCTGCAGCCAGCCAAACTGGGATTTCACCTTCTACCGCTCTCGGATAAACCCCAAGATTGTGAATTGGTGCACGTAGTTTTCCGCTCCAGTTTACTTTCTCTGATTTATTGATTTCCAGAAGAAGTTCCAGTTTTTCTTCAAACAGTTCGTTATAATCTCCCAAATCGTATCCGAATAAAGGAAAACTTTCGATAAATGAACCTCTTCCTGCCATAATTTCGGCTCTACCACCCGAAATCAGGTCAATGGTTGCGAACTGCTGATACACACGCACCGGATCATCGGAGCTTAAAACCGTCACTGCGCTCGATAGTTTAATATCTTTTGTAATGGCTGCTGCTGCCCCCAAAACTGTAGTTGGCGAAGAAACCGAATAATCATCGCGGTGATGTTCTCCCAAACCGAAAACATCGATCCCGAGTTCATCGGCGAGTTTTACTTCCTCCAGTAAATTCTGTATTCTTTGGTGGGCGTTTGTACCTTTTTCGGAAACAGTTTCCGGCGCCATATCTGCGAAGGTCATAAGACCGAATTCTATATTTTTCATATTTTAAAGGTGGAAGTCAGCAGTCCGAAGACCGAAGTAAAAACAGACTTCTTTATTTATTGGAATTAGTTGCGTTTTGTATTTTGTATTTCGTAATCTAGTAAGCTGCGGTAAACTGCTTTCTCACAAACTGCTTCTTCTCGATTTCATCGACAATCGCTACAGCCAAATCCTCTACCGAATGTCTGGAACGGCCTTCATTATCGAAAACCGGTGTGTCGTTTCCGTAGCGGTATGCACCGGTTCTGCCGCGGTCTTTATCTTCGCTGAACATATTCATTTCAATGGCAGGTGAGAAAAATTCCCAATCAAGCGTTTCGTTTTTACTTAGATTTTCAACGAAATATTTTTTCACTGCGCTTGCTCCGGGATATATTTCTTTTGGAAAATCAGGGCCGTCAACGATGTAATTTCCGTCAATCTTCATGGTTCCGGCACCGCCGATAACGATTAATCGGTTCGCATCCGACTTCTCAACTGCTTTCTGAATACTTTCTGCACCTTTCATATAATCGTTGTGAATATTAGGATTTGCCCATCCCGGATTGTAGGCACTTACCACCACATCACTTCCGTTGAGAATTTCAGTGAGTTCTTCGGTATTGAAAATATCAGCGTTTCTTTTTGTGATATTTTCGTTTTCATTGTTAATTTTATCCGTATTTCTGGCGATTGCGGTTACTTCGTAATTTCTGTTGGCAAGCTCGTTTAAGATGGCGCTTCCTACATATCCTGTAGCGCCGATTAATGCTATTTTCATAATGATTTGTAATTTATTGATACAAAATTAACCAAACAAAATCCGGAAAGTGTTGATGTATGTTAAGTTTTTTTGAGCACAAAAAACCTCCCGAAAAAGGAGGTTTTATTATGGATTAAGTAAATTATCCGTTGGTTGGTCTTGGTGCCCATCTGTCGTAAGGAGACATATCGAAGTTATCCACTTCATCCATGGTCAGCCCAAGTGCTTCAGCAACGCCCGTTCCGTATTCCGGATCGGCTTTGTAACAGTTGCGGATGTGGCGAATCTGCACAAACTTTTCCGCTCCACCAACTTGGGCTGCCGTATTTTTGAAAAGCAAATCTGCTTTTCCATCGGCCTTAATGATTCTGAATAAATCGCCCGGCTGCGTGAAATAATCGGTATCATCATCACGGAAATTGTGTGCATAGGCCGAACCTTCCAGTTCTAATGGTGGTTCTTTATGCTCTGGCTGTTCCTGCCACTCTCCATAACTGTTTGGATTATAATGCTTTGCATCGCCATAGTTGGCATCAACACGCATTTGCCCGTCTCTGTGGAACGCGTGATAAGGACATCTCGGTTTGTTCACAGGAATTTGGAAATGGTTCACGCCCAATCTGTAACGCTGTGCATCGCCGTAAGAAAAAAGTCTGCCCTGAAGCATTTTATCGGGAGAGAAACCGATACCCGGAACAATATTCATCGGGTTGAATGCGGCTTGCTCCACATCTTGGAAGTAATTATCCGGATTTTTATTGAGTTCGAATTCTCCAACCGGAATCAGCGGGAAGTCTTTTTTAGACCAAACTTTCGTTAAATCAAATGGATGGAAACGATAGGTTTTTGCCTGCTCCTCCGTCATAATCTGAACGAATAAATTCCATTTTGGGAAATCGCCTCTTTCAATGGCTTCAAATAAGTCGCGTTGTGAAGATTCTCTGTCCATACCAACGATTTTCGCTGCTTCTTCATCGGACAGGTTTTCAATTCCCTGTTGCGTGCGGAAATGGAATTTTACCCAATATCTTACATTATTTTTATTGATGAAAGAGTAGGTGTGGCTGCCAAAACCGTGCATATGGCGGTATCCTTTTGGAATTCCGCGGTCGCTCATAATAATAGTAACCTGATGAAGCGATTCCGGCAATAACGTCCAGAAATCCCAGTTATTCTGGGCACTTCTCATATTGGTTTTTGGGTCGCGTTTTACGGCGTGATTTAGATCAGGGAATTTCATCGGGTCTCGGAAGAAAAATACCGGCGTGTTGTTTCCAACTAAATCCCAAATTCCTTCGTCAGTATAAAATTTAAGAGCGAAACCACGGATGTCTCTTTCTGCATCAGCAGCACCTCTTTCGCCGGCAACCGTTGAGAAACGTGCAAACATTTCTGTTTTCTTACCGATTTCGCTGAAGATATTTGCTCTTGTATATTGCGTTATATCGTGCGTAACGGTAAAAGTTCCGAACGCTCCCGAACCTTTGGCGTGCATTCTTCTTTCAGGAATTACTTCTCTGTCGAAGTTCGCCATTTTTTCAATAAACCATGCATCCTGAAGCAACATCGGACCTCTTGGCCCGGCTGTCATTGCATTCTGATTGTCACCAACTGGTGCTCCGGTTTGTCTTGTCAGTTTTTTCTTGTCATCCATAATATTTGATTTTTCAATTGTAAGGTAAAGGTATTTAGATTTTATCAATAGCAAAAATTAAAGTTAATAGATAAAACATATTAATATCATTGTCTTTTCGAAAGATGAATTTACAGATATTTGGTGGAATCACGACGCTTGGCAACCGTTAAATTCCTGTTAAATTAAAAAGTCGGCATCCTGAATATCTTTTCGTTAAAGATTTCAAAATGCCGACGTCGGTTTCTGATGTATTAATCGTCAATCTTCCAGATAGCCAAACTTTCCATTATTAAAGTCGTCGAATGCCTGAATGATTTCTTCACGGGTGTTCATCACGAAAGGTCCGTGTGGAAAAATCGGTTCGTTGATCGGTTCTCCGCTGATGATGAGCACGATGGAATCTTCCGGAGCTTCGATGGTGAAAGTTTCGCCTTCATTTTCGAACAGCACGAAATGGTCGGTCGCGACTTTTTCTTCGCCGTTTACCGTGATGCTGCCTTCGATTACCAATGCTCCAGTATTGAAATTCGCAGGGAAACTGAACTCTGCTGTTCCTCCTTTTTTCAGTTTGGCGTTCATCAGATTCACCGGCGTGAAAGTCGATGCAGGTCCTTTTTGATCCTGATAATTTCCCGCGATGATTTCGATGTGCCCGTTTTCGCCCAAATCCACTTTCGTCATCTCTTCGTTGGCGATCGCCTGGTATTTTGGCGGGCTCATTTTATCTTTTGCCGGGAGGTTTACCCACAGCTGCACCATCTGGAAAATCCCGCCTTCTTTTGCCCACTCCGTTTCGTGGAATTCTTTGTGAAGAACGCCGCTTGCAGCAGTCATCCACTGCACATCTCCCTGTCCGATAATTCCGCCGCCACCGGCAGAATCGTGGTGTTCCACTTTTCCCTGATAAGCGATGGTCACGGTTTCAAATCCGCGGTGTGGGTGAACGCCGACTCCCCGCGGAGTGTCGGTTCCCGAAAAATGAAACTTCGAATTGTAATCCAACATGATGAACGGATCCGTTCTCTTCATATCCAAATGATAGCCGCTCGGAATGAAGTTATGCACTCTAAAGCCGTCGCCCACGAAATGTGGGGTTCTCGGCTGCACGATGATTTCTACTTTTTTTGTTGCCATTTTTTCTCTCATTATTAATGTTACAAAAGTACTTCAAGTAAAATGCAAAAACATTGATGTAGGGTAAGAAGGGAGGGTGAGTGTTGTAGAGTTGGAGAGTTGGAGAGTTGGTGGGTGGGTTCAGTGGTTCAGAGGTGCAGGTTGGTGCGAGGTGCAGGTTGTTGCAATTGGTGCAGGGTGCAAGGTGCAGATTGGTGCAATGGGTGCAATTGTTGCAGTTGTTGATGCTGGTTTCAAGTTCCAAGTTTCAAGTTGCAGGTTTACTCACAATTTTATTTATTTTTTAAATTGAGTTCGTGAATGCTTTGCATTTCAAGTTTCAGGTTGGGAAAATAAATTCACTCGCAGAAATTCACCGCGAAGCGAATTGACCATTGACAGCATAGCGAATTCACCGCGAAGCCGCTTATCCTTCCGACTTCATATTGTCGCCGTCACGGAAATGCAGTCGCCGGAAAACGAATCCGGATAAAAACGTCAGTGATCCTACGACAAAAAACGTGTAACGGAATGCGAGATGAATGTCGCCACCGACTGATCCTGAACTGCGCTCGAAAAGTTTGAGCACGACGAGTCCCAAAGCAATCCCAAAACCGATCGCGAGTTGCTGGTTGACTGCAAGTAAGGAATTTCCGCTGCTGGTGTGGGAATGGCGTAAATCTGCAATTGCAATCGTGTTCATCGAGGTAAATTGTATCGAGTTAAAGAATCCCAGAACCGCAATAATCGGGATGAACCAATAAATCGAAGTGTTGATTCCCGGAATTCCGAGCATACAGATCAGGATTCCGATAATGAAGGTGTTGGTCATCAAAGTCCTGCGATAACCGAAGTGATTGAGGATTTTTACCACAAATGATTTCCCGAACATCGCCGTCAAAGCCATCGGTGCGACAATCCATCCCGAAACTACCGCCGTTTCCTGATAAGCGATCTGTACCATTAATGGCAAAAGCAAGGGGATGGCGCTGATTCCCAATCTCGTGGCAAGATTTCCCAAAATACCGACTCTAAAAGTTCTTACCTGGAAGAGATTCAGAGGAAAAATAGGGTTGTCTGTTTTTTTAGCGTGCCGGTAATAGAAATAAATCATTAGGAATCCCAGGATAAATATCAAAAGAACCGGTGTCGTGTTTTTCGCCGTCCCGAAACTTTCAAGTGCGATCGACAGAAATAGGGAAGCCGACGCGAAAATCAGGAACCCTTTTAAATCAAACTTAATGGTGGAGGATTTGTAATCCGGCATAAAGCGCATGCTTAGAAAAATTCCCAGCAAACCGATCGGAATATTGATGAGGAAAATCCAGTGCCACGAAAGATAATCTACGAGATAGCCGCCGACAAGCGGTCCGAGAACCGGGCCGATTAAGGCGGGGACAATCGCAAAGTTCAGCGCGCGTAAGATTTCGTTTTTGTCAAAGGTTTTGATGAGTGCCAATCTTCCAACGGGAGTCATCAAACTTCCGCCGATTCCCTGCACAACCCGCGACACGACAAGGTGGGTGAGATTCTGCGACAACGCACACAGCAACGAACCCAAACTGAATACCAACAACGAAAAGATAAAGATCTTTTTCGTTCCAAACTTATCCGCCAAAAATCCCGAAACCGGCATAAACAGCGCCAAAGTCAAAACATAACTGACGATCGCGTTCTGCATATCAAGCGGAGACTCTCTCAGTTCTTTCGCGATCGCCGGAAGCGATGTGTTCAGAATAGTCGAATCTAACATCTGCATAAAAATGGCCGTTGCTAAAATCAACGGCAATATTCTTTTCGTCGCGGTATCGAAGATTTGTGCAGAATCGGGCATGTTTCCCTTGCAGCAAAAAGTGAGCCGAGAGTTGGTCAAGTTGGTGGAAGTTGGTGCAGGGTGCAGTGGGTGCAAGGTGTTGCAGTTGTTGCAATGGGTGCAGGTTGTTATAGTTGTTCCAAGTTTCAAGTCTCAGGAAATAAAATTCACTCAAAGAAATTGACTCGCAGAAATTCACAGCGAAGCGGATTGACTATTGACGGTATGTGGTTGCAGTTGTTGCAATTGTTGCAGATGGTTCAAATGGTTCAAATAATTCGATAAGAAGTGCGTTTGAAAAAAATTGCACGCAAAAGTGCAAAGTAAATTTTTCTGATTTCATTTTCTGTGCATATATATATTGTAAATCTTCTTGTTAGTGCACTTCTTCAAGATTTTGCTTTCTGCGCAGACTCTATTTTATTTTGTATTCGTTTCAATAAAATAAGCTAAAAGAGGATAAAAATCCTTATTTTTGAAAGATTACTTAAAATATATATGGCCAAGAAAACAACCAAATCCAAAAGCATCGAAGAAACATTATGGGATTCCGCCAACAAATTGCGGGGTTCGGTGGAATCTGCTGAATATAAACACATCGTTCTCAGTTTAATCTTCCTGAAATTTGCAGGAGATACCTTTGAAGAAAGACGGCAGGAACTTATTGCCGAAGGTAAAGAACAGTTTGCCGATATGGTGGAATTCTACACCATGAAAAATGTGTTCTACCTGCCGGAAGAAGCGCGTTGGAGTTATATTATGCAACACGCAAAACAGCAGGACATTGCCCTGAAAATCGATACTGCACTTTTTACGATTGAACAGAATAATCCTGCGCTGAAAGGTGCACTTCCCGATAATTACTTTTCCCGATTGGGACTGGATGTGAGCAAACTTTCTGCGTTGCTCGATACCATTAATCAGATTAACACCATTGCCGATAAAGAGCACGATTTGGTAGGAAGAGTGTATGAATATTTTCTTTCCAATTTTGCTTTGGCAGAAGGCAAGGGAAAAGGAGAATTCTACACCCCGAAATCGATTGTTAACCTGATTGCCGAAATGATTGAACCTTTTGAAGGCAAGATTTATGATCCGTGTTGCGGTTCAGGCGGAATGTTTGTGCAGAGTATCAAGTTTGTGAATGAACATCAGGGAAACAAAAAACAGATTTCCGTGTACGGACAGGAATATACAAATGCCACTTACAAACTGGCTAAAATGAATTTGGCGATTCGCGGGATTTCTGCCAATTTGGGTGATATTGCCGCCGATACTTTCTCCAACGACCAGCACAAGGATTTGAAAGCCGACTTCATTATGGCGAATCCTCCTTTTAACCAAAAAGACTGGCGCGCCACGAATGAACTGACGGATGATCCAAGATGGAACGGTTACGAAGTTCCGCCAACAAGTAACGCTAATTACGGTTGGATTCTGCACATGGTTTCCAAGCTTTCGGAAAACGGTGTGGCAGGTTTTATTCTGGCAAACGGTGCTTTGAGTGGTGACGGTACTGAAAAAGCCATCCGCAAAGCATTAGTGGACAACGGACTAGTAGAAGCCATTGTCATCCTACCACAGAATATGTTTTATACCACCAATATTAGTGTTACCATGTGGATTATTAATAAAAATAAGACGCAGCGCACGGTGGAAAAAGGAAATGAGGTTCGCCGTTACCGTGACCGAAAAGAGGAAGTATTGTTTATGGATCTTAGGGAAATGGGTATTCCTTTTGAGAAAAAATACATCCAGTTTTCTGAAGAAGACATCCAAAAAATAACGGAAACCTACCACAATTGGCAAACAGTAGGAAATTCCCCTCCTTTGGAGGGGTGCTCGAAGAGCGGGGTGGTTTATCACAACATCCCCGAATACTGCTATTCCGCCACCACCGAAGAAATAAAAGCCAAAGATTATTCTTTGGTTCCGAGCAAATATATTGAGTTTGTGAACCGTGATGAAAATGTGGATTATCACGAAAAGATGAGTGTACTGCAAACCGAACTGGTGGAGCTGCTGAAAGCCGAACAGAAAAGCAACGCCGAATTATTAAAAGTATTTGAACAGTTAGGTTATGCAGTCGAATTATAGAAGGTTAGGCGACTATGTGCGTTTGGTAGATGAACGAAACCGAAATCTGGAAGTGAAAAACCTTAGTGGTCTTACCATCAATAAAGTTTTCATTCCATCAGTTGCCAATACGGTGGGAACGGATATGTCAACTTATAAAATCATCAGAAAAAATCAGTTTGCGTGCAGTACAATGCAGGTTCGTCGAGATAAGAAAATGCCGGTTGCTTTATGGAAGGAAGATGAACCCGCCATTATTTCTGCGGCTTATCCTGTTTTTGAGATTATGGATGAGCAACAGCTGTTCCCAGAATATCTTATGATGTGGTTTTCACGAAGCGAGTTTGACCGTGAAGCCTGTTTTCTGGCAGTTGGTGGAGTGCGGGGAAGTTTGGAATGGGAAGATTTCTTGAATATGGAATTTCCTTTGCCGACACTTGAAAAACAAAAAGAACTCGTTGCCGAATACCAAACCGTAGAACAGCGCATCCAACTGAACAACCGACTTTGCGAAAAACTGGAAGAAACCGCGCAAACCATTTACCGGCATTGGTTCGAGGATTTTGAGTTTCCAGTCCAGCGTCATTGCGAGGAGCGAGGAACGAACGACGAAGCAATCTCAATGGTAGCGGAACCACAAAGTCCATACAACGAAATTGCCACGCTACCGCTCGCAATGACGGGTTACAAATCCTCCGGCGGTGCAATGGTTTATAATGAGGAACTGGGAAAGGAAATTCCAGAGGGGTGGAAAGTCGTGTCAGTAAAGCACTTTTGTAAGGAAATGAAAAACGGAGCTACACCTAGTAGAGATAATTTAGATTACTGGAATTCAAATGATATTCCTTGGATAAAAACTGGCGAAATTTCGAATAACATCATAATTGAGGCAGAAGAATATATTTCAACATTAGGTTTTAGAAATAGTTCTACGAAATTGATTCCTAAAAACGCTGTACTTATGGCAATGTATGGTGCAACTGCAAGTCAATTAGGATTTTTAAAATTTGAAACTACGACGAACCAAGCTTGTTGCGCAATGATTTGTAATTCTTACGATGAAGCAAGCTTTCTTTATTATTCTCTTTTAAACAAACAAATTTAAATAAAAGCAATGGCAAATGGAGGTGCGCAAGAAAATATCAGCAAAAATATTATTGAAGAAATAAAAATAATAAATCCACCTAAAGAAATTATTTTGAAATCAGGCTTTCATAAAATAATTGATAAACTTGAGTCACTGACAAGACAAAACCAAAAACTAGAAGAATTAAAAAGTCTGCTGCTGGGTAAGATGGCGGTGGAGAATTAAAAATAAAAAATGATTTTATGATTAATAACGTTTGTCGTGGAACGGGGTTGATTTTTGTAGAAACGGGGATTTTTGTAGAAACGGGGATTTTTGTAGAAACGGGGATTTTTGTAGAAACGGGGATTTTTGTAGAAACGGGGCATGCCCCGTTTCTACAAAAATGAAAAAAATCAAAAACAAATCAATCAAACGCAATTAAAACAACAAAATAAAAAATGGAAAAATTCCGAAATAAATATCGAATTGGATCTGCACGTGCCAAATGGCACGATTACAATGGCGGCATTTATTTCATTACCATTTGCACCAAATATCGGATGCATTATTTTGGGGAAATTGTACAAACGGGGCGCGTAGAATCGGGGCATGCCCCGATTCCAAACGAAACGGCGCACGAAAACGAAACGGCGCATGGAAATGAAACGGCGCACGAAAACGAAACGGCGCATGGAAATGAAACGGCGCATGGAAATGAAACGGCGCATAGAAATGAAACGGCGCACGAAAATGAAACGGCGCATGCGCCGTTTCTACAGCCGACGGAAATTGCAAATTATACCAATGATTGCATAATCAATTTGGCAAATCACAATCGGTATGCAAACGTGATTGAATATATCATCATGCCCAACCATTTACATTTATTAATCGAAATTGACGAAACGAAAAAAAACGAAATTTCCGAAATAAATCCAGAAAACATCGTCAACAAAAAAATGCAGGATATTTCAAAACGCAAAGGTTTATTATCTGTTGCAATAGGCAGTTTGAAATCTGCCATAACAAAATACGCGAACGAGAATGATATTGTATTCGGATGGCAATCCCGATTTCACGACCATATTGTTCGTGATGATGGCGAATTTGAAAGGATCAAAAATTATATTATCAACAATCCTAAAAATTGGAAAGATGATAAATTCTTCTCATGAAAATTATTCTATGGAAAAGAATATAAATAAAATTACGTGCTAATGAAATTCACCGAAGCCCAGTTAGAACAAAGCGTTATTGCTCTTTTAGAGGAGCAGGGTATTCCGCATACTTCGGGGTTGCAGATTCATAAAACGCTGGAAGAAGTGCTGCTGAAAGACGACCTGAAAAACTTTCTGTACAGCCAATACCACGATATCACGCCCAACGAAATCCAACAGATTATTCTGAAACTGGAATATTTTTCGGCTTCGGCACTGTATGAAAGCAACCGGGATATCATCCGTTTAATTTCAGACGGTTTTACCCAGAAAAGAGAAGACGCTTCCAAAAAAGATTTGTTCATTCAGCTGATTGATTACTCAGAAAAAGATGAGAACATCTACCGTTTTGTGAACCACCTGGAAATAAAAGGCAGCGAGAAAAGAATTCCCGACGGCATTCTGTACATCAACGGAATTCCTTTGGTAATTTTCGAGTTCAAAACCGCGATTCAGGAAAACACCACCATTCACGATGCCTACAAACAGCTCACGGTACGCTACAAACGTGATATTCCCGAACTGCTGAAATACAATGCGTTTCTGGTACTCAGCGATGGCGTGAACAACAAGGCGGGCTCTATGTTTGCGCCGTATGAATTTTTCTACGGTTGGCGCAGAGCAGAAAGCGATGAAACGATTTCCAAAGACGGGATTGCCTCGCTTTATACGATGGTGAAAGGACTGTTCAACAAAAACCGGCTTCGGGATGTGATTCAGAATTTTATTTATTTCCCGGATACGAGTAAGAAGCAAGAGAAAATCGTTTGCCGATATCCGCAGTATTACGCTTCACGGAAACTGTATCACAACATCCTGAACCACCGAAAACCCGAAGGTGACGGAAAAGGCGGAACCTATTTCGGAGCGACAGGTTGCGGCAAAAGTTATACGATGCTTTATCTTTCGCGGCTTTTGATGCGCAGTACGGAAATGGCAAGTCCAACCATCATCCTGATTACCGACCGCACCGATCTGGACGACCAGCTTTCGGAAACATTTACCAATGCCAAAGCTTTTATTGGCGACAATCATATTGTGAGTGTCAGTTCTCGTGAAGATCTCAGAAACCAACTGAAAGGCAGGGAAAGTGGAGGCGTTTTTCTCACCACCATTCACAAGTTCACCGAAGATACCGAACTGCTTTCGGAGCGTAGCAATATTGTCTGTATTTCGGATGAAGCCCACCGTTCGCAAATCAACCTCGATAAAAAACTGAAAATTACGGAGGATGAAGTGCGCACCGGATATGGTTTTGCGTATTATCTTCATCAATCATTACCGAATGCAACTTATGTTGGTTTTACCGGAACACCAATTGATAAAACGATGGAAGTTTTTGGTGAAGTGGTTGATGCTTACACGATGAACGAATCGGTGCAGGACGAAATTACGGTGCGCATTGTTTATGAAGGCAGAGCCGCAAAAGTAATTTTGGAATCGCAGAAACTGAAAGAGATTGAGGATTACTACAATATGTGCGTTGCCGAAGGTTCCAGTGAATACCAAGTGGAGGAAAGTAAAAAAGCCACCACCGGACTAAATGCTGTTTTGGGAGATGATGACCGGTTGAGAGCTGTGGCAAATGACTTTGTGAATCATTATGAAGGTCGTGTAAAAGAAGGAGCAACCGTTTGCGGAAAGGCGATGTTTGTTACCTCGAGCCGTGAAATTGCATATGCGTTTTATAAAAAACTTTTGGAGCTTCGTCCGGAATGGGGAGAAATAAAACCGCATGAAGACGGTGCAGAACTGACAGAAAAAGAAAAGAAAACCCTGAAACCGATTGCGAAAGTCAATATGGTGATGACGCGGGATAAAGATGATGATGAAGACCTTTACAAACTTTTGGGTACTAAAGATGACCGCAAGGAGCTCGACCGTCAGTTTAAGCAGGAGAAATCTAATTTCAAAATTGCGATTGTCGTCGATATGTGGTTAACAGGATTTGATGTGCCGTTTCTGGACAGCATCTATATTGATAAACCGATTCAGGAACATTCATTGATTCAGACCATTTCCCGCGTCAACAGAAAGTTCAAAGGAAAAGATAAAGGTTTGGTGATTGATTATATCGGCATCAAAAACAATATGAACTTTGCATTGGCTAAATTCAACAATGCCGATCAAAATGAATTTGAGGATATCGAAAAAGCCATTGCGATTGTGAAAGACCAGTTGGATTTGCTGAGAAAACTGTTCCATCATTTTAATTCGAAACCTTACTTTGAGGGAAGTCCGGTTCAGAAACTGGAAAACCTGAATCTCGCCGCTGAATTTGTGCAGACCACCGAAGATTTGGAAAAACGCTTTATGCGCATCGTGAAGAAAATGAAGGAGGCCTATAATATTTGCTGTTCATCCGATGCGTTCAGCAGGGAAGAAGTGGATGAGATTCATTATTTCACGGCGATCCGTTCCATTATTTACAAACTGACCAAAAAGGAAGCTCCCGATATTGCACAAATGAATGCCAGAGTTGCGAAAATGGTGGAAGAAGCCATTCAAAGCGACGGTGTGGAAGAAGTTTTTAAAATGGATGAAAATGCAGGGGAAAAGATTGATATTTTCGGGGAAGAATATTTGGAGCGAATCAATCGCATAAAACTGCCGAATACCAAAATCAAAATTCTGCAGCGGCTTTTGAAAATGGCCATTGATGATTTCAAGAAAGTCAATAAGATTAAGGGAGTCGATTTCAGCAAACGCCTCCAGAATATTGTCGATAAATACAATGAACGAAGTGAAGATATGGTTTTGGCGAATGATGTTTTGGATGATTTGGCCGGACAAATGGCAGATTTACTCCGTGATTTGAAAGAAGAAAAGTACTCATTCGAGAAAATGGGAATCGATTTCGAAGAAAAGTCATTTTACGACATTCTGAAAGACATCCGCGACAAGTATAAATTCGAGTATTCCGAAGAAAGCTTGATTGCTTTAGCAAAAGACATCAAGATAATCGTTGACGATAAAGCCAAATACACCGACTGGAGCGAACGCGAAGACATCAAGGCCGAACTGAAAGTCGATCTCATCCTGAAACTCGCTGAACACAAATATCCACCGGTAACGAGAGATGAAGTGTATAAGGAGATTTTTGAGCAGGCGGAGAATTTTAGGAGGTATAGAGAATAACAACGATACATGAATGGATCGAGAAGTTTCACCAGTTTTTTAACAGCAGAGTGAAGAAAGTATAAGATTAAAGATTGCAATGGTTCAGAGGTGCAATTGGTTTAAGTCCCAAGTTTCATGTTTCAAGTTTACTCACAATTTTTTTTATTTTTTTATTTGAGTTCGTGAATGCTTCGCATTTCAAGTTTCAAGTTTACTCACAATTTTATTTATTTTTTAAATTGAGTTCGTGAATGCTTCGCATTTCAAGTTTGAGGTAGTGAAAAAATTGACTCGTAGAAATTCACTCAAAGAAATTCACCGCGCCCCAAATTCACTTTTGACATTTGTCTAAAAACCACTTTTTAATTAAATTGAAGAATATCAAATGAATAATCTTAGCGACCAACTCCACCTCCTCACCAACACCTTCATCGAAAAGGATGAGAAATACCGCTATCTTTCTGGGACGGGAAAAAGTGAACTGGAAGCAAGGTTCATGACCAAAATCGGAAACCGCAGAATCGATCTGCTGAACCTTCAGCTGGAAATAAAGGCAATGCAGCGGAAAATAGAGGAGTTCAATGCTGCCATCAACAAGAAGGAAGTTCCGAGCATCGCTTTGATTAA
Source organism: Chryseobacterium suipulveris (assembly GCF_022811685.1). Taxonomy (NCBI): domain Bacteria; kingdom Pseudomonadati; phylum Bacteroidota; class Flavobacteriia; order Flavobacteriales; family Weeksellaceae; genus Chryseobacterium; species Chryseobacterium suipulveris. The sequence continues at coordinate 2,174,134 of NZ_CP094532.1, read as the reverse complement.
TGCAAAAGTACTGGTGGAAATGACCGAGCAAAGAGAAGCCATCCTGAAACAGAAAGAACAAGTTGTTGCGGCACAAGATTATTTAAAAAATCTCGTGTTCATTGCCGATCCCACAGAACTGAAAGAAACGTACCGCCAACTGGCGAAAAAACTGCATCCCGATGTGGTGGCAGAAAACACAGAGCAGCTGCAGGAATTGTGGCTCCGTGTTCGCGACGCTTATGTTGCGGGAGACATCGACACGCTGAAATCTATAGAAATTGTGTACGCCGATGTTCTCGCTCATCTGAAACCTGCCGACGAACAAAGCGAGGAAGAACTTCAGAAAAAGGTTGATTTCCTTAAAGAAAGCATTCGTGCACTCGATGAAAAAACCTTGGCATTAAAGAACACTTTTCCCTACACGATTGAAACGCTCCTCAATGACAACGAGCTCATTTCCGCAGAAACCGCAAAAATAGAGGCGGAGATCGAGCAACACGATGTTTACCTTCAGGAATTAATCGCTAAATTTGAAAAAATGATCCATGACCATGGCGGACAATAATTTTCTGATCCAACCCGCAAAGGGAATGGCGACTTTGCTCGGTGCAGGAACGCTCAACCTGAACGTACTGCTCCGCGATATTGTGGTGCTCGAAACCAAAGTTGCCGGAACCATGTATTACGAACCCGAGGAATTTGAGCCATTGGTCAAGAAAGACATGCGTCTTCAGATGGTTCGCGAACCCGAAAACAAATACGATAAATTCGCAGTTGCCCTTTTTCTCGACGACAGCAAAATAGGTTATTTGCCGAGAACGCAGAATGAAGTCATCGCACGCTTAATGGATGCGGGGAAAGAATTCAGCACCAAAGTGGTTTCCAAAAAATGGAACGAGCAGAACAATTGGCTGGAAATCGAGATTGAGACGAGTATTAAGGCGTAGATGCGGGGTTGGTGCAGGGTGCAGTTGGTGCAAGGTGTTGCAGTTGTTCCAAGTTTCGAGTTCCAAGTTTCAAGTTGCAGGTTTACTCACAATTTTATTTATTTTTTAAATTGAGTTCGTGAATGCTTTGCATTTCAAGTTTCAGGTTGGGAAAATAAATTCACTCGCAGAAATTCACTCGTAGAAATTCACTGCGTAGCAAATTGACCATCCGCTTCAATATTTTTTTATCGCGACATCCTTTGTCGTTATGGCGAACAATCTTTGCATCATCAAATCTTGCAATTATGGAAACAAAGATAAATTTCAACGTGTTGGAAAAGTGAAGAGAGGAAAATTGGGTTTTATTAATCACTACAATGTTGAGGTTTAGATCTTGATAACGATCTTATAATTGCAGTTAAATGCAACTATTGAACGATAAATGAGCAGCAGCATTTCTGAAAGTAATTTCCATCATCAAATATTTTCTGTAACACTTTTTAGCAACATTAGACTTATCGCAAATTAAACATCATTCTCAATGAAAAAACTCAATATCGGTATCCTCGCTTTGGCTGGAATTATCGCACTGAATTCCTGTGCAACCAAAGTTTCGACACCGCCACAAACCCCTCAAACTCCTGAAACTCCGGTGAAAGAAGTAGCCACAATTCAAGAAAAAGGTCTGGATCTATCGACAATGGACAAGTCGGTTCGTCCGCAAGATGACTTCTACAATTACGTGAACGGAAGTTGGATGAAAACGGCTAAAATCCCCGCAGACAAATCAACGTGGGGAAGCTTCAACAAATTGGCTGAAGATACCGACAACAACTCGATGACGATTCTCAACTCGCTGCTCAACGATAAATTTGCGGAGGGAAGCGAAGGCAAGAAGATCCAGGATCTGTACGCAACCTATATGGATATGGGTAAGAGAAACGCGGATGGAATTTCGCCCATCAAGTCTGATTTGGCAAAAATTGATGCGATAAAATCTGTTGCCGATCTGCAGAATTATTTGATCGAAGCGACCAAAAACGGTGAAAATCCTTTTTATTCGTGGGCGGTTTATCCCGATTTAAAAGATTCTAAAATGAATGCGGTTTATTTGGGTGACGCTTCCTTAGGTTTGGGAAGGGATTATTACCAAAAAGTGAATCCGAAAAATACCGAAACTTTAGCGGAATATACCAAATTCGTTGCAGGAATGCTGGATGTTTTAGCATATAAAAACTCTGCAGCGGTGGCGCAAAATATCGTGAATTTCGAGAAGAGTATGGCGCAAACTTTTTTGACCAACGAGCAGATTCGTGACGCCACTTTGCAGTATAATCCACAGACGATGCCGCAGCTGAAAACTTTGGTGAAGAATATTGACTTACCGAAATATCTGACTTCTGTTGGCGTGAATAGCGATAAAGTTATTGTGGGTGAACTGAAATATTACAAGAATTTAGACAAGTTCATCGCTGCTAAAAATATTCCTTTGATTAAAGATTATATGAAATATCATTTGCTTTCGGGAAGCGCAAGTTATTTGTCGAAAGATCTGGATGACAAGAAGTTTGCCTTCTACGGAAAATATCTGAACGGACAGCAGGAACAAAGGGCGCAAAACAAAAGAGCGTACCAGCTGATCAACGGAACTTTGGGTGAAGCGTTTGGAAAACTGTATGTGGACAAATATTTCCCTTCAGAAGCGAAAGCACAGATGGTGGAACTCATCGGTTATCTAAAGAAAAGTTTCGCTTCCCACATCAATAATCTTACTTGGATGTCGCCAGTTACGAAGGAAAAAGCAATGAACAAACTCAACAAGTTTACGGTGAAAGTTGCTTATCCCGACAAATGGAAAGATTACTCCAAACTCCAGATTCAATCGGAAGCAAACGGAGGAACTTTGTACAAGAATCTCCAAAATGTTACCGCTTGGCAATATCAAAAGGATCTGGATAAAATCGGAAAACCTGTGGACCGCACAGAATGGGGAATGACGCCGCAAACGGTGAACGCATATTACAATCCTCTGAACAACGAGATTGTGTTCCCAGCTGCTATTCTGCAACCGCCGTTCTTTAATCCAAATGCCGATGCTGCCGTAAACTTCGGTGGAATCGGAGCGGTGATTGGTCACGAAATGACGCACGGTTTCGATGATTCAGGAGCACAGTTTGACGCAGATGGAAATCTGGTTGATTGGTGGACTGCAGAGGACAAAGCCAATTTCGAGAAAGCCACAAAATCCCTCGCTGCACAGTACAACACGTATGAACCTGTAAAAGGAACTTTTGTAAACGGTGAATTTACCAATGGTGAAAATATTGCAGATTTGGGAGGTGTGAATATTTCTTACGACGCACTACAAATGTATCTTAAAGATCACGGAAACCCTGGTTTGATCAGTGGTTACACACAGAGTCAGCGGTTCTTTATGAGTTGGGCAACTGTTTGGAGAACTTTGCAAAAAGAAGCAGCGCTCATTAACCAAATCAAGACCAACGAACACGCACCAGGATTGTATCGCGCATTTGGACCGCTTGTAAACACCGATGCTTTCTACAACGCGTTTGATGTAAAGCAGGGAGATAAACATTACAAAAAACCAGAAGACAGAATCAAGATCTGGTAAACAATTAAATCACTCAATTAATTTTGGGTGATTTTTTTTGAAATTCCTAAACCTCATAGGTTTCGAAAACCTATGAGGTTTCCTTTTTTTTTGCAAGTCACATCAAACTCATTAAAACCACAAAAGTCACAAAGTAATAACTATATCTAAAGAATTTCAAAACAGATAAAAAAGAAAAAATTCCCTGCTTGAAGAAGACCAGTTGGATTTTCTGCGCTTTTGTGACTTTTGTGGTTAGATTAAAAATGCGTCTTACTTGTTCAGCAAGCTTTTCCCTGAAATTCATTATATTTGAAACAGACTTAAATAGATTTAAATGAAAAAGATCACCATCAGCTTACTGGCGCTTTCGGGAATTGTATTTCTGAATTCCTGCACGACAGCAAAAACTGCCGAAACCAAAACAGAACAGAACGCTCCATCAAACCCATCCGTAAAAGATGAGGGAATCAACCTTTCATATATGGACACCTCGGTTCGCCCGCAAAATGATTTCTACAATTATGTGAATGGAAACTGGATGAAGACCACCGAAATTCCTTCCGACAAGACAAGTTGGGGAAGTTTCAATGTTTTAAGGGAAGAAGTTGACAATGCATCACTCGACATCCTGTATAAAATCCTTTCAGAAAAATTTGCCCCCAATTCAGAGGGTCAGAAAATCCAGGCGCTCTACGAAAGTTTTGTGGACTGGAACAAAAGAGATGCAGACGGACTCAACCCCATTAAACCAGAAATTGCGAAAATCGATAACCTGAAATCGGTCGCTGATCTGCAAAAGTATTTGATCGAGGCGACAAAGAGTGGCGACAATCCGCTTTACCAATGGAGAGTAAGTGCAGATATGAAAAACTCCGTAATGAACGCGGTTTATCTCGGTGGTCCGTCTTTAGGTTTGGGTAAAGATTATTATCAGAAAGAGAACGAAGCCAATACCAAGACTTTAGCGGCATATACCGATTATGTAGCGTCAATGTTTGATGTGTTGGGCGACAAAACTTCGAAGCAGACAGCAATGCGCGTCGTGGCATTTGAAAAGCAGCTTGCCGCAGATTTATTGACTTTGGAACAGGGGAGAAATGCGAATCTGCGCTACAACCCGAAATCGGTTAAGGAACTTTCAACACTCGTTACTCACGTCGATTTACCAGCATATCTTAAGAGTGCAGGAGTAAACACAGACAAGGTAATTGTAACCGAGCTCAAATATTACCAAAATATGGACAAATGGATGAACGAAAGAACACTTCCGCTCATCAAGGAGTATATGAAGTTCCAGCTGCTGAACGACAATGCGACCAATCTGGACACCAAACTCGACACGATGAAATTCGATTTCTACTCCAAATATCTTCAGGGTCAGAAAGAGCAACGATCGATGGAAAAGCGTGGACTTTCTGTGGTCAACGGAACTTTAGGTGAAGCTTTCGGGAAATTATATGTGGAAAAATATTTTCCTGCTGAAGCTAAAACTAAAATGGAGGATTACATCAGTTATCTGAAGAAAGCATTCAAAGCACATATCGATAATTTGGATTGGATGTCGGCAACAACCAAAGTGAAGGCGCAGGAAAAACTCTTAAAATTTGGTGTAAAAATCGCTTATCCCGACAAGTGGAGAGATTACTCGAAACTTCAGTTAGTTGCCCCTTCGCAAGGTGGAACTTACTACGCCAACCGCGACAAAATCTCGAAATGGAATTACCAGAGAAACTTAGCGAAAATAGGCAAACCAGTTGACAAAACTGAATGGGGAATGTCGCCTCAAACGGTGAACGCTTATTACAGCGGCTCCAACAACGAAATCGTGTTTCCTGCTGCGATTCTTCAGCCGCCGTTTTTCAACTTTAAGGCAGATCCAGCGGTAAATTTTGGTGGAATTGGTGCGGTAATCGGTCATGAAATTTCCCACGGTTTTGATGATTCTGGCTCCAGATTCGATGGCGACGGAAACCTTAACAATTGGTGGACCGACGCAGACCGAAAAAACTTCGACGCAAAAGTGGCACAACTTGCCGCTCAATACGATAAATATGAGCCAGTAAAAGGAAGTTTCGTAAATGGGAAATTCACCAGCGGCGAAAATATTGCGGATTTAGGTGGAGTTGCAGTTGCACATACCGCACTTCAAATGTATTTGAAAGACCACGGTGACCCAGGAAAAATCAGCGGTTACAATCAGGATCAGCGATTCTTTATGAGTTGGGCAACCGTTTGGCGCACCAAATCAACCGACCAGTTTATGGTAAACCTCGTGAAGACCGACCCGCATTCGCCGGGATATTTCAGAAGTTTCGGACCGTTGGTCAATCTGGACTCTTTCTATAAAGCGTTCGACATCAAACCAGGCGACAAGCTGTATAAAGCGCCGAATGAAAGAATTAAAATTTGGTAAAATAATAAACAAATCCCTTTCTTTTGCAGAGAGGGGTTTTTATACTTAAATTTTGAACTTTATCAATAAGTGTATGGAAAACAGAAAATTAAGTATGAAAAAAATAAAAATAAAAATTTCATATTAGCACTAATTATTTTCTAAAATCGGTACCCAAAATTTAATCCGCCATCGGCAACGAGTGGAAGTAATGCTTTAGGATGCAGCAACTCAATTCCGAGATCTGCATAAATATCAATCGTAAATTTTTTTATGATTAAAAACTTGTAGCCTATTCCACCTGTAATTCCTAACTCGTCGTATAATCCAACGGAATGACTGATGTTTGGATCTTTCGAAGGAAAATATTCGTCGTGAAAATAAACCACCGAAAACTGTGTGTAAAGTTTGCTGAAATCCTGATTGTTTAAGAAATAGTACCGTCCAAATGATTTTAAAAATAAACGGTTTCTCACATCCTGTTGCCTGACAATTCCCGTTCCCAGATGCATTCCCGCCGAGAAATGATGCGAAAGTTTTCTTTCATAACTTAGATCAAGCAACTTTGCAAGATTAAATTTCACCTCGTTGTTCTGAGAAAAAACAAGACTTGAAAATGAAAGCAGTAATAATAGATAAATTTTTTTCATCGTGATAATGAGATAAAGTTAAACTTTAACTCGGATAAAATTAGACATTTTATAATCTCCGAAAGATGATTCAAATCAAGATTTCATTTTTTCATTATCTTTAATTCATGAATATCGTAAAAGAAAAAAACACCATCATCAAAAATCCTGAAACTAAGGATTTCCTTGCAGACGCTTTCTATCCCGAAACTTCCGAAAAACTCCCGCTCGTGATTTTTGCCCATGGTTACAAAGGATACAAAGATTGGGGTGCATGGAATTTAATGGCGGAAAAATTTGCTGAAGCAGGTTTCTTCTTTGTGAAGTTTAATTTCTCGCACAACGGAACCACGGTGGAAAGTCCCTCAGAATTTGGCGATCTTGAAGCTTTTGGAAATAACAATTTTACCAAGGAAATGTCGGATTACGATGCGGTTCTCGACCATTTCTACGATAATCCGAAAATCGACAAAAACAAAACCGCCATCATCGGTCACAGTCGCGGCGGCGGAATTTCTGTCATCAAAGCATTTGAAGACGAAAGAATTAAAGCGTTAGTAACTTTGGCGGGAGTGAGCCATTTCGGGTACCGTTTTCCTTCTGGCGAAAGAATGGAAGAGTGGGAAAAATCAGGGGTGATGTATTCCGAAAACGGCAGAACAAAACAGATGATGCCGCATTATTTCCAGTTTTTTGAAGATTACAAAGCCAATGAACAGCGTTTCAACATTCAGTATGCAGCACAGCATTTAGAGAAACCTTTTTTGATAATTCAAGGAACTGACGATGAAGCGGTGAAAGACAATGAAGCTTTTCTACTCAATGATTGGTGCAAAAATTCAGAGCTCGCGATTCTCGAAAACGCCAATCACACTTTCGGCGCAAAGGAACCGTGGACAGAAGATCTTATGCCAAAAGACTTGCAAAAAGCAGTTCAAGAAATAATCATTTTCTTGAATAATAATTTCGATTTACTTTAGGAGAGTTTTCCAAGCTTCCTCGATTCTGCTTTCAAGAAGGTGTTTCTGCGCTTCAGTGTGTGTCGATTCTTCGGGGCAAAAATTCCCTTCTGGAAGCTGTTCCACGTTGGCCAACATTCCCAAATCGTTGCCTGTAAATACTTTGCTGAACTTGATTTCATCAGGCAACAAATCGAAACCGATTCCTTTTGTTACTAAAGGTTTCGGAACTTCGAACAGGTTATTCTCATTATTTCGTGAGTACCAGTTTCCACCGAGACGTGCCACCAAATCAAGTTTGAGCTGGTCGAGACTCCCTGAATCGTTCAGATATTCTTCGAGAACATGAATCTTGATGACTTCGCAAATCACTAAATTTCCTGCGCCGCCTTCAGTCCCTAAATGTTTTACTTCAAGGACTTTACATTCGAGATTTACAGGGCATTCTTCGATGAGTTTCGGTTTTACCAAATCGGCTTCTTTCATGGTCAATCCCGATTTTGTAAACTCATTGACTTCCTTCTCGTATTCGGTTGAGGCCAAAGAAATCTGCTGCACGATTTTGAAATTTACAATTCCGATCACGACTTCGGGAACTTCCAGAACGTTTTCTAACGTGTGTTTCGTGGTATTGTCGCGCACTCTTCTTGCGGGCGAGAAAATCACCACCGGCGGATTAGAGCTGAACAGATTGAAAAAACTGAACGGGCTCAAATTCACATTTCCGTCTTTATCGACAGTTGAAGCCAATGCAATCGGACGTGGTGCAATCGCCGTCTGCAAAAGTGTTTGAAGTTGTAAATTATTTAAATCTTTAGGGGAAATTGTTTTCATTTTTTTAAACCATCAAATTTATAAGGAGAATAAACCACAAAGTCACAAAGAAAAAAAGACATTAAAATTCCTTAGAATCAGTCAAAAAATCGAAACTAAGAATTTCGCTGTTTAACCACAAAGTCACAAAGAAGAAATCTCTAATCTAAATTCTGAAAAAAAGTCAGAAAATCAGATTTGAGGAAATATTTGTCTTACGATAATATTACAAAAATGAAAAACATTCTTTGTGACTTTGTGGTTTTAATTTTTAATACAACTTTCTGTAGTATTCTTTATTTTAAACATTTAATTATTTAGAACCATAAACCACTAAGGAACAAAATAAAAAATTTGTAGTCATAATTCTTTAGAATCAGTCAGAAAATCTAAACTAAGAATTATACTTTTTTTAACCACAAAGTCACAAAGAAAATCCGGCATCATAATTCTGAAAAATACATCAGAAAAATAATTTGAATTCTTTTGTTGCTAACTGCAAAGTCATAAAAATCAAACAATATTCTTTGTGACTTTGTGGTTTAATCTTTAATACAACCTTCTGTAATAATCATTCACATAAGTTTCGTGTCCTTGATGCATAATATTTTTAACATTGAAATTAACCAAAATTCCTTTTGGTTTTTTCATCAGATTGATATAATTTAATATTTGCGCCCGATGAATATCACTGAATTCTGAAACCGATTTTATTTCGATCACGATACAGTCTTCAATTAGGAAATCACAGAAAAAATCGCAAAATAGTTCTTTTCCTTTATAGGAAATGGCAACTTTCATTTGTGAAACAAATTCAATTCCCCTCAATCTGAATTCTTCTTCCAAACATTTTTGATAAACACTTTCCAAAAGCCCAGGTCCCATTATTTTGTGAACTTCTATGAGTGCACCATTAATTTTATAAGTCAGTTGGTCAATGTCTGCTTGTGTCATTGTATTAGTTTTTGATTGTTAGTACTAGTTAGCAGGCAAGATTTTTCCTGAAACCTCACCGAAACCTACACGGACTCCGTTTTTCTCAGCGTAACCGCGCATGATGACCGTGTCATTGTCTTCGATGAATTTTCTTTCAGTCCTATTGTTGAGTTTCAATGGGTTTTGTCCGCGCCAAGTCAGTTCGAGCATTGAACCAAAAGAATTTTCGTCTTTACCTGAAATCGTTCCCGATGCGTACATATCGCCTACTTCCACATTACAGCCATTCACGGTGTGGTGCGCCAATTGCTGTGCCATATTCCAGTACATAAATTTGTAGTTGGATTTGCAGATCAGGTTTTCATCGCCATTTTCTGGTTGCAGATAGACTTCGAGATTGATGTCGAAATTCTTGTCACCCTCAAATTTCAGATAATCCAAAACCTCAGGGTCTTGCGTCGGCGACGAAACCCGGAACGGATTCAAAGCTTCCAAAGTCACCACCCAAGGTGAAACGGAACTTCCGAAATTTTTACCGAGAAACGGTCCGAGCGGAACATATTCCCAACTCTGGATATCTCGTGCAGACCAGTCATTAAACAGAACCATTCCGAAAATGGCGTCTTCAGCTTCAGCGGTTGAAATACTTTCACCCATCTCGGTATTTTTGTTGACGATAAATGCCATTTCCAGCTCAAAGTCGAGTTGTTTTGAAGGTCCGAAAATTGGTTTTTCCGCATCTGCAGGTTTCATCTGACCTTTCGGGCGATGAATTTCAGATCCCGAAACCACAATTGACGAAGCTCTACCGTGATATCCCACCGGAAGGTGTTTCCAGTTCGGAAGCAGCGCGTTTGCAGGATCGCGGAACATTTTCCCCACATTCGTCGCATGCTCGATGCTGCTGTAAAAATCGGTATAGTTCGGAACGTGAACCGGCATCATCATTTTCACCTGATCCAGGTTATAGAAGCACTCTTCAATGGTTTTTTCGTCTCTCGCCAGTTTGGACTCTTCATCCAAAAGTTCCTGGATTCTCTCGCGAACGGCATTCGTAACAGGTTTTCCGAGTTCGATGAATTCGTTTAAAGTATAGGCCTCGAAAACATTGTCGTCCAAACCTTCGATATCGTCAAAAAAACCATAGTCGTAAAGTGTTGCCAAATCAATCACCATATCGCCAATTCTTGTACAGCAGGCGATATATTCTTTGTTAAATACTGCAACACCAAAAGGAATATTATGGATTGAAAAATCTGAATTTTCAGGATAATTCACGAAAGATTTCATAATTGTTTATTTAAAGTTGAAGGTTCAATCCCACTGAACAGGACTGAACCTTTTTGGGACTTATTTTCTGTTAACCGCACTTTCCTCAATCCACCGTTCTTTGGAATTGACGTCGATCAGGTAAACGATTTTTTTCTGTTTTGTCAGAAGCAGAGTCTTGGTTACCGGAATCGGAATTTTCTGACCTTCCAGCTTATCAGCTCTTAATGAGATGATATTGTGTTTGGACCGCACCACATCGCCGGAAAAGACATTCGAAGTGGTTTCTCCGTTGGATTTGTCGTCAAACATTTCCACGTAGGTCGCCTTGTTTCCTTTCAACACGATGAAGTTTCTTTCGGTATGGTCGGCGAAATCTTTGATCAAAACAAACTTGGTGTCGTCAAGGTTGATGTTCTGCAGATCCTGTTTAATGCCGCGTCTTTCTTCAAGCCGGTTAAGGATTTCATTTAACGATGCATACTGCGCCTTTAAACCGAAAAAGAGTAAAAAAAGTGTGAACGCGAAAAGCTTCTTCTTCATTAAGAATGGTAGATTAAAACGGTTTTTGGATTAAAGATTCCCTCTTTTCGCCTGTTCTCTTTCCAGTGCTTCAAACAGCGCCTTGAAGTTTCCAGCGCCGAAACTTTGTGCGCCGTGTCTCTCGATGATTTCGTAGAAAAGGGTAGGTCGGTCTTCAACCGGTTTGGTGAAAATCTGGAGCAGGTAACCTTCCTCGTCGCAATCCACCAAAATTCCAAGGTCTGCAAGTTTTTTGATGTCTTCGTCGATTTCACCCACTCGTTCAGGAATCATTTCGTAGTAAGCTTCAGGTGGAGCCGACAAAAATTCTACACCTCTTGCTTTCAGTTCAGTCACGGTTTTGATGATGTCTTTAGTTGCAACCGCGATGTGTTGAACTCCTTCTTCTTCGTAGAAGTCAAGGTATTCCTCAACCTGGGATTTTTTCTTTCCTTCGGCGGGTTCGTTGATCGGGAATTTTGCGTAACCGTTTCCGTTACTCATCACTTTCGACATCAAAGCGGAATATTCGGTGTTGATTTGCTTGTCGTCAAAACTCAGGATGTTTACAAACCCCATCACATCTTCGTACCATTTTACCACAGGAAGCATTCTGTCCCAACCCACGTTTCCTACGCAGTGATCAACATACAGAAGTCCCACATCGGATGGATTGTAGTCGCTTTCCCATTTTTCGTAACCGGGCATAAAAGGTCCGGTGTAGTTTTTTCTTTCGATAAACATGTGCACGGTTTCACCGTAAGTATAGATTCCCGACATGCGCACCTCGCCAAATTCATCGGTGATGGTTTTTGGCTCCATGTAAGGTTTTCCGCCACGTTTTACGGTTTCCTCAAATGCAGAATAGGCGTCATCTACCCAAAGTGCAAGGATTTTCACACCGTCGCCATGTTTTTTCTGGTGCTCGCAAATCGGTGAATCCGACTTTAAACCTGAAGTTAAAACCAAACGGATTTTCCCTTGTTGCACAACATAGGAAGCGCGGTCGCGAACTCCGGTTTCGGGACCTGCATAAGCAACCGACTGAAAACCGAACGCGGTTTTGTAGTAATGTGCTGCCTGTTTTGCGTTTCCGACATAGAATTCGATGTAGTCCGTTCCATTGATGGGCAGGAAATTCTCTGCCTGTGCGATTTTTTCAGCGAAAGTGAGTGTTGACATTATACTTTTTTTATAAGAAATTTACTTTCGCCAAGATAAGAAAAATTTTGCGTTTTGTTAAAGGTTGAAGTCACAAAAATTAAACGCACTCATCCGCTCAGGATTTTACAATCTTCTTGCATCGCGAGTAGGTTTCGGGCGTGATCTGCAGATACGACGCGTTGATTTTGTCTTTCAGCCGGGTTTTCCACTCGCTGTTTTCTTTCAGAAAGATTTCTACTTTTTCCTGCGGTGTAAATTGGGTGAGAAACTCAATTCTTCGGATTTGGTAATTCTGAAAATCCTCCAGATCTTGGTGTACATATTTTTCGCGTTGGTAGATTTGGCAATGAAGTCCTGAAAATCTCCCTGTTTTATGCTTATTGCTTCAATGTTTTCCAACGCCTGAATTGTAGCGGGACTTTCGATTTTTTCGGAAAAAACTGAGCAGAATCGTGCAGAAATTATTTTCGGGGACAATCAGACGGGTAAATTTCTGTCCGTTCTGATTGGTGTGGAATGTTCGCAAAATTACATTGTTGACGAAGTATATCTTTTGGCAAATTTCAGCCGCATGTAAAATGGTTTCATTTTTTTTTGAAAGTTTCCTTCTGGAAAAAATTGCCAATCATTCGGATTTCATTTTCGTTGAAGCTGAATTCTTTCTGGGCAAAATTCATCAAATTTTCAAAATCGTTCATTCATCTGAATTTGGTTGAATAAAGATAAATAAAACTAAAGAAGTTTAAAGTCCTATTTTCAATCCGTAAGAAAAAATCCCGGAGAATGATCTTCCGGGATTATTTATGAAAAAACTAAAGCTCACATTTAAACCTTTCAAAAGCTGCTCTGTCAAGCGCTTCTCTGTCATCCGGATGCGCAATTCCGATGAGTGCTTTTGCACGTTCCCTTAAACTCTTTCCGTAAAGGTTTACGGTTCCGTACTCGGTACAAACGTAATGAATGTGTCCTCTCGTCGTCACCACTCCCGCTCCTTGTTTCAGGAAAGGAACGATTCTCGGAACGCCTTTGTTGGTTCGGGACGAGATTGCCATAATTGGTTTTCCGCCTTCTGAAAGTGCGGCTCCACGCATGAAGTCCATTTGTCCGCCGATTCCCGAGAACTGGTAAGTTCCGATCGAGTCAGCACAAACCTGTCCCGTCAAATCGATTTCGATTGCAGAATTGATGGCGTGCATTTTCTTGTTCTTCATAATATTGATCGGGAAGTTCACGTGCTGCACATCCATAAACGCGATGGAAGGATTGTTGTCCACAAAATCGTACAGCTTTTTCGTTCCGAAACAGAAACTCGTAATGGTTCTGTTCAGGTGGGTTCCTTTGAATTTATTGTTCACCACGTCGTTTAGAATCAAATCGATAATACCGTCGCTCAACATTTCCGTATGTACTCCGAGGTCTTTGTGGTTTCCGAGACATTTCAAAACCGCATCAGGAATAGTTCCGATTCCCATTTGTAATGTCGCCTTGTCGTCAACAAGTTCGGCTACGTTTTTACCGATCTGCATTTCGATATCGGTTACTTTCGCGCCGTAATCTAAGGTCATCAACTCCTCATCATTCCAAACCATTTTGTGGATTCTGCTGTAGTGGATCATTCCGTCGCCGTGAGTTCTCGGCATTTTCGGATTTACGATTGCGATGATTTTTTTTGCAGTATCTACCGCTCCTCTCGCCACGTCCACCGAAGTTCCCAACGAGCAGTAACCGTGACTGTCGGGTGGTGAAACCGTCACCATTGCCACATCCAGCGGAAGGATTCCGTTTTTGAAAAGGAAAGGGATTTCACTCAAAAAGATCGGCACAAAATCCCCTCTCTCGCTGTTTACCGCTTCACGAACCGGAGTAGAAGTGAAAAGCGACTTCACAAAGAAACTGTCTTTATACTCAGGTTTTGCGATTTCCACATTGCCTTGTTGCGTGATCGAGACGAGCTCCACATCTTTCAGCCGCGAAGATTGCTTTGCGAGTTCATCGTAGAAAAGATTTGGGGTACACGCACTGCCGTGTCCGAAAATTCTGTCGCCACTTTTAACCAACGATACGGCTTCTTCAGCGCTTACGTAATTAATCATTCCAGTATTTTTTTATTTGAATTTAACCTTATAATGTTCCCAAAAATACAATTTTTAACCAAGGTTTGAAAGATGAATTTTGTCAATTAATGGTTGATTGCTCGGAGAATCTTATGTTTAAAATAGAAAATTTAGAAAATCTCAATATCAAAAAAAGATTCAGAAAAACCCTGAACCTTTTTGTTTTCAATAGATTGCTCAACCTCAACCTCAACCTCAACCTTAACCTCAACCTTAACCTCAACCTATTCCTGACTGCGGTCTCCCAAATGATTTTCAGGCGTTTCAAGCCAGGAAGCGTAATAGGTTTTGTCTTCCACTTTCAAAGCTTCTTCCGTTAATTTTAATGGGCGGAAAGGATCGACCATCACCGCATATTCTTCAGTAAATTTTTTGCCGATACTCCGTTCCATCGCACCTGGATGTGGACCGTGAACAATTCCACCCGGATGCAGCGTGAAATCCATCAAATCGATGTGGTTCCTGCTCATGAAATCTCCTTCGGTGTAGAAGAGAACTTCGTCGGAATCGATATTGGAGTGGTTGTACGGAGCAGGAATCGCAAGCGGATGATAATCGTAAAGTCGCGCTACAAAAGAGCATACCACGAAATTGTGTCCTTCGAAATTTTGGTGAATCGGCGGCGGCAAATGAACCCGCCCCGTAATCGGTTCGAAGTTTTTGATGTTGAATTTATAGGGGTAAAAATATCCGTCCCATCCAACCACATCGAAAGGATGCGTCGCATAGATGAAATCCCAAATTTGGTTTTCCTTTTTTACTTTAATTAAAAATTCTCCCTGCTCGTCTTTTGGCTCTACAAAAGTCGGGGCTTCGATATCTCTTTCACAAAATGGGGAATGTTCCAGAAGCTGCCCGAATTCGTTTCGGTAACGTTTCGGTGTATAAATCGGGGAGTGTGCTTCTAAAACGAGCATCACATTTTTTTCGGTGTCGAGCTCCACCTGGTAAATCGTTCCGCGTGGAATAATCAGATAATCGCCAACAGAAAATTTCAGTTCTCCAACGAAAGTTTTCAGCGTCCCGCTTCCTTCGTGGATGAAAAGAAGCTCGTCGCATTCCGCGTTTTTATAGAAGTAGTCGGTGGATTTTTTTGGCTTTGCAAGTCCCATTTTCAGGTCGTTGTTCAGCATCAGGATTTTTCTGCTGTCGAGGAAGTCGTCTTCGGCAGTTACGTTCATCCCTTTAAACATTCTTGGAGTCACGTTTTTATCGACCGCGATTTTCGGGGTCACATCTTTTGGTTTGCTGATGGATTTGATCTGCGTTGGTCGGTGAATATGGTAAAGAAGCGAAGAAATCCCGTGGAAACCTTCGGTGCCAAAAAGCTGCTCGTAATAAAATTTGTCGTTGTCGGACTTGAAAACGGTGTGTCTCTTCTGGGGGATTTTTCCCGATTGGTGGTATCTCATTATACTCCTTTTATTGATTCACGTAAAAATACGATTTTTCTCGGCAATGGGAAAACCATTAAATAAAAGTGACAAGTCAAACGCATAAAATCTTAACCACAAAAGTTGCAATAGCTTGCTGTCAAATAATAATTATTAAGTTGAACCATAATAATCTTTGATGACACAAAAGTTCAAAAAATCGAAGATTTTTTCTTTTGTTATCTGCTAAAGCATAATTTGAAACTCTTTAGGTATAGTATTTAAGCACTATTCTTTTGCGGCTTTTGTGGTTTTATGAATTTGTCTCTTTAATACGTTTGACCTCATAAAAGTGAGAAATACTGAAAAAATGGTGGAAAGCTGCTAAAAGTAAAACGCAAAGTTTTTTGAGATTCAACTTATTTCTTTAGTGGGCAAAGATTTTTCCATCAAAGATGGATTGATGAAGCGAACGCTTACTCAACAAGTTCTTTGGCTTCGAAATATGATACTTTCACAAGAAAAACTTTGTGGTTTTTGAGTAAGACGAGATTCAAAAACTATAGAGCTTTTTCCTAAAACTCCATCGCCGCTTCGTAAAACTCGCTTTCCATTACACCGAATTGCTGTGCGAGAATTTTGATTCCGTTAATGTTGAGAAGCTGTTGTTGGTTTTTAGAATTTAAAGGAATGTCGCCGATTTCCGTTTTAATAATGAAGTTGTCGCCAGAAGTTTCAAACTGGATTTTCTCGAAAGGAAGTTTTCGGAAATAGTTGGAGGTGCTTTCCACAACGTCGGAGAATTCTACAGGATAGATGAGAACGCCTCCCGCAACAATATTTTCGAGAACGGGTTGTAGTTTTTCTGCAGCAATTTCTTCCGTCACCAAAACAATGTTTGGATTAAAATCTGAAGCTTCGTTTGAATCTTCAGTTTCAAAAATGACGAAATCACTGTCGTTAAAATCCGTGCTTCCTTCTCCCGAAAAAAAATCAAAATCCTTTCCGTTGAAATTCAGCACACTTTTCAAAAGATCGGCAGCTGAAGTATTTGAAGAAAAAACAAGAACACGGGTTTTGTTTTCGGCGTATTGTAGGAATCCCGGGAATAGCGTCATTTCAGTTATTTGGTTTCGGCGGTACTCCCGATTTTTGAGTCAATCAGTTGGCGGAATGTATTCACAATATTTTCCCAACGTTGACGGTCGTTTTCCATAATAAATGAACCGTCGTTCTTGCTTCCCGAATTATTGCCGACTTTCACGTTGATCGAAGTGGTGACATTGTCGTACACTTTCTTCAGGTCTTCACGGATCGTGCGGAATTTATTGTCGGTGAGCGCCTTTTCGATTCTGCCGATTTCTTCGTTGGTTACCTTGAAATCTTTTTTAATATTTTTTCCTTGCCCTTCAAATGAATAATGGGCGTTGTTTCCCTTGATCAGGAAGTTTTCGTAAGTTGGTGCATAACCGCCGCTTCGGGAGAAACTGTAGTCGAAATCCGAATATTTCTTGTGGGAGTTGCACGAAACTAAGAGAACTGCAAAAACGAAGAGCGCGATGATTTTTTTCATTTTTAAAGATTTTTAATGTAAAAAGTGAGTTCAAAAATTCCACCAAACTGGGTGTAAACGCAATGAAAGATTGACATTCTTATGTAAAATTATTTTCTACGGAATCAGTTTTAACCCAATTTAAGTAGTCTTCTCTTCAGATTTTTGTGATTTTAGTTCGAGGTCGTATTCGTGTAAAAGGTTGAAATCTTCGGTCTGTTCGATGGCAACCATTATTTTGTGCAGAATCGTTTGTGCGTCGTCGTGGTCGTAATCGATATCCAGAGGTTTCTTAAATTCCATTGTTGGTCGCACTCCGGTAACTTTCACGCGCAATCCTTTTTTGTCGAAAGCTCTTCGGAATCCGTTGATCTTTATCGGAACCACAATCGGCCGCTGATTTTTCACCAGTTTCGCGGTTCCTTTTCTTCCCTGCGCAAATGCGGAAGTTGTTCCCTGCGGAAAAGTGATCACCCAACCGTTGTCGAGCGCTTTCATAATATTTTCAACCTCGGTGAGATCGACCATTCGGTTGACATTCTGACCTTCTGCGCGCCAAGTTCTTTTCACCGTCACCGCTCCCGCCAATTTGAAAAGTTTGGTCATCAATCCTTTATTCATCGTCTCTTCCGCGGCAACGTAATAGAAATCGACTTTTGGATTCAGCAGATAAATCGGGTTTTTAATGGTGTTGAGATAGCCGTTGTTTACCGCACAGAAAGCGTGATACATCGCTGCAACATCTGCGAAATAAGTTTGGTGGTTCGACACGAAAAGTACGTTGGAATCGGGTAAGTCCACAAGATGTTCGGTTCCCGTGATCTTCAGTTTGTTGAAACCGTTGAACCTTCGGTAAGAAACAATTCCCAGTACGAAAATGATGGTGCGTTTCAGGAAGTACAGGGTTCCGAACGCGTCGGTAAAGATGTTTTTCTTCGCCATTGATCAATTACACATAATCTGCGAATTTACAAATTTTTCAATAATTGGCTGAATTCACTTAAAATCATTGAAGTCGCTCCCCAAACCAAATAATTGTTGAAATTGATGACGGGAACTTGCACACCGCGTGAACTTGGGAGTGCCATCATTTCTGGCTTTTCGATGAGATTCAGCAATGATGAAACGGGGAACTCGATCAGCTCGACCGCTTCGGTTTCCTGAAGGATGAATTTCGGATTTTTCTTCGTGTATGAAATATACGGACGAACATAGAAATTGCTCGGCGGAATATAGATCGGCGACAGTTCGCGGATGATTCTCACGTAATGCTCGTCGATTCCCATTTCTTCGGAGGTTTCCCGTTTTGCGGTCGCTGCAAAATCGACATCGCTTTCCTCTTTTTTTCCGCCAGGAAGCGAGATCTGTCCGCTGTGTCGGTCGTGTTCGTTGGTACTTCTCACAATAAGCGGAAACCACCATTCGTTGTCCTTCAGGTATAGCAGAATATTGACGGCGGCAAATTTGGGGTTTTTCGTGAGGATTTCCTCGTAGGTGAAAAGCGGTCGGTAAGGAGGCGAATAAATGGCGTGCGCATTTTCACCGTGGAGTTCCGCTTCCTTGATTTTCTGCAGTAAATCTCTTCCAAAAATTTCCATACCACAAATTTACGGAAATGCGTATTGAAAGTGTTTTAAAGGAAAGTTAAAGTTTCGTTGGTTCAGCTGACTTCGATATGTCCCCAGTTTTCACCAGTCTTGATTCGGTGGATCTGCATTTCGGAAACGTTGAAGTTTTTGGCGATCCGTCGGTTTGGGATTCCGCGTTTCAGCTGCTTTTTGATGAGCATCACCTGAGTTACATCCAGTTTCGCGCCGCTTTTTCTTTTTCTGGTTTTTCTAATGTTTTGTTCGGCGATCACATAAGGACTTTTTTGTTGATGCTTCGCATTTTCTTCGGGAGTCATCCATTTCAGGTTGGATGATTTGTTGTTTTGCTTGTTGAAATCGAGGTGCGCGACGATGGTTTGGTCTTCGCTTTCCTTAGGAATAAAAATTTCTGCAACTTTTCGGTGAACCAGAAAATGGTGGTGTATTGTGCGCTGTTTAAGGTTCTTTGCAAGAATCTTGCTCAGCTTCACGGATTTTTTCTCGATCTGTTTAAAGGTGGAACTGGTAGGTTTCAGTTTGTACTCTTTTTTCAGGTCGGCGATTTCTGATTTCATGAAATCGGTAAGCTCGATAAACTCTGGAGTTTTGGCTTTGTGAAATTTGAATCGGAAGATATTGTAACCTTCGGTTGTAGAACCTTTCAGGATTTTTCCGTCGGAAGATCTGTTGAAACTTCTCACCCTTCCAAAGTTTGAAATCTCGTAGCGGTTGTTGTCGATATAAACGAAATCGAACTCGATGGGTTCCCAAATCTCTTTATGCATCATCTCTTTTTCATTTAGCAGAATCAAAAATAAGGAATTTGAAACAAATCGCTTGTTAACGTAAAAGGATTTATGAAGTCGTTAATGAATCACTTGAAATTAAATTTCAACTTTTAGTAATTAAATATTCGTGCATTCGTGGCAAAATAAGATATATGCTTCATTTCCGCAATTTTATAAAGAGAAATAACCGCAAAGATTTCTTTTTGAATCTCTTTATTAAGTGAGCAAAGTTTTTCCGTCAAAGACGGATTGATGAAGGAGGAACTAACTGATGGTCAATTGAAATTCGTGCATTTGTGGCAAAAAAAACCAAGCATTCTCCGCAAACTCCTCTTTTTTGTCCACAAAAAAACTCCCGAAAAAATTCAGGAGCTTTATTATTTTTGAAACTTCCGTCCGTCTTCGGACCTCGGTCTTCTGTCTTCCGTCTTCCGTCTTCGGACTTCCATCTTAATTCGAATAACTCACCAGTTCCTCCTTCTTCGCATTCACGAGTTTGTACTCTAAATATTTAAAGGAATCACGGGGAATGATCGTTACCCATTTTTTGTAGCGCAAGTACCATTTGGTCTGGATGCTTACCAAACCTTTCGTGAGGTACGCCTCCACAAACGGATGCACGTGCAGGAAGAGTCGGCCTTTTTCTTTCTGCATCATATTTCGGATTACTTCTTCCATTCTTTCCACAACCACGATTGGTGCGAGGATTTCGCCCGATGCGTTGGGATTTTCTTCTTTGGTTTCGATTTGTTTTTCGGGTCGCGTTCTTTGACGCGTAATCTGGATGAGTCCAAACTTGCTCGGCGGCAGGATTTTGTGTCGCGCTTTGTCGCGCTTCATTTCGTTTTTCAGGTGTTCGTACAGTTCTTTTCGGTGTTCGGGGTTTGTCATATCGATGAAGTCGATCACAATGATTCCACCCATATCTCTCAGTCGGAGTTGGCGTGCGATTTCGGTTGCCGCCATTTTATTCACATTCAGCGCGTGGTCTCTGTTGGAAGGAGCCGAGTTGATGTTCGGACCCGAGTTCACATCCACCACGTGAAGTGCTTCCGTATGTTCAATCACGAGATACGCACCTTTGGAACCGGAAATATTGACGTGTTTCCCGAAGCTCTGTTTCAGCTGTTTCTCTACGTTGTAATATTCCAGAAGTGGAGTAGGTTTGTCGTAGAACTGCACGATGTTTTTCTTTTCGGGAGCGATCACTTCCAGGTAGTTTCTCATATCGTTCACCATCTGTTCGTCGTCACAGATGATCGAAACATAGTCTGCATTGAAGTTGTCGCGCAGGATTGCCGACGCTTTGTCTTCTTCGTTCAGGACTCTGCTCGGAACTTTATTTTTCTGGATGTTTTTGAACGCGGTTTCCCATTTCTGAACCAATTGGTTCATATCGTTGTGGAGTTCTGCCACTTTTTTTCCTTCAGCCACGGTTCTGATGATCACGCCGAAACCTTCCGGTTTAATGCTTTCGATCAGTGTTCGAAGCCGCTCTTTTTCTTCGCTGTTGTTGATTTTCTTCGAAATGGAAACGCTTTTGTCAAACGGGATCAGAACCAGGAATCTTCCCGTCAAAGAAATCTGCGTTGAGATTCTCGGACCTTTGGTGGAGATGGGTTCTTTGGTAATCTGAAGCAGTACGCTTTCGTCTTTGGCGATGACTTTGTCAACGGTGCCGTTCTTGTTGATTTCCTTCTGGATTTCGAAATTTTTCAGCGATGAGGTTTGCTGTTTTTTGGTGACGGTGTCCTTCAGGAATTTTTTGTACGTCATAAACTGCGGTCCCAAATCCTGGTAGTGCAGGAACGCGTCCTTTTCGTAGCCGATGTTTACGAATGCCGCGTTGAGGTTGGGTGCGAGTTTCCTTACCTTGCCGATAAATAAGTCGCCCACCACGAAGTCGGATTTGTCCTCCTGTTCATGGAGTTCAAAAAGCCGTCCGTCTTCGAGCAGGGCAATTTTGGATTGCTCATCTTCATGTGATATAATCAGTTCTTTCTTCATTGCTAATTTATAATTAAGAGATTAAGGAATTAAGAGATTAAGAAATTACCGAAATCCTTTCATCTTAATTGTTTTTTGTTAATGGGAAATTATTAATAGAATATCAATTTCCGTAATTTGTTGCCTTTAAAAGTTAGGTTTGAATATCAAGAAAATAAAAGTTAGTAATTCCTTAATTGCTTAATCTCTTAATTCCTTAATTTTTCTTAATTCCCTAATCTTATTAAAAACAAAAATATAGTCGGTGACCTTTTATATCCATAAAAACACCAACTATATTATATATTGAGAATCGCGGAGCGATTATTTTTTCTTATGTCTGTTTGCTCTCCTTCTTTTCTTTCTCTTGTGGGTTGCAACCTTGTGTCTTTTTCTTTTCTTTCCGCTTGGCATAATTTAAAAATTTTATTAAATAAGTTATATATTCTCAGTGCTTTATTTTACTGCAACTTTTGCTTTTACTTTTTCCACGAAAGTTTTCGAAGGTTTGAAAGCTGGGATATTGTGAGCCGGGATTTCGATTGCGGTGTTCTTAGAGATGTTTCTCCCCGTTTTTGCTGCTCTGGTTTTGATGATGAATGATCCGAAACCTCTTAAATAAACATTGTCGCCATTGTACATTGAGGTTCTGATTTCCTGCATAAATGCTTCTACAACTTTCTGAGTCTCATTCTTTTCGGTTCCCAATTTATTCGAGATGGTGTTTACCAATTCTGCCTTTGTCATTTCCTGTATTTATTTATATTTTTGGTGTGCAAATATAAGAACATTTTTTGAAACCGAAAAAACAAAATGCTGATTTTCTTCACGTTGGTGAGAAACTTTTGGCTTGGTACGAAATCAGCGGCAGAGATTTGCCTTTCCGAAAAACCAAAGATCCCTACAAAATCTGGATTTGCGAAATTATTTTTCAGCAGACCAGAATCGAGCAGGGTTTGAACCATTACAAAAACTTCATCAAACGTTTCCCGGATTTAGAAACTTTAGCAAATGCCGATACAGACGAGGTTTTACTTTATTGGAAAGGACTCGGCTATTATTCCAGAGCATTAAATCTACACAAAGCGGCGAAACAGATCATAGAAGATTTTAATGGAAAATTCCCCGAAAACTACGACGACATTCTAAAATTAAAGGGAGTCGGGAAATATACTGCTGCAGCCATTTCAAGTATTTGCTTTAATGAAAAAATTCCAGCGGTTGATGGCAATTTCTACCGGGTTTTATCTAGGGTTTTTGCCGATGATTTCGACATTTCCAATTCAAAGGCATTCAATTATTTCTCTGAACTGGCATTGATGATGATGCCCAAAAACGAAGCTGGCCATTTCAACGAGGCGATGATGGATCTGGGTTCCGAAATCTGCAAACCGAAAAATCCGAAATGTGAAATCTGTCCTTTAAATAAAAACTGCATTGCTTTCAATACTGGCAATATTCAGAATTTCCCTGTGAAATCAAAGAAAGTAAAGCCAACCGATCTTGAGTTGACTTACTATTTTGTTGAATTCAAAGACCGCTTCCTGATCCGACAAAGGAACGATGGCTTCATCTGGAAAAAGCTCTACGAATTTCCCACAGAAATCCCCGATGAATTTGAAAACTACATCACGCACCAAAAAACGGTCAACCATAAACTGACCCACAAAAATCTGACGATCCATTTCTATAAAGTGTCATTAAACTCGAAAAAGGGCTTTGAAGAATTTGCTGTTAAAAACGGTTTCCGAATCTCTTCTCAGGACGACGCGGCTTTGAAGTCCTTCCCAAAATCTTTGGAGAATTATCTTGCTGAAAATGTGTAGAAACCCATTTAACATTTTGCCTTTTCCTTCATCTAAAAAGCAAACGGCAGTAACTCATTTTGAGTCCTTGCGGAGATTTAGGAATCTAGTAGAATTAAATGATTGATAATGCAAAAAATCTTGAGGTTCCTAAATCTTTTTCTATTGATGCTTGCGCAACTTTTCGAAATCTGAAATCCATCATCCCAAGTTTTAAATCTAATTTGTATTTTTGCGCAATGTTTAAAAAACTCATTTTCACTTTTTTAGGATTTTCCCTGTTTTCCTGCGCCAAAGATGCGAAACCGAAACCATCGGGTGAGCTGCGGTTGGAATATCCGGAAGCGAAATACCAGCAGTACTCGTCGCCGTGCGGTTTCAGGTTTGAGTATTCCGATTTCGCTAAAATTGAGAATGCGAAAGAAAATTGCTGGTACTATATTTCTTACCCGAAAATGAGGGCGAAAGTTTTCCTCACTTATTTTCCGGTAAAGAATGATTTTGACCTCCACGTGAAGGAATCCGAGAAGATGGTTTATGAGCACACCGTTAAGGCAACCTCGATCGACACGAAGTCTTTCAGCTATCCTGAACGAAAAGTTTTCGGAAATTTTTATGAGTTAAAGGGACCATCGGCATCCAATCTTCAGTTTTTTGTGACCGATTCCACGAGACATTATGTGACCGCGAATCTGTATTTCAACACCCGTCCGAAACCTGATTCATTGGCACCTGCAGTTGATTATATTAAAAAAGATTTGCTCCATTTAATCGATACTTTCCAGTGGAAATAAGTCGGGAGTCGAGATTAAGCAAACCATGTCAAACAAAGTCAAACTATATCAAACAAAGTCAAATAAAAAACAATATAAATGAAACTATTAGTTGTTGGTTCGGTTGCATTCGACGCGATTGAGACCCCGTTCGGAAAAACCGATAAAATCTTAGGTGGTGCTGCAACGTACATCACCCTTGCTTCGTCAATCCTCAAAGTTCCTTCGGGAATCGTTTCCATTGTTGGTGGCGATTTTCCGCAGTCGGATCTGGATATGCTTTCCGAAAGAGGCATCAATATCGAGGGAATCGAAATTGTGAAAGACGGGAAAACCTTTTTTTGGAGCGGGAAATACCACAACGATCTGAATTCCAGAGACACTTTGGTGACCGAAGTGAATGTTTTGGAAAACTTTGACCCAAAAATTCCTGATTCCATGCAGGATGCGGATGTGCTCTTGCTCGGAAACCTTCATCCGGGAGTGCAACTTTCCGTGCTTGATAAAATGAACCACCGTCCGAAATTGGTCATTCTTGACACGATGAATTTCTGGATGGATACAGCGTGGGATACTTTAATGCAGATGATTGCCAGAACCGACGTGATCACGATTAACGACGAGGAAGCAAGACAGCTTTCTGGTGAATATTCTTTGGTAAAGGCAGCGAAGAAAATCCACAAAATGGGCCCAAGTTATGTGATCATCAAAAAAGGTGAACACGGCGCATTGCTGTTCCACGACGGAAAAATCTTTGCGATTCCTGCACTTCCTCTAGAAGATGTTTTCGATCCGACAGGAGCGGGAGATACTTTCGCGGGAGGTTTTGCGGCATATCTTGCAAAGCGGGAGGAATTCGATTTCGAAACGATGAAGTCTGCACTGATCGTTGGTTCGGCGATGGCTTCTTTCGCGGTTGAAAAATTCGGTACCGAAAAACTTCAGGAAATCGAGGAAGGAGAAATGATCGCGAGAATCAAGAACTTCAAAGATCTGACGACTTTCGAAGTTGAGGTTTAAATATGATTGAATTACCTGTGCATTTTGAATATAATTCACATCAGTAAAAAAACAAGTTATAATGGGAACTTTGTTTATCACTGTTAAACGAAGTGCCATTGTTTATCTTAAAACTATGCGGTCTTTTATTAGAATATTTCGTTGCGCACCTTGCGAGAAATGAAACTCACAAAGCCAAACAAAGTTTAATTAATTTTAATGCTTCAAATAAAAGCTAAACAAAGGCGCTATCGTTTATTAAAGATATACAAAGAAATAGATGTACAAAATAAAAGTAGGTTTTAAATTGTAAAAATAAACCCGAATTTGCATCAATAGTGCAAGTTCAGGTTTATTTTTTACGATAATTCTTAAAGCAGAGATTTAATGGGAATTAATTAAGATAATTTTTTGTCTTCAAATCCGTTGATGCTGTGTGAAACGGAAATCTCATTCATTTAACAAAAATATTATATCGGAAATTTTCTTTACCCAACCCTAAAGGGCGAAAAATTTCCTTCAAAATAAACCTGAATTTGCTCCTTTTAGGGTCGGGGTAATCAAATTTAGGTTTATTTTGAAAACTTAATCATTCATTTAACAAAAAATAGTAGAAAAAGGAAGAAAGAAATAATGAAAAAAATACTTGGATTAATGCTGCTGATGAGCGTTGGAACTTTTTTGAATGCCCAGTATCTGATCATCGGGAAAGACAGTATTTCGCTGGAGCAGTTTAAGAAAGAATACCAGTACGGACTGGAAAACAACGGAATCGAAAAAACAATTTCGGCGACGGAAGATTTCCATTTGCTGCAGCAGTTTGCCGCCGATATGAAAGTGGACACTACCGCTGCTTTCCGTGAAAAAATGATGACGAGAGAAGGAGAGCTCCGTGCGAAATTTTTCTTTCCGAAACAGGTGATCGATCCTGTGCTGAACGGTTATATGAAGGATCTGCAGACCGAGAAGCAGGTGCAGGTATTTTTTGTTCAGAAAACCGAAGGCGATACCAATAATTACCAGCAGATTTACAGCGACGTAAAATCTGGCAAAATGAAAATCGAGGATGCCATTTCCAAATACTCAAAAGGAAATCCTGAAGCATTCTATGTAAAACCAGGCGGATTGGACAACAGCATTTATTCTGAAGTGAAAACGCTTCCCAATAATTCTTTCACTAAACTTTACGACACGCCGAGATTTGTTGCTTTTGCCAAAGTTCTGAATTCTCGACCGTCGCTCGGTTATTTGGTTTTCGGGACGATTTCTTTTCCAAAAGATGAAAATTCGGAAGCGACTAAAACTAAAATCTATGCAGATTTAAAGGCAGGAAAAACTTTTCAGGAAGTGGCAAAACTTTACGGAGCCAACGAACACGAAAAAGAAAACGGCGGAGTGGTGATGGGTTCGCCAACACTTCCCGATGAGGTTTATGCACTCTTCAAAGGAAAGCAGAAAGGTTACTACACTCCTGAACCGTTGGTTTATGGTGATAAATATTTCGTTTTCAATATCTACAATGTGGAACCTTATGTATTGACCGACAAGAACCGCGATTTCTATATCCGCGATATGAACTCGTCGCTTTACGGTGAAGTTTTACAGGACAAAATGCTTGCTTATCTGAAATCGGATCCCACTTATAAGGAGTTTCCCGAGTTTCAGAATGTAAAGAAATCGTACCAGAATTTCAATCTGGCGAAAGACAATTCAGTTCTTTACCAATACAAAAAACATAAAACGACAGTTGGCGACATCCGCAAAATGATCGGCGACAAAAAAGCGGAGGCAGAAAAACTTCCCGCTGCAATTTGGAGCGAATCGCTTGTAGGAGTGAACGGACAGGATTTGATGAGGTTCTACAGTGAGGATTTCAGTTCACAGAAAGACATTAAGAAAGAATTGGACGAATTCCGAAAAGGACTGTACTCCGACTATATTTTCTCGAAATACCTGAACGAAGAAATTGCGAAACATCCTGAATGGCTCACCAAATACTACAACGAGAACAAGTCGAAGTACATGTGGGGAAACAGAGCCGATGGTAGAGTGGCGATTATTTCTGACGAAAAACTGATCAAAGAAATCGAGAAAGAGATCAAAGATCCTAAAAACTGGGAATCCCTGAAAACCAAATATTACGGAAAACTGAACGACAAAAAACAAATCCTCGTAAACTTCGAAAAAGGCGAAATGGAGGAAGAGGCAGAAGTCTTCACCAAGTACAAAGTTCCGTTTAAGACAGGAATCCATCATACGAAAATGGGTGAGAGAAACCTCGTGATCGCGATCGACAAAATTCTTTCACCGGCACAAATGACTCAGGAGGAAGCTTCGGAAATGCTGAAAGATGCGGTAACTGAACAAAAACTCCGCGAAACCATCGCCACCCAAAAAGCAAAAACCAAAATCGTGGTGCAGCCGGGTTTCATCAGCGGGCTCGAAAAGAATTTTAAGAAATAATTATAAGAAAAGATGCGGATTATCTCGGTGAGAATGATAATTTTGCAAATCGTTTAAAAAATGGATATGAACAGGAATTTAAAATTCGCCTTTATCTTGACAATTCTTCTGGGATTTTTCGGTACGAAAATCAATGCCCAGCTGAAACCCGGCGATTTGGTTGACGGAATTGCGGCAGTTGTAGGTGACGAAATTATTTTGGAATCCGATATCGAGGATCAGGCAAATTACGCACAACAGCAGGGAGCAAAAATCTCTGATAAATGCGAGTTTCTTGAAAGTATCGTGAGCAACAAACTGATGATTTACGAAGCGAAAAGAGATACGCTGATCGAAAACCGTTCTGCAGCAATCAAGGAAAATGCAACTGCGAAATACAACCAGATTCTTGGTCAGTTCCCGGACGAAAAAACGATGCTCGCCGCGTACAAGTTCCGTACTTCCTACGAAATGAAAAACGCAATCGAGAAGATCGATACCGACAATTATTACGGTCAGATGAAATACGGCAGAATCACCGATAAAGCCGACGTGACACCAAACGAGGTGACCGATTTCTTCAATACCTACAAATACCAACTTCCGATGGTGAAAGACGAAGTGAGTCTTTCCCAGATCGTGATGAATCCTAAGCTTACAGATGCGCACAAAAATGAAATCATCGCCAAACTCAACAAGATTAAAAGCGATATTTTGGCGGGAGAATCTTTCGAAAGCCAGGCAAGAATTTATTCCGAAGATCCTGGTTCCGCTGCAAATGGTGGACTCTATAAAAATATTTCTAAAGGAAAAATGGTGAAGCCATTCGAAGCTGCCGCGCTCAATCTGCAGGAAGGCGAACTTTCCGATCCTGTGGAATCCGAGTTTGGTTACCACTTGATTCAGCTCGTCAAGAAAAGCGGTAAGCAATACGACGCACGACATATTCTCTTGAAAGCCGAACCGAACGCCGATGAAATTGCATCAGCCAAAAAAGAACTCGACAGTATCCGAACATTGATCACCACTGGAAAACTGACATTCAAGGAAGCGGCGTACAGGTTTTCTGACGACAAGAAAACCAAATTCAATGCAGGAATTGTGACCGCAGAAGACGGTTCTGACAAGATCGAAAAACTGAATCTTCCGCCGACAATTTCCTACCATATCGCAGGTTTGCACAAAGGCGATATCACCGATGTTTTCCAGGATGAAACGCAGCACGGGAAAGTGGTTTCCATCGTGAAAATCGACGATACGATCGATGCCCACCAAATGGACATTACCACTGATTACGACAGGATCAGACAGATGGCTTTAAATAAAGTTAAAAACGAGATGGTCGAAAAGTGGGTGAAGGAAAAACTCCCGAACGTCTTTATTTCCATCAACGACCGATACAAAAACTGTACATTCAAAACCGACTGGCGAAAAGACACTGCCTCGAGATAAACTCAAATCCCTGTTTTACGACGGGGATTTTTAATTCCTCTCCTTTGGAGGGGTGTCTTCAACGCAATTGAAGACGGGGTGGTCAGAAGATTCAATCCTGCGACAATAAATTTGAGATGCAAAATTCAGAATTCATAATTTATAATTCCAGATTTTTCATTTCGTCTTTCTTTGCTATTTTCCCACATTTCCCTAATTTTACCATATGAGCAATTTTATAGGATTTGGCGCTGCCAAAAAACTGAAAGTGATGAACGAGAACCAAAATAGGATCAACCAACTTTTTAAAATTAAATATCCCATTATTCAGGGCGGGATGATTTGGCATTCCGGATGGAGATTAGCTTCGGCAGTTTCGAAAAATGGCGGTTTGGGATTGATCGGAGCCGGGAGTATGTATCCCGACATTCTTCGCGAAAACATCCAGAAATGTAAAGCCGCGACCGATAAACCTTTCGGGGTCAATGTTCCGATGCTTTACCCAAATCTGGAGGAAATCATCGATATTATTTTGGAAGAAGGCGTGAAGATCGTTTTCACCTCCGCAGGAAATCCCAAAACATACACCGAAACTTTACAGAAGGAAGGACTGAAAGTCGCCCATGTTGTCTCATCAACGAAGTTTGCCTTGAAGTGTGAAGAAGCCGGAGTTGATGCCATCGTTGCGGAAGGTTTCGAAGCAGGAGGACATAACGGAAGAGACGAAACCACGACACTTTGCCTGATTCCCAACGTTAGAAAGCATGTCTCAAAACCACTCATCGCTGCAGGAGGAATTGCGCTCGGTTCACAGATGAAAGCCGCGATGATTCTCGGTGCAGACGGAGTTCAGATCGGTTCCCGGTTCGCAGCGACTGTTGAGGCAAGTTCCCACGAAAACTTTAAAAACAAAGTCATTTCACTCAACGAAGGCGATACACAACTGACTTTGAAAGAGCTTGCTCCTGTTCGTTTGGTTAAAAATAAGTTCTTCCACGACCTTGAAAAACTATACGAATCGGGCAGAAATGTAGAAGCGCTCAAGGAAACCTTAGGAAGAGCCAGGGCAAAACGCGGTATGTTCGAAGGCGACCTGGAAGAAGGCGAACTCGAAATCGGGCAGGTTTCTGCTTTGATCGACGAAATTCTTCCCGTGGAAAAAGTTTTTGAAAATTTGCTGAAAGAATATCGAGAAGCGACAGTTTTCGAATGGTAGATTTCAGAAGTTCAACTAAAAATCAAAAAAACGGGCACCATAATCATGATGCCCGTTTTGTTATTTTGAATTTTCTAAGCAACTACTTCGTGATCGTCTCTCTGCAGAAGCATTTTGTAGATGATTCCACCTACAACAGCACCTGCAATTGGTAAAAGTTCTTTTCCGGAAAATCTTCCTCCCGCCAATAATCCGAAAGAAACTGCGGGGTTAAAATGTCCGTCAGAAATGTGTCCCACTGCATAAGCCATCGTGAGCACCGTTAAACCAAAAGCCAAAGCGACCCCAAGAAGGAGGATTCCGATTTGTCCGCTTCCTGCAGCAGGAGCAATTTGGGATGCAAAGATTGCAGAACCGCAACCACCGAAAACCAACCAAAACGTGCCGAAAAATTCAGCTGCTAATTTTTCTGACATAATTTATTTTTTAAAGTTTATTCAAATTTAGAATTTTTTTCCCATCAAAATTTGCTACAATTAATTTTAAATTAAAAACAATGTGTGGTTGAATTTCGGTTGAGCTGATTAAAAACCGATAATTCAGTAACTTTGTAAAAAATCTGAAAATGCTGAAAAAATATCGCTTCATATTATGGACTGTTGCGGGAGCTACAGTTTTCTTCCTGGCTTACCTGATCTACCAAATGCTTCAACCCAATACTGCGAGCAGCGGAATTCTGATTTTGGTGATGCTTCTTCTGGGGTTAGTTTTGGGTGGGGTGATTGCTTTCTTGGCAAGTGGAAGTTTAAAAGCGCAAGCACCGATAATCAATGAAAGTTCGCACACCATCGCTGAAAGTATGCGAAAGGTTTTCAAGGTGGTTTCTGCAGAAGGACATTTTAATGAAATCTACAATTACGAGGAAACGAACAAACTTTTAAATTTCATCCCGACCAAAAAAAAGGCGCTCGTTATCGTTCAGGCAAAAGTTTTGGTGGGTTACGATTTCGAAAAATTCAAATGGGAAGTTGATGAACAAAACCGAAAAGTGAAGCTGTTGAATTTTCCTGCACCAGAAATCCTTTCCACAGAAACCGATTACAAATATTACAATATCGAGGAACAGTTTTTCAATCTTTTCAGCAAAGACGACTTGGCAAAAATCCAGCAGAACGGTAAGAAGCAGGTGATTGAAGCAGCTAAGAAATCTCACCTGCCAGAAGTTGCGGCGGAACAGATGCGGATGCTCCTCACTGAACTTTTGCAAACTAAAAACTTCTTCCTCGAAAACCCATCTGCGATTTCAGAAAATAAGGGAATGATTGACTTTAAGCCGAATTGATTTTTTTTAAATATTTTTTAGGATGCGTTTAAGATTTTAGACTTTTCGTAAAAACATTTTTCGTTTATTATCAGAACTTTTGCTAATTTTACACACTTAAACCTTTTTGATATGATGAAATATTTTTATTCATTAATTGTAGCGATTATTCTGCCGTTTTTCGCTGTAGCACAGCAGACGATCACTTATTCGGTGAATCCGCCTAGTTTTGACGAAACAGATGCAATTTCAGTAACTTTTACTGTTAACGAAACAGCTTTCGGTGTGGGAAGCAGCCACGCTCTTTATTTGTGGGCTTGGTCTTTTGACTCCAACAATGTGAGTATGGATGCACCAACCAACGGAACCTGGACTGCATCCAATGCCGCAAACAAACTGACCTACGTTTCCAGTTCCGCTGGAATGGGTACCTACACTTTTACCATGAATACGGTGAAGTCCTTTTACGGAAACCGACCTAATCCTTTGTCAAAGATCGGTTTTCTGGTAAAAACACTCAACGGTTCAGTACAGTCGCAGGATATTATGCTGAATGTGGGGAGATTCCAGTTTAACCTGACCAATCCGCTTGCTGGAAGTACCAATATTGTTTCCTCCGGAACGGTAGTTAACATCACAGGAACAGCTTCAATGCCTGCGAATTATGTTATAAAAGCGAACGGAACACCAGTTTATTCGAGTTCTGCAGCTTCAACTTCATTAAGCTATGGTTACACGGTTACTCAGGATGCAACTATTGATGTCGTTGCAACCAACGCTGCAGACGGAACAGTAGTTACAAAATCTTTTACCGTTTCACTTTCAATTCCCGTAGATTCTGCGCCAATGCCTGCTTATATGAGACAGGGAATTAATTACGATCCGAATGATCCAACTAAAGTAGGACTCGCTCTTTATGCTCCTGGAAAACCTTACGTACACGTAATTGGAAGTTTCAATAACTGGACGGTGAGCGGAAATTATCTCATGAAGAGAGATACTACTAATACCAACCTTTACTGGATCGAGGTAAGTGGACTTACTCCTCAACAAATCTATACTTTTCAGTACAGAATTGCGGATGGAACCAGAGTTGCAGATCCTTATTCTACTTTAGTTTTATCGCCTTATGATGACCAGTGGATTAACCAGAACGCCACGGTTTACCCGAATCTTCCACCATATCCTGCAGGACAGGACTTTGAGGTTTCGGTGGTACAGACTCAGAAGCCGGCTTATCCTTGGGTGGTGACCAATTTTGCGAAACCTGCTAAAGAAAACCTTATTGTGTATGAACTCTTGGTTCGTGACTTTACTGCACAGCAAACTTGGCAATCGTTAATCGATAAGATTGCTTATTTAAAGACACTCAACATCAACGCGGTTGAATTAATGCCTGTAATGGAATTTGACGGAAATAATTCTTGGGGTTATAACACCGGCTTCCACAATGCTTTAGACAAAGCTTACGGGACGCCAGAAAAATTCAAGGAATTTATCGATGTATGTCACCAAAACGGTATTGCGGTAATTCTTGACATTGCTCTTAACCACGCGACAGGAAGAAGCCCGCTTGTAAGAATGTGGATGAACGATCCGGATGGTGATGGTTATGGCGATCCTTCTGCTTCTAACCCATATTTCAACCAGGTTGCAACGCACTCTTACGGTGTATTTAATGATTTCAACCACTCCAAAGCAGAAACGAAATATTATGTGAACCGAGTTTTGGAACAGTGGATCAAAGAATATAAAGTTGACGGTTTCCGTTGGGATTTGACCAAAGGTTTCACCCAAAACTGTACTGCGGGAGACGATGCGTGTACCAATAATTATCAGCAGGACCGGGTTAATATTTTGAAAGCTTACGCAGATTATCAGTGGAGTTGGGATCCTACTTCTTATATTATCTTCGAACACTTGGGTACCGATTCTGAAGAAGCGCAGTGGGCGAACTACAAAATTGGTGAAGGAAAAGGAGTGATGATGTGGGACAAGCAAACCAATCCTTATAACCAGAACACGATGGGTTATGCGACAGGAAGTAACTTCAACAGAGTAAAATACACCGCACACGGATTCAGCGAGAGAAGAGCTTTAAGTTACGGAGAAAGTCATGACGAGGAACGAATCATGTACAAGAATCTGAACTTTGGTGCAGCTGGTGCAAACACTTTGGCCGCAGCTTTAGAGAGACAGAAATCTTACGGTGCGGTTTTCCTTACCGTTCCTGGTCCGAAAATGATTTGGCAGTTTGCGGAACTCGGTTTTGACAAGAGTATCTTCACTTGTGTAAACGGAACAGTAAATACCGATTCCGATTCAATTCCTGGAGACTGTAAACTTGATCCTAAACCGTCCGCTTTCGGATTGGGTTATGATGTCGATACTGCCAGAAAATCGGTTTACGACACTTGGGCAAAAATCTTGGCAATCCGTCTTTCAAACGAAGTTTTCAACACCAAAAACTTCACCGTGGAATCTGGAAACCTGATGCCGAGAATCTACATCACCAATACCGCTGCAGCAAGTGCTTTACAGAATGTGGTGATTTTGGCAAACTTTACCACTTCAACCCAGAATATCGTTCCTAACTTCCCGATCGGGAACAAGACCTGGTTTAATTTGATGGATAATACTTCGTTCTTTGTTTCTGATACTACGGCTCCAATCACCATCGAAGCAGGTGGATTCCGAATCTTTGGTGACGGTTCCGCTTTGGCGACAGAAGAAACCGAAACTGTGAAAAATGCAGTGAGCTTAACAGTTCTGCAAAATCCTGTAACCAATGGCGTTGCGAATATCCGTTACAGTAATGCAGATAATGGAACGTTGGCAATTTATGATCTTGGAGGAAAGTTGGTGAAATCACAGAAAGTGAGCAAGTCAAAAGGCGACGAAACCATTTCAGTAAACGGACTAAGCTCTGGAATCTATCTGATCCAGTTGAAATCCGACAAAGGAATGGCAGTAGCAAAAATGATTGTGAAGTAAGTGCAATCTATATCATTAATAAAACGGCTCGCAGATTTGCGGGCCGCTTTTTTTTTTGTTTAGTAATGAAAATCTTTCGGGGTGTGTTTGATGTAGTCGTCCAAAACCTTCATCTGGTTTTTGTTGCCGAAATCGACGAGTTTTTGGTAGCCGTCCGGTTTTTTGATGTCAAAAATCCTTTCTGAAATTCGGTTTGCACGGATCACAATTTTTGGGAAAAACGACGGAAAAGAAACCTGCGGGATTTTCAGCCGGTCATTTACTTCCTGGTCGAGGAGAAAGCGGTTCATACTTTGGTGAAGTCGAAGCAGAAGTTTTCTTTGAAACTGAAAAGGATAGATCGTGTTGGTCAGGTTTTCGTCTAAAAGTGCTTTCGCAAGTTGGGCAGAATCACCATCGGCTTTGTCCTGCGTGGAACTCCATAAATAAAGCTGTTCTGTCGCCTCCCGTTTGTTTTCAGGAAGATTTTCAGCGGGAATTCCCAAAAGATATCCGACATATTTCCACAGGTGAAAAACGCCGCGTTCTTCCTCCTCAGAAATCTTAATTCCCAATTTTTTCAAACCCTGCATAAACACTAGCGAAAAACCAGTGTAGGTCGCAATCATATCCCAATGATTTATCGGTTCTCCCCATTTTTCCGCATTCCAGTTTTCTGCTTTTTTATTGATGGTCAATCTTGCATAGGAATGCATCAAACGTGTCCGCACGATGAGCTGGTACGCATCAGAATTCACTTTCAATGCGTTTTCCCTCGTCACGTGCACCCAGAATTCGAGGGTGTCCTTCAATCTTTTTACTGCACCTTTTTTCAAAGCACCCGTGAAGATGAGCGGTTTGTTCAGGTAGCCGAAATCATAACCACCCATCAAAGTGAAATCGCGAAGGATGATCAAAGCGTTGGTTCCTG
Organism: Chryseobacterium suipulveris; assembly: GCF_022811685.1. Classification (NCBI taxonomy): domain Bacteria; kingdom Pseudomonadati; phylum Bacteroidota; class Flavobacteriia; order Flavobacteriales; family Weeksellaceae; genus Chryseobacterium; species Chryseobacterium suipulveris. Next base: position 2,138,692 of record NZ_CP094532.1, on the reverse strand, counting down.
TTCTCATACAGAATCTCGCACCTTTGTTGGCCAGATTTTCGTCGAACCAATTGGGAATTTCCTGCATTTGAAGAAACATTTTTCTGATGCTTTCGGGAGCTTCATCTGAATCGGTAACTGGAGTTTGAGAATATTTCTTGACCAACGCCGAAGCTTCGTGATAAGGAAGTTTCAGGTAGGTGTCTTTTACTGCATCGTCGCCGTCTTCATCAACTTGATGGAAAAGGTGGGCGAATTTTTCAAAACGGTTGATGTCGGGTCTTAGTTCTGCCCAATCGAGAAGCTCCTTCCCGTTTCCTGAATTCCAGAATTGTTGGAAATGGTCGCTTTCAAAAAAGGTCGGTTTTGCTTTCATCATGCGGTATAAACTAATTTTCCGTTTTCTATTTTTGCGGGTTTTGTGTAGGGATGTTCCTGGCTTTTTGCGATTCCCATAATATGCTGAACATTCCATCCATCGTTTTTCAAGTAGTCTGAAACCATTGATCGGTGACAGCTCCACCAAACCGCTTCTGAACACATATAGCACAATTTTTTCGTTGTTGCGATTTTTTCCAGTTCCTTGACGGCGTTCCTGAAACTTTCGGTTTCCATATAGTCCGCATAACCTTTGAAGGAATCCAGTTTCCATGCGGTGTTGTGCGAGTTGGGCTGCACTTTTCTCCTTCCTCCCAAATCTTCGAGGTGAAGATACGCAATTCCGTTTTCGGGCAAGTTTTTTTCCAGAACATCTTTGTTAAAATACGGATATTTTCTGGAACCAGTATATCTTCTGATATCGGCCAAAACTTCTATTTCAAAGGATTTCAACATTTCGAGAAACGTTTCGAAAGGGTGGTTGGAATGACCGATGGTGAAGATGGTTTTCATTGCGGCAAGGTTAAAGACAAAAGGCAAAAGATTAAAGATAAAAGGGAAAAGACAAAAGGCAAAAGACAAAAGACAAAAGATTAAAGATAAAAGATAAAAGGCAAAAGGCAAAAGACAAAAGGAAGATTATGGTATTTGCAGCAAGGATTGAGCCGAAGAAGGATTGGCTTTTTTTTGATTATGAATTGAGGGATATTGGTTTTTTGGAAAAAGAGTTGTGTGTATATTTGGAAGCTGTGTTCGATTATTAAAAAAAATCTAAAAACTATGAAGAAAATAATACTACTTACGATAATCATCTTTTGTGTGAATTTTACTTACGCCCAAAAAAACTTCATCGACCAACCCTTTGTTGAAACGAGTGCAAAACTCTCTGGTTGTTCCTGAGAGGATTGTCGTTTCGATAAACCTGAATGAAGCTGACTCTAAGAACAGAAAATCAGTTGAGGAGCAAGAGCGGCTTTTAGAATCAACTTTGAAGAAACTAAATATTAACACCGACAAAGATTTATCCTTATTAGATTTATCCAGTAATTTTAAACAGTATTTTTTGAAAGGTCAGAACGTGATAAAAAGTAAAATGTATTCTTTACTTGTACATAATGCTTTTACCGCTTGAAAAGTTTTAGCCGAACTGGAAAATGTTGGGATTTCAAATGTGAATATTGAAAAAACCGAGTATTCAAAAGGAGCTGATTTATTGCTCGAACTAAAATCAATAGCGGTAGAAAAATCTAAAATAACCGCTCAAAGACTTGCTAAGCCATTAAATCAGAAAATAGGTAAGGCAATTTATATCTCGGACGTTAATACGGTTTCAAACGCTTTACAGGGACAAGTTCCCGGAGTAAGAATTAGAGGAATGGCTAGTCTTTACGGAAGCAAAGCAGAAAACCCTATCTATACAGAATTCCAAAAAGTAAAATTTGAGGTTCAGGTAAATGTAAAATATCAGCTTGAATAAAAAAAGATTAATGTTTGCAAAACTTCTATAATTCTACTTTTGGTGAACCAACAAATAATATTTTTTGTGACAAGAAATGGTATTCTGTGTCGGTTTGCATTTAATTTCGATGAAACCCTTTTCTTCAATTTCTTTCAGCGATCAGAAATCCGTTCCGAACTCTTAAAAAATGGAATTTAATTTTTAAATTTGAAGAAAATGTCAGGTATGGACACAGCAGAATTAAAAATTGATTTGATAAATAAAATTACGAAACTCAAAGAAGTTCGTATTATCGAAGAAATCCAAAGGTTTTTAGATTTTGAGTTAGAAAAAGGCGAGTATCGAATAAGCACCGCACAACGAAAAAGAATTCTCGAAGCCAAAGATGATAAAGTTCTTACTGAAGAACAGTCAAATAAAGAAATTGACGAGTGGCTAAGCGAAAAATAAATTGGACTGAAAAACCAATCTCGAAAGAAAAGAAATCCTTGCTAATTGGATTGCGAGGAATAAATCCAAAAGCTACAGCATAAAACTTAATAAGCTGATAATCGATACTTTAAGTCAAGTAGCCGAAAACCCTACAATCGGTAGAAAAACTGAATTTGAAAATGTGAGGGTCAGAATTGTCAGGGATTATCTCCTGTTCTATGAATACGATGCAAAACAGATAAAAGTCTTGACGATTTGGGACGGAAACAGAGAGGGTACAACTCTGAAAATCAAGTAAAGAAGCGGCGTATTTTTTTCTAAACGAAAATTCATACTACCTAATTTTCCGATTCCACGCCGCTCCCCGCAATAGGGATGGAAACGGAAATCCTTTTTTTTGGATGGGGATTTTTGGTGCTGGAAAAAAAGATTGCAGTGTACAGCCCGACCCGAGGTGCTGCTTTGGAAAGTAGAGGGGATTGCCCAAATTAATGAAACGATGAGATTGCCGCGCTCAAATTCGTTCTGCCCGCAATGACTCGGAAATCGTCGACACTTACAAACAAAAAACCTCCCGAGTTTTCAGGAGGTTTTTGTATTGCGGATCGATGCTTAGATCGATGCGGAGTGTACCAATAAGTCGGTGAGTTTGTTGGAGTAACCCATTTCGTTGTCGTACCAGGAAACCACTTTCACGAAGGTTGGCGAAAGCATGATTCCCGCGTCTTTGTCGAATACCGAAGTTCTCTTTTCGCCCACGAAATCCTGGGAAACTACCGCATCTTCGGTGTAGCCCAAAATTCCTTTCAGTTCGCCTTCTGAAGCCGCTTTTACTGCCGCGCAGATTTCTTCGTAAGAAGTTGGCTTTTCAAGACGTGCGGTCAAATCCACTACAGAAACGTCTGCAGTCGGTACTCTAAACGACATTCCGGTCAATTTTCCGTTCAGTGAAGGGATTACTTTTCCTACCGCTTTTGCTGCACCAGTTGAAGATGGGATGATGTTATTCAGCGCGGAACGGCCACCTCTCCAGTCTTTCATTGAAGGTCCGTCAACAGTTTTCTGGGTTGCGGTTGTAGCGTGGATCGTGGTCATCAAACCTTCCACGATTCCGAAGTTGTCGTGAAGTACTTTTGCCAACGGAGCAAGACAGTTGGTGGTACAAGACGCGTTGGAGAAAATTAAAGTATCTGGAGTCAAATCTTTGTGGTTTACTCCCATTACGAACATTGGGGTGTCGTCTTTTGATGGAGCGGAAAGCAGAACTTTTTTCGCACCCGCGTTGATGTGTCCCTGTGCAAGGTCTTTGGAAAGGAATAATCCTGTAGATTCCACGATATATTCAGCGCCTACTTCGTTCCATTTCAAGTTGTTAGGATCTTTTTCTGCGGTTACTCTGATTCTTTTTCCATTGACGATCAGGTCGTTTCCTTCCACAGAAACTTCACCTGGGAATTGTCCGTGTACAGAATCATACTTCAGCATATACGCCATGTATTCGGCATTGATGAGGTCGTTGATTCCCACCACTTCGATGTTTTCTCTTTCCGACATTGCTCTGAAAACAAGTCGCCCAATTCTACCGAATCCGTTGATTCCTACTTTGATTGTTGACATAATTTTTATTTTAAATTAAATTTGTTGTTTTGGTTAAATTCTTTATATCGCCAGAATTTCTGAGATTTTCAGCAGATCCTGGTCGATTTCGTTATGTTTCTTGATGGCTTCCTCGATCGGCGTGTAAACCAATCGGTTCGACTGCATTCCTGCCATCACCTGGTTTTGTCCGTTCATTAAACCGATTACTGCACCGTAACCGAGTCGGCTTGCTAAAACTCTGTCGGCACAGCTTGGCGATCCACCACGCTGGATGTGGCCTAAAACCACGACGCGGATGTCGTAATCGGGAAATCCATTTTTGGTCGCCTTTGCAATGTCATAGATGCTTCCAAGCTTTTCACCTTCTGCAACTACGACGATGCTTGAGGATTTTCCAGCTTTTTCCGCTTTTTCAAAAGTCTCGAACAGTTCCTCAATGCTGTCTTTTCTTTCTGGGATTAAAATGTCGAGCGCTCCTGTTGCAAGTCCACTGTTTAATGCGATAAAACCTGCGTCGCGTCCCATCACTTCCACGAAGAAAACGCGGTTGTGCGAAGTTGCCGTATCACGGATTTTGTCGATCGCGTCCATTGCGGTGTTCAGTGCGGTGTCGTAACCAATGGTGTTGTCGGTCCCGAAAATATCGTTGTCGATTGTTCCGGGTACGCCGATTACGCGGATTCCGAACTCTTCGCTGAAGACTTTGGCTCCTGTAAAAGTTCCGTCACCACCGATGCAAACCAGTGCGTCGATTCCACGTGCAACTAAATTGTCGTATGCTTTTTGGCGTCCTTCTTTGGTTTTGAATTCTAGTGATCGTGCTGATTTCAGGATCGTTCCACCTTCGGTGATGATGTTCTTCACAGATCGAGCTCCCATTTTGATGAAGTCGTTGTTGATCATCCCATTGTACCCCTCCCTGATTCCGTAACATTCTATGTTATAGAAACTTGCAGTTCTTACGACAGCTCTTAACGCCGCATTCATTCCCGGTGCGTCACCGCCTGAAGTGAACACGGCAATCTTCTTTACCTCGCTTTCTTTCATCTGTAAAAATTTCACCACAAATTTACGAAATCTTCATCAATTAATTAAATGTTTTCGGCGTTAAGATTAGCCAAAAATTCCATAGCTTTGCGGGATGTTCAGAAAGAATTCCACTAAAAGAATTATTGCATTGCTGTTTTCGGCGGTGTATCTTTTTGTGGCGCTATTTTCACAAAATCTCCACAACCACGGAAGCGGAGAGGTTTTTAAGGATTTCCATTTTCAGAAAACCGAAAAAACCTTTACCCAGTCACCTTGTATTTCGAGTTTCACCGACTGTCTTTCCTGCCACATTTTTCACGAGGGAAAATCGCTTGTCCCGCAGGAATTCAGTTTTTCATTCGTTGAATTTTCCATATTTAAAGAGCAGGTTTTTGCTTACCAGCAACGGTTTGCAAAACTTCAACCTGTTTATTTCCAGCTGCGTGGTCCGCCTGCAGATTTCATTTAGTGTTTAAATTTCAAAATAAACCTGAATTTGATTACCGCGACCCTAAAAGGAGCAAATTAAGGTTTATTTTGAAGGAAATTTTCCTCCCTTTAGGGTGGGGTAAAGAAAATTTCCGACATCATATTTCTTTTATGAATAGAATTTAAACAGGCACTCAATTAAAGTTTTTTTTGAAAATGTTTGTTAAAGGTTTTGCATCAAACCTTGGCATTTTCGTATTTATTCTCCTAAAATTTAATTTTAATGAAATTCATTATTAATATATGTCTGGTTTTTTTTGGACTGGCTTTTTCTTACGCACAGAAAACTTTCGAGGTCAAAGGGAAAATCATCGATTTCCACGACAAAGTACCATTAAACAACGCTTTAATAAAAATTGGAAATTACTCGGCAACTTCCGATACCAATGGAAACTTCATCTTTAAAAATATAAAACAGGGAACTTATATCTTGACCGCCACTCACGAAGAATGTGAAAATTTTACCGAGCAACTCACCGTCGACAAGGATTTGAATCTCACCTTGAATCTGGAGCACCATATCGAGGACCTTGAAACAGTGACCATACACCGACCGCACAACAGCAACGCCTCGATGATTGTAAAAACGCTCGACAAAAAAGCAATTTCCCGAAATGCCACCGAGAATCTGGGCAACGTGTTGTCAAATATCTCTGGAGTTGGCGCACTGAAAACTGGAAACAATATCGCGAAACCTGTTATTCATGGACTTTACGGAAGCAGAGTTCCCATCATCAATAACGGGGTGAAAATGGCGGAACAGGAATGGGGAGTGGAACACGCGCCGAATGTGGACATCAACAGTTTTGAACATATCGACGTGATTAAAGGCGCATCCGCTTTGAAATACGGAAGCGACGCCATCGGTGGAGTAGTGGTGATGGAACCGCAGATTTTTCCGAGAAAAGACACGCTGAAAGGTGCGGCAAACCTTTCGGGAATCTCGAATGGAAAAGGAATTGGCTTCGATTTGAACCTTGTGAAAACCTGGCAAAATGGTTGGGCAGTGAAAACCAACGGTGGCTACAAAAGAATCGGCGACCTGAACACTCCCGATTACAACCTGATGAACACTGGGTTAAATGCAAATTCGTTCGCATTCACACTTCAGCATAATTCTTTTCTGCAGGGACTTTCGATGGATTACAGTGTGACGAATCAGCAAATCGGGATCTACAGAGGTTCCGATATGGGAAACCTGGAGGATTTTTATAAAGCACTAACAACGGATATCCCTATCTATCAAAGAGAATTCTCGTATTCTATTGAGAATCCGAAACAGGACGTTCAGCATCATATTGCCAAAATTTCGGGATTCAAAAGGTTTGAGCATCTGGGAAAAATCTCGGCGGATTACAGTTTTCAGTACAACCACAGAAAGGAGTATGATGTTCGTCGCGGTGAGCTTTACGATGTGGCTTCGCTAGATTTGGAGCTGTTTACCAATCAGTTTAATCTCAATAACTTAATTGAGCGTCCGCTTTGGAATTTGGAAACCGGGGTTGATTTGCTTTACCAATACAATTACTCGACTCCCGAAACTCAGGCGAGACGGCTTGTTCCGAATTATTCCAAATATTCAGGAGGGATTTACTCAGTCTTTAAATATAAAGTTACTCCACACTTCAATGTTGAAGCGGGTTTACGTTATGATCTCACAAAATATAATGTAAAAAAATGGTACGATCTGAATACCTGGGAAAATCTTTATCAGCAGGATTTTTCACAGTTTTATGTAAAGACGGAAGGAAACAGAGTCTTCACGAATCCGATTCTGAATTTCGGAAACCTGTCGTTCAATGCAGGAATCGAATACAAACCTTCTTCAAATTTTGACGTGAAATTTAATTACGCAAAAGTGGGCAGAACACCGAATATTGCTGAACTTTTTGCAGACGGACTTCATCATTCCGCGGCGATTATCGAGGTGGGAAATATGGGAATGAAAAATGAGGATGGACACCAGTTTAACTTAAATGTCGATGCGAAACTCCCTGTACTTCAGGGTTTGCATATTTCGGTGAATCCGTATTTGTTTTTGACAAAGAATTTCATCACCGAAGTTCCGACGGGAATTCAAAACACCATTCTCGGCGTTTTCCCTGTTTGGAGCTATATGCAGGTCGATGCAAAAATGTATGGGCTTGATTTTGACGCCAGTTTGAAAATCAATTCCAACTTCAATTACAAAGGAAGATTTTCGTATGTGTACGGACAGGACCAGACGCACAACCAACCGCTGATTCTGATGATGCCGCCGAATTTTTCCAACAGTCTGGAATTTTCAAAAGCGGAGTGGAATGACTTTTATTTCAAAATAGAAAACCGAACATTCCTTTCTCAGAACCGTTTCCCAAAATACAATCCAACCGTGAATATCTACGAAAACGGAGTTCAGGTGGAGAAAACCCTGGATTTATCGACGCCGCCGAAAGGTTACTCACTTTGGGGAATTCAGACGGGGATAAACCTTAGTAAGAATTTTTCTGCGGGAGTCAATGTGACCAACCTCTTCAATGTGAATTACAAGGATTATCTGAACCGACTTCGATTTTTCTCCTACGAAATGGGGAGAAATGTTATCGTGAATGTGAAGTATAGCTTTTAAGTTGGAAGTCCGAAGTCGGAAGATGGATGATGGAAGGAAGTCGGAATCTGAAACCTGAAACTTAGAACTTGAAACTTCAAACAACCTCAAACCTCAAACAACCTCAAATACCCTTAAATAAAATGAAAATCTCAAAATATTTCACCCTTTTCTTAACCATAGCAATCTTTCTTTTCGCGTGCAGTAGAGCCGATGAAGATCTGGACGTCCTTTCACAGGAAGATATTTCCAACATCATCCTCAACATCAAAGACGACGCGACGGGAATTGTGCAGACTTATAATTACACGATGAATTCGACCACCCATCCCGTCATTAAACTGACCGATGGAAAATCCTACACTGTCGAAATCGTTTTCCTGAACGGAAACGAAGACGAAACCGAAAGCATCATTGCCGCGAAAGACGAGCATTTCCTCATCTTTGAATTTCATGGTTCCCAAATTGATTTGACGAGGATTGATGATGAACATTCTACCAGGACCGACGGAAACAAACTCGGTCTCCAAACCAAATGGCAAGTGCTGAAAGCGGAGAATTCTGCGAATCCCGAACTGGTAGTGAAGCTGATCCACGATGCGGTTTCGGTGAGTGAGCAGCAAACGGGAACAGTTTTCGGATCCGCAATCGGTGGCGAAACCGATGCGGTGGCCACTTTTGGGGTTAAGAATTAAGCAGTTATTTGATCCGATTTTTCTTGCCAAAAAATCAAAAAAAATTCCTATTTTTGCAACCTAAATTTTAATCAATAATGAACGTTACAGCGACCAAACATGATGATGTAAGTGCATTACTTACAGTGACTTTAGATAAGGCGGACTACAAAGATAAAGTTGAAAAGCAACTCCTGAACTTTGCGAAAAATGCGCAGGTTCCAGGATTCAGAAAAGGGAAAGTGCCATTGAGTATGGTGAGAAAACAATATGAGGCGGGAATTGCTTTTGAAGAAATCAACAAGCAGGTTTCTGATGCGCTGAACAACTATATCAACGAGAACAAACTCCGTTTGGTAGGTCAACCTGTACCGCAACCAGTGGACGATTTCAACCACAATGCAGAGCAACTTTCGGTAGCGTTCGAGGTGGGTTACGAACCAGAATTCACTGTTGACCTTTCAAAATATGAAGCTCCGCACTTCAAGGTAGAAGCTTCTGACAAGGAAATCAACCAAAGCATCGAGAATATGCAGAAGCGTTTTGCGACGCAGGTTCCACAGGAAAAAATCGGAAAAGATTCCCACGTTGCTTTAGAAATTACCCAAATCGTAGAAGCTGATGCAGAAGGTGAACACCACCACCATCCGAAAAATACTGTAGTAAACGCTGATAGAAAGGAAGCTTTCAAACTGGTGAAAGATTTGGCGATGGAAGGAACTGTGAAAGTAACCAAGGAAGACCTCCAGAAAAACGAGGAATTGGCGAAAGAATTAGGTTTCAGTAAAGATGAAGTAGAGCACCTTCACCACAACGAATTGGAAGTGAAAGTGAAAGATTTCTACGGTCTGGATTTGGCTAAATTGGATCAGGACTTGTTCGACAAGGTTTATGGTGAAGGAAATATCAAATCCGAAGAAGAACTGAAAGCTAAGGTGAAAACTGAGCTTGACGAGTATTTCCAGCAGAATGCCGATGTACATTTCGTAAACAAAGTTTTGGAACAGATCAACCAAAAAGAAGAGGTGAAATTACCAGAAACTTTCCTTACAAAATGGTTGATTTTCAACAACGAAAATATTCAAACCGAAGAGCAGGCAAAAGAAGTTCTGGAAGCTGAAAAGAACGTTTTGAAATACCAGATCCTCGAAGGAAAACTGATGAACGACAACGACATCAAATTGGATTATGCTGATATTTTGGCGCAAGCGGAACAGTTGGTAAGAAACCAGTTGGCGATCTACGGAATCCACCATTTGGGTGATGAAGAAATCCAGAAATATGCTGTGGAAATGCTGAAAGACCAGGAGCAGGTTCGTCAGATTTCTTCTGAAGTTGCAATGGCGAAACTGAAAGATGTGATCCTGGAGAAAGCGATCAAGAAAGAAACCAAAATTTCCCACGACGAGTTTTTGGAAGAATTGAAGAAATAAATTCTGCTGCATTCAGCAAATTGAAAATAGAATCCGCCTCAGAAATGGGGCGGATTTGTTTTTAGTGATAACTGAACGACTCGATTTTTGTATTTTCTGAAAGATATTCCTCCAGTTTCACGATTTTTTTATTGTCGATGTGGATGTCGAGTGTTACCTGAACTTCGGCACCTTCCTTGTGTAAACCGATTTCGCTCATTTCTTTACAGATTTTCGAAAGCTCTTCTAATATCCTTTTCTTGGCACCGCCAAAATCTTCATCGGCAAATTTTATTTTCAAGACCTTGTTATGATGTTGGGGAAGGAAATGGTCCGAAATATACTGTGCCGAATAAATGACAGCGAGCGCCAGAATCAGAAAAATAAAAGCCATAGAAATTTCCCCAAAACCGATCGCCATTCCGATTGCGGAAGTGATCCAAATAATTCCCGCGGTGGTCAATCCGTGCACATTCAGTCCCTGTTTGAAAATTACGCCTGCTCCAAGAAAACCGATTCCGCCTACAATATACGACGCGATTCGGGTGGGATCGCCGTGTTCACCCGCAAACTTGTAGGAAAGGATCGAGAATAGGGTAGAACCGAGACAGATGACGGTGATGGTTTTCAACCCCGCGGATTTTTCCTTCATTTCCCGCTCGAAACCTAAAATCAAACCTGCGATAATGGCAAAAACTGCTTTGTAAAGGTCAAAAAGTTCAAAGTGCTCCGACATTTTTTTATTTAAAGGTAATAAAATTTGTCAAACAGCAAATCTCCAATAATTCTTAATTCTTAATTCTTCATTATTCATTATTCATTATTCATTATTAATTAAGAGTTAAACTCCCTGTTCCATTCCTCCGCAGCTTCGCAAAGCGTGGTGTAGAATTCCTCGCCGTATTTTCTGATTAACGGGGTTTTAAGGAATTTATAAACGGGAACCTGCAGTTCTTTTCCCAAAGTACAGGCATCGCTGCAAATCGACCATTCGTGGTAGTTTAACGCTGTGAAAGTCGAATATTCGTTGACACGGATCGGATAAATATGACACGAAATAGGTTTTTGCCAATCGACGGCGCCGTCTTCGTACGCTTTTTCGATGCCGCATTTGGTGATTCCTTTTTCATCGAAAATTACGTAGGCGCACTCGTTTCCGTTCACCATCGGAGTAACGAAATCACCGTCCATCGGATCGATCGTCCATGTTCCTTGCTGCTCGATGGCTTCGACGCCTTCTTTTCTGAGGTAAGGTTTTACTTTTTCGAAGATGCGGTCGAGGATTTCGGTTTCGTGCTTGTCTAAAGGTGCGCCTACATCGCCTTCCACGCAACATGCTCCTTTACATTTACTCAGGTTGCACACGAATTCTTCGGAAAAAATATCTTCGGAAATTAATTTATTATCGATTTGAATCATTTCATTTAAATATTAAAGTGATAAAAACTGGCCAGTTTGAAGAGAACCAGGCATATAATAACCAGCCACAAACCGAGTTCACGCATCCAGTATCTGGGTAGGAATTTCAACATTCTGCTTAAAATAATGGAAACAGGAAGCGCGACGAGGAGCAGGTATTCGTACGTTTTTCCCATGTAGAGGATGATGGTAATCAGCTGAGCGAGCATAAAAACCAACAGGAAAGTATATTTGAATTTACTGGTCGGACTCTTTTTATTGTAATGGTTAAAGTGGTCGAGAACAGCATAAATCAACATTAACAATATCGGAAGAAGAATCAGCAGAGTAGAAAAATCCGTCATCGGCTTGAAATTCCTAAACGGAAAATAATCGGGATTCCAGGAATTCATTCCCAGAAAATAGGCGATCCCAAAATACGAAATTGCAATAAGGAAAATGCCAAAAAACAACCTGAAAAAATGCAGCCCAATTCTGTCGGAAGTTCCGATAATATGCATGATAACGAAGAAGCACATCGGCCAAGTTGTGGGAAGAAAAATGAAATTCACAGCCAAAATCGCTCCGATCAGGATATACGAATTTTTCCGAACCGACATATCGGTGTCCGTCAATAACAATAGAATGATGGAGTTGGTGAAAAGCGAAACCGCGATTCCGATATCCAAATCTCCAGGATAAAGTGCGAAAATCACAGCCGTGTACAGAAAAAGCGGAAGATGGGTTTGGTAATTGAGCGCAATCGCATTAAAACAGAAATATCCCAAAGCAACACCTGCAAAAGTCACGATCGCTGAAACGATATCTAAAGTGTTGAAATCCAGAAAATTAAATCCGATAACAATCAACAGAAGAATACCAATATAAACAGGAACTGAAAAAATATTGCTTTCTTTTGAAAGTAATCGGAACATTTTTTATAAATTTGTGCAAAGTTAATTTAAAAAAGGAAAATAATGACGTCTTTCTGGTTATTCTTAAGCGATCTGTTCAAATGGTCATACGGTTTTTTTGATTTTGCAGGCAACATCGTAAACTGGTTGCTCTTCATCGCTGGAACTGTGTTGTTTTGCTACTGGTGCTACGTTTTGGTAGTTACTTTGGGTGGCGACAAAGACAAGGAATATTATTCGCCGACGGAAGGAAAGCATCCTTATTACGACCCCAATATAATGAGAAAAGAAAATAAATAATTGATACCCTTTCTTACTATAAAAATCCCGAAGAATTTTCTTCGGGATTTGTGTTTTAGTACGTCGATCGGGTATGAAAGATTTTTCGAAAAAAACTAATTTGCTCCCTTTAGGGATGGGGTAATCTAAATTAGTTTTTTTTTGAAAAACCTTTAGGAATTTCTCAATGAATCGGAATCACCAAAACTGGGATCTGCGATCTTCGGGTCAGTTCTTTGGTCAAGCTTCCCACGAAAACATCGTACATATTGCTTCGTCCATGTGAACCCATCACGATATAGCCCGCGTTTACGCTGTTGGCGTATTCCAGGATGATGTCGCCTGCAACTCCTTGTTTTAGCAGGTGTTCGCAGTCCACGCCGTGTGCAATGATTTGCTGCTCGATATTGTTGAGTTGCAGGAGTTCCTGCTTAATTTCGTTCTGCTCAACTTCAGGGAAATACTGGAATCCCATGTCTCCGATCGCAAAACCAATATCGGAAGGTGCAACGTGGATCAGGCAGATCTTGCCGCCTGTTTCTTTGGCAAATTTTACGGCACCATCAACAAGTTTGTCGGTTGCCTCGGAAAAATCTACAGGTAAGATAATGTTGATCATGACTAAAAATTTTGTTCACTAAAGTTAGGGATTTTTTCGAAAACTCCCAAGTTAACTTTTATTGAATTCTAAGGTCCAGAACTTTTTTGTCCTCCAGAAACGCCTCCAAAATATCGTTCTCCGAAACTTTTCCCACTCCTTTCGGGGTTCCCGTGAAAATCAGATCACCAACTCTCAGTGTGAAATATTGGGAAACAAATGCAATAATTTTTTCGGGTGTAAAAAGCATCAGCGAAGTATTTCCATCCTGAACTTTTTCTTTGTTCTTCATTAATGAAAAGTTGAGGTTCTTCAAATCAAAATCTTCTTTCTTGAAGAATTCGGAAACTACTGCACTTCCGTCGAATCCTTTTGCCAGTTCCCACGGAAGTCCTTTTTCTTTCAGCTTTGCCTGTAAATCCCGCGCCGTGAAGTCGATTCCCAAACCGATTTCGTCATAATAATTTGCGGCATTTTCTTCCTGGATGTATTTTCCTCCCTTTGAGATTTTCAGCACCACCTCGAGTTCGTAATGGATGTCGTCAGAAAATTCGGGAATATAGAAATCGGATCCTTTTTTCAACACCGCGGTATCGGGTTTCATAAAGATCACGGGTTTTTCGGGAATTTCATTTCCGAGTTCTTTCGCGTGTTCGGCGTAGTTTCTACCGATGCAGATGATTTTCATTTAATTAATGTATCAATTTAACAATGTACCAATGTAGCAATTAGCAATTTGAAATGTATCAATTTTCAAATTACCAAATTACCAAATTTTCAAATTAAAATCTTGACCGCAGCTGTATTCCCGTCAAAACCTTTTTCGTGTAAAGCGGAAAGTCGGCGTTTTGGATCCAGCCAAAATAGCCCAAATCTTTCTGGAAAACGTCTTTTACTCTTTGTCCTTTGTATTTACCGAAGGTGAAGATTTCCTTACCGTCGTCGTCGAATGCGATGAATCCCGCCAAATCCGCAAATTTATTGTGGAAGGAAAATTCGCTCAATCCCGCAACTTCATTCGGAAGTTCCTCATAAAAGCCAACCTGCGCATCGAGTACCTCGAAGGTTGCCAAAACATCCGCTTCCGCAGAATGGGCATTTTCCAAAGTTTTGCCACAATAGAAATTGTAGGCGGCGGTGAGATTTCTGGGTTCCATTTTATGGTAAATGGTTTGCGCGTCTATCATTCGGAATTTGCTGAGGTCAAAATCGATTTCGGCACGGAGAAGTTCCTCCGCCAAAAGCGGCACATCAAAACGGTTGGAATTAAATCCGCCCAGATCACTGCCGGAAATCATCTCCATAATCTTCGGTGCAATTTCTTTGAATTTCGGCGCGTCTTTCACATCTTCATCAAAAATTCCGTGTACGGCGCTCGCTTCTTTCGGAATGTACATTTCGGGATTGACGAGCCAGGTTTTGCTCTCACGCGAAGCGTCGGGATTTACTTTAAGGATGCAGATTTCTACGATGCGGTCTTTGCCGACGTTGGTTCCTGTAGTTTCCAGATCGAAAATGCAGAGGGGTTTGTGGAGTTTTAAATTCATTGCTTAATTTGAGAATGTGCTAATTTGGAAATGTGCTAATTCAAATTCAACCTTAAGATCAAATTGGAATTGGGGCTTACTTGCCGAAGCTTTCTTGAAATATTAATGAAACCAGAATGTAATAAACTATCACCAACGGAATTCCTGCCAATTGGAACAGCGCGAGAATTAAGATTGCACCTACCAATAATGCTAATTTTGGATAATTATCCTGTAATTTCATCGATTTGAATTTCATTGCAATCATCTTGATGGGCGATACCAAAAGCCACGAACTGATGATGGTGAGCAAAACCAAAAGGATCGGATTTGAGGTGATCCCACCGAAAAAACCTGAGTATTGGTCAACGAAGTACAGCCCAAAAATCAAGATGGTGTTCGATGGAGTGTTCAAACCTTTAAAATAATATTTCTGTTCCTCATCCAGGTTAAAAATTGCAAGCCGCAAACAGGAAAAAATGGTGATGAACAGTCCGAGATATTTAATTTCAAAAGGAAGATTCATTCCCAGCAAACTGTTTCCGAACGGCTCCAACATTTTATACATCGCCAAACCAGGAAGAAGTCCGAAACTCACCATGTCTGCAAGCGAATCCAGTTGCGCACCAAGGTTGGAATCCGATTTCATCGCGCGTGCGACAAAACCGTCAAAAAAATCCAGAACCAGCGAGAGCACAATGCAGGTCGCGGTGGTTTTATAATCGCCGTTCAACAGGTGGATCACACCGACGCTCCCCGAAATAAGATTGGCGAGCGTAAACGCGTTCGCAAGATTATTCTTAATGAAATTCATACCCGCAAAAATAAGGTTTTTTAATGTAGCAATTTAGCAATGTAGTAATTTAGCAATGTAGCAATTAAGCAGTCAGCTTTCGGCAGTCAGCAGTCAGCAGTCAGCAGTCGGCAATCGGCAATCGGCAAGTAACTGCAACTACAGTGAATTATGAAATATCGAACACACCTCCTGAAACTTGAAACCTGAAACTCGGAACTCGAAACAATTGCAACCACTGCAACCACTGCAACAACTCTGCACCCACTACACCATTTGCACCAAATTGAATCAAAATAAACCCATCATCAACCTAATCTTAATTTAATGTAAATTTGCACACTCATTTCACAGAAAATAAATGAAGGAACTTAGATTACAGGAGGTTTTGGCATTGGTTTACCGTCTTTTTCTGGCATTTTTCTTTTACCAGATTGCTCGGCTTTTGTTTTGGTTTTTCAACAAAGATTTAATAAAGGTTGATTCGGTTTCTGATTATTTTGGGCTGGCTTTTCACGGCGTCGCTTTCGATATGACTGCGATTTTCTATGTGAACGCACTCTTCATCTTGCTGAGTTTGCTGCCTTTGGTCATTAACACAAAACCTTATTATCAGAAATTCCTGTTTTGGGTGTATTTCATTATGAACGGCATCGCCTACGGAATGAATTTCGGTGATTTCGTGTATTATAAATTTTCGCAGGCAAGATTGACGACCGCCGCAATGCATGTCGCACAGCACGAAAACAATCTGGGTAAAGTTTTTTTTACTTCGGTTATTGAGCATCCATTTGTGATTTTATGGTACATCGTCTTGATGATGTTCTGGGTATTTCTCTACAAAAAAGTAACGGTTACGGAATTCAATCCCGTTAAGAAATGGGTGTATTTTGTGGGTTCTGTCGTGACGCTCTGCATTACCGCAACTTTGGTAGTGGGAGGAATCCGAGGTGATTTCAAACATTCAACGCGGCCGATTAATTTGGTGGATGCCAATAAGTTTGTGAAAAATCCGCTTCAGGCAAATATCGTTCTGAACAGTGTGTTCTCGTTTTTCAGGACAATCGATACCAATAATTTTGAGGAAGTGCATTTCGTGGATCAAAAATTCATTGATGAAAATATTCACCCCTATAAACTTTACAAAAGGGAAGAGGTGTCGCCGAAACCGAACATTGTGATTTTCATTCTCGAAAGTTTTGCGAAAGAATATTCTGGGGCGTTTAACAGAAATACCGGTATCAAGGATTTTGTTTCATACACGCCGTTTTTCGATTCGCTCGCTTCCAAGAGTTTGATTGCCATCAATGCTTTTGCCAACGGAAGACAGTCGATTCACGGGATGAGTTCGGTTCTTGCGGGGATTCCAAGTTTGACCGATGCTTTCACGGGATCGCCTTACGCGAACCAGAAAATACAGTCGATCGTCTCAGTGACGAATGAGTTGGGATACGACACTTCTTTTTTCCACGGTGCTCCGAATGGTTCGATGGGATTTCTGGGATTCGGGAATATTCTCGGTTTTCAGCATTATTACGGTAAAAACGAGTACAATAACGACAAGGATTTCGATGGAATGTGGGGAATTTGGGACGAGCCGTTTTTCCAGTATTTCGCGAAAAATTTAAACTCCAAAAAATCTCCGTTTATGGCGACGATGTTTTCCGTTTCGTCGCACCATCCGTTTAAAGTTCCCGAACAGTACAAAGGAAAATTTAAGAAAGGTCCGCTCGAGATTCACGAACCGATCGGCTACACCGATTATTCCCTGAAAAAATTTTTCGAGACCGCCGAGAAAATGCCGTGGTACAGCAACACGATTTTTGTTTTCGTTGCGGACCATACGAATCAGGTCGCCTATCCTGAATACGAAAAAGCGATGAACCGTTATGCGGTGCCGATTCTTTTCTACTCTCCAAACCCAAAATATAATCTTCACGGTGAAATTACGGAGCCGGCTCAGCAAATGGACATTTACCCGACTTTGGCTGACTTGATCGGCTACAACAATCCCATCCGAAGTTGGGGCAGAAGTTTGGTTTCCGAAGACAAAAACTATTTGATCGTAAACTCCGATTCGATTCAGGAGCAGTTTATGATCGGGAACTACATTTATCGTTTCGACGGAAAAAATGTGACGGGAATTTACGATATCGGCGACAAAAATTTAGAGAAAAACCTTGTGGGTAAAGTCGGCGGTCCCGAAATCGAGCGGGGAATCCTCCTGTGCAAAGCTTGGTATCAGGATTATATGTATCGGGTGATTAATCGGAAGCTGCAATAAGTACAGAATAGAGTAATTGTCTATCTTGGCTAAGCGCAAGCGCCTTTGTCTGTCTTAAAAATATGAAGGAGGTAGAATAATTATCCTTGTATAGCTTTGCGAGATATTAAGCGTTGCATGTTCATTCATTGAATTACGAAATCTATTAATCTTGCAGGAATTCTCGCAAGGAAAAACAAGGATTTACTTAAATTTTATGCTGTTTTTAAGCTAAACAAAGGCGCTAACGCTTATTTTTCAGGCAGACAAAGGGAAAAAGTGCAGAATAGAGTCATTGTCTATCTTGGCTAAGCGCAAGCGCCTTTGTCTGTCTTAAAAATATGAAGGAGGTAGAATAATTATCCTTGTATAGCTTTGCGAGATATTAAGCGTTCCATGTTCATTCATTGAATTACGAAATCTATTAATCGTGCAGGAATTCTCGCAAGGAAAAACAAGGATTTACTTAAATTTTATGCTGCTTATAAGCTAAACAAAGGCGCTAACGCTTATTTTTCAGACAGACAAAGGGAAAAAGTAAAGGTGCGCGTCATAATCCGTTTGCAATCCTCTTAACGCCGTCCTTAAATAAAGGGCTGTTAAAATTAAGAATCATTCCTAATTTATAGTTGCCTAATCTGAGATAGTTGTTGAGTTGTTTCTTATCCGAATCGCTAATAAATTCAACAGATTTTAAATCTATTACGACTTTATCTTCAACAAGAATATCCATTCGGTAAGCTCTCTCGAAAAACAATTCTTCATACTGAATTGCTTGGAATTTCTGTCTTTCGGCTTTTAGTCCTGCTTTTGTTAGTTCATACATCAAACACTCTTCATAAACCCTTTCGTAGAGTCCAACTCCAAGTTTCCTATGGATTTTCAAACCGAGTTCAAATACGATTTTTGAGATTTCATTTTCAGTCATGTTGTTTTCTTAATTGGTTATTAATCAAAATTAATCATAAAAATTGATAGTTGATTTTTCCTTCTTTGTATATCATAGCTAAGCACAAGCGCCTTTGTTTGTCTTAAAAATATGCGCGGTGCAGAATATAATTTTCCTTGTTTTGCATTGCGAGATTTTTAATGAGAGGTTACAACCATGATGTTTAAATGATTGTTTAATTTCCAATCATCCTTTCAATTCATTGATAAGTTATGAAGCGAATAACGAAATATTTGCCGTTTAACTTTTTTTGGTTACTTTTATCCAACCTAAAAATTAAATTATTTATAAAATGAAAAAAATAGCTTTCGCTTTTGTTGCCCTCTTTTTCGCAACACTTTCTTATGCCCAGATCGAAGGAAAATGGAAAACCATCGACGATGAAACGGGACAGGCAAAATCCATCGTAGAAATCACCAAGAAATCTGACGGAAAATATTACGGAAAAGTTATCCAGCTTCTCATCAAGCCAGCAGATCCAAACTGTACTGGCTGTAAAGACGACCGTAAAGGAAAACCAATCCTGGGAATGGAAGTGGTTCGTGGACTGAAAAAAGATGGAGCAGAGTTCAGCGGGGGAACCATCACCGATCCAAAAACTGGCAAAACTTACAAGTGCAACATTTCCCGAGACGGCGATAAGCTGAATGTGAGAGGTTACGTTGGTTTCTCACTCATCGGCAGAACCCAGACTTGGCATAAAGTAAACTAAATTATAGTGCATTGACCAATGCAGAATCCGCCTCGCAAAAGTGAGGCGGATTTTTTTGTTATCGTTTTTCAATTTTTGCATTCAATATTTTTATTCATCAGCGACCTATTCTTTAGGATTTCGTTCACTTACAATTCACTTACTGAAACCATCATTTCGCATAATTTGATTTAAAGACTCGCCGAGAAGCTTGCATTTTTGACTCATAAATTTTAATCATTTAACCAATAAAAAAAGAATTATGAAGACAATTGCAAAAAAACTAAAATGTTTCTCCTGGCTTTACTCATTGTTGGAGTTTCATTTTCATCGTGCGGGAGAAGTAATGACGAGGATCCAACAACAACACCTGTTCCTGGTCCTAAAATGAAAAGCTACAATGATGTTAAGATAGGAAACCAGCACTCTCAAAATGGGACGTACATCAATATGTACACTGGTAAAGTGTACAGCAAGCAGGAAGCTTACCAAAATCAGGGTGAAATTGATTTTGGATTTTTCTTTAACAATATCCACCAAAATTTTTTAGCATCACCGTATGAACTTTTAGCATAGTGTAATCCTTACCAAGGCGGCGGAATAGCTTATGATTTTGTTTACAACCCAAATTATGGATTTAACAAATGGGGGCATTTGAACCATAACTCTATTTCAAAGACAAATACTTTAAGCGAAGGATAATTTGCTAATATCTCTAATGGAACACAACTGGTGGAGAAACTAGGAGGGTTCACAGGCGGAATTTCTGCAAATCATGAACTTGCGGTTGGAGATGTTATGAAGTTTGCAACCCACACCGGCAAGAAAGGGATTGCTGTTGTTAAAAGTGTCTCCGGGAATGGCACAGTTGCAGGTGATCTTGTTTTAGATATCAAAGTGTTGGAATAGAACGACTCTGAACGAAACATATTATTAGATTTTTTCTGAAAGGGTTATGCGTTGGGTATAACCTTTTTTACTGTTTTTATATTTTGATTTAGTTAAATAAGATTGATCTACTTTTGGATGATTGTTAAAAAAAATGTGATTTTGGTTTTATTTCATTTCTGCTTTCCATGACCAATTTTGATAATGTTGCTCGCAAAAGTGAGCGGGATTATTATAACTTATTGTTAAAGTTTATAAGACTTCGATCTTTTTCATATAATTGGCGTAAAAGCAGAAATATTTTATATTTTTACAAAAGCAAAGGGTATAAATCTGTCCAGCGAATAGGGAGACCTACAATTCATTAGTTTATAAAATTTTGCGGCAGAAATATCGCTACGAAATGTAAGTTGAATAGCATTTTCTGCACGTGCAGTAGTATTTAATACAAGTTTTCCTAGCTTTAAGGGTCGTAGGACTGGAGCTGCAGAAGTAACAATGTCAAATCTATCTCCTACGGAAGCTGCACTCCAATCTCTTGACAATACTTCTCCAAATCTACTAAAAGGGTTTCCGTTATTCCCATTTAAAATATGGTAATGTGGTCAAAAATAGTTGGTGTTTTTTTAAAAAATAATTTGTAATATTCGGCTGTTGGTTGGAAGAGGAAGCGAGCCATGCAGAGGTGCAACTCGCCAGCAATACAACTGACGCTGTAAACGATAGTTTAGAGGGATGGTTTCGACCATCCTTTTTAATAAATTATCGGAACAGCCAAATGGCTAAAAAACCTTTCATCACTTCTGGTTTTTATAGAAAAGATACCATTGAATGAATTTTTTGCGCCTACTTTTAGTAAGTCCTCTATGAATATTCAGATTGCCTTTCAGATGTCCGAAGAAGGATTCCAGACCATTGGTGGTTTTCGGTATCTTAGGATTCTGTAGAAAGGTGAACATATTTGGAAGCGCCTTTTTGATCACTGAAAAACTTCGCCTCACCATCTTGTGAGTATACCAATACCTTCCTGTTTCCTCATTGTAAGATTTTTCATTGATAAACTCTTTGTGCTGCTCGAACCAATCCACAAGCTCCCGTATCCAATATTGCTTTTTTGACTCGCAGTCGATAAAGTGAAGTTTACACGCAATCTCTCGGAGCTCGAATCCTGCCCTTGTTTTAGGATGTGCGGAAAGCCATATCTTGCACATTCTCTGGATATGCACCAGGCATCTCTGCATCGGAACTTTCGGGCATACCTTTCTAATAGCCTTAATCAGGGATTTATCTCCGTCGCACGTAATCCCACCAATTTTTACACCCAAATCAAGAATATTTTGAAGATCTTCCCTAAGTTCTTCAAAGTGTTCACCATCGGTTATTCTGTAAAGTTGGGTTTGTTTGAAGACATCGTCCCTAAAAACGACAAGACAGATTTCATTGGAAAAATATGTGGCGTCAATCAAAAGATAGACTTCCTTGTTCTGACTGTAACTCAGCTGTGGAGCCTTTGCCAGCATAAGGTTAAAATATCGTTGGAGCGTACTGATCAAATATCCGGATTCAATTGAAATCTGCTCGTAAGTTTGTCGACCTATGATCCACTTCCTGAACCAAATCTCTTTATTTTTTAAACTTACGGATTTGTTTTCAAGCGTAAAGTAAATCCCGCAGTTCTTACACTTGAACCGCCTCTTGCCTTTCTGTTTTCCCCACGAAATGGTATCCAAACTTCCACAACACCAACAACGATTTTTTTTGATTTTTCAGACATAAAAAAAATTTATTGAAACAAAGTTCAATAAACTTTTGTAATCGCATCTAATAATCGGTATTACAAAGAATTTTACCAACTATTTTTGACTATTAAATCACAAATATAATTCCAGTCATCGGTCATTTTTCCCGGGATTATTTCTTTAGAATAATCATAAGCAGAAGCGGGTTTCAATTTTGGTCCCGGACCTTCTCCGTCTTCCGCATTCAATCCTCCATCATTATCGCCCGTACCAAATATATGATCCTGCGCCATATCGTGAAACATATCATTTTCAATACCACCATCTCCATCACCTTTTAAATCACTATCAATTCTGAAATCACCATTAATGATATCTAGCATCGCCAAAACTATCTTTTCAAATACATTGTCTGCGTCAGGATTTCTAGCGCCCTCCAACCAATTCCAATCAAGTAAACTATCTATCTATCAAATAAAGAATAATTCCTATTATCACAAATAAAGGTATCAAGAATAGCCCTGCTAAATTATCTTTAACTTCTTCCTCTTTGAGATTTTCACAGTAGGATTGTTGCATCTTTTTTGTATTACATCTATAAACGAAAATCCATCGAACAAACATACCGAAATAACCGAAAATAAAGTCTATCATTTTTTCCTTTTTGGCGCAGATTCATAAATACCTTTTTTGACACTTGTTTTCACCCCAAAATTTAATGCCCTATTTACTAATTTATTATTAACAAAATTAATTCCAAAGGAAAGAGGTGCTGTTGTTGCTTCAACACTTGGTCTTACAAAGGCCTCAAACTGTTCAGATTCAGTCATATTAATATTATCTTTATAAACATTTTTATATGGGACACCATTTTTAAAACCCCATGTAATAATATCCATTTTTACATGAAGATTTTCAATTCTTTCTTTCTTAATGGCTTCTTTAGGTAATGCGTAAAAGCCTCCATAAAATATGTAACCTATAATCTGAATACCCTCAATAGGTTTTGATATAATATTATCAGCTAAATAATTCCATGTTTGCCTTATTGGAGTGGCATTAGTTCTTTTCGGTCCGGGTCCTTCCTGATCATAATAAGGATCTTGAGTCGCGTCGTCCATCAATTCATACATATGGCCATCATTCATGTTGTCTGCAAAATAATCATCTCCCGCATATCCGTCTCCCGTGCCTAAAGCAATGTCAATATCCAGCGTCCATTTAAAATTAATGATATTCCAAAGGTCGCTATGACCATATTCCCATCCGGCAGGATAAAAATCAATGTCAAAATGCCCTGCGTAATCATCCCCATAGTCGTCGTAGTCCCCATAGCCGTCCTCATACATCCCAGTTGGGTCAGTAAAAGACAGAGGGTTGTTAAACCCAAACCTGTAAGGCGTTAGGTCGGGGCTTAATTCTGCCAAAGGATCCGAATTGAACCACCTCCCCAGATCGGGCATATAGTTCCTCGCCCCGAAGTCGTAGATTCCAGACTCCTGCAACTCCTTGCCTCCAAACTTATAGTTCAGCGGGCTTGCCGTGGCACTAAATTCCGATTCTTGGAAGATTATGACACAAAAAGGGTAATTTCTGTGGCACTCATTATTTTAAACACATCACTTTCCCGCACATAACTCCTAGGCTTTAGAACATAGATTATAATATAAATTTCCTATGAAATAAATATTCATTTTATTTCAACTAAAAAATTTCGAAATGACACTACATTGAACTCTATTTTCTTACTTTTAATAAAATCATTTAATAAGTTGACCTTTTCTATCATCAAACCCAGTAGTAACTTTATCTTATCTTCTTTCAAATTAAAAAAATTATCATTTGTTATGCTAATACGAATTCCTAACGCTTTTTCATTCTGTCTGTAATCAATTGGTTTTTTGTCTATCTTTATTGCTAAATTATCAATAGGATTTAAATAAAATTCAAATAACACCAAATCAATATTGCCTTCAAAGTTATGAGTATTAACTGAAGAAAGTCTTTCCTCTAAGCCATTTTCTCCCCAAAGCAATTTCTGAAATTCGTTTCCTTGCTTTTCAATAACTTTATACCCCTCTGTTGTAGTACTAAATGTAGGATATTCTGTTGCTAAAAAAAACTTTATCATTATTATAAAATAAATTAATGCATATTTTTATTCAAAGGACCTCTATTGACTTGATTTTTCTTAAACTCCCATTGCCAAGCTTTCAGCCTATTTTCAAAAAGTTTCACTGGTTTCATCACTTTATCGGCCATAAAAGCTTTTGTATATCGAGTAAGCGGATCTACTTTTGAAGTTATTCCATTTTTAAGAAAATTTCCAGCTTTATCATATAGTTCATAGCCCCAAGTTGGTTTTAAGCTTTTTAATGAATTTCCATGTACAGGTTTAACAATACTTTTAAAAGCTCCCGCTGGTCCAATAGGAACTGTACCCGCAAGAGGTGCTATTCCTGTTATCTTACCATCAGCATCTACATTGTACGTTAGTCGTCCTTCTGTCCACGTTCTGCCGCCAAATATTCCCCACAGAAAAGGTTAATTCCCCTATAAAATGGAATTTTCTATCTGTTGAAAGCATAATTATTTTGATTTAATTAGTTTGACAACTTTCAATGTAAAATATAGCACCATCGTGACGAATTGATATTATCCAATTTAATTTATCATCAAAAATATCAATATCATCAGCAGAAGGAAACCAAATATCATTAAAATATTTACAAAAATCTTCAGAAGAAAACTTATCTATTGTCTGAAAATTGTCCCAATTAACATACAAGCGACTTCCTATTGTGATTTGGATATTTTTTAAAACATTACAAAAATTGAAATTCTCATTTTCTGCATTTATTAAATTAAAAAATAGCTGCTTCTTTCTTAGACTCTTTTCAAAATCATCTTGAATCAATTTGAATTTATGAATGATATTATACTTTATTTCATGACATTTGTCTTCGCTTATCTTGAAATAAGGAGGAAAATCAATACCATATTCTTTTTTAAATAATTCTTTCTTAAAGTTTTCCATATTTAGTTTTTTATTGGTATAGCACCTTTAATACCTCCTTTACCTTTTTTACCCAATGTATAATCCCAATAATTAATATGGGGAAACTGTTCTGGTGAACCAGCAGGAGCATTTGGATGGGCTGGGTCTAATCTATATCCTTTTACTGGGGTTCCTCGTTTTGGACTTCCATATTTACCTACAGCTTTAGGCAAAGTTTGTGAAGGGGTTAATCCTATTTCGGACTTTACTTTAATTAACGCATTTTTTGTTCCTGATAAACTTCCTTTAGCCTCCCCTTTTAACACGTCATCCGCCGCTCTTCCTTTGCTTAAAATAATGGCAGCTGCGCCTAAAGCATAAGCAGCATATCTGTTCTTTGGTTCACTGTTGGCAATTAATATCCCTAAAATATCCCAAGGACTGTCCATCATTACCAAAGCGGGACTTGGCAGTGGAGTATGATGGTTTGGATATATTTGTCCATTTCCCTTATTATTTATTGGTGTTGGAGATGGAGACCCTCTTCTCGGTCCCGGTCCTTGCTGGTTAGGATAAGGATCTTGTACCGCATCATTCATCATATCATTAGAGCCGTGCTCCTGTGCTATATCTTCCATAGAATCACCATAAGATCCGCTACCATCGTGAAATCCACTGCGGATAGCGAAATCCATTCCCCATCTAAAATTTATAATATCATCAAACGTAGAATTTGTACCTCCCGCATTACTCCAATGAAAATCAAAATCAAATGATCCCGGAAAATCATATCCTCTATCCGAATCATGATAATAGTCCCCTCCACCATAGTTATCATCTTCATACATTCCTGTAGGATCGGTTACAGATACCGGGTTGTTAAAAGCATATCTGAAAGGTGATAAATCGGGGCTTAACTCTGCCAAAGGATCGACGTTGAACCACCTCCCCAGATCGGGCATATAGTTCCTCGCCCCGAAGTCGTACATTCCCGAGTTATGCTATCTTTTTGCCTTCTGGCTTATTAAGTAATATGTCCATTTTTTGGTAATCACCCTCGCTAATAACTTTTTCTATTTCATTATAATCCTCTTCTAATTGATAGACTGACAAAAATGCGTCCTCATACCATCGATTCCTATCGTTTTGAATTTTTCTTTATAATATTCTTAATAAATCAAACCATTCTGTACCTACAATTTCAACTTGTACACTACTCTCAGATTCTTCAACTTCCCAAAATGTAATTGCATTAGAAAAATTTGTACATACCAACGTTACTCTATAAAAATCTAAATCTTGGAAGTTAAAGGAAGAATTAAAAAATTGTATTGAAGGAAGGATAAGCAATCCACTATCGAAAGAGAACTCTGAAATTAAGAAGCATTCGCAATCAGAGTTAGAAATTTGTTTAATAATATCAATAATATCAATTTTGTTGCTCTCAAATATTTTAGATTCTTTTACATTTTTAGAAAAAACCTTATACTTTTCACAAACCTCATCTGTTTTTTCGATAGATAGCAGCGTTTCCTCCATTACTGAAAATGAACACAGATAATTCATTTGGCTAAGATGCTTTTTCATGTTTGTTTTGCATCTAATCATTCGTTGTATTCTGGTTTCCATATGTAGGTTAGTAATCTCTTTTAGACTTTGTTTTGTTTCGTAATTTTGGCCAACCAAAATTATTCAATTTTGGACTTCCATCTGGATTTGTTTGAATTGGACCAGCTTCCCAATGTGGGCCATGATTATCATCGAGTGTTTGTTGAAGTGCTTTTTTTCATATTGCTCTCGTTTGGATATATATTTTCACAATAATATTTCTGTTGTCATTCTAGCATCTGAAAAATATTCTATCTTGACATCTGACAATTCTTCGTTAACAATTTTAGCAATCTCTAATCCTTCTTTATCAAGTTTATCAACATTACACCCGTCAGAAAATCCATTATAGTGCTCATCTTCGTAATTTAATAGCCATTGTTCAATACGATTAATAGTATCAACGGATAAACCTAATTTTTTTATATCAACGTATCCGCCGTTATACTTGTCTCTAATTCCGGTTCCATTTAAGGAAGCGGCAACAACTAAATATTTCATTTTTTCTTTTTGTTAGGTCTAAAAAATCTATGATCAATAACTCCATCATTTTTAACACCAATTTCAAAAACTCCATCTTTATCATTCATTGAGCCTGCTTTTTGATAAATATTATATCCCCCGCTGCGCAAAGTCCCCGCTGCGCAAAGTCTCCCGACTTTGAGCCACCGACCTTTCTATTCATCATAATTATTGTATTTCCAAAACTCGTTTTTTCCCAATGGATCGATTACCGGATTTTCCGCAATTTCAACTTCCACAAGTCCTTTGTCGGTAGAATAATTGGTGGCGGAAGAATACAGGTAGTGGTTTGCCTTTTCAACAATTCCTGCGCGTACGGGATTTAGGTGGATGTAGTTCAACTTGTCCCTCATAAACTTTAGGGTAAATATTTCTTCGGCATGGTTTCCATACTGCCAAACCTGAAAGTTTTTATTCCTCGAGTGGGTTTCTGTTGGCTTTGCAAATCGTTCCAAAATCCAGTCCCGTCTGCTTTCGGGTTCGGTATGTAGGGTTTCTAAAATCTGTTTTGCCGTGAACTTTTTAAAGTCACGGATCAGGTCGGAGAGTTGGTTGGTTTCCGACTGCACGACCAGGTGGATGTGGTTGCTCATGACCACATATCCAAAAACCACCATTCCCTTATTCTTGATACAGAAGTTGAGACAGTCAATAATAATATCACGATATATTTTTCTGGAAAAAATGTCGATCCAATCTACAATGGTACATGTAATGAAGTGCGGTTTTTCTTGATCTCTGATAATGTATCCCTCTTTCATGGCATTGCTTTGCTCAAAGATAGAGATTTTTTTGTTGGCTCAAAAGTCGGGAGACTTTGCAGCTGGTGATACGAATTTTCCACCTTCTGATCCAAAGCGGTCAATATACGATCTTGGCTTTAATGTGAGATTAATTTCATCTTATCCATACTGAAATGATTTACCCCAAGAAGCAGCGAGAATGTTAACCTGTTAAATGATAATATTATTTGATTTTAAAAAAAACAGGATATCTTCTTTAGTCCTTTGTGGAATATTAGTTTGAAGATCGGGTATATCAATACCATAGAGATAAATGACCATTTTCCATATGATTTTTTCATCATTTAAATCATCATAAAACAAATTATTTTTATCATTTTCTGTGATTAATTTCCATGCCCATCTGTCAGCTTCTTCTAAAGTAATTAAACCAGAAATAATATTTCTGTAGACATTTTTAACATCTTCAATTTTTACTACCATTTTCCAATATAATTTCCGTTATTATCAAATCGGTAATGTATTTTAACTCCATTCCCAAATTCAGGTCTTACTTGTATTATTTGTTTTTGTGAATTTAGAGTTTCAAACCAAGTTCTTTCAAAAATAAAGGATTCCGATTCAGTAATTGTTGTTATATATTCTGTTTTCATATCTACGGAACTCTTACTAATATTCCCTTTTCAATCAATTTAAATATAGGCTCTGAAAATCTGTATTGTGTCCCTAATCCTGGATTTCCAAAATACGGAGTAACTATAGACGCCTTAACGTCAATAGGCACATTGGACTTTATATAAATAATAATCATTGTTAAAACTTCCTGGTGGCAAAGCCCTTGCTCCACAATCTATTCCTGCTGGTGATACGAATTTTCCACCTTCTGATCCAAAGCGGTCAACATACGATCCTGGCTTTAATGTGAGATTAATTTCATCTTATCCTTTCCTTAATGCAATTTTCTAACAAAATTGTACAATTATAAGTATTACGGTAAAGTAATTTCGCTAGGAAAGAACTTAAAAGTTCCTGTGAAATATTTATAGCCGTTACAACTGTAATTACGAAAACTTGATATTTTTTGTTTGTCACCTTCCTTTAAGAGATTAAATACAAAACTAAAATTGTCATCTTGAAAAACAATAGTTTTCCCGCTTCTATATCTTTTGATTTTTAAATAATATTTTTTCTCACTTCTTTTTTCTAAAAATTTGGGTTGAATTGAATCTTTCAAATCCAGATATTGTTGAACTAACTTGCATTTGGAGTTTTTAAAAATTGATGTGTCCCTATAATCAGAAATAATAGCGAAAGATTGATGCAAGGAAACGAGTTCCGATGAACTTGCATCTATCTCATCTTTATAGTAGAAATTAGATAAATAAGGAAATTCAACCATTAAATCCAGATCTGAATCGTTCTTAATATTTAATATGAGTAATGAATCAGTTTTATTAATTGATGGATGGATTATCAATTCATTTACTGGCTGATTCTTGCAGGAAAACAGAAACAAAGTAGAAACTATCACTAAAATTACCTTTTTCATAAATTAAAAATTAAAGGGTTTTATTAAAGGGGTAAGTAACTTATCCAATGCGGGTTGAGAATTTTGAAAATAATATAATGGAATACGCCATGGAAGTTTTAACCATGGATTCTTGTTGAATAACTCAATCGACATCTTTCTTATAGAAACATGACCATTATTATCAAGATATCTTGCATACATTCCCATGTTTGTACTAACTCCACTTGCTGCTAGCGCCGCGCTTTTAGAGTTTTGCAGAATGACATGTGCCGTCTCGTGAGTTATCGTATCAACAAATTGAGACTTGGAAGCAAACGCAGCTTTCGACATATAAATATCGTTTGAAGGGAAAGTTACTCCTAAAATTTCTCCTTTTGCCACATTCCTTTCTAACCCCCAAAGGTTATCCCACCAAGACTTTTTGTAAAAAAGACCATCAGCAGCAACACCATATCCTTCTGGAGTTTTTAGATATATATTTCTGACTCCATAGTTCCCTAAACCTCCATAAGCATCTTGAAATTCCTGAATAGTTCCATATGAATATTTAACATTTTCCGAACCATTTCCAATATCGTTAATTGGACTATCCGATAGTCTGTACTCATGATTCCCTGCACTTATTGTAGCGGCTTTGACAATTTTAGCAATCCCCCAACTTATTCCAGCTATTGAACCCCCAAATGCCGCTCCCCTCAACACTCCCTTTAGGAAATCGGTGCCATTAAATAGTGCGTCAATTCCTCCTCCAAGTCCGCCCGTCAGAGCACCGACTCCTGTGGTGGCAAAAAAACCTGTCGCGCTAAAAACATTGGCTAAACCACCCGTAGCAAATCCCGAGACAGCACCCAACAGGACAGATTTTGCAAAGCCACCCCAACTCCAGTTATTGGTAAACAATCCCTTTGCAACATAAATGGCCGCACCAATTCCTGCTCCTACAATGGCCGCATATATAGCTGGGCCAATGTAAGTAAGAAAGAAACCTGCAACCCAAAACTCCCCGCTCGGGTCGTTATACAGCAATGGATTATTCATTACATAGCCATACTTGTTGTAATTCTGGGTATTAAAGGGGTCCTGGATATTCTCGTCCGCATTAAGGAACCTCCGTAGTAGGGGGTCATACAGTCTGCCGTTCATATGGATCAGCTGTACCCCCATCAGCAGTTCGTGGCTCGTATATCCGCGATCTACCAAAAGTTCCCCAGTATAATTGTCTGGGTCATATAATCCACCCGCAATTCTTAGACTGGTTAATTTCCCCCACGCGTCATAATGTCTCCTTTCCACAGGATATCCGCCCTCACTCACAATAGCCAGGATGTTGCCCAAGTAGTCCTTGTGCAGGAAATGTACAGATGTGGTGGAGCTACCAAAGCTTCTGATATAAACGATATTGCTCTCATAAGGCGAACCCCCAACGTAGATTACGTGTTTTTCTTGGCCCCACTTGTTGCGCTTAATTTCAAAACTAGCATCCTCGCTGTAGTACTTTGTGAAGCTTGCGTTCTGATTGTTTTCAAATTTGCCGCCATAGTACATCACCTGCCTGTTTGCACTAAGACCGTACTCGAAAGCGTAGTCGTTTTGGCGGCCCCTTATTTTTACTGGGTCGTTATTTTCATTGTACTTAATGTTCTGAAGCAAGATGTTCTGCCCACCGATGCCATAATTTGCCATCCCGTTGGCGTTGAGCTTGATGTTCGAAGCACGATAAACATTTCCGCCAATATTGAATCCTATATTACCTATTTGGTCATTGGCGGTAATTCTTCCTTTTTCATCATAGGTGTTATAGGATGTCTGTCCTGTTTTAGGGTTGGTCCAGCTGGTGAGTCGGTTATTGTTATCGTAACCGAAAGTTTCATTAAGTCCCGAAATATAGTTATACCGAAGAGATAGCTCATTTTTTTGTCCCTCGAAAATATAATAGTTGTTAATTATGGTATCGATTGGCGAAATGTGCTTGGCAGTAGATATATATCCTAACTGTGAATAAGTATTGGTAATCTGCGTGGCACCGAGTTTGGCATTTTCAACCTGTCCCTTCGCATTAGTAGATTGTAGTTCCCATAATAATTTTCCATTTCCCTTTTCCTTTACCTGATATAGTGAACCGTCCCAGGGGCTGTAAAAGTTTTCAATCTCTACAGAAGTGGTAACTCCGTTCGATACGATTTGCTTTTTATAACTCTTGATGTTTCCATAGGAATCATAAACCGTATCCCAATTACGGAATTCCCTTCCTTCTAAATATTCTGTTGACCCCCAAAATCTGCCATTGGAGTAATATCCGTAAGCGGTCGTGTAAGATTTTCCGTTTGACGTACCGGATTTGGCCGCTATCTGCCAGTATTGGTTATAGGAAAAACTGTAATTTTTAACGGTTGCGACATTGTCATTCGATCTTTCTTCTACGGAATCCAGCAAACCATTTGACCTATAAGTATATTTTTTGTATCCATTCTTGCTAATTTCCTTTCGAATATCGCCTGCACCAGTATATTCATAAGAATATTCGCCATTTGCTGGATCATAGAAAGCCGACTTTCTGCCCCATTCATCATATGAGGTCTTAACAATATTTCCCCCATAAGATGCCTTGGTTTGCTGGCCATTTGCATTGTATTCGAAAATTATATTTCCGCCTGGGTCAGAAGAGTTTATGGTATTCCCAAGTGCATCTGCAGTTTTTGTATAGGTTCGCAAATATCCGTTCTTTTCGGTTGTCGTAGTCACTCTTCCCGATACTGCTGTTTCAATCTCCTTTCCATTATATGGCTCTTTAGCGGTAACTTTCGCAGGAAAAAAACTGTCATTATAACTAATTATACTACCGTAGGAGCTTGCGTAATTAGATGAAATGCTATTCTCAAAATAGGGAATGCTTTCATAAGTTATTCTGCCTATATTATCATATTTTGTTTCTTTGGACACATATTTATTTTGTTCAAAAGCTTTTGTAACCGTTTTATAGTTTTGCCCAAGTGCATTGACAAACTTTATGGCTATGCTCCCATCGGGATTGTTCTGAGTCGTCCTTAGATTATATGAACTATCTCTATAATAGTCATAAGTTGTGGTTCCTGAGAGGGTGCTGGTAGATGCGGTTGGTTTTCCCCAATTATCATAACTGTTGGTGACGATATTGCCGAAGACATCTGATTCTGTTAGGATTTGTCCCCAGTCGTTGTATGTATAATTGGTCTGTAGTCCCAGATTGTCAGTCTTCCTGATGACGAACCTTCCTTTTGGTTCGTACTGAGCTTGGCTGGAAATGATTTGCGCATCTACGTAATTAGTTATTTCCTTTTTTGTGATATTTCCAAAGCCTTGTGCAGAGCCCTCATCATAATAATATTTTTCCCTAATCCAACTCACAGTGTTGTTATCAAATTTCGTGAGAGTTTCAAGGAGGTTGTTATTATAGGTATAGACTTCCTTAGCCCATTTTGTGTCACCGTAGGCGTCCACTCTTTCTATTTTGTAATCTGGTCTCCCTATAAAATAGTTTTTACCTTCGCCTGACTGATTGTGGATATAATTTAATTCGGTCGTTTTCTTGGCAAAACTTCCGTTAATTGTAGTTTCGGTTAATTTGGGCAGATAAAATTGGTCGTAGGTAATGGTGGTTTCATACGTTATATTTTTTTGGAAATCTTTTGTAATATTTGTCTTAGGCACTATGGCCTTTATAGCATTATAGGCAATTCCTGTAACCAGGTCTATTTGATAGGTAGTTTGCTTTAGGGTTAGAATTTGCGAATTATTAACCGACAAATCGAAAATTTGATCTTCATTATTTGGTCTTACGCTCCATTCTTTAGTAGGTACAGAGTCGTTTAATGGGTCAATCTCTATTCCGCTCCATACTTTAGTGTTTTCCAAGCCATCCGCATACCAAGAGCTACGTGCTGTTTGGCGAAAACCAACCATACCTCTTCCATGCAAATGCGTGATCATGCCTCTATAGCGGAAATCCTGCTTCCTTCCGGCCTGCGTTATTTGGGAAACCGCAAATGTCTGCGGAAGTCTATCCAGCTCCATATAGGGATATTGCTCAACTTTAGCAGGTGCGTAAAAATTGCTGTTTACAGATGGGTCCAACTCTTTGTAGTTGATAGAGGTAGTTATACCGCCTTGATTTATTGCGGAAATATTTTTATCGCTTCCCAAATTATAATGGAAGTAGCTAATAATTTTTCTGTCATTGGAATTGGCGAGTGAATTCGAAATAAACAATATTTTTGAATTGGTATTGTTTATTCTAAAATCTCCGTATATCGGAAAAATCGCATTTCCTCCTCTATGGTTGGTCAAGAGGCTTGTCAGCTTATATGACCATTTGAATTGGATGTTGGTTGGATCATATTGAAATTCGTTTAATTTAGTAAGAATTAAATTACTGAAACCGCTTCCCTGTGTATTATAACCTGCATAAAGACTCAAAAAATCTGCCTTGCCATCATTATCAATGTCAATGATACCATTGTGGGACTTTTCATAGTAGCCGTTCTGTATGTAATTGCTATTGTAATATTCAATAAAACCCTGAAATGATTCCGATAAAGTTTTCCCGTTATTTAAATAGAATGAATATCCTGCAATATGACTATCAGATCCAAGATTTTTTTCTAAAGGCGTTATTATTTCAATATTTCCGTCTCCGTTTAAATCGCCAAACTTTACTTCATTTCTGAGACCCTTAATAGAATGTCGTTGTTTGAGTGTTAAAACATATTTGTAGTTGCCACTATTTCCAATTTTTTTTACGAAATATTGCGATACCACATTAACCGGAGTATTTACGCTCCGTTGTAAAACTGCATTGGAATACTTATTTCTTGTGTAATATGTTACATTCGTACTTTCATAATTATTATAATTTGGGGCTTCAATTTTTATTATATCCAATACTTTATCATTGTCAAAGTCCATTGCGAATGCAGATTCCAGCGCGTTGGTAGTGGTTGGCGTGTTTATTTTTGTAAATGTATTGGAGGCGAAGTCGTCCTGGTCAATAATCACGTATCGGTATCCTAATTCCACAGTCACCCATTCATACGGATATGGATTTTGTCGCTTGTAATAACCCTTATCATATAACGTAAAAATCAATTCCGAAACCCCGTCTAAATTCACATCAATATCTTTGGGACTCATGGCATCGGATTTTATATAGTATCCATAATTTGCCGGTGGGAACTGGGGATAAGAAGAACCAGCCAAATAGTCAGTCGGATTGATAAATTTGGAGTGCTCTAAAACAAGAGGGTTATTTAAAGTGTTCAACAAGGCAGGATCGAGATTAATGGAATAGCACTTTATCTCTATCCCGCCGTTACTTTGTGGATTTGATGGACTATCTATATTTTTTATAGTGACTAAACCTTGTCTCGCTTTAACGATATTGTTGGACGGCTTGATGGTAAAATTTGCAAAACTCGAAAAATCTGAAGAAGGTCCCAGATATAAAAATGGTGACGACTCATTATTTAATTTGTCAAAATATAAATAATATCCTTCGGGTTTGCCATTTTGGGCGGTTTGCTTTAAAATAAAGTCTATCAAACCATCACCATTGTAATCACCGGATCCGACAACATCGCTAAAATCTACGAAAGATTTTTCCTGCATGCTGGTCGATAGTTTTTTGGTAGAGAATGTTGCGGGATTAGCTGCTTCATTTTGCGAATTAAATACCTTTATAGTGTCTGCAAACTGATAGCCCACAACTTTATTATTGTCATTATTTACGATATCATTATTATAACTAACAACATATTTTTTAAACTGACTGCCACTGGAAGATACGACAACACTCTTTAACAATTTATCTTGAACGAACTGTATCCCATTTAAATAGGCGTTCTCCTTTAAGTCTCTTCCGATATAGTTAAAAGAAATGGTATTAAAGTGGGGTTTCCCCAGTTCCTCATTTCCTCCCCATTGTATGGAAGAGATCACCGATACATTATTTGAGAGTAAATAATTGTAGGTAATATAATTTCCCTGTGCATCCTTCCATTTTACAATATTATATTCCAAGGGAGTACGCGCGCTACTTGCCCCATTTGTGGTAGCGCCATACCAAGCCTGTGAACCATCCTCAAATGTTACTTCCCAATATTCAGGACCTTGCCATTCCTGTCCGGTAACCGAACCTACCGCTTTAACTTTAATATTGGAGTATTTCTCAGTTGTCGAAAGAGCACCATTCACCCCAGTATTTACGGGTCCGCTTCCGCCGCTTTTATAGATAAGTCTTTGACCGTTAAAGCTATAAAAATCATTGTTGTTGAATCTAATACCTTGAAACTCACCGTCTTTTTCAATAGTTTTACCCATACGGGAGATACTGGTCAATCCTGAAATATTCCAGCCATAACCAGCAATCCCAGTGCCTGTTCCGCTTGTATAAATAAGATTTATTTGCGGAGCAACACTTTTTATTCCTGGTGGTGTTTCAATAGGTAGGGTATATTGAAGCTGGCCATCAACATTTACTTCGATATTTCCTTGAGTATCATGAACAGATGGTTGGGCATAATGTAAAATGCCTAATGTAATTAATAAAACAAAATAAATCTTTTTCATCACATTAATTTTTGGTTACAGTCCTGTTATAAACACCTCCATCAGATAAGTTGAAACGGAGGTAGTATACACCGTAAGGAAGATGCCCCATTTTGAAAACATATGAATTGGAAGGTAAAGATCTGATATTAACCGCTTCGTAAATCGTAAAAGCATTGTACGGTAGTAGCTCAATACTAACAATGTAGTCCTGAATACTCAAGTCCCAAATTACAGTCAGATTATCCTTAACTGGCACAGGTCCCGCTTTAATATTGTTTGCCACAATTTCTGAAACAGAGGAAGGTGTTTGTTCGGAAGGCCTGCAGGATACACAAACTATTCCGTCTGGGCCTCGAAAGATTTGATTTCCCGAATCATCGTAAGCAAAAATAACAACACTTGGATCAGCTGCGGGAGGTTGCGCAATTGCAATCTGAGGACGCTGAGAGAAAAACAAAGTACTTGAAACAATTGCAAAAAATTGGATAGCTCTTCTCATATTTTTTTTTTTTGAAATTAACATATTTTTACAACTTTTAAGCAAAATTTAATTTTTTTATTCTTTTAGCTTTCTCAATATCTCTAACATGCTACCAATCAATGTTTTTGTTAGAAACAATTCGTACAATTCTATTTTTTTATTAATTAATGGTGGTAAAAAACCGAAAAAGTTAAACAGCTGTTTTTCATTGTAAGCTAATACAAGTAGAATATGTCGATATTACATAAAAAAATTGGATGTAAAGCGAAACGTTTTCAATTTTTCTACCTATGTAAAAAATAAAGGAAGATTTCAAAATATTTTGCGTGAATGTTATCTTAAGCTACTGAAAAATAGATAAATACGTGTATTATATACATTACGGGGTATTCAGTCATTTTAATGCGGTCTTTTGGGGTGGGCGGGTCTTTCACCGGCCATACTCAGCCGCACCAAATCCTCAAAAAGAAGCGGCTTCAGATAGAGGATCCGTCCCCTGATCTTGATATAGCGGAAGAAGCGTTCCTTTCTGTAGGTGCGCATCGTCCGGTCGGTTACGTTCAGGAATTTGGCTACCTCCACCTCGTCCACAATCATCGTCTCGTCCAGGGGGAAAGCCCCATTGCTAATCCTCCGCAACAGCAGTTCCTGCTCCCTGCGCAATTGTTCAAGCTGCGCCACGCTAAATGATATTATAGTCTCCATGGTCGTTAGTTTGAACATTCGAAATTAAGGACTTTATCCATACGAAACTACCGTCTTTTAACGGTGTTTTCACCCATTTGTGGGAATGCGCCACGAGGCGCATTCAATCTATTCCAATCCATTCTAAATCCATTCTATATCCAATCTAAATCCCATCTCAATCCCCAAAAATTTCCACCAATCCTGTACGAATGCGCCACCAGGCGCGTTCAATCCCTCCCAATCTGCCATAGAAAAAAATAGCGGAAAGATATACAAAGCATAGCGGAAGGATAGCGGAAGGATAAGCAAAGGATAAGCAAAGGATAAACAAGGGATAAGCAAAGGATAAAGAAAAACAACGAAAAGTATAGGAATCTACTGATAATCAACAATATACTGACACGTAATGGAAAGTTTCGGAAAAAAGCGGAAAGAGGAAAGAAACCCGCAACTTGCCGCCCTACCTTTACCCCAGTATTAACCCCCAAAATTTAAAAAGATGGGAAAATTATCTAACTCACTACTATCCGGCTCCTACGGCCGCACCGGCCGTTTAGTTGTAGCCAACGTGGGAGGTACAGAAATCCTCCGGCACCGCCCCAGAAAGCAGGGGCAGACAACCAACCCCCGACAGCTGCTCGTACAGCAGAGGATGAGGGAGGCGTACAGTTTTCTAACCTCCTACAAGCACTTCGCCACGAAGTACTTTGGAAGAAAGATCGGGATGAAGTCGCCCTACAACATGGCGATGGCGAATCTGCTCAACGCGTTCGAACTCGACTACACACTGATGCAGGTCGTCCCTGTCTATGGCGACATCAGTTTCGCAAGGGGTAGCCGAACGCAGGCAATCGCCACAGGGCTCACTTCCGCTGCTGCAAACTCGTTCACGCTGCAGTGGATGGACAACTCCGGTGGCAACCCTGTCTTGCAGACCGACCGCGCACAGATCCTCTATGCTGCCGAGGGCGAAAACACATCGGTCTTCATGGAGAATGTCGCAACCCGGCTCGAGGGCACCTTTACAGCGCCGCTCACTCCCGACTGGTCCGGAAAGACCGTGCACGTCTGGCTCGCCTTCCTTGCAGACGACGATTCTGCGGTATCCAACTCCATCTATGCGGGCAGCGTGGTGGTAAGTTAGTAGGGCGGTGTACAGCCCCCTTGATCCGGCAAAAGCATTGAACTCATTTTGCCGGATCATTTTGTATCAGCGAGAGTGTCAATAAAATTCTCTTGAATAGATACGTTTTATTGTAGGTTATAACTTCTTATGAAATGTCCATCCAAATTAAGAAACGTTGGTGTGGCATCGATGTAGTTTCTCTTATTTCCGCTTTTCATGACCAATTTCATAATGTAGGTCACAAAAATTCCGTACTTTTGTAGTCTAATTTTTCAAACAGATATGGCAGAATATACTTTTCGCGAAGTGATTGCACAGGCAATGAGCGAGGAAATGCGTAAAGACCAATCAATTTATCTAATGGGTGAGGAAGTGGCAGAATACAACGGTGCCTACAAAGCTTCAAAAGGAATGCTCGACGAGTTCGGCCCGAAAAGGGTGATCGACACGCCGATTGCGGAACTCGGTTTCTCGGGAATCGCGGTGGGTTCGGCAATGAACGGAAACCGCCCGATTGTGGAATTTATGACCTTCAACTTCTCTTTGGTGGGGATCGACCAGATTATCAATAACGCGGCAAAAATCCGACAGATGAGCGGTGGTCAGTGGAATTGCCCTATCGTGTTCCGTGGTCCTACTGCTTCTGCAGGTCAGTTGGGAGCGACGCACTCGCAAGCTTTGGAATCGTGGTATGCGAACTGTCCGGGTCTTAAAGTGGTAGTTCCTTCCAATCCTTACGATGCGAAAGGTTTGCTGAAAACCGCAATCCAGGACAACGATCCCGTAATCTTTATGGAATCCGAGCAGATGTATGGCGACAAAATGGAAATCCCTGAAGAAGAATACTACATCCCGCTCGGTAAAGCCGACATTAAGAAAGAAGGTAAAGACGTGACTCTGGTTTCTTTTGGAAAAATTATGAAGCTCGCGATCCAGGCAGCGGAAGATTTAGAAAAAGAAGGAATCTCAGTGGAGGTGATCGATCTTAGAACAGTGCGTCCGTTGGATTATGACACCATCTTGAATTCAGTAAAGAAAACCAACCGCTTGGTGATTTTGGAGGAAGCGTGGCCGTTTGGATCCGTTTCTTCAGAGATTACCTACATGGTTCAGCAGAAAGCGTTCGATTACCTCGATGCGCCGATCAAGAGAATCACCACTCCTGATGCACCTGCTCCATACTCTTCAGCACTCTTTGCAGAGTGGTTCCCAAAACTTGATAAAGTGAAAGAGGAACTTAAGAAAGCAATGTACATTAAAGCATAAAAACAGAAACCGTCTCCACAAAGAGGCGGTTTTCTCTTTCAGATTAAAGTTTTTTAGCAAATACATTCAAGCGAACTATTTTTGATATAAATTTGCACCTTCATTTAAACTGTTTGTCATGGCAGAAGTTGTAGAAGGCGGTCGTTATTTTGATACCAAAAAACTTTCAGCAATAGGAGTTCTCGTCTCGCTTGGAATTGTTTTTGGCGATATCGGTACCTCACCGCTGTATGTAATGAAGGCGATCGTGAATGCTTACAAAGGCGGTGGCGCTGCATTGCATTTCGAAGAGTACATCGAGGGTGCACTTTCCTGCATCATCTGGACATTGACAATGCAGACCACCATTAAATATGTACTGATCGCATTGCGAGCCGACAACAAAGGGGAGGGCGGAATACTTTCTCTGTACTCACTCGTCAAACGGCTTCGAAAAAAATGGCTGTATCTGATTGCGATTATCGGCGCTTCAACATTGGTTGCAGATAGTGTGATCACGCCGTCGCTTACCGTAATGTCGGCGGTGGAAGGTCTCAAAATCTTCAGTCCGCATACTCCTGTTGTAGCGATTACACTGATTATTCTGTTTATCGTTTTTATCGTTCAGCAGTTTGGTACAGCGTTCATCGGGAAGTTTTTCGGTCCCGTGATGGTCATCTGGTTTCTGACACTGGGTGTTTCCGGATCGCTCCACATCTTCGACCATATTGAGATCCTCAAAGCTTTCAATCCATATTACGCATACAATTTGATCACACACTCACCAAGTGCGATCATCATCATGGGTGCGGTTTTCCTGTGTACAACAGGTGCGGAAGCGCTGTATTCCGACCTCGGTCACTGCGGGAAACAAAATATCCGGGTGAGCTGGACTTTCGTTAAAATCATGCTGATCCTCAATTATTTGGGACAGGGAGCGTGGCTGCTTGATAACCACGAGCAGGTTGCGCAGGGAATTAATCCAATCTTTGGGATTCTGCCGGAATGGGCAATTCTTCCGGGGGTAATTTTGGCGACAGCGGCGGCAATTATCGCGAGTCAGTCAGTGATTACGGGTTCTTTCACCATGTTTTCGGAGGCGATGTCGGTCACATTCTGGCCAAACCAGCAGATTGATTATCCTTCAGGAATCAAAGGTCAGATGTATATCCCAAGAGTCAACTGGGGGTTGATGTTCATGTGTTTCGTGGTCGTGCTGTTCTTCAAAAAATCGGAGGCAATGGAAGCAGCTTATGGTTTGACGATAACCGTGACGATGCTGATGACCACGGTCTTGCTCTTCTTCTGGTTGGGAAGAATCAAGAAGTTCAAATATTTTGCGATTGCGTTTATCGTGGTTTATCTGTGTATCGAATTGGGATTCTTCTATGCAAACGTCATCAAGTTTTTCGATGGAGGTTGGCTTACCATGGTTTTGGGCGGATTCATCGCGGTCTGTATGTATGCTTGGTATAACGGTCGCCAAATCAAGGGCAAGTTCATCAAATTTGTAAAGCTGGATAAATACGTTTCTACCATTAAAGATCTAAAGCTCGACGAGAGTATCCCGAAATACGCAACCAATCTCGCTTTCCTGAGCCGTGCAAAACGGGAGGATGAGATCGAGGCGAAAATCATTTACTCCATCATGCGGAAACAGCCGAAAAGGGCAGATCACTATTTCATCCTGAACATCATTAATCAGGAAGATCCGTTCACCTTTAAATATACCGTTGACGAAATTATGCCGGGAACGATTTACAGTGTGAATTTCCTTCTCGGGTTTAAGATTGACCGCAGAATCAACGACTATTTCGACCAGGTTTTGGAAGACTTGATGGAGGAAGGTGTGATTCCGAGCAGAAGTCCACATCCTTCGCTGAGAGCGCACAATATTCCGCCTGATCTGAAATATGTGATTATCGACAATACCTATATCAACGATACTTTGCTTACAGTGAAGGAGAAAATTACGCTGAACATTTACCACTTCGTAAAATATATCGGCAGCGACGACTTCAAAGCGTGGGGAG
This sequence comes from Chryseobacterium suipulveris, assembly GCF_022811685.1. Taxonomy (NCBI): domain Bacteria; kingdom Pseudomonadati; phylum Bacteroidota; class Flavobacteriia; order Flavobacteriales; family Weeksellaceae; genus Chryseobacterium; species Chryseobacterium suipulveris. The sequence continues at coordinate 2,097,060 of NZ_CP094532.1, read as the reverse complement.
TTTCACCGCACAATGTCGTGGTTGAATCTGCTCCGTTGCTCGACCAAATGGGACTTTCCAAAAAAATCCAGCAGCAGCATTTCAAGTATTATGATTCGTAAATCAATCTAATTTTGCGGTAAAGTTCTCAGAATCAGTTCCCGAAAATTTTCAATAAATTTGCATTAGATTATAACTAATGGATCCGAAACAGAAAGAGCTCAACCTCACCACGATAAAAGAAGTTTTAAGGCAATACCTTCAGGACAAAGGTTTCAGGAATACTCCCGAAAGATACACGATCCTGGAAGAAATCTACAATATGGAGCATCATTTCAATGTAGATGACCTGTACCTGCTGATGATGCAGAAGAAATACCACGTTTCGAAGGCGACGATTTATAACACGATCGAAATCTTCCTGGATGCAGGACTGATCAGGAAGCACCAGTTCGGCGAGAAGACGTTAACTTCTTCGTCCTACGAAAAATCCTACTTCGACAAGCAGCACGACCACCTCGTGATCTATAAAAAAGATTCCGACAAAGAAATCCAGGAAATCATCGAATTCTGCGATCCCCGAATCCAGGGAATCAAGGAGGCGATTGAGGAAGCTTTTGGCGTAAATATTGATTCCCACTCACTTTACTTCTACGGAACCAAAAAAGATTAATGCAAAGTTTTTTCATTTTATCTAAAAATCGTTTTGGCTTTTCTTTGCGTACTTTGCTAAGTGTTAACGCCTTTGCGTACTTAATAGTTTATAGTTTAGCAGTCTAATGTTAAAAAAAATCTTTGCGAACTTTGCGTTAAAAATAAAAAGAAAATTGCGTTTCACTAAAGCGTTAAGTTTCGTACTTGTTTTACTACTACGGAACCAAAAAAGATTAATGCAAAGGTTTTTCATCTTATCTAAAAATCGTTTTGGCTTTTCTTTGCGTACTTTGCTAAGTGTTAACGCCTTTGCGTACTTAATAGTTTATAGTTTAGCAGTCTAATGTTAAAAAAAATCTTTGCGAACTTTGCGTTAAAAATAAAGAGAAAATTGAGTTTCACTAAAGCGTTAAGTTTTATATTCATTTTTATTGGAATTAGTAACTTTTCACAGATTACCACGCAGCCGAAAGATGTTTTGGTAAAGGATCCCTATTTCAACACACCGCAAAATGCGCAACAGGGTGAAAAAGTACGGCTTATCCACTCCGATTTTTTTCAGAAAACTCCCGACAAATACAACGGGAATCCGTTTTTCTCGGGAAATGTGCAGTTTGAGCATCAAGGTTCGTTGCTTTCTGCCGATGAGGTCATTTTTTATGAATCCCAGAATTTCGTGAAAGCTATTGGAAACGTGAAGCTCCAAAATGCCGACGGTTCCGTGATCACTTCTGGCGAAATGGAATACGACGGAAATACACAGAAAGGAATCGCCCGAAAAAATGTGGTGCTTACCGATCCCCATCAAACCATCAAAACGGAAACAATGTATTACGACAGGGTTTCCAACAAGGCGTACTTCAATACAGGCGGAACAATTTCTGACGCCAACAATACGATGTACACCAAATCGGCAACCTATGATTTGAATACCCGAATGATCGACTTCACCGGAAATGTGAAAATCAATAATCCTGATTACACGGTGGAAGGAACCAATATCAAACAAAACCAAATCACCAATACTGCAGATTTTTTTGGACCGACGACCATTACCAATAAAAAGAATCCAGCCAATTTAGTCTATACCGAACGTGGTTCCTACAATATGAATTCCAAGGAAGTGTATCTGAAGAAAAACTCCAGAATCCACTACAACGGCAAGGTTCTTACCGGCGACGACATGTATTTCAACCAGATCACAGGATTTGGGAAAGCCAAAGGAAACGTGACTTTGCGTGATCCAAAAGAACAGCGTTACATGAAAGGTGGTTACGGCGAAATCTATGAAAAGAAAGATTCTGCGATGATGACCGAAAAACCTTATGCAGTAAAGATTCTCGAAAAAGATTCGATGTATTTTTCAGCGCAGCGACTTTTGGCCTATCAAAAAATTGACGAGAAAAATCCCCAGAAGAAAAAGAGTTTCCTACGCGCGTACAGAAAAGCCAGAATGTTCAAATCCAATATCCAGGTTCGTGCGGACTCTTTGAGTTTCAATGAAACCGACGGAATTATGCACCTCTTCGGGAAACCAATCGCGTGGAGTGGTGAGAAACAGGTGACAGGAGATAAGATTGAGGCCTACTTCGACACCGAAAAGGAATTCATCGATTCGCTGAAAGTGGTGGGAAATGCTTTTGCCATCAGTAAAGCAGATTCACTGAACTTGAAGGACGAATTCAATCAGGTCAAAGGTCGGTTAATGACCGTTTATTACGACCAGAACGAGATTAAACTTGCCAAAGTCATCGGAAACGCACAGGCAATCACTTATGCGGATGACCAGAACGAAAAGACCAAGGAAACCGAAAGAATCGGAGTTGCACTCTCCACCTGCGGAACAATCGAAGCCGAGTTTGAAGACCGAAAGGTTCAGATTATTTCGTGCAACATCGGTGCAAGAACCGACATCTATCCGATGAGTATGATTTCCCGTGAAAAAAGATTCTTCCCCGATTTCAATTGGAACACCAAAGACCGCCTACGAAAATGGCAGGACATCTTCCTCGACACACCAGATTACGAAGAAGTGAAATACGAATCCGACGATAAATTATACGATGCCGCCCAAAAAGCCATCGACGATGCCAAAGCTAAAGAGGAAGCCAAGAAGCCGAAACGGGTGCGGAAGTAATTTTTCTAATGTAACAATTTAGCAATTTACCAATGTAGCAATCGGCATTCAGCAAGTGATTGCAACTTTAGTGAATTATGAAATATCGAACGCTACTCCTAAAACTTGAAACTTGAAACCTGAAACTCGAAACTCGCAACCATTGCAACAATTTATAACTATGAAAGATCATTTTTTCAAATACCAAGCTCAAACCACCCAATTCGCCGCAGGTTTCGAAGTGGCAAAAGCGGAGGGAAGCTATATCTACGGAACCGATGGGAAAGCGTATCTCGATTTCGTGGCGGGAGTTTCGGCAAATACTTTGGGGCATTCGCATCCGAAGATTGTTGACGCCATCAAAACTCAGGCAGAGAAATATTTGCACGTTATGGTTTACGGAGAATATGCCCAGGAAATGCCCGTGAAACTCTGCAAACTTTTGGCAGATGCGACTCCGCAACCTTTGGAGGTGACTTATTTAGTCAATTCTGGCGCGGAAGCGATCGACGGTTCGTTGAAGCTGGCAAAAAGATTTACGGGAAGGGAGGAAATCATTTCCTTTCAGAATTCCTATCACGGAAATACACACGGAGCTTTGTCGGTTTCGGGGAATGAGTATCATAAACGTGAGTTTCGTCCGCTGTTGCCGATGGTTAATTTCATTGAGTTTAATGAAGAAAAAGACTTAGAAAAAATTACAGAAAAAACAGCTTGCGTTATTTTGGAAACGATTCAGGGAGCGGCAGGATTTCTGGTCCCTGAAAGCGATTACCTTAAAAAACTGAAAAAGAGATGTGAGGAAGTTGGTGCATTATTGATTCTTGACGAAATTCAACCAGGATTCGGCAGAACGGGAAAACTTTTCGCATTCGAGCATTATGGGATAGTTCCCGATATTTTGGTGATGGGTAAAGGAATGGGAGGCGGAGTTCCTGTCGGTGCCTTTATGAGTTCCCGTGAAATAATGGAGACGCTTTCTCACTCGCCGAAGTTGGGACATATCACGACTTTCGGTGGGAATCCTCTGATTGCCGCTGCAAGTTACACCACGCTCAAAGAAGTTTTGGAAAGTGGTTTGATGGAAGAAGTTGACCAAAAAGAAAAACTCTTCCGCGAACTTTTGGTTCACCCAAAAATTAAAAATATCAACGGTAGAGGTTTGATGCTCGCTGTAAATCTCGGTTCACCCGAATACACCCTGGATGTTGCGAAACGCTGCATGGAAAAGGGATTGATCGTTTTCTGGCAACTCTACAGAAATGAATATCTAAGGATTTCGCCACCGCTGACAATTTCGGAAGAGGAGATCAGAAAGGGTTGTGAAATTATTCTGGAGTGTTTGGAGGAGCGGTAATTTTCTTTTTGTTCTAAGTCATCTGAGGAGCGATTTTTCGGTGGAAAGGAATCCTGCCCTTTGTTTTTAGCCCCGATCGGAACGGCATCCTTTTTTGGCATTCCCCAGATTTTTACTTCAAACAGTAACCGACTGCCAAAAAAGATACAGTGGAGAGCGGGACTGCAAGTGTGAGAAGATCCCACTGTTCTGCTCCTAATTGTTTTGATTCTTTTGGCGGAAATAGTTTGTGTAAATCAGAAATAAATTTATATATTGCGGCACATTAAAAAGTGAGCAATATGACGAAAACGAAAGTACATTACGAATTCCCAATGCACTGCCAATCAGAGATTTTGTACGAATACATGGCGAGTGCGGAAGGACTTTCTGAATGGTTTGCGGACGAGGTTGTGGAGAAAGGCGACGATTTCTTTTTTAGCTGGAACAGCGGACCTGCCGAAAAGGCGACCCTGATCAGATATAAACCCGAGAGTTTTGTGCGTTTCCGATGGGAGGAAGACGAGGGAACGAAGAATTTTTTTGAGATGACGATCGTGATCGACGAGATTACCGAAGATCTGTCGCTGAACGTGACCGATTTCTGCGATCCGGGCGACGAAACTGAAAACCAGCTTTACTGGGAGAACCTGATTGAGAATCTGCAGATTAAGCTCGGTGCGGCATAACCATTTCTAAAAACGAATAAACATGATGGACGAGTTTTCGTTCATTATTTTTTTATAAAAACCTTGCATTTATTTTGAATCCATTTTTTACTTCTGGTGAATTTCAGGCGATAAACAGGGCGTTTCTTTCGGGTGACGCGGTGGAAGTTTCGTTCTTTGTGCGCAACTCGAAACTGATCATGGCGGAAGAATGCTATTTTTTCCTAATGGCATCGATGCGGAAGATGCGAATGAACATTCCGCTGAGTTATACGCTGGAATTTTTCGAGCGGCTTTTTCAGGAAAACATCATTGATAAAGGGATTTTCAATGGAATTATCCGTTTTGTCGCGTATCGGAATTTTACAGAGGAATTGCTTTCCAAAGCTGAAGTTTCGTATTATTTTGATGTCAAAAAAATTGGCGATGTGATTTCACTACAGAAAGATTTTGAAATGGATATGATCAAGGAAATCAATGTGAACACCAATTTGCTGAGCAATATCCGCGTTCACTGTCCCGAAAATATTTATGCGGAAATCTATGCGAAAGAAAATGATCTGGATGATGTAATCCTACTGAATCCCAACAAAAGAATCGCGAGAAGTATTTTTGGAAACCTTCTTTTTCTCGAAGGAAATCTGATTAAAATCCCAAAACAAACGGAAGGTGCCTATATTTCTCCATTGATGGAAAACTTTGTGACTTTCGTACATCAGCGAAACCTTGCGCAGATTGTGGAAAGCGAGATGATCGGTTTCGAATCGCAGAAAGCGGAGGAAATCCTGATGGTTTCTGACACGAAGGGAATTTCACCAGTTACCAAAATCAGAAACAAAACTTTTGGAAAGGAAAGGTTTTCGGAGATGATTAATGAGTGGAAAGCAAGTTTTCAATAACGAAAGTCGTAAGTTTACTTTATCCTGTCTTTCGGTTTTTATCTTGTGTCTTTTGCCTTTTATCTTGTTTCTTTTCCCTTGTCTCTTGTACAATTGACAAACCCGATAAACAACCATTTATAAGTCATTGACCGGGTTTTAGTTTTTTTGTCCAATAATAACGGAGGGATTAGTCTTAAATTGTAGGTTTGGTTGTTAAAGTTTTGTTAAAGTTTTTGCGCTTTGCATAACTTTTTAATTCATCGTCACATCCTGCGGAGCGTTTGCCCATAAAAGAAACTCGCCGCCGAGGTTTTGCATAATGTTTTTCCACAATCCGTGATCGTTCGGCGTGGTGTGATCTAAATTGTAAACATCGACCACGGTCCACATTTTTCGGTGGATTTCGCCTTCGAGCTGTTGTGCAGCCCAACCTGAATAACCAGAAAAAACTTTGATGCCGTTCACCGAAATTCTTTGTTCGATAATAGCAGAAACCACATTTTCAATATCTTCCGTTAAATAGAAATCATCAGTGATTTCAGAATAGTTATCGGTGACTTTATCGGATTTGCAGATAAAGAAGATCTTGTCGTTTTCAACGGGGCCGCCTTCGTAAACATCTACTTTAAACCCGAAAATCTCCAAAAGCCGTGAACTCATCCTGTCGTTCTTTTTGTTGAGGATCAGTCCAAACGCTCCATTTTCATTATGGTCGATTACCAATACGACGGAGCGCGAAAATATGTCGCCTGAAATATCGGGGGTGGAAATTAATATTTTACCTTTGTAAGAATAATTCATTTCAATAAACAGGGTTGTTTGAAGAACCTTTGTACCAAATGTAATAAAAATATCAATGGAAAACCTGCACGACAACAGAAAAGTTTACGAAAAGTCCCAACTTCTTGAAAATCAAATCAAAGAAAACCCGATGGAGCAGTTTCGTGACTGGTTTCTCGACGCGAAGGAACACCCGATGATTTCCGAAGCCAATGCGATGGCGGTTTCTACTTTGGAAGAAGATGGTTGTCCGCGAACACGGATGGTTTTGCTGAAAGCTTACGACTGGAACGGTTTCATCTTCTACACCAACTACGAAAGTCGAAAAGGAAAAGCCATCGAAAATACGCATAAAGCTTGCCTGCATTTCTTCTGGCCCGCTTTGGAAAGACAGATCATCATCAAAGCCGAACTGGAGAGAGTTCCCGTAAACATCAGCGACGGTTATTTTCAGTCGAGACCGGTTGGAAGCCAACTCGGCGCGGTTGTTTCTCCGCAAAGTCAGGTGATCCCAAACAGAGAATTTCTTGAAGAAAAACTCAAAGATTTAGAAAAACAGTTCGAAGGCAAAGAGATTCCGCGACCCGAAAACTGGGGTGGTTTTCTCGCCACACCTTATGAAATCGAATTTTGGCAGGGAAGACCAAACCGCCTCCACGACAGAATTATTTACGAACTTCAATCAGATTTCGATTGGAAAATTTCTCGACTTGCACCGTGAGGAGTAGTGAGTTGGAGAGTGAGTGGTTCAGTTGTTCAGTGGTTCAGTTGGGAGTTGGAAATTCCCCTCCTTTGGAGGGGTGGTCTCGTCGAAGACGAGATCGGGGTGGTTTTTTAGGAGAGTGGTTTAGTTAGAGAGTAGTTGAGTAGAAGAGTGGGTGAGTTTGATAGGTGATGAGTGATAAGCGATAAGTGATAGTTGGTTGGCGAAAAAAATTTCCTCCCTTTAGGGATGGGGTAAAGGAAATTTTTGAGTGAATCTGCTTTGCAGTGAATTTACTTCATAGTGAATTTTCTTGCGATGATTGAGCAGAGTCGAATTCACAGTGCGAAACCTGAAACCTGAAACTTGAAAAGCGAAGCATTCACGAACTCAAAATAAAAAAAATAGAAAAAATTGTGAGTAAACCTGAAACCTGAAACCAGCGTTCAAACCTCAAACCAAAAAAAAACCCCATCTTTCGACGGGGCTGAATTGTCATTGAATGGGGATTATTTTTTCTTTCCTCCCATAACTGCTCCAGCTAAATCAGCACCAGCTTTGAACTTGGCAACTTTCTTAGCAGCAATTTTAATCGGTTTTTTAGTTGCAGGGTTAATTCCTTGTCTTGCAGCTCTTTCAGCTACAGAGAAAGTACCGAAACCTACCAAAGAAACTTTTCCGTCTTTTTTCTTCAACGTAGAAGTTACGTTAGAGATGAAAGATTCAAGAGCAGCCTTAGCCGCAACTTTTGTGATGTTCGCATCCTTTGCGATCGCGTCGATTAATTCAGACTTGTTCATAATATTAATTATTAAGGTTAGTTTTAATGCTATAGCAAATATAAAACAATTTTCATATTGTGCAAATCTTTTACGAAAATTTAATTAAAAATTGATAATATTCATAGAATTAACGAAAAGTTCTAAATTGCACTTTTTGCTGATAATCAATGTTCCCCGAAGCTAATTTCGTGCCAATCCCTTTATCCATCGAATGTTTGTGATTGGTTAATAAATGTTTTGATAATTACGAATTATTTAATCTGATGTGAAAAGAATGGTGTTTTTTCGCGTTTCTTTGTGATTAATTGGCATAAGCTGCTGATAGATTATGTGTTTCGTAATTTCAAATTCTATATTTATCTGCAAAAAACATAAAAAAAACTTTGTTTTTGATTTAAATGGTTAAATTTGCGCCATGTTAATTGAAGTGTTCAAGTCGAAGATTCACCGCGTTCGTGTAACCGAATCCGACCTTAATTATATTGGGAGCATCACCATCGACGAAGACCTTTTGGAAGCTTCAGGAATCATGGTTGGGGAAAGGGTTTATATCGTGAACGTCAACAATGGCGAAAGATTCGATACCTATGCAATCAAGGGAAAAAGAAAATCGGGCGAAATCTGCTTGAACGGACCTGCTGCAAGACGCGTGCAGAAAGGCGACATCATCATCATCATCTCGTATGCGCAGATAACGCCTGAAGAAGCGAAAACTTTCCAGCCCAAAATTATTTTCCCCGACGAGAAAACCAATCTCCTGACTTAATCCTCTTATTTTGGAAGAAAGCAAAAAATCAAGTCCACTTAAAACGTTTCTCACCATCGCAGTTTCTCTGGCTATTGCGATTTTTTTTATGTGGTTGGCTGTGCGCGGTTTGGAGTTTAAAAAGATTGCGGGATATTTCGCGAAAGCCAATTATTTCTGGGTGTTCGCTGCTGCGGTTTTCGGGATTTTGGCGTACTGGTTTCGTGCCGTTCGGTGGAATCTGCTTTTGGAACCACTCGGTTATAAAATCTCTAATTCCAACTCGTTTTGGACGATTTCTTTCGGTTATTTAATGAACCTCACCATTCCCAGAAGCGGTGAACTGGCGCGTTCGACCGCACTTTTCGGAGTGGAGAAAGTTCCCGTGGAAAAATCATTCGGCACCATCATTCTCGAAAGAGTGGTGGATTTGGTTTGCATGGGCGGTTTTTTGGGACTGACTTTGATTTTTAAATACGACGCGATTCTCGCTTTCTACAAATATGTAACCCAGGAAAAAGGAAATTCGGCTGAACCCGAAACGGGAAATTTGTTGTACATCATTATCGGAATCGCTTTGGTTGTGGGAATTTTGATGTTTATCTTAAGGAAGAATTTAGAAAAATTTGCTCTCTACAGAAAAGTGGTCGATTTCGGGAAAGGAATTTTCCACGGGTTGACTTCCATCTTTAAATTAAAGCAGAAATTTAAGTTTATATGGCTTTCTGTCGCGATTTGGATCTGCTATTATCTTGCGGCATATCTCGTTTGTTTCTCACTTCCTGAAACTTCCAATTTTACGATTGCTGACGGTTTCTTCATCATCGTTGTCGGAACTTTGGGAATGATGGTTCCCGCTTCCGGCGGAATCGGTGCGTTCCACTTTGCCTTGAAACTGGGAATTATGGCGCTCTTTCTCTCGATGGGGAAAAATCCGGAGGAAGGCGGCGAATTTGGACTTTCTTACGCTTTCATTTCACACACGATGCAGTTGGTCATTATGATCGTGATGGGCGTGATCTCGATTCCTGTTTTGGCGAAGGCAAGAAATGTTAAATAATAACCGACTAAGAGACCATTTAAATTTCATTCAAGAAAATATTATATCGGAAATTTTCTTTACCCCGACCCTAAAGGGCGGAAAATTTCCTTCAAAATAAACCTGAATTTGCTCCTTTTAGGGTCGGGGTAATCAAATTTAGGTTTATTTTGAATATTTAAACATTCTCTAAATTGTTTTAAAAATAATGCTAAATTCAAAAGACCCTCTACACGGCAAAAGATTAGATGCTATTTTGGAAGAATTAGTTGAGTATTACAATGGTTTCGAAGATTTGGGCAAACAAATCAACATCAGATGTTTTACTGACAATCCCAGTATCAGTTCTTCTTTGAAGTTTCTACGAAAAACACCGTGGGCGCGAGCAAAAGTCGAAAGTCTCTACCTTTACGTGTTGCGTCAGAAAAAGAAAAGTTCCAACAATTCATAAGGGTTTTTCTTTACAATTACCCAAAAGCACGTTTCAGCAAACTCTCCACTTTCGGTTCGCTTCCTCTGAAATTCTTATACAGTTCCATCGGATCTTTCGTTCCGCCCGAGGAAAGTAAAATTTTGTATTTCGCCGCGATTTCTGGGTTGAAGATTCCGTTTTCCTTAAAGTACTGAAAAGCATCTGCATCCAAAACTTCTGCCCATTTGTAGGAATAATATCCCGCAGAATAGCCACCCTGAAAAATATGTGAAAAGCTCGTGCTCATCACGGTTTCAGGATTTGAAGGGTAAAGATTTGTTGCTTTGGTTTCATCTACTTCAAAGGTTTTGATATCGCCAACTTTTTCAGGATTTGTGTGGTAAGCAAGATCAAGAATTCCAAAACCGAGTTGTCTTAAAGTTTGGTAACCTTCCATAAAATTTTTGGAATCAGAGATCTTCTGAATTTTTTCATCTGGCAAAACTTCTCCCGTTTGACAATGTTTGGCAAAAGTTTTCAAGAACTCGGGTTCGTAACAGTAATTCTCGAGAAACTGCGAAGGTAGCTCCACAAAATCCCATTTCACCGAAGTTCCCGAAAGATTCGGATAAACGGTATCTGCTAAAATTCCGTGCAAAGCGTGACCGAATTCGTGGAAAAGGGTCGTTACTTCCTGGAAAGTCAGCAAGCTCGGTGTATCGGCGGTTGGCTTCGAAAAGTTGCACACCACCGAAATATGCGGTCGGGAATTTTCGCCATCTTTCTTAAATTGGTTTTTAAAACTCGTCATCCAAGCTCCTGCGCGTTTTCCTTTTCGTGGATGGTAGTCGACGTATAAAATTGCTTTCAGCAAACGGCTTTCGGCTTTCGGCTCTGCTAATTGCTGATTACCGATTGCCGGATTTTCACTTGGCTCTTGGCTCTTTTTACTTGGTTCTTCAAAAATTTCATACGTTTTCACCTCCGCATGATACTTGGGAATATTGCTCACTTCCACAAAATCGAGTCCGAATAGTTTTTTTGCCAAACTGAAAACGGCTTCCTGCACTTTTTCAAGTTCGAAATATGGTTTCAGTTCCTCGTCGTTCAGGTCGAATTTTTGTTTGCGAAGTTTTTCGGCGTAGAAAGCGTGGTCGTAACTTTCCATTTGTTCGATTCCATCGGTTTTTGCGAGTTGCCTTAATTCCGAAATCTCTTTTTCGGCGTAAGGTTTTGCCTTTACCAAAAGTTCGTTCAGAAATTCGTTGACTTTCACCGGGGATTTCGCCATTCTTTCTTCCAGAACAAAATCGGCAAACGAGTGATAGCCGAGAAGTTGGGCTTTTTCCTGCTTAAGTTTAATGATTTCTTTGATGAGGTTCTGGTTGTCAAACTCATTATTTTGGAAACCCTTTTTTCCATTGGCTAAAGCAAGTTCTTTCCTCAACTCACGGTTTTCGGCATAAGTCATCAGCGGAATATAACTTGGATATTGCAAAGTCACCACAAATCCGTCGAGCATTCGTTCTTTCGCTTCTTCGCGGTATTGTTGCAGAATCGGTTCGGGAATTCCTGCCAATTCTTTTTCGTCGGTAATGTGTTTAAAATAATTGTTGGTTTCCGCCAGAACATTTTGCCCAAACTGTAGCGATTTTTTCGACAGTTCAATCGAGATTTCCTTGAACCGCTCTTTGTCAGCTTCGTTCAGAAGTGCGCCGCTTCTTACAAAACCTTTGTAGGTTTCGTTGAGGAGCATTTGCTGTTCTTCGGTTAATTCTTTAGAACCACCCCGATCTCGCCTTTGGCTCGACCACCCCTCCAAAGGAGGGGAATTCCACTCATCATAAACCTTTTTGATTTTTGCGAAAAGTTTTTCGTTTTGTGAAATCTTCGCTGAAAATTCGGTGAGCATCGGTGAAACTTCCTGAGCGATTTTCTGTATTTCGTCGTTGGTTTCCGCGGAATTAAGGTTAAAGAAAATGTTGGAAACCACATCCAATTTTTCGCCCGAAAAAGCGAGTGCTTCGATCACGTTTGAAAAAGTGGGTTCCTCTGGATTATTGACGATCTCGTCGATTTCTTTCTCTGAAATTTTAATCAGTTCCTGAAATGCGGGAAGATAGTGCTCTTCTTTAATCTCGTTAAAAGGTGCGGTATGATAAGGAGTGTTGAATTTTTGTAAAAGGGGATTGTTCATAGTATCTTGATTAAAAATGCTTTGTTCACAAGCACTGTACAAATTTACTCAAAAATTAAATTTACCTTTGCTTTAAAAATTAAACTATTATGAAAAAATTCCTATACTTTCTTTTGGCAATCGTTGCTTAGCGGTGATCGCGATGTTTGCGGTGGGCAAAAAGTATCATTTTGAAACATCGACGGTGATCAATGCTCCTATTGAAAAAATTTATCCGCACATGAGTTCGATGAAGGCGTTCAACCAATGGAATCCGTGGCTAGAAATGGATCCTGGACTTCAACTCGACTACAGCGGAACTTCGGGTGAAGTGGGCGATAAGTACTGTTGGAACGGAAACAAAGAATCTGGACAAGGTTGCCACGAAATTACAGCATTGGTTCCGAATCAGAAACAGTCCACCAAAATGGTATTCGTGAAACCGTTTGAAAGCGACGCCACTTCCGACCTGATCCTGAGTCCCGAAGGAAACCAAACCAAAGTAACCTGGACGATGGATTGCGAGCTGGATTACCCGATGAACCTGATGAAATTGATGATGGACAGCCAAATGGAAAAATCCTACGGAAGCGGACTGAAAAAACTGAAATCCATCGTAGAGCAGGAGAAGTAAAACACTGAAAACTTCAATAAGTAAACGGACAAAAGTCCGTTTTTTTTATAGTCGTTGGTGAAACGTTAAACAATCCTTCAAGGTTTTGGAAACCTTGAAGGAATAGTTACAGGAAGTGAAATTCGTGCATTTGTGGCAAGAAAAACCCTCATCATTAGTATAATCTTTAAGATCATTTCGCAGCCGAACGAAAACCTTTAAAATTTAGTTAAACTAAAGCGCAACAAAGCACAGCTAAAAATAATTACCTTAAATTTGCGTGATTTCAAAAAACGAAGTCGTACAGAAAAAAATATCTTAGATTCAATGAAAAAAATCACAGCCGTCGCGCTTTTATCCATAGCACTGGTTTCGTGCAAAAAAGAAACAAAAACCATCACCAAAGTCGATCCCGAAACAGGCAAAACCGTTACTGTGGAAGTTCCAGCAGATTCTGCGAAATCAGAGACGGCGACAGCTGCAGTTCCTGTTCTTGCGATCTACGATTCGGCGGGGGTTTACCGACAAACCTTTAACCTTGAAAAAGGAAAATCCTATCCTTTGAAAACCATCCAGAAAGATGTGCAAACCTTAACCGCACCGAACGGACAAACCCAAAGTGGAACCAGCGAAACGACCGATGAAATGGGCTTTATGGTGAATGATTTTGCCAATAGAGTTTATGATATTACCATCAACCTTTTGGGAAAAAGAAATGCGCAAACTGCAAAAGGGAAAACCATCGCGGTAGATACCAAAGAAGCGGAACCGAAAGAAGAACAACTGAAAATGATGTGGAAAGTCAACAAAGCTTTGGTCGGAAATTCACTCAAAATGAAGATGGACCAAAACGGTAAAGTAATTTCTATCACTGGATTTGACCCGATTTACACAAAGGTTTCCAGTTCGTTGAACGGCGTGATTAAAGACGCGAAACAGAAAACCGAATTTGTAAACAGCTTCAAGGAAAGTTTCAACGAGAAAATGCTCAAGGAACAGTTTACCAAAAACCTTTTGTTATTCCCAGAAAAAGGGGTGAAGATTGGCGAGAAGTGGAGCGAATCTGAAAACGCAACTCCCGACGGAAAAGTTAAACTGACCACCAACTACGTTCTGAAAAGTGTAGCCAACGGAATCGCTGAAATTTCGGTTTCAGGAGGAATTCCCAAGAAATCTGACAAAGCAACACACGAAGGTGTAACTCGCTCGATGAGTTCTGAACTTTCGCAAAGCGGAACCATTAAACTCGACCAAAATTCGGGTTGGATCAAAAATCAGGTGGTGAACGTGAAAACCACCCAGTCGGAAACACTTTCGGACGGAAAGCAGTCGCAAACGATGAAAACCTCGTCGAACTCGACTGTAATAGTTAATCCCTAAATTTGTAAAGCTCAAGTGAAGTACGTTTTAGAACTCATCCTCGCTACGATTATCATTTTCTTCCTTTGGAATATCCTGAAGCGGATGTTTTTCACTGCGTTCTACAAATTTCCGAAACAGCAGAATGACGGAAATGTGACGGCGCAGAAAACCAAGAAAAATCTGGATTCCAAACTCAACTGGGATGCCGAAACTGTGGATTATGAGGAGGTGAAAGAAGAAGATCTCTCGAAAAAATAACAAACCCTTTCAGTGAAAACCGCTGAAAGGGTTTTCGCAAGAAAAACCTATGGCTAAAAACAGAAACTTATTTTTTATTATCGGCAGCATCGTCCTGTTCATCATCATCGCGGTAGTTTATGCAAACCCTGTGATCACTGGGAAGCAACTTTTTCAGCACGATATTGTGCAGTACAAAGGCGGTGCAAAAGAATTGCTCGATTACAGGGCGCAGAACGGCGAAGAAACGTATTGGAGCGACTCGATGTTTGGCGGAATGCCGACATACCAAATGGGAGCGCAGTTTCGCGGCGATGTAATCAAAAAAGTGGATGACCTGTTGAACTTTCTGCCGAAACCCGCAAACTATTTTTTCCTGCTTTTTTCAGGATTTTTCCTGCTCGGTCTGGTTGCCGTGAGAAACTGGAAATACGCGATTTTGGGAGCGACATTCTTCGGACTTTCCACCTATTTTTACATTGCACTTGCAGCGGGACATAATGGGAAAATCCACACGGTTGCCTATTTTGCGCCACTTTTGGCAGGAATTCTTCTTGTTTATATCCGCAAAAAATATATACTCGGATTCATTGTAACCGCTCTGTTTATGGGACTTCAGGTTGCAGCAAACCATCCGCAGATGACATATTACCTTTTCCTTGCGTTAGGATTTTTGTTCCTTTCCGAACTGTTCCGCGCGTTCAAGGGAAAAATCTCGTGGAAACATTTTGGGATTTCAAACGGAATTTTGGCTTTGGCAATGATTTTAGGAGTCGGAATGAATTCGCAAAGAATTATGGCAAACTCCGAGTATGTGACCGAAACTGTGCGTGGAAAGCAAATCCTCGACCATGAAAAACACACCTCGGGAAAATCGGGGATGGACAAGGAATCGATGCTGATGTGGAGCTACGGAAAACTCGAAACGCTGAACCTTTTCATCCCAAGATTGATGGGAGGAGCAAGCAACGAGGAAGGTTCCGACCGAATGATGAGCCGCGTTCAGGAAATGGTGCAGGAAAACGTTTCCTCGCAATCCGAGATGGACAGGATCTCAAAAGGATTTTCGTCGCTCACTTATTGGGGAGAACAACCCGGAACTTCGGGGCCAGCTTATCAAGGAGCAGTGGTAGTTTTTCTCGCGATTCTTGGTTTTTTCTTTGGCTGGAAAAAATACAGATACTGGATTTTGGCGGCATCGGTTCTCACTATTTCCTTAGCGTGGGGAAGTAACTTTATGGCACTTTCCGATTTCTTCATCGACTTCGTGCCGTTTTACAACAAGTTCCGTGCGCCGAGTTCGATTCTGGTTGTGGTGGAATTGCTTTTCCCACTGATCGCGATTGTCGGACTTTACCGATTTTTTAACTCCAGTTCGGAAACGGAAACGAAGCAGGAAAATGTCCTTACCGACGATTACAAAAAGAAAATCTTAACCTACGTTTCCGCTTCCGTTTTGGGAATTACGCTGATTCTTTTGTTCTTCGGAAAATCGCTTTTAGGATTCTACACGTCCAACGAAAAAACATATCTTCCCCCTTATCTTCTGGATTTCCTGGTGGATGAAAGGTTCAAAATGTTCAGAATTGATGCGATTAAAGCCATTGTTTATGTGGGAATTACAGCGGGAGTTCTATTTTTAAGTTTAAAGGGAAAAATGAATCAGAACATTGCGCTGATCATTATCGGAGTGGTGAGTTTGTTTGATTTGTGGAGCGTGAACAAACGGTATTTGAACGACACCAACTTCATCGACAAGACCTTTACTGAAAATCCTTTCCAGACTGAAAACTCGGATTTGCTGATGCAGAAAGTGGGCGATAATGCCAACTTGCGGTCGCTTTTGGACAATGCCAATGTCAATAAAACTTTGGAAACCATCGCCGAAAAAGACAAGACGCATTACCGAATTTACAACCAGGTTTTGGGAACGTTTGGCGAGACAAATACCTCTTACTTTAAATCTTCGATCGGCGGTTATCACGCGGTGAAACTCAGAAGGTATGATGATTTGATCAACGAATATTTCAGCAAAATGGACACGGTAAAAGTTCCGAAAATTCTGAATATGCTGAACACGAAATACATGATTTTCGGGGATGCACAAAAACCTGAAGCTCTTATTAATGCAGGTGCGAACGGAAATGCGTGGTTCGTTTCTGACGTGAAGTTTGTCGATAATCCGAATGAGGAAATTAAGCAGATTGGTGAAGTCGATACGAAGCAAACCGCGATTGTTTCGAAAGACGACAAAAGTTATTTCGACGGAAAACCTTTGCAGCAGGATTCTGCGGCGATAATTAATCTGACGAAATATCAAGCCAACGAACTGGAATTCAAAACCCAATCGAAAACTCCGCAACTCGCCGTAATATCTGAAATTTATTATCCGAAAGGTTGGAAAATGCTGGTCGATGACAAGGAGGTTCCGTATATCAAAGCCAATTATTTGTTGAGGGCAGTTCACGTTCCCGCCGGAAACCACGTGGTGAAAATGATTTTCGAACCCGCCGTAATTTCAAAGGGGAAAATGATTTCGATGATTGCGTTTGGTTTATTTTTGCTGCTGAGTTTGGGCGGAATCTATTGGCTTTACAAAAATAGAAATCCTCAAAGCACCTAATTATTAACCATTTGCACCGATTGCAACCATTGCACCAATTGCAACTTGGAACTTGAAACCTGAAACTTGGAACAAAAAAGAATTCTTATCATCACTTACTATTGGCCGCCATCGGGTGGTCCAGGTGTTCAGCGGTGGTTAAAGTTCGCAAAGTATCTTCCTGAATTCGGTTGCAAACCGACGGTGTTTATTCCCGAAAATCCAAGTTATCCGATTATTGACGAAACGTTGGAACAGGAGGTTTCCCCTGATTTAGACATCATCAAAACCAAAATCTGGGAACCGTACCAAATCGCTGAATTTTTTGGGAAAGACAACAAGAAATTCAAGGCGGGACAGTTCGATGTCGGGAAAAACCAGTCCTGGAAATCCAGACTTTCGATCTGGGTCCGCGGAAATTTCTTCATTCCCGACGCACGGGTTTTCTGGGTGAAGCCATCAGTAACTATCCTGAAAAAATATTTAAAAGAAAACCATTTCGACGCATTGGTCACAACGGGACCGCCTCATTCTCTGCATTTAATTGGATTGGAGTTGAAGAAGGAATTCCCTCAATTGAAATGGATTGCCGATTTCCGTGATCCGTGGACGGAGATTTCCTACTACAAACATTTGAAGCTGACCAAATCTTCCGACCAAAAACACCGAAGTTTAGAAAAAAAAGTCTTCGAAAACGCAGACATCACTTTAGCCACAAGTTTTACCGACGCCGAAAATTTCAGAAAAAAGGGAGCGAATGCGTTTTGCATTACCAATGGTTTTGATGGTGATCTTTTTTCCGAAAACCCTCAAACTTTCAAACCCTCAAACCGTCAAACAAAATTTACTTTGAGTTATATCGGCGTTTTGGAGCAGCTCAGAAATCCCGATATTTTGTGGAAAGTTCTGACCGAAATCATTAATGAGAATGAAGATTTCAAGAACCAGTTTCAGCTGAAATTTGTTGGAAGAATTGACGACAAAATTTTAGAGGAACTCAATAGAACTTCACTGAAAAACTCTGTTAATAATTTGGGATACTTTTCTCATTCCGAAGCTAATCACGAAATGCGGAATTCTGATTTACTGCTCATTACCAATTTTCCTGATGAACAATCAAAAGGCATTATTCCAGGAAAAATTTTTGAATACCTGCAAACGGGAAAGCATATAGTTTCCTTCGGTCCCGAAGAAAGCGATGTGAAGAAAATCCTCGATGAAACTAATGCAGGGAAACATTTTTCGTATTCAGATTCTCATGACTTGAAGCAATTTATCCTTGCGAAATTCAACGACTGGAAGAATGGAAAAACAGCATCTTCCACCCAAAATATCGATCAGTTTTCCCGATGGAATCTGACGAAAAAACTGGTGGAATTGATTTAGTTTTCAAATTCTTGTTTTTTTAGATTCGACAAAGTATGATGAAATACCACAAACTCAACCACCACCTGAAATCTTTCGTTGAAATTCGGGAGACAGAACGGCTTTGGCATTTTCCGTTTTTGGCGGGACTGTGCGTCGGTTTGTGTCTTTTCGTTGGTTGGTTTTTCGACAAACCCGCTTTTGGAAATATTACAAGTATCGGTGCACTGACTATTTTATATTTCACACATTCTTCACTTGAAAAAAGAATGATTCACCTCGTCGCGTGTGCTTTTGGGATGACTTTTTCTTTTATGTTCGGATTGGTTTTTTCGTTCAATCCTTGGTTCAGCGCTATTTCATTAGCTTTTATTACTTTTTTGGCGCATCTGATCACCGCCTTCTGCTTTTGCTAGCTTGTCCGTCTTTTCGATAAGCAGCTTCAACCATTCGTGCATCACTTGTCGTGTTGTTTCTTTTATTGGGCACCTTTTCAGAAAGTGATCATTGGTTTCACTGAGGTCTCTTGCTAAAATTCTGTAATCGCTTTTGCCGTCGTAACTGTTGAGCAAATATTCGGTTTTTTGAATGTATGCTTTCATTTCCGCATTCATCCTCCATTTTTTACCGTTGTCTAACTGCAGTGTCGAAATATTTTCAGATGCTTTCACTTCGTTATTTTTTTTGCAGGCAGAAACTGTTACTAATGAAAAAATCAGCAAAGTGATAATCTTTTTCATATGGGCAATTAATGATTTTAAGTAAAACCTTCAGAAAAAAAAATTCTCTGAAGGTTTTGAAGTCATCAAACATCTTGGGTTTGCAAAAAATCTAATTAAAATACTGATGGTAAGTTTCCATCGAGTGTTCCAACACGTCGGTTAGTTTGTCGGCTTCTTCTTTGGTGGCTGCTTTGGATAGAAGGTCGATGTTTTTCATGTGTTCGGTGAGCCAAACGTGCAATACATCGTGGGATTTTCCGGTCATGGTACAGCTTTTAATCAGTTTTTCATTTGCTGCTTTCAGGTTGGTTGCCAATACTTTATAGCCGTCTTTGTCGTCATCATAAGCTTCAAGCAATCTTTCCTGCTCCTGAATAAAAGGCAACATTTCGGCGTTGGTTTTCCATTTATTACCGTTATCAAGTTCTAATGCAACGCTGGTGTCTGCATTTTCTGCATTTTCTGCATGATCTGCATGATCATCTGTGGCAACCTGCTCTGTTTGTGCAGTGTGCTCTGAGTGATCTACCTCTTCTGTTTGTTTCTTTTCACATGAAGTCAGCACTGCAATACCGATGATTGCAGGGATAATGAACTTTTTCATTTCTTATTAAATTTATGGGTTAGTATTAAAAATGTTAAAGTTAAAATAATTCTGAATGCCATCGCTCCGATGGTTTTTGTTTCGTAAAGTCCACCGGAATTGATATGCACGAACAACGCAATATAGCCAATTATTAGGACAATTACCGCAATTATAAGTGAAGTTTTTGCCCATCTCCCGTTGGTAAACAAAGCGTAAGCAGCAGAAATATAGATGATTGAAGCAATGAAATTTGCCCAAACTACCGCCAGAACATAATTGCCCTCTTTCTCACGAATCCCAAACATGTCGAAGATTATGGAACTACTTAAGAATAGTGTGAGTAATCCAAAGAATAATATGGCAAAAGCTAAAATTTTATTTTTCATCATTTTTTATTTTAAAGAAAGAAATTCCCAGCCAAACTACAGATGCCGTCATTGAGATGGCTCCAATCAGAACAAAAATTGGCGGTAAACCGAGATAGATTTCGGCTAAAATTCCGAGTGGCATCAAAAGTCCAATCAAAGCAAGCCACGAAATGGTAGTTACATTCGCCAACTGATTGCGGAAATGAATCAGAAGATAACCAATAACGATGTTCAAAAAGGCGAAAAGGTTGCCGTGAACGTGTGCAAGACGCGCCTCGAAGTGTTTTCCTACACTGTAGGAATTAATCCATTCTTCTTTACCCGGAGCAAAGTCGCGAAGGTAAATCAGCAGAAATCCGTATGTCATGAATACTGCCATGGCAAGGAATCCGATTGCGATGTTGTTTTTTCCTTTCATATTTTTGAGTTTGTTAATTAACTTGTTTTTCTGTATCTCAAAACCGACCACACGATGAAAATTGCTCCCATGAGTGTAATGACTCCAAAGTGTAGCAACAAATCGTTGAAACCACTGTTTTTGAGCATGATGAGTCGGATTGCATCTACGCCGTAAGTTACTGGATTTGCGTAGGCGATCCATTTTGCCCAATCGGTCATGCTTTCGATTGGGGTGAAAAGTCCGCTCATCAGGATGAAAATCATCATGAAGAAAAAGACCACGAACATCGACTGCTGCTGCGTTTCGCTGTAAACCGACACGAGAAGTCCCATGCCTAAAAGTGCGATCATATAGACCGCGACAAAAAAGTAGAGCAAGAGGAGGTTGCCCTGCATTTCGATGTTGTAAATGAAAATCGTCACGAATAAGCCGATGGTGAACGCCAGCATTGCCAAAAGCCAGAAAGGAATGAGTTTCCCGAGGATGAAGTGGCTTTTTTTGATGGGCGATACGTTGATTTGCTCGATGGTGCCGATTTCTTTTTCCTCCACGATGTTGAGGGCGGTAAGATAACCACCAATAAGCGTTACGAGGAATGCGAGGATGCCCGGAACGAGTGATAAACGGTAATTATAATGCTCGTTGAACCAGAATTTTGGGATGATTTCCAGGCCGGAAGTTTTCTTTGCGGTTTCGACTTGCGGCGTCATTTTTACCTGAATCTGCTGGTTAAAATCTTGTAGAATTTGCGCTAAATAACTTCCTGACAGTCCGGCTTTTGTTCCGTTGATGGCATTGATGGCTAAAAGGACTTTTTCCTGGTTTTCTTTTACCAAATTCTTCTCGAAATTGTTTGGGATTTCGATGATGAGGTCGGCTTTTTCGGTCTCGACATCGCTGTATGCTTTGGCGTAATTTTCTCCGTAATCCGTAATTTTGAAATAGCCGGAACCGGTAACTTTCCGAATCAGTTCACGTGAGTAAGTGGATTTGTCGTGGTCGACAATCGCCACTTTAACATCCTTGATTTCGTAGCTGGCTGCAAGTGGAAGTACCAACAGCTGAACCACCGGCATCACGAAAATAATTGCCAAAATTGCTTTGTTCCTGAATATTTGCAGGAATTCTTTTCGGATGAGTATGAGGAGTGTTCGCATTTCGTTAAGATGTTTGAAGACGATAGTCCGAAGACCGCAGTTTTCTTCGGACATCAGATTTCCGTCTTCGGTCTTATTCTAATCTAATTTTAAACTTTTTCACAGCAAGCGCAAAGAGCAGAATCATTGTTCCTGAAAGGACTAAAATATGTTTCCAGATGACTTCGATTCCGGTTCCTTTTATCATGATGTTTTTTACAATTTCGTAATACCATTTTGCTGGAATGACGTTGGCAACAACCTGTAAAGGTGGCGGCATATTTTCGATCGGGAACATAAATCCGCTGAGCATTACCGTTGGCAACATGGTTCCTACAAGGGAAATGAGCATTGCATTCTGTTGCGAATCGGTCATAATGGAAATCAAAATTCCGATGAGCAGGTTAGTGATGATGAAAATGACACTTACAATAAAAAGCAGGAGCAGATTTCCTTTGATTGGCAGTTCTAAAAGTGTGACACTCAGTACGATAATTGAAATCAATATAATCATCGACAGGATGAAATACGGAATTGCTTTTGCCAAGATGATGATGGATGGTTTCATCGGTGATACCAATAAAACTTCCATTGTCCCAGTTTCTTTTTCTCTTACGATGGCGATGGCCGTCATCAAAACGCAGATGATTAAGAGAATTAATGCCATCACTCCGGGAACGAAATTAGGTGCACCTTTCAGTTGAGGATTGTAAAGCATTCTGATTTCAGGAATTGCGCCGGACATCGGTTGTGCCGTTGTTTGGCCATATAAATCCAGCACAATATTATTCATGAAATTGATAATCTGATTGGCAAGGTTGATGTCGGTTCCATCGGTAATTAACTGAAGTTGTCCTTTTTTACCCAACATAAAGTTCTCAGAAAAATCATCGGGAATCACCAGAATCATTTTGATATGCCCGGTTTTGAAAGCATCTTCAGTTTCGTTGATGGATTTCAGATTCTTGTCAACCTCAAAATATTGGTTGGAGTTTATTTTCGAAATCAGTTCGAGGGAATTCTGAGATTTGTCGTGGTCTAATACTCCAATTTTCGTGTTTTTAACCTCGGTGCTGAGCGCAAATCCGAACAACAGAACCTGCACGATCGGCATCCCGAAAAGGATAAGCAAAGTTCTTCTGTCGCGCAGAACGTGCCAGAATTCTTTTTTTACGAAGGTTAATAACTGTTTCATTTTTTCTTAACTCAAAATTTCAAAACCACAAAATGCACAAAAGATTTAGAGATGGAACTGACTGCGTTTTAAAAAATTCACAAAATTGAAATCTTTGATTTCAAACTTTCTCATTCTTTTAAATGACTTTACATAATGATTTTCTTTTGTTTCTTTTGTGGTTTAAATTAATCTGCACTTCGTTTTGCGCCACGCGCCAATTGATAGAACACATCATCCATCGAATCGGTTTCAAATTGTTTTTTCAGGTTTGCGGGTGTATCAAGCGCGGATATTTTTCCATCCACCATAATTGAAACCCGGTCGCAGTATTCTGCTTCGTCCATATAGTGTGTGGTTACAAAAGTCGTGATTCCACGGTCGGCAGCTTCATAAATCATACTCCAAAATTGCCGTCTTGTTACAGGATCCACACCTCCGGTTGGTTCGTCTAGGAATACAATTTCAGGATTATGGAAAATAGCTACTGAAAAAGCGAGTTTCTGTTTCCAACCCAGCGGAAGTTCCGAAACCAATTTGTTTTTCTCGTTTTCCAAACTTAATTTTTGGATGAGTTCAGCGCTTTTTTCTTTCAGTTCTTTTCTTCCGATTCCGTAGATTCCACCGAAGAATTCCAGGTTTTCTTTCACCGTGAGATTTCCGTAAAGTGAAAATTTCTGACTCATATAACCGATGCTCTTCTTGATACTTTCGGTTTCTTTATAGACATCAAACCCGGCAACGGTTGCTTTTCCTGATGTTGGAACTGAAAGCCCGCAAAACATACGCATTGCCGTGGTTTTTCCTGCACCGTTTGCACCGAGGAATCCGAAAATTTCACCCTTTTTCACCTCAAAACTGATGTGATCCACCGCAGTGAAGTCGCCAAAAACTTTGGTGATGTTGTCGGCGACAATGGCTTTCCCCCTTTCCCCCGAAGGGGGAGCTGCGGTTGAATCCTGTTTGAATTGGGTGTTAGTCACTTCTTGTTATTTTTTGAAATATTTTTGGACGGTCATTAAAGTCCCCTTTGGGGATTTAGGGGATTGACAGCAGTCTAATGAAACTATCTTCAATACTCGCTTTCACCTTATTAATTTCAATATTTTCAAATCCTTTTTCCTCAAGGAAATTTTTGATTTCTTCTAAACTAAATTTTTCGTTTTGCTCCGCGGTAAGGTGAACAAATTCTCCGAAAGCATATACATTTTTCTTATGTTCAAAATCTTCAAGTGCTTTTAATACATCCGAAGTTCTTCCGGCTTTTATTTCGTAAAGTAAGTCTGGGAAGGAGTTGCTGATGTTTTCCGGAGTGTCAATCTGCAGGATATTTCCTTCCTGAATCAGCGCAATTCTGTCGCACATTGCTGCCTCATCCATATAAGGAGTTGCCACAACCATCGTGATTCCCTGTGTTTTCAGTCGTTTCAGCATTTCCCAGAATTCTTTTCTTGAAACGGGATCAACTCCGGTTGTCGGTTCGTCCAGAAACAGCACTTTTGGTTTGTGAATGAGAGCACAACTTAAAGCCAGTTTTTGCTTCATCCCGCCCGAAAGTTTGCCTGCTTTTCGGTCTTTGAATGGTTGTATCTGAACATAGATGTCTTTAATCAAATCATAATTTTCCTCAATGGTCGTATTGAAAACACTCGCAAAAAACTCAAGATTTTCTTCTACAGATAAATCCTGATAAAGGGAAAATCTTCCCGGCATATAACCCAGAATTTTTCGGATTTCTTTGAAGTCTTTTACCATATCGAGACCTTCAATGGTTGCAGAGCCGCTGTCCGCAAGAATTACTGTAGTCAGCATTCTGAAAATAGAAGTTTTTCCGGCACCATCGGGACCGATGAGTCCGAAGATTTCTCCCGGATTTACATCGAAACTTACATTATCCACTGCAAGAACTTTTTCGTTTTTCTTGCCGTAGGTTTTGGTGAGGTGATGTACTACTATGCTTTTCATATCTATATTTTTCCATTCTTTTGTCTTGTAACAAAAGAATCAAAAATTCAAGACTTGGATCTTTTTGCTAAAATTTGTAATCATTTTCTAAAATTTCCAAAACTCGGGCGGAAACTCACTTTGTTGGATTAAGAAAAATTTTTGCCGCCACTCAAACAGTGGAAATTTCTTAACGAAAATGTTTTCAAATTTCTTCACGCAAAAATCTCCTAGGTCATTTTTAATTATTCAATTTTTTCTTCGGTCTACGGTCTTCCGACTTCCATCTTCTAAAACTTCACATCGCCATACATTCCGATTTTCAGAAAGCCGTCGTTTTTCACGTGGATTTTTGCGGCGTAAACGAGGTTGGCTCTTTCATTTTTGGTTTGGATGGTTTTTGGAGTGAATTCTGCTTTTGAACTAATCCAATAAATGGTTCCGGGAAGTTCTTTGGTGTTTCCGTCACCGGAATCAATCAGCACTTTTACCTGTTGTCCGGTTTTTACTTTCGCCAATTGGTCACCGGTGATGAAGGTTTTTAAAGTCATTATATCCAAACTTGCCACTTTGAAAATCGGTTTTCCGATGGTTGCAAATTCACCTGCATTGGAATATTTAGTCAAAACCATTCCTGAAATCGGAGATTCGATGCTGTTGTTTTTCAGTTGTTCATCAAACTGCTCCACTCTTTTTGAGGTTGGTTTTCTTTCGCTTAAAACCGCACGGTTTTGTATCGAAACATTTTCCCTTGCAGCGACAATCTGTGAATTGAGCGTAGAAAGTTGGGTTTGAGCCGCAGCAATCTGTTTCTGAATCACATCAACCTGTCCGTTCGCATCATCCAGTTGTTTTTTTGTGGCTGCATCGGCTTTTACAAGGTTTGAAATTCTGTTGCGTTCACGAACGGCATTTCTCAACTGCTCATTCAATACCGATATATTCGCACGCTGAGAACTGATCTGCGACTGTAACACCTGAATTTGTGGATCAGCCGAACCGGTTTTCTGTTCGATTGCTCCAATGGTTTCAATCACCTGTTCTTTCTGCAGTTCCACACTTTTCGGGTCGATGAGTCCAACTTTTTGATTTTTGTCGAGCTGCATACCTTCTTCCACATTCAGTTCGAGAATGGTGCCGTTGGCTTTGGCGGTAACCATTACTTCATCGGCTTCGAAGGTTCCGGAAGCATCGTAATCGTGTCCTGAATTTTTGCAGGCGAAGATTGACAAAAACAGGGGAAGTATTATTAATTTTTTCATATTTTCTTGTTTTTGGAATGAATTCGAAGGTTAAAATATCGTTCGTTGCGCTGCAACTGGTACTTTGGTCTTTTGCCTTCTTTCTTTTATCTTGATTCTTTTGCCTTGTATCTTGTATCTTAATTATTAAGTTGTGCTTTCAAATTATACAGGGTCAACAGATATTGTATTTCATGCAAGATTTTTTGGTTTTTGGCGCGGTCGAGTTCGTTTACTTCGCGCAAGTAATCGCTGGTGGTGATAACGCCGTTTTCCAATTGGGCGAGAGATGCTTTTTTGATGCTTTCTCGAAGGGTAATCAGTTCGCTGTCTTTTTCGATAAGTTGCTGAATCTTATCGAGTTCATTGTTATTTTGTAAAGTCTGAAACTGCTGGTTGAACAGGAAGTTTTCCCGTTGAACTTCAATTTCCTGCTGCTGAATATCAATTAAAGCCAAATCATTTTTTTTTGTATAAAGTCCTGTGATTGGGATATTAAGCCGGATTCCACCGATGTAGAATACATCAAATTCATTTTTCAACATATTGAACCCCGGTTTGCCGTATCCGCCTTGAGCAAAAGCTCCAAGTTTCGGTAGATTCTTAGAATTGATAATGGATTTTTGTTGCTCCAGTGCCTGTTTCTGTAGATCGAACAGTTTCAGTTCCGGACGGTTATTTTGATTTTCGACTAAAATTCTTTCTGGTTTCTGAAGTTGAGTGTTTTCATCAAGGTTTCTCGCGATGAAGACCGAAAGCATATCCAGAAAACTTTTCTTTACGGTTTGAAGTTCAATTTTTTTCTGTTCCAGATTGATAAGTTGGGCTTTCAAAACATCTACATTACTTCGAAAAATAACGCCGTATTTCAGTTGAGCTTCCGCTTTTTTCAAGGCATTTTCAATATCAGTTTTTGTGAGTTCCACCTGTTGAATCTGTTCATCCATTTGAAGTGCTCCGAAAAACATTTGATTGATTCGTTCTTCCAGTTTATCGGTTTCCACTTCAGTTTTCTGCATTTCGATTTCTGAATTGATTTCGGCCATTTTCTTTTGGTTTGAAATCATTCCGCCATCATAAATGGTTTGCTGGACA
This sequence comes from Chryseobacterium suipulveris, assembly GCF_022811685.1. Lineage (NCBI taxonomy): Bacteria > Pseudomonadati > Bacteroidota > Flavobacteriia > Flavobacteriales > Weeksellaceae > Chryseobacterium > Chryseobacterium suipulveris. Next base: position 2,069,944 of record NZ_CP094532.1, on the reverse strand, counting down.
TCAGCAAATACTTTGTATTGGTCTTTGCTTAAAGGTTCTATCGTCATATTTGGCAGCGAGATGGGAAGTTGAGTTACTTCATTCTGATAAGTTGCCTGTCCAATAACATTAATCTGCGGAAGCCAACCCTTTGATGCATTTTCGATGTTGTACTGCTTGGTTTTTGCAATCAGATCGTTGCGTTTGATCAGGGGATAATTTTGCTTTGCCAAAGAATAAGCTTCTTCGATGGTCAATGTTTGTGCATTGACAGAGAAGAAAACCAACATCAACAAATATTTTAGTTTTTTCATTTTTCTAACTTAGATTTTGTGTTTTAATCGAGTTTTTTATCCCCCACTAACTATCCAGCATTGCTTTAATCCAAACGGGAATCAATTTACGACGTTCATTGACGAAGGTTTTGAACTCTACTTCGTTCATTACATTGAATCCGTTTAAGATTGGTCTTGCTACAAACGGAAAAACGGTCATACTTAAATAATTGATCAGAAAGTGAAAAGGATTTGCATCGGGTTTTCTTTCCTGGATCTGTTTAATGATATGGGCGTCCTTCACCACTTTTTCTATTGGCAGATAAGTGGTGATATCAGAATTTTTCTTCTGAATTTCGCTGATAATGAACAACGGAAGGTTTGGATTCTTGGAAAGAATTTCGAAATATTTCTCGGTCGCCAAATCTATTTTTTCATCCAAGGAAGTTTTTTGATTCGTTACAATCGGTATAATCTGCCCGAAGAGAAGAACGATTTTTACCTTCATTACCTGCTCAAAAAGTTTTTCTTTGCTTCGAAAATAATAGTTGAGAAGAGCGAGGTTAATCCCTGCTTCATCAGCAATATCTCTTGTCCTTGTTCCTGAGAATCCCTTTTCGTTAAAGACTTTGGATGCCGCTAAAAGGATTTTGTCTTCGGTTGATATTTCTTGGGTCTCCATTACATTTCTGATTTGATGAAACAAAGTTATGAATAAATTTTTTGATTTAAACAATTTATTTAATCAAATGATTAATTTAGAATTGGTCTAATTTTGATTTGCTGAGCTAATCATCGTGAACTTGATGTCGGCAAAAGATTAATAAATGCAATGTCTAAAAAAATAAAACCATCTAAAATTTCAAATTCAGATGGTTCTTATTACCCGTGAAAAGTTAATATCAATTTTTGATAAATTTCGAAATTTGGGTGTTTCCTTTTGTATCAGTTAGTTTAAGTAGATAAATGCCTTTAGGAAGTTGACTCGCATCGATTTTAGAATTGTTCAATCTCATCAGGTTCGAAGTGATAATCTGCCCGTTCACATTGTAAATTTCATAAGAGGCAATTTGAAGATTTGATTTTATCTGGATCATGTCTCTCACTGGATTTGGAAATATCTGAAGCTCTGAGTCAATTGTAACTGTACTTGTTCCAAGACTTTCTTCAGCGGTAATCTGCACATAAGAGAAATTGCCCTGCAAAACAGAAGCTGTTGACTGCCAACAAGCAGAGTAGAGTGTGCCATAACCCGGAGCGCTTGTTCCCGCTGCGTGAACAGTTCTGGATGAAATTCCGCTTCCGCTGTGGCGGATCTCGATCAAGAGATTGGTTCCTTCGTATAGCCATGTTTGATCAAAGTTGATCTGAAAGCTGAAATCATTTGGATTCGAGCCAACAGTAAGTGCTCCTGCTGGAATTACCAATGGACCGGTTCGTACCTGTGTTTGTGTTCCGACTACATTATTGGCAAAGACAAGCTGTCTGTCTGCAGGTTCTACACTGTCACTCAAATAAACTTCGTAGTTGTTATAAGTTAAGTCCGTAGTCGGCCAACTTGTGGCTGTACTTGCTGGTAATCTAAAAGAAATTGACTTGATGTGTTTTCCGTTGAGTGAGGTAAGCAATGTATTGTCAATAAGCAGCTGCAGCGTTCTTCCCGCATTTGCATACGGTCCTATGAACGACGTTCCCTGGTTATCGTCGGGAACGACCACGCTGGTTTGAGCTTTCATGGAACTGTTGGCAACTAACAGCAGAAAAGCTGTGAAAACGCTGAGCCAAAACCGATTTGTTACTGTTGAAAAAGGATGAGGAGTCGGATTTTGTGAATGTGTAGAGATAATTTTCATATTGATATTTTTTATAAGGTTTAATCAAAGTTAATAAAATTCTGAGTGATTTTTGAAATGAGCAAGAAAGGTGATTGAGCGGGGCGCTCCGTAGGAGCGCTATCTTTGTAGAATAATGTTCACGATCGAATAGTTGCGCTCCGTAGGAGCGCGATCTTTGTAGAAGATTTGTGATCCCAAAATATTGCGCTACTACGGAGCGCAATATTTGTAGAAATATTGTTAACGGTTGAATTGTTGCGCTCAGTAGGAGCGCAATGTTTGTAGAAATACTTCTTACGCTAGAATTGTTGCGCTATATTTTTGCGGATTATTTGCATTTGGGCTTTTCGAAATACAACCAACTTAAATCCTAGCCCCGAATGACTCTATGATATTTATTATTTTATGGAATCGTCGAAATTCCGTTGTCGTTTTGCAACGAAAATCACGCAGCGACGACGAAGGAGGAGCGAGGAATTGCAGTGGAAAGCGGGTGGAGTAGTTGTAAGAATCTCTGAATGTGTTGTTCCTCATGTAATTTTAGTTTCATATTGAAAAAATACCCCGTCTTCCTCGCTGACTCGGGAATGTGTTGCTCCTGAAAATATTTTATGTTTCTAATTGCAAGAACACCCCGTCTTCCTCGCAAGCTCGGAATCCACCCCTCTTTAAAAAGAGGGGAATAATAAACCCTTCCAAAAAAATTGAAAGGGTTTGAAATTTTTCTTACTGTTTCTTACAGACCAAACTGCTTTGCAAAGAGATCCGGGAAAATACCGATCGCGATGAGCGCAACCACGATGAACACTGCAACAATATTGTAGGTGAGCGTTACTTTTTCTGCGGTTTTGAAGCTGCTTTCTTTTGGGAAGAACATCGCCATGATGATTCTTAAATAATACGCGATCGAAAGTGCTGAACCTAAAATTGCAACCAATACCAGGAACGGCGCCTTTTCAATTGCCTGTGCGAAGACTGCAAATTTCCCCATAAACCCTGCTGTTAACGGAATTCCTGCCATTGAGAGCAATGATACCGCAGCAGTTACTGCAAGAATCGGTTCGGTGTGTCCCAAACCGTTGAAGGCGCTGTAGGAGGTTTCTCTTTTAAGTTTTTCAACCCAGATTAAGGTCATCATCACGCCAACTGTCGCCAAGGAATATGCGAAAAGGTAGAACGCGAGATTGTAGGAAGAAAGACTGTTCATCCCGAAGAAAATCAATCCCAGATAACCAACATGCGAAACGGAAGAATACGCCAACATTCTCTTTGCATTACTTTGCGCCAATCCCATTACGTTTGCAAGGAACAACGTAATGATAATCATTACTCCCACGATATTGATCCAGTCGCCGGTAATTCCTGTAAATGCGATTGTCATTATTTTAAAGAAAGCGTAGAAAGCGGCAATCTTCACTACCGACATCATAAATGCCGTGATTAAAGATGGTGATCCCTGATAAACGTCGGGACTCCACATGTGGAACGGAGCCATTGAAGTTTTGAACGCGAGCGCACAAAGCATCAGAATTGCACCCATTATAAACAAAGTATTGTTGCCTTGCGCAATTCCGTATTCGTGGATTTTGTAGAGGTCGAAACTTCCTGAGCTTCCGTAAACCAAAGCTATTCCGAAGAGTAGGAATCCTGTCGCAAATGCACCCATCAGGAAATATTTCACAGACGCTTCGTTGGAGCGCAAATCATTCTTGTTGGAACCCGCCAAAACGTAGAGCGGGATCGAAAGAATCTCAATTCCCAGGAAGAGCGTCACAATATTCTGGAATCCAAACATCACGATTGCGCCACATAAAGAAAACATCATCAAAGCATAAAGCTCCGACTGATGACGACGGTGGTTGGTAAAGGCAAAACTTCCCAAAAAGAAAAGCAGGATGAGGATTACGATGGCGATTTTGGTGAACAACGCAGCGTTCAGCCCAAATTCGAACATGGATTTGTACTGAAGGAAAAACGAATGTTCCGGAAGGAAACTCACATAAAATGCGATGATCAACCCCAGAATACCAATGTATCTCGAAAATTTACCCTGTTCGAAAACGCCGGCAAACAATGCAACGATGGCGGTAATGAATACAATTATTAAAACGCTCATTGAATTATTATTTTGTCGAAATCGGTTTCAGCTTTGCGGTTGCTGATGCAGATTCCCTTATTTTTTAATGTTTTTAATCTTTATTTTTCAGAGGTTCTTTTTCTAAAAATCCTCCGATATATTTTTTAGTTCATCATCGAAGTGAAGATAAACTTCAGTGAAGAGCCCACCATTTCGATAATCGGTTGCGGGAAAACTCCAAGCAGGATCACGAATACCACCAAACTTGCCATTACCGAAAACTCCACATCTGTCAAATCTCCGACGGAAGAAAGGATGCTTTCGTCACCTTCTCCAAACATCGCTTTTCCGTAAAATCTGAAAAGGTAAACTGATGAAAAGATCATCGTAGTTCCCGCGATCACCGCAGCAATCGTACTGTAATCGAAAATGGATTTAATCAGAATGAATTCTCCCACAAAACCATTGGTTAAAGGCAAAGCGATAGAACCGAGCAAAATCACCATAAATAGAACGGCAAATTTCGGAGCTACTCTCGCCAAACCACCCATCTTGCGGATATCTCTTGTTTTAAATCTTTTATAAAGAATATCACATGCATAGAAAAGTCCCACCACGTTGATTCCGTGTGCAAATGCCTGAACCAAAGCTCCTTCCGCACCTTCGATGAATAGATTACCTTTCACCGTCAAAATTGCTGACGCCATAATTCCCGCAGTCATCAATCCAACGTGGGAAAGGGAAGAGTAGGCAACCAGCCGTTTTGAATCATTTTGAATAACTGCAATCAAAGCACCGTGTACAACTCCGATAATGGCAAGGACCATCACAATCTGTCCGGAAATTCCTAAAACCGGAACCGGAGTAATCGGCAACAAATATCTCAGCAATCCATACACCGCCATTTTCAGCATAATTCCTGAAAGCAGCATCGATCCCTGTGTTGGTGAATAAGTATAAGTGTCGGGTTGCCAAGAGTGGAATGGGAAAATTGGTAACTTCACTGCAAACGCGAAGAAGATGAACCAGAATACCACAGTTTGTTGTGACGCATTCAAATCTGCATTATAAAGATCGGTCAGTGCAAACGAAGCAGAATGGGTGTAAACATAGATCAATCCGACCAACATGAAAAGCGAACCGACAAAGGTGTAAACAAAGAACTTGGTCGTGAACTGAATTTTCTTGTTTTCCTGTCCCCAAATTCCCGCGATCAACCAGATCGGGATCAAAGTGATTTCCCAGAAAATATAGAACAACAAACCGTCATACGCCGTGAAAACACCGATCAAACCAAACTGCATCAGCAGAATCAGTCCGTAGAAAGTATTTCTGTAGCCAGGTTTTTCGTTAAAGGAAGAAAGAATAATCAGTGCCGACAAAATATTGGTGAGCAACAGGAAAAGCATCGTCATCCCGTCGATTCCGAAATGGAGGTTACTCTTGATAAAGTTCGACCACGGATAATTGATTTCGTTCTGCAAAACTCCATCTACAGTGGGCTTGAAATCAAATCCCGAAAGCATGTAAAAAGTGAGGAACATTTCAGCCAGTGCGATTCCCAACGCCAAAAACTTACTTGCGGAATTTTTCCACGCGAATACCAACAACGAACCTGCGAGTGGCAAAAGCAGCAATGTTAATAACAGATACGACATTTATTATTGTAATAAAAAGTTAACAATTAAGATTATTCCGATGGCCAAAGACATGATCAGCACGTAGTTTTCCACGTTTCCGTTCTGGAGCCGTTTTGCAGCCCGTCCCGAATCTTCAGCTCCCCATCCGATGAAGTTCACAAATCTTGCGAGAATTGCTTTGTCGAACATATTACCAGCAACACCGAGTCCTTCCACAAACTTCACAAAGGTCGCATTGTAGAATTCGTCGAAAAGAAGTTTTCTGTTCGAAAGCCGTTCCCAACCAGTGTATTTCTCGTCTGCCAAAGCCATTTTCTTTTTGTCCACGTAGGTTTTTTTCACGAAGAACCAAACGGTGAATAACATCAGTACCGTTAATGCCACCAAAACCATCTCGGTATTAAAGGCAACTTCAGGAAGTTTTACATCGTAAACATAGATGGATTTCAACCAATCAGCAAGTTTTGCATAATGACCATGACCAATGAAATGCGGAAGGTTAATGAAACCACCGATCACAGAAAGGATTGCCAGTACAATCAGCGGCAAAGTCATATTGGTCGGACTTTCGTGTAGGTGTTTTCTCTGTTCCTCACTTCCTCGGAATTCCCCATGGAAAGTAAGGTAGTAAGCTCTGAACATATAAATCGCCGTAAGTGTCGCAACGATGAAAAGAATTACCCAAATCATCGGATTTTTACCAAAAGTGTTGGTCAGGATTTCGTCTTTGGAAATCATTCCTGAAAGGAATGGGAATCCCGAAATTGCCAATGTTCCGATGAGGAAAGTAATGTGCGTGATCTTAATTTTATCCTTTAACCCGCCCATAAATCTCATGTCCTGTTCGCCGCTCATCGCGTGAATCACAGATCCAGAACCGAGGAACAGCAACGCCTTGAAAAAAGCGTGCGTCATCAAATGGAACATTGCGGTTGTATAGGCGCCAACTCCCACTGCAACAAACATGAAGCCCAATTGCGAAACTGTGGAGTAGGCAAGAACTTTCTTGATGTCGTTCTGTCTTAAACCGATAAAGGCAGCAACCAACGCAGTTAGTAATCCCACAAACAGGATTCCGTCCATCGTGGTTGGAGCGAGCGAGTAAAGGAAGTTTGAACGAACCACCAGATAAATCCCCGCTGTAACCATCGTCGCCGCGTGAATGAGTGCAGAAACTGGAGTCGGACCCGCCATTGCATCAGGAAGCCAAGTGAATAAAGGAATCTGCGCCGATTTGCCGACTGCTCCGATAAACAAACTTGCCGTGATGAAAATGATGATTGGTGAATCGAGTTCGAATTTTGATGAATTCTGAGCTACCGACAAGAAATCCACTGCATTGGTTTGATAGGCAATCATACAGATCCCGATGATCATTGCAAGGTCACCGATTCTGTTCATAATAAACGCCTTTCTCGCTGCAGCACCGTATTCCAGGTTTTTGTACCAGAAACCGATCAACAGGTAAGAACAAAGTCCAACACCTTCCCAACCGATAAAGAGAATCAGATAGTTGCTTCCCATTACCAATAAAAGCATGGAGAAAACAAACAGATTCAGGTAAGCGAAGAAACGGTGAAAACCTTTGTCATGGCTCATGTAACCGATGGAGTAGAAGTGAATCAGCGATCCGATACCCGTGATAATCAAAATCATCATCAAAGAAAGCTGGTCGATGTGGAACCCGAAATTCACCTGGATTCCGTTCACTCTAAACCATTCGAAAGCGCGGATAATTCTTGCAGGACTTTCTGAATCAAATTTCATGAAGATGCTTAAAGCAATACAGAAAGATGCAAATACTACGAGTGTTGCTACACCTCCTACCACTGCTTTTGGCAACTGTTTCCCGAAAAGTCCGCTGAACAGAAACCCGAATAATGGCAAAAGTATAATTGCGTAAACTAAATTTTCCATCCGTTATTTATCCTCTTAATTTATTAAAAATACTAATGTCCACTGATTTTGTGTTTCGGTAGATCATTGCGATAATCGCCAAACCTACCGCAACTTCCGCCGCCGCAACGACCATGATGAAGAATACCAGGATTTGTCCGTTTCCGTCGCCTTTATAGCTGGAAAAAGCTGCGAGCATCAGGTTTACAGAATTCAGCATCAGTTCCACACAACCCAAAATAATGATGGCATTCTTGCGAACCAGTACGCCCAAAACACCGAGACAAAACAGTACCGTGCTGAGTATCAAGAAATACTCCAGCGGAACGGACTGTATAAATGAATTCATTTCTCCCATAATTCTATAAATCTTTTTTACCGATCAGTACCGCACCCACGATTCCCGCGAGAATCAGGATCGAGGCAAGCTCGAATGGCAATACATATTCGTTGAACAATAATCTTCCAAGGTTCTTCGTCAAACCTACACTTGAATCCACATTTCCTGCGATAGTTCCTGTCTGCATTCCACGGAACGCTCCCAAAATACCGATCAACAGCAATCCCGCGGTGAAAACGCCGATGAACTTCATGATGTTCTGTTTTCGGCTTTCATCAGCTTTGTTGAGGTTCAGCATCATTAATATGTAAAGGAACAAAACCATGATCGCACCCGCATAAACGATGATCTGAACGATTCCCAGGAACTGGGCATTGAGTAAAATGTAAAGTGCTGCGATCGAAAAGAAGGTTACGATTAATGAAAGAATCGAGTAAATCGGATTTTTGCCGAACACGAAGAAAAAAGCACTCGCTACAGCCAAAAACGCGATGAAGAAAAATATGATCTGTTCCATACTATTTTACTGATTTTTTTTGCAGTTCGCTCTGTCTTGCGGTGATGTCGATTCTCTCGTTGATCTTTTCCACAAGTTTGTCTTTTCCGTAGATGAAACTTCCGCGGTTGGTTTCCACATCCACCAATCTGTCGGTAAGGTAGATTGCGGATTTCGGACACGCTTCCTCACACATTCCGCAGAAAATGCAACGAAGCATATTGATCTCGTAAACCGATGCGTATTTTTCTTCGCGATAAAGGTGCATTTCGTCCTTTGTTCTTTCCGCGGCGGTCATGGTAATTGCTTCTGCAGGACAGGCAACTGCGCAAAGTCCGCATGCAGTACATCTTTCCCTTCCTTCCTCGTCACGTTTCAACACGTGGAGTCCGCGCCAAACTTTGGCTCTCGGTTTCTTCACTTCAGGATAGGCGAAAACTTTTCCTTTCGGCCCTTCTATCGCGTGTCTCAAAGTGATCACCATTCCCTTCACGATTTCAGGAAGGTAAAGCTTCTCCATGAAGGTCATTTCCTTGTTCGAGACCACTTTTGATCTGTTGGTAAGTTTCATATTGTTCAGGTTTTTGCCGTCGGTTATTACTTCCGGCAGTAAAACTTTATTCTAATTTAAGCGGCAAAGAAAATAATCACTGCTGCTGTTACTACTAAATTCAATAATGCAAGCGGAATTAATGTTTTCCAGCCAAGGTGCATCAATTGGTCATATCGGAATCTCGGGATCGTCCAACGAATCCACATGAAGACCACGATTCCGAAAATCACTTTTGCCAACATTGCCAAAATACTGATGATTCCTGCTGCGTTTTCGCCCCAGTTTTCTGAGACCCAGTTGATTCCAGGGTAATTGAATCCCCCGAAAAACAAAGTTGCAATCAGCGCATTCGAGATAAACATATTTACATATTCACCGAACATGTACTGACCGAAGTTCATGGAGGAATATTCCGTCATATATCCGTTGACCAATTCAGATTCACATTCAGGCAAATCGAATGGGTGTCGGTTCGTTTCCGCCATTGCAGCAACAAAGAAGATGATGAATGCCAATGGTTGGTAGAAGATGTTCCAGTTCATTCCATCTGCAGGAATAATTCCCCAGATTTTCCCAGTTCCCTGTGAGGAGGTGATGAAATGAAGATCGAGACTTCCCGCCATCAGAATAATTGCCAAAAGAGAAAGTCCCATCGCCAATTCATATGAAATCATCTGTGATGAAGCACGGATCGCACCGATGAGTGAATATTTGTTGTTTGAAGCCCAACCTCCGATCATCATTCCGTAAACTCCGACCGAAACCATTCCGATCAGGTAAAGTACACCTACATCGATATTGGCAACTTGGATGTCGAATGAAGTTCCGCCGATGTTCAGCGATTTTCCCCACGGGATAACCGCACCGGTGATCAGCGAGATAAACATGGTGATTGCGGGTCCTACATAGAAAAGGAATTTGTCGGCATTTGCGGGGATGAATCCTTCTTTAAAGAAGAGTTTTCCACCATCTGCCAACGGTTGCAGGATTCCGAACGGTCCTGTTCTGTTGGGTCCGATCCTGTCCTGAAGTATTGCCGCAACTTTTCTCTCGCCCCAAGTTGAGTACGCTGCAACTCCCAATGAAACTGCAAACAGGGCAACAACTAAAATTATCTTGAATGTTAATAATTCCATATTCTTTTTCTTGAAACTGAAACTTTACGGGTGAAAGTAACAGTCTTTATTTAATGATCAGATTATTTTGTCTCCTTTTTGGTTTTCGTCGCTTTCAGAAATTTCCTTGGCGTCTGGATTGTCGATCTGTCGGAAATATTCTTTTGGTTTTTCGTAATGGTTGAGCGAGATTACGGAGTGTCGGTCGATGTGTCTCGGTCCTTCCACGTTCCATAATTTCAAATCTTTTTTGTGGAAACGACAGTCGTTACATATCCATTCTTCCACTTCGTCGTACTGGTCTTTTCTTGCAGTTACCCGAATGATTTCGTCTCCCTTCATCCACAGTACGGCTTTTCCTGAACATTTGTCACAGCTGCAAGTTGCGTTCACTGGCTTGGTAAACCACACTCTGCTTGCAAACCGCGAAGTTCTGTCGGTCAAAGCACCTACAGGACACACGTCGATCACGTTTCCGATGAAGTCGTTTTCCAACGCTTTGTTCAGATAGGTAGAAATTTCTGCGTGGTCGCCTCTGAAAAGGATTCCGTGCTCTCTTTCTTCTGTGAGCTGATTGGCAACAAGAACGCATCTTGCACAAAGAATGCAACGGTTCATGTTGAGTTTAATGTAAGGACCGATATCTTCTGGTTCGAATGTTCTTCTGGTGAATTCTGTTCTCGTCGTTTCAAGACCGTGCTCGTAACTCAAATCCTGGAGATGGCATTCTCCCGCCTGATCGCAGATTGGGCAATCGAGTGGGTGATTGATCAGCAGAAATTCGGTAACGCCTTTTCTTGCTTCCTGAGTTTTTTCGGAGGTTACGTTTTTTACTTCCATTCCGTCCATCACGTTGGTTCTGCAGCTTGCCACCAATTTTGGCATTGGTCGCGGATCTGCATCCGAACCTTTGGAAACCTCCACCAGACAAGTTCTGCATCTTCCGCCGCTCGTTTCGAGTGGTTTGTAGTAGCACATTGCAGGCGGAACAGATTGTCCTCCGATTTGTCGCGCCGCTTCAAGAATAGAAGTTCCAGGAAGCACCTCTACTTCCTGTCCGTCAATGGTTATCTTGAATTTTTTTACTTCTTCGCTCATAATATTGCTTTTAGCTTTTTGCTTTTTGCAATTGGCTTTATTTTTAATTAAATAAAATTATTTTTTCGTATTAAAGGTATATCCAAATCCCGCCATAACCTGTCCGAACATAAAGTCCTGTCTCGCTTTGTCGGGTTTGTTGTTCAAAGTCGTCTTGATGTCGAACATATTGATATATCCTGCTTTTGCCTCAACTCTCAACATAATGTGTTTCCAGAAGACTGCATTTAAACTTGTTCTTAAATCGGTTCCAAATCCTGCGACATGAAAACGGTCGCTTCTTTCGTTTCCGAAAAGTTTCACGTTGCTCTTTGGAAACATCACTCCCAATCCGCCACCGTATCCCCAAACAATATCGATGTTTTTACTGTTTGAAAGTGAGCGGTATTTTTCCAACCCCAGGTTTTCATAATTCAGTCCGTCGGTATGCTCGAAGGTCAGGAATTTTTCATCTGCAAGATTTACCTGTCCGTTCTGAACCGTTCCCGCATAAACAGGATCCGAAATATGTCCGGAAAACTTCACCGTCTGATCCTGATCCATTACATATTTCATGTGGTCGATTCCCAGAACGAGCGCCAAGTTATCTTTGATAAAATAACCCAACCTGAAATTGTACTGGGTCACGGTAAACCATGACGGATCGAAATAAACCAATCCGAATTTCGTAGGCCGATCGTGTGCAACGACATTGTCCAGCTGGAAATCATACCCGTTTCCGGAAAAATGGATGTCGGAATTTGTGAACGCTGCTCTGTTCCAACCGTAGAAAATAAAAACCTGTCCTTTTTTGGTTAATGGATTTTTTATCTCCTTATTAATTTCGGTTGTCACCGTATTTTCTGTTTGACTATAACTGCTCAATCCAATCAACATCAACACCACTCCAAAGATCTTCTTCATCTTTATTAATAAACTTTTTTTCAATAGGGGTGAGAAGATTTATTATCGATAAGTGCCACGATATTAATAATCTCGTTTTTAAATAAATAGACCAAAGAATTGTTTTTGTCGATTAAACATTTCCTAAGATCCGTCATTCTTGATTTTGGACAAAATGCAGTATTGTCTGCAATATTTTTCACTAATTCAGAAACTTTGTGGTTAAATTTTTGAACTTCATTAATTGTCCATTTTTCAAAAAGATAATCAATTACATTTCTGAACTACTTCTTTGCTTTTCCTGACCAGACCTTCGTCATTTTTTTGACTTAATATATTCCGCCATTTCTTCCATTACCGATTCGTGGGAAAAAACATTATTATTTTTGATGTCTTCTAAACCTTCCTGAATATTCTTTATTTGATTTTCCGAAAGGTTTTTTGCCCAGTCTTTTTTATTTTCTTTATCATCAAAAAGTCAATGAAATCAGATAATTCTTCCAACAGATATTCGGGAATTTCTTTGATCTTGTCCGATATTTTTTGATGAAGGAGCGATTCCATTATTTTAACTTTTAATTATTCACTCTGCTTTTGCAGGAACAGGGATTGGATCTGCATAATTTGCCAATCCGTAATTCCTTGTCTGCGATTCAGGATTGTTGATGTGCCATTCGAACTCATCTCTGAAGTGGCGGATAGCCGATGCAACTGGCCATGCTGCCGCATCACCGAGCGGACAAATCGTGTTTCCTTCGATCTTTCTCTGGATGTCCCAAAGAAGGTCGATGTCTGCCATTGTTCCCTCGCCGTTTTCTATTTTTTTAAGGATTTTATACATCCACGGAGTTCCTTCGCGACATGGCGTGCATTGTCCGCAGCTTTCGTGGGCGTAGAATCTTGCCAAAGTCATGGTGTGTTCCACGATGCACTGGTCTTCGTCCAGAACTTCAAAACCACCTGATCCCATCATGGTTCCTGTAGCGAAACCGCCGTCAGCAAGTGATTCGTAGTTCATATATCGTGGTTCGCCGTTAATGGTTTTTAGCAAGAGATTTGCTGGCAAAATTGGAACCGAACTTCCTCCCGGAATACATGCTTTAAGTTTCTTGCCATCTTTAATTCCACCACAATACTCGTCGGAATAGATAAATTCCTCAACAGTGATGGTCATATCGATTTCATAAACTCCCGGTTTATTGATGTTTCCGCACGCTGAAATCAGTTTGGTTCCTGTTGATCTTCCTACACCGATTTTCGCATATTCTGCTCCTGTAATGTTGATGATCGGAACTACTGCTGCAATCGTTTCAACGTTATTTACAACGGTAGGGGATTCCCAAAGTCCTTTCACAGCTGGGAATGGTGGTTTCAACCTTGGGTTTCCTCTTTTGCCTTCCAGAGATTCAAGAAGCGCGGTTTCTTCACCGCAGATGTATGCTCCCGCTCCACGCTGCACGTAGATTTCAAGATCGTAACCGGTTCCCAGAATATTTTTTCCGAGGAATCCGTTTTTCTTTGCTTCTTCGATGGCTTCCTCCAAAATATCGGGAATCCAGGAATATTCACCGCGGATGTAGATATACGAAGTATTTGCTCCCAATGCGAAAGAGGAGATGATCATTCCCTCGACCAAAATGTGGGGAAGGAATTCCATGAGGTAACGATCCTTGAAAGTCCCCGGTTCGGATTCGTCGGCATTTACTACCAAATATCTTGGAACACCTTCTGGTTTTGCCAGGAAACTCCATTTCATTCCCGTTGGGAAACCTGCACCACCACGACCGCGAAGTCCCGAAGTTTTTACTTCTTCCACAATTGCTTCCGGGGTCATTTTCAGGGCTTTTTCCACCGCCTCGTAGCCGCCTTGTTTGCGGTAAACGTCGAAGTAGCGGATTCCCTCGATGTGTGCGTCTTTAAGTAAAAGTTTTTTACTCATTTTCTCTATGCTTATTGCAATCTGCTTGACGCTTCATGCATTTATATTAATTTATTAATCCAAAGCAAGCGCTCCCTGTCTGCAAAGTTCCAGGATTTCGTCCACTTTTTCTGTGGTTAAATTTTCATGATAAAATTTTCCGATCTGCATCATCGGTGCGTAACCGCACGCTCCGAGACATTCCGCCACTTTCAGCGTGAAAAGTCCGTCAGCAGTTGTTTCACCGTCTTTGATGTTCAGCTTCGTTCGGATGTGATCCAGGATTTTGTTGCTTCCGGAAACCATGCATGGTCCGGTTCTGCAAACTTCGAGAACATATTTCCCGACGGGCTTCATATTGAACATGGTGTAGAAAGTTGCCACTTCATACACTTCGATCGGTTTGATGTTCAGGACTTCGGCAACATAATCCATCACGGGAACGTCAAGCCAGCCGCCGAATTCTTTCTGCGCCAAATGCAGCACCGGAATAAGTGCGGATTTCTGCCGTCCTTCAGGATATCTTGTGATAATTTTATGTACCTGCTCTAAAGTCTCAGGTTTGAAAGCTATTGTTTCGCTCATCTTCTATAGATTTCAGACATCAGATTTCAAATGTCAGATTTTTCTTTATTATTTTATTAATGTCTGATATCTGTTGTCTGATATCTGACATCTCATTTTATGCGTCCAGTTCCCCTGCAATCACATTCATCGAGCACATCGTCACAATTGCGTCCGAAATTAATGCTCCCTGAATCATTTCCGGATATGCTTGGTAATAAATGAAGCACGGTCTTCGGAAATGCAGTCTGTATGGACTTCTTCCACCGTCGCTCACCAAATAGAAACCTAACTCGCCGTTTCCTCCTTCAACACAGTGGTAAACTTCTCCTGTCGGAATTTCGGTTTCTGCCATCACGATTTTGAAGTGGTATATCAGTGCCTCCATTTTGGTATAGACATCTGCTTTCTCGGGAAGGTAGAATTCAGGTACATCCGCATGGAAAGGACCATCTGGTAAATTTTTATATGCTTGCTCGATAATTTTCAAACTTTCCCAAACTTCCTGTTGGCGCACCATGAAGCGGTCATAAGTATCGCCGGAAGTTCCTACCGGAATAATGAAATCGAAATCGTCATAAGAAGAATAAGGACTTGCAACCCGCACATCATAATCTACACCTGTCGCACGAAGGTTTGGACCTGTAAAACCATAGCTCAAAGCTCTTTCCGCGGAGATTGGACCGGCGTTAATGGTTCTGTCCATAAAGATTCTGTTTCTTTCGTTCAGTTTACAGAATTCGCCCCAAATCCTTGGGAATTTCTTTAACCATGTTTGAAGCAGCTCATGGAATTTCGGCGAAAAGTCTCTCTCGAATCCACCGATTCTTCCCATATTGGTCGTCATTCTTGCGCCGCAGATCTGCTCGTACATTTCGTAGATTGCCTCCCTTTCACGGAAGAGATAGGTGAGTCCCGTAATTGCACCTGCATCCATCGCGATTACTCCGTTGCAAACCATGTGGTCCGCAATTCTTGCGAGTTCCATCATGATGACACGCATATAATCTACTCTTTTTGGAGTTTCGCAACCGATGAGTTTTTCCACCGTCATGTGCCACCCAATATTGTTGATTGGCGCGGAACAGTAATTCATTCGGTCGGTAAGTGTGGTGATCTGCGTGAAATTTCTTCTTTCTGAGATTTTCTCGAAAGCGCGGTGAATATATCCCACCGTTTGCTCGGAATGCAGAATTCTTTCACCATCCATTGTGAGGACGTTCTGGAAGATTCCGTGTGTTGCGGGGTGGGTCGGACCGAGATTCAGGGTATAGAGCTGTCCGTCGATCTGCTCTTTGGAATCGTACTGGTTCAGTATGTTGGAGAGTGCGTTGTCTTTCATAATATGCTTTCTGCTTTCAGCGGTCTGCGTTCAGCAATTTTAAGTGGTTATCTTCCGAACATTTTGTCGTCTTTGTCGGTTCTGGTTCCGTCTTCGAGGCGGTATTCCTTCAGCATCGGGTGATAGCCGAGTTCCGGGTCGTTCAGAATTACCCTTAAATCGGGATGCCCCTTAAACTTGATTCCGAAGAAGTCGAAGGTTTCTCTTTCCATCCAGTTTGCACCTGCATAAAGGTCGGTCATCGAATCGACTTCAGCATTTTCTCTTGGCATAAAGGTTTTCAGGCGAATCCTGAAATTGGTCATCATATTGTGGAGGTGGTAGATCACGCCGAGTTCCTTTTCGGGATTTTCAGGATAGTGGATTCCGCAGATGTCGGTCAGGAATTTTATTTCCAGTGAAGAATCTCTGAGGTAATGGATCACCTTTTTGATATCGTCCTTCTTGATTTCCAAGGTAAGAAATCCATAAGGTTCTGAATGTG
Organism: Chryseobacterium suipulveris; assembly: GCF_022811685.1. Lineage (NCBI taxonomy): Bacteria > Pseudomonadati > Bacteroidota > Flavobacteriia > Flavobacteriales > Weeksellaceae > Chryseobacterium > Chryseobacterium suipulveris. The sequence goes on along the minus strand of NZ_CP094532.1, from coordinate 2,053,450 downwards.
AAATCACAGACTCCGGGAATTCTCTGGTGATGGCTTCTAAAACAAATTCGTTTGTCATTTCGTTTATTTGAAAATTTGAAGATGAGCTAACTTGAAAATTATTTCACCCAAATTTTATTTAATTTTAATCAAAAATCGCGGGAATCAATCTTCAAATTCCCGCATTTTCACATTTCCAAATTATTCTATTCCGTAGGATTCCAGGAGTGCTCTGTATTCAGGAGTGTCTCTTCTTCTGATGCTCTCGCTTTCGCAAAGTGCCTGAACCTGCATTACTCCCTCGATAATCTGTTCTGGTCTTGGCGGACATCCTGGTACGTACACGTCAACGGGAATAATCTTATCGATTCCCTGAAGAACGGAGTAGGTGTCGAATATTCCTCCACTTGAAGCACATGCACCAACGGCGATTACCCACTTCGGTTCCGCCATCTGCGTGTAAACCTGCTTCAACACGGGACCCAATTTTTTCGAGATCGTTCCGCAAACCATCAACATATCTGCTTGTCTTGGCGAGAAAGAGTTTCTTTCCATCCCAAAACGGGAAGCATCGTAAGTCGGGTTCAGAACCGCCATGAATTCAATTCCACAACATGAAGTTGCGAAAGGAAGTGGCCAAAGCGAATATTTTCTCGCCATTCCGATCACGCTGCTCAACTTGGTTGCAAAAAATCCTTCTCCCGAAAAACCTTCAGGAGCTTCTGCATCCATTCTAACTACTGGCTTGTTATCTGACATAATTTTTTCTGATTTAATTGATCAACTTATACAACCATCTTCATTGTTTCTATCTGTCCCAATCGAGGGCGCCGCGTTTCCACACGTAAAGGAAAGCGATGAAGAAAACCGCGATAAACATGAAAACCGCGAAGAATCCAGCTACACCGAATTCGCGGATGTTTACTGCGTAAGGATAAAAGAATACAATTTCCACATCAAAAAGTACGAAAAGTACCGCGGTAAGAAAATACTTCACAGAAAACGGGGTTCTCGCGTTACCCTCGACTTCCACACCACATTCGAAACTTTCATTTTTTTTGACAGCAGATTTGCGGCGTGAAGGCCCCAAAAAGTGGGTGCCTATAATTGAAAGCAAAACAAAACCGGATCCGACAATAAACTGAATGATAATCGGGATATAGTTTTCTGGAATATTCATAAACAGATTCTTTTACTTAATCTGCAAATTTACGAATTAAACTACAATATAGGAAATAGGCGAACTGAAAAAAGTCAGTAAAAAAAGTGGCGAGATTAATTTAGAATTGTTAAAAATTAGTTAATTCTTTCTGGCATTTTTCATCTTTTTCAGAATCACGAACGCCACGTATCCGATGTAAAGAAATAGGAAACTTGCAAACACGATGTTAATCAGCGCGTTGGTTTTCTCGTCCTGCACCTGGAAAAACTGATTGTAGCCGATGAACAGTGCAATCATTGCGATGTAGAAGTAGAGGTGTTTTTTCATGAAAGAAGGATTTGAGGTTTGAAGTTTTAGGTTTGAAGTTGGACGTTTCAGGTTTCAGGTTTACTCACAATTTTTTCTATTTTTTTTATTTGAGTTCGTGAATGCTTCGCATTTCAAGTTTCAGGTTTCAAGTGGTCGAGTTTCGTCAAAATAGATGAAGCAAATTTCATCTCAAAATTGATTCACTCAAAGAAATTCACCTGAAAGAATTCACTGCGTAGCAAATTCACACGAAGTAATTCATGTGAAAAAACTCACATTCTCACAGCTCCATCGAATACGTCCTCCTTCGTTTATGGTTTACCGGATTGTAGTCCTGCCAAAGAAGCTGGATGCTCTTGTTTTCCTCCAGTTCGGGATTTGTTTCTGTGTATTTTATTCCCATTTTGGAGAACCGCTCGAAAATTTCCTTGAAAATAATTGCAGTCACTCCACGGCGTTGAAATTCGGGGTGGATTCCGATCAGGTAAAAATTTGCTCTGTCGTTCTTTTTCCCTGCCTGAAGAAAATGCCACCATCCGAATGGGAAAAGTTTTCCGTTGGCTTTCTGTAACGCTTTCGAATAAGATGGCATCGTAATCGCGAAGGAAATCAGCTGATGGTTCTCGTCCTCAATGCAGATGATGTAATCCTTGTTGATAAAGGGGAAATACTTTTCCCTGTACGTTTTTTTCTGTTCCTCGGTAATCGGAGTGTAGGTCGAGAGCGAGCTGTAGGTTTTGTCGAGAAGGTCAAACATTGCGTCGATCAGCGGTTCGATTTCTTTCTTGTTTTTAAAGTGGAGGACCTTTAGCTTATATTTCTCCGCAATCAGAGAACTGAATTTTTCGACTTTTTCGGGAAGCACTTCCGGGAACATAATCTCAAACTCTACCCATTCTTTTTCTTTAGTAAGACCGAGTTTCTCGAGATGTTGAGGATAGTATTCGAAATTATAGAGTCCGATCATTGTTGCCAATCTGTCGAATCCCATGATGAGCATTCCCGCTTTGTCAAGGTTCGTGAAACCCATTGGTCCCTCAATTTTGCTGATATTTTTCTCTTTTGCAAAACTTATGACAGTGTCGATCAGAGCTTTTGATACTTCTAAATCATCAATGAAATCGAGCCATCCGAAACGAACCTTGCTGATTCCCAGTTCTTTTTCTTCTTTGTGATTAATGATGGCTGCAACACGTCCCACAACTTGACCATCCTTAAAAGCTAAAAACTGTTTGGCTTCAGAATAATTGAGTGCCGGATTTTCCTTGGGATTCCAGACGTTTTTTTCATCGTTGATTAATGGTGGAACGTAATTTTTATTATATTTGTAAAGTTCCATGGGAAATCTGATGAAATTTCTTAAATCATCCGGAGATTTTACTTCTCTTACATCAATCGTTGACATCAGCTCAAAATTAGATTGAACAAAGATAGATGATAAATGGAAATTTCAAAACTTTGGCACGTTTTTTACTTCTAAAATAGGGCAATTTATATCAATAAAAATAGAAAGAAAATGGGGAGTTATTATTTGATTATCGGTGTAATTTTCATTGTCAGCATGATCGTTCAGAATCGGCTGAAATCTAAATTTGCACACTACTCACAGGTGAGATTGAGAAACGGAATGTCGGGGAAAGAGATCGCCGAAAAAATGTTGAGAGACAACAATATCAATGATGTACAGGTGATTTCGGTTCCGGGTAAACTGACCGACCACTACAATCCTGCCGACAAAACAGTAAACCTTTCAGAAGAAGTATATATGCAGAGAAATGCTGCTGCAGCCGCAGTTGCCGCTCACGAATGCGGTCACGCTGTTCAGCACGCGGTTGGATACTCAATGTTGCAACTTCGCTCAAAAATGGTTCCGATCGTAAACATCTCTTCAAGATTGCTGCAATTTGTACTGATGGCGGGAATCGTGGTGATGGCTTCAAGTGGAAGCAAAACGCTTTTAACCATCGGTGTAATCCTTTTCGCGGTAACTACAGCTTTTGCATTTGTGACTTTGCCGGTGGAATATGATGCAAGTAACCGCGCCTTGAAATGGCTTGAAACTTCAGGAACACTCGACAGAAGCGAACATGAAGCTGCACAGGATTCACTGAAATGGGCTGCAAGAACGTACGTGGTTGCTGCTCTTGGTTCACTTGCGCAACTCATTTATTTCGCGTCAATGCTGAGCGGAAGAAGAGATTAGGGAAGTACGAAGTACGAAATATTAAATTCAAAATACGAATTACGAAATTTTTGAAACTAATTTAATCAAAGGTCTTGAAATTCAAACGAAATATTCTGCATCTCAGACAGTTGTTCCGAGATGTTTTCTTTTTGGGAAGTCCTTATTCTTGCGGTAATTCTGCATTTTTCATCGGACACAAAGTCGATGATTTTCCCGTCAAGTCTATTTAGCAAAGTGAAAATCACATTCTGCTGATTGAAACTGAAAGAGATTTCTAAAGTCGTTTCGAGTTCTTTGGTGATGATTTCCGCCTCTTCCAAAGTCATTTTGGCAGATTCTTTATAGGCCTTCACCAAACCCGAAACACCGAGCTTGGTCCCGCCGTAATAGCGCACGACAATCAACAAAATATTCGTAAGATGATTTGCCAGGAGCTGGTTATAAATGGGTAAACCCGCACTTCCAGATGGTTCTCCGTCGTCATTTGCACGATAGTTCTCTCCATTAATTCCGAGACGGAAAGCGTAGCAATGGTGGGTTGCTTTCGGGTGCTCTTCCCGGACTTTTTCTAAAGCTTTCTTCAGCTCAACTTCATCACACACAGGAAATGCATAACCGATAAACTTGCTTCCCTTTTCCTTTAAAAGAATGTTTTCAACAGGTTTGGCAATCGTGTCGTAAGAGAATTCCATTTCGCAAAAATATCGAATTCCCGCCCATAAAAAAAGACCGCAAGTGAAAGCAGTCTTTTTGGTTAGTAGTTTTTACCCTTCAATAATAGAAAAGTTCATAGCATGTGTTTTTGTTATTTCAAATTTATTATCAATTGTTAAAAAAATGCAAAAAATAGGGGTGGACAAATAGGTGGACAAATGGTAACTAATGAAATATCAGTTGTTTATAAAAGTGTTTCCTGATAAGTTTATTTAGAAGTTCCCAGATACTTTTATTGTTCTTTGTTTCGGCTTCAATCTGAAGAAGCCCGTTTTCGACCAGATCTTCCACAAAATCCTTCTCGCTGTTGAATCTAATCGTTTTCTTTTCAAAATAGTATTTCTGGAAAGAGTATTCCTTCATAAACTCTCTGTTGCTTTCCCAGTACCGCTTGTCGTTCTTTCTCATCCACTTTACAAACTCGTACTCAGATCCCGCATCGACAGTTTTGTGGGTGTCATTTAAAATGTATTTCATGGCAGTTAGTGTTTTTGTACATGAAAATTAGCAATGAAATAAATACGAAACTAATTTTAGGGGTGGACAAATGGGGGACAATTCCTATCAAGAGTTTGAAAACCACGTTATTGGGGAGAATTCTGTGTTCTAAAAAAGTTAATATTCAGTTTTTACGATTTTCATTACTTTAGAAGCTTGAAATTTCTTCTATTATTAATGGTCAAAAACTACTGTCTCTTTCTCGTTTTACTATTTTCAGGGCTTCTTGTTCGTGCCCAGAACGTTGAAATTTCGAAAGACAAAAAACCCAATTCCGAATTACTGGGTAAGCTACTGAATGAATATCCCGATTTCAAATGCGACACTGTTTCGGCAAACCGAAATCTTTCGGCTATTAAAAACAATGGGAATCCAGGTTTTCAGGTCATATACAAAATACTTCACGCAGAAGAAATTTCAAACTGTGTTGATAAGATCAATTCCCAGAGCACGCATCTTTTTGAAAACGCAATCAAACAGTCAGAGAAAATCAGCCCCGAACTGGAAACTGTTGCTAATATTTCTTATGCAAAGTATCTTTACAAATACAGAAGCATGGAAAGAGCGCTACCTTATTTCATGAAAGGCAGCCATCTTTTGGAGACCAATCCCGTGGAAAAACAGATCCGTCCGCAGGATTCCTACAAATGGTTGGGTTATTATTTGGGGACAATTGGCGATTCCGACGCATCCAAAGACGCGCTTGAAAAAGCAAAATCCTTAACCAGAAATAAACATGCAGAATACGCCACTATTCTTGACGCTTTGGGACGTATTTATCTGGAGCGGGAGCAATTTGACAATGCAGAAAAATATTTTGAAGAAGCGAGTAGGGTCGCCAAAAAAGTGAATGACGAGATGCGCTATGCAAAAGCAATCGGGAATCTTTCGGTGATTTATGCTAAGAGGGGAGAAACTTCCAGGGCAAAAAAGTTGATTCTCGAAGACATTATGATTTCCGAACGTCTTTCGGAATTGCAGAACACGATGTTTGCGCAAACGTTGCTGGGTGAAGTCCTGATTCAGGAAAACAATTATACCGAAGCGGAAACTGTATTAAAAAAAGCCCTGAAAACCGCACAGTCCAAGTCTTATTTCCAGATCAACGAAATTAAGATTCAGCAGTTGCTCACTGAGGTTTATCGAAACCAGAACAACAGGGAAGCAGAATTGCATGGTTTTAAGCGAATTTCCGAACTTGAGCATAATTTAAAGAAAACAGATGGAGACCAAGCGCTGAACAACGCCCATCTTCTGATGCAAAAATCGAAATTGGAGCAGGCGAATAAAGAAGCGCATTATCAGCAAGAAAAATCAGCGATGTTGCGCAACATCTACCTCGGTCTCATCTTTTTTTCTTTGGTGCTTGCAGGATTTATCTTCGCCAATTCCCGGAAGAAGCTGCTAAACCGTGAACTGATGTACAAGCAGAAAGTACTCGGACTCGAAATGGATAAGCTTAAGTTTGAGAAGAAACTGTCGGAAACGCAGGAAAACCTCGATAACCAGGTGGAATTCCTGAAGAACAAGAATGTACAGATCAACCGGCTGAAATCTGAAATTGAAAAAATCAGAAACTCGAAATCCTTTTACCTGGAAGAAGAGCAGGGACACCTTTCAAAACTTTTGGAATCCCACTTGATGACCGATGAAAACTGGGAAAATTTTAAGAGGGAATTCCGCAAAGTACATCCGGAATTTTATAACCAGCTGCAAAGTGAGTTTCCCGATCTCACCGATTCGAACTACAGAATTATTCTTCTGAAAAAGTTGGACTTTAACAATACCGAAATCTCGCAACTGCTTGGAATTACGACCGACGCCGTAAAAAAATCCAACCAAAGGATGAAGAAAAAACTCGGCGACCGCTATGACGAACTGGCGCAGATTATCAGTAAACCTTAGTTTTTAAAGATTAGGGTTTTCACGCTAAAGTTTAGGTAAATCAGAAATGCTGGCTTCGACCAGAAACTCTTTGATTTCTTTTTCGGTGGGTGGGTTCTCGATCTGGAAGGTAACTTCTTCATCGTAGTTGATGTTTTCAAAATAACTTAACTGCATTTTAAATACTTTTTCCGCGAATTCTGTTCCAAATAACTCCTTGGTTCTTCAAAAGAAAATATAAATCCACATAATCTTTCCACTTTGCTCTTTTTCTCAAAGCAAAGGCCTTCATTGCAGCAAGCGTCAGAAGATCAGGCATCTATAATAATTCCCAATCTTCCTGCCCGTCGTGTGATCGTAAATTTTTTTAAGCTCGTCGTACCCTATAATTCTGATGAGATCCTTCACGTTTTCCCAAGTGCCATGATTAAAGACGAATTCCACCAGAACTTCGTTGCTGATGTTCTGCAGTTTGTCTTTTCGGATGTACCAAAAAAGATGCTTGTTCTGCTCAATAAATTCTGCTCTCGTCATCTCACAAAAATACGTAAATTATTTCTTAAAATAAAGAATCTTGTTGTCTCTAAATTCCTGAATATCAATTGGGTTCAAATTGAATTCAGGCGATCTTGTTCCTTCTTCAAGGTTTAGGTTTTCGTTTTTGATGATAATGACCTCATCCCACAAATCCGCATCGAGAAACTGTTGCAGTGTGTAGCTTCCACCTTCGACCAATACGGAAATGATTTGGTTTTCGTACAATTTCGCCATCAGGTTTTCCAGAAAATTTTCTTTATTGGTTTTGATGAATTTCACATTTTCTTCCTCCGAGCTTTTCGTCGAATTGAATACCATTGTTCTTGACTCATCATTAAAGATGTTGAAATTTCGGGGAACTTTCAGGTCAAAATCAATCAGGATTCTTACAGGGTTTCTTCCTGCAATTGCTCTCGTTGTCAAAGTCGGATTGTCGTGTAGCGCCGTATTTGTTCCCACCAAGATCGCGTGTTCCTCGCTTCTAGTTTGATGCACCACGTGCTTGGTCAACGGATTTCCGATTTGGTACGGCTTGAAATCTTTGTCCATGAATCCGTCTGCAGATTCTGCCCATTTCAGGATCAAGTACGGTCTTTTTTTCTCGTGGAAGGTAAAAAATCTTTTATTGAGTTCCCAACATTCCTGCTCCAAAACTCCTGAAACGACTTCTATTCCTGCATCTTCCAATATCTTTTTACCTTTTCCGTTGACTTTCTCGTGCGGATCCAGAATCCCGATCACCACTTTTTTGAAACCGATTTCGACAATTTTATTAGCACATGGCGGAGTTTTTCCATAATGTGAACAGGGTTCAAGCGAGACATATATCGTGGAATCCTTCAACTGTTCGGGGGTTTCCACCGAATTGATGGCGTTGATTTCCGCATGAGGTTCTCCCGCTTTTTTGTGGTAACCTTCACCGATGATTTTTCCGTCGTACACGATTACGCTTCCCACGAGCGGATTCGGATAAGTGTTTCCCAACGCTTTCTGCGCGAGTTCGATGCAGCGTTTCATGTAGAATTTTTCCACTTTGTTTTGCTTTTTTGTAATTAAGAGCTTCTTGTTTGGATGGAAATTTTCCACCCTTTAGTGATGGGGTAAAGGAAATTTCCGATGCATTACCTTTTTTAAATTAAATCCAAATGGTTTCTAAGGTCGTCATTAAAAAACAAACACTCAACTTCTGTCGAGTGTTTTTGCTTTATTTTACAGGAGTTGCGGGAACTTTTATATCCGGGATTTTATACTCAATCATCGCCGTCATCAAGTGGTCTCGCTGTTTTGCGAGCGATTTCGCAGCTGATTTTATATCTCCGTAAATTCTTTTTGCATAAGAAAGCATCAGGAAACTTTTCTCGCCTCCTTTGTCGAAACTCTTGAATCTGTAGATGTTGTACTCCACGAAAGGATCGCCTTTTTCCGGTGTTTCAGAAATATAGAAATCCACGATGTATTCCGTGCCGTCGGGATTTTCGGTAACGTTTACTTTGGCGATTTTGTCCTCTTTTTGTCTTTGCTGCACCATTTCAACCTTTTGTCTTACAGCAAGTTCCATGTCGATTTCCTTATTGAAAAACGAAAAATCAATGATTTGGTTAAAATTCTCGATCTCCTCGTCCTTCGGAATGTACTGTTGTTGGAACAATGTTTTGGAGCGCTGCTTAGCTCTTGTCAGAAAAAACTCGGTTCCGTCGTACTCGATCGGATTTGGGATCGACAGCAAGTCTTTTTCCTCCTGCGCATGGAAGAAGGTCAGGAATCCTGTCAACAACAAAAGGAAGATCTTTTTGGTCATGATATTATTGGTTTTCGCCCGAAAGGATTTGATGCAGCGACTGCTTCATGTTTTCAAGCTGTGATTTTTTCTCGTCGATTTTGTCGAAAGTATCTTTCAGTAAAGGGTTTTCTCTGCTCGAATTGCTGAAGAAGCCCAGATTGTTTTCCAGCTTGCTGATTTCTGCTTCCAGGTCTGCAATTTGGTTTTTGATTTTTCGCGCTTTATCGGTCACCTGGTTTTCAGAAAGTCCTTCTTCCTTCAGGTCGTACTCGCTGATTTTGTTGAGTTTCAGTTTTTCCTTCAGGGTCTTGTTAAATTCAGAATTGATGGAGATTTTGTCGCGCGGAACTTTCCCGATGCTGTTCCATTTGTTCTTGATTTCCTCAATTCTTTCCACACTGCCGTCTTCACTTCCAACTTGCTTCAGTTCTTCCAGAAGTTCTTTTTTGTGCTTATAATTTTCCTTCCAGTTATCGTTTACCGTGTTGGTTTTTTCACGGTAGTTGTTGAAGAAAGTGTTGCACGCTTCACGGAAATCGTCCCAAACTTTGTTGGTCATGCTTCTCGGAACGTGGCCGATTTTCTTCCAGTCGTCCTGCAATTTTTTGAAGAGCGGAACGGTGATGTCCCAATCCTCGGAAAGCATATTGTCTTTCGCGGTTTGGATGAGTTTCAGTTTTTCATCAAGGTTGGTTTGCTGCGAATTTTTCAGCCCTTTATAAAACTCGTTTTTAGTGGTATTAAAGGTTCTGAGGTGCGTTTTGAATTCGTTCCAGTTTTGGTTCGAAATCTTTCTCGGCACGCTTCCCAGTTTCAGAAATTCTGTTCTGAGGTCCTCGATTTTCTTGATGGCATTTTGCCAGTAGTTGTGATTCGGAGCTTTTTCAGGCGAAGTGAGTTTCTTGATCTCCTCGATGATTTTGTTTTTCTTTTCGAGGTTTTCGTTTTGCTCTTTTTCGATCTGTTCGGTGAGTTCCCCTTTTCTTTCGTGGATTCTGTTGGAAATTTCCCTGAATTCCTCCCAGGTTTTTTCCCTGAATTCTTCGGCGACTGGTTCAGCTTCTTCTTTCCAAAGCTTGTGCAGATATTGCAATTCGTTTAACGCTTTTTGTACGGAAGACTCATTTTCCAGTTCCTTTGCACGATCGATGATATGCTGTCTTTTCTCAAGGTTGTGCGCATATTCCTGCTCCATGTACTCGCGGTTCATGTTGAGCATTTCGTAGAATTGGTTCAGATGGTGGAAATAGTTGTTGTTTAGCAATTTAAACTCCGATTTCGCAACCTGTCCTGCATTTTTCCATTCTTCCTTGATTTCTCTGATGGCTTTAAAGAGGTTGGTTCCCGCTTCAGTATTGGTATAGAGGGTTTTCAGCTTTTCGATGATTCCCTGTCTTTCCTCAAGGTTCTTGGATTGGTTTTCCTGCTGTATTTTGTGGAACTCGTCACTCTTCTCACGGAAAATATTGACAAGGCCTGAAATTTTCGCTAATGCGGCGTGCTCGAAATTGAAATTTTCTTCCGTATTTCCTGCAGCAACAAACTCCGATTTTTTTTCTTCGGTTTCCTCGTTGACCAAATGGTTTGCCTGCTCTTTCAACTGGTTGAATTTTCGGGAATGTGCACCTGCATCTTCTTTATTAATGATGGTTTCCATTTCCTTCAGCGTTTCGGGCAAAGTAAGTGCGGCAACTGCATCTAGTTCGTCGTGATGTTCTTCGTGCGGTTCACCGTCGTCGGCTTTTTCAGGATCGATTTCTGACAAAACTTTTTCCTGCGGAATCACGGTTGATTTTTGGGTATCGACATCCTGCTGTGTTTTCTTGTCTTCGTCGGGATGCGGATTTCCGTCGTCGGCTTTGCTTCGGTCGATCTCGGAAAGTACTTTTTCCTCCGAAATTACGGTGGATTTTTGGGTGTCAACATCCGCCTGATTTTCTGGTTGCGGCTGTTCTTCTACCGTTTCCTGGTTCTCTGAAATGGGTTCTGTTTCAGGTTCAGTTGTTGGAGTTTCCGAATCCGTAGTTTCGGGATTTTCAGGAGTGTTTTCATTTAAAACCTCTTCGGAAATTGGTTTTTTCTCGTTGTTGTCAGAGATTGAATCTTCTGTGATCATGGCAAACTATTAAGTGATTGAGCAGGTGTTTTATCTGTTATTCATTAAACAGAGCACTAATTTAACCTATTTTTTCTGAAAGTTCCAAATTTCCCAATTTTTTTCTGCCTGCTTCTCGAGCATGTAGAATCCGTTTGCAGTTTTCGCTCCTTTTTCAGCCGCATTTTTAATAAATCGGGTGTAACTTGGATTGTAGATAAGGTCGATGATCAGATGGTTTGCAGTAATTCCATCGAACGGAAAATCGAGGCAGTCGTCCACATTTGGGAAAGTTCCGACAGGAGTACACTGGATGATTAAAGGATGTTCGTTGACGATTTCTGCAGTCAGATCGGTGTAATTCAACTCACCGTTTCGAGTCACCGTGACGTACGGAATTCCGTATTTTTCGAGAACATATTTGACTGCTTTCGCAGCGCCGCCGTTTCCTAAAATTAAAGCCGATTGATGGTGGTCCTTCTTGTGAAGCAGCAAAGTTTTTTCAAATCCATCCACATCGGTGTTGAAGCCCTTTTTAATTCCGTCATTGATGACGATACAGTTTACTGCACCGATTTTTTCAGCTTCATCGCTCAATTCATCGAGATAGGGAATGACTTTTTCCTTGTAGGGAATCGTGACGTTGAGTCCTGCAAGATCTGCGGTTTTGAAAATTTCGTCAACCTTCGAAATATCGTCGAGATCAAAAATTTCGTAGGAGTGATTATTAAGCATCAGGTTTTTGAACTTGTTCTCAAAATATTTTTTCGAAAAAGAGTAGGAGATATTCTTTCCGACAATGCCGAATTTTCTTGGATTTTCCATGGTTCAAAATTAGGGAAAAAGACTTTGTGAAATTTGAATCTCAGCATGATTTTTTACCGATGAAGGTCATGGAAATCTCGAAGATGGGTTCGACCCTCAGTTTTTAATTTTTATATTTCATCATTATAAGGGTTACATCAGCAATATTTTCCACCGAATTCTATCGTGAATATCTTTATTTTAAATATATTTGATGCGCAATTAAGTAATTTACTTTCGTAAGAATAATAAGATTTGCTGCCATGAAAATTGTCCAACCTCACTCCCTGTTTACCGAGCACGACATTTACCTTTTCCGCGAAGGGAAACATTACAAACTCTACGATAAATTCGGTTCGCACACCATAGAAGTCGATGGTGTGAAAGGTGCTTACTTCGCAGTTTGGGCACCGCATGCAGAAGAGGTTTCCGTGATTGGGAATTTCAACAACTGGCATTCGGAAGCGCACAAACTTTATCCAAGATGGGATGGATCGGGAATTTGGGAGGGTTTTATTGCTGATCTTAACTGGGGGAATGTTTACAAATACGCAATCCGCACCAACAAGGGCGTTCTCTTGGAAAAGGGAGATCCGTTCGCTTTGAGTTGGGAGCAGAGTGTTCAGGCGGGATCATTGATTTCTACAACCTGGTTTGAGTGGGGTGATGAAAACTGGATGGCTGAAAGATGGAAAAAAAATTCCCTGAAAGCACCAATGTCAGTTTACGAGATGCATCTCGGTTCATGGATGCGCGGAACCGACGATCCTGAAAGATTTTTCAACTACAGAGAAATCGCTGAGCGGCTCGTTCCTTATTTAAAGGAAATGGAATTTACCCACGTGGAATTTATGCCCGTGATGGAATATCCGTACGATCCGAGTTGGGGTTACCAAGTAACGGGTTTCTTTGCTGCAACTTCGCGTTTCGGTTCGCCGCAGGATTTAATGTTCCTGATCGACGAGCTCCACAAAAACGGAATCGGCGTAATTCTCGACTGGGTTCCGTCGCATTTTCCTGGTGATGCAAATGGACTCCATTTCTTCGACGGTACTTTTCTTTATGAACATGAAGACCCGAGAAAAGGTTTCCATCCCGACTGGAAATCGCATATATTCAATTACGGAAGACCTGAAGTAAAATCTTTTTTGATTTCTAACGCGATGTTCTGGCTTGAACGTTATCATGCGGACGGACTTCGTGTGGATGCGGTGACTTCTATGCTGCACCTCGATTATTCGAGAAACGAAGGGGAATGGGAACCCAATATGTTCGGTGGAAATGTGAATTTAGAGGCGAAAGATTTTCTGCAGGAATTCAACAAAGCTGTTTATAAAGAGTTTCCCGACATCATGACCATTGCAGAGGAAAGTTCAGATTTTCCGATGCTTACCAAACCTGTTCACGACGGCGGAATCGGCTTCGGAATGAAATGGATGATGGGTTGGATGCACGATACCCTTAAATACTTTAAAGAAGACCCCATCAACAGAAAATACCACCACAACAAGCTTACTTTCGGTTCCATGTACGTTTACAACGAAAACTATATGATGCCGCTTTCCCACGACGAAGTGGTTCACGGAAAGGCAAGCTTGATCTATAAAATGCCGGGAGATGAATGGCAGAAATTTGCAAATCTCCGCGCGCTTTACACCTACATGTTTACGCATCCCGGTGCGAAACTGATTTTTATGGGCAATGAATTTGCACAAACGAACGAGTGGAATTTTAACCGAAGTCTTGATTGGCATCTGTTGCAATATCCTGTCCACAAAGGAATGCAGGAATTCGTGAAAGACTTGAATCACCTTTATACCCACGAAACGGCACTTTACGAAAACAATTTCAATCCCGATGGTTTGGAATGGGTGGAAGCAAATGACGGCAATAATTCCATCTACATTTATCTGAGAAAAGGTAAGGAAGAGGACGATGTGTTGATGGTCGTTTTGAATTTGACACCCCGAGTTTTTGATTATAAGATCGGCGTAAATGAAGGAACCAACTGGGAAATTGTTCTGAATTCTGACGATGAAAAATATGCGGGAAGCGGAGTAAACGCCGAAATTGTGGATGAGGAAGACGACGAATGGATGTACCGACCAAATGCGATTATCCTACAATTGCCACCACTTGCGGGAGTGATTTTAAGACAGAAAAAAACAGCGAAGAAGAAAGTTGCAAAATCCAAGACTTCCGCTAAACCGAAAACGACAAAAAAAGTTTCAGTAAAAAAAGATGAGCCAGTAAAACAGATCGCAGCCAAGAAAACCGTGGCAAAAGCTCCCGCAAAAACGGCAACAACCAAAACGGCAACCGCAGAAAAACCAAAACCAGTTCGAAAACCGGTGGTAAAAGCTCTGAGTGAACCGAAAGAAGACATCCCACCATTAACTCTGGAAAAGAAACCAACGAGAACACGGGTTGCGACTCCGAAGAAAACAGAACTGCCGACAACTGAATCTGCACAACCAAAAACCTCGCGTCTGAAAAAGGCAACCGATGAAGCGGCAACCGCAATGAAGAAAATCGCAGGAAAGAAATAAGTTTCATAAAATCTGAAATCCCTGTCCTACGAATACTGGATTCTATCTGAAATCTGAAATCTGAAATCTATCAAGAATGAAAATCTTCAACCTCTCCATGGAATGTTATCCTGTCGCGAAAGTGGGCGGACTTGCCGATGTGGTAGGAGCTTTGCCAAAATACCTGAATAAAAACGATGGCGTTGAAGCGAGTGTGATCATGCCTTGGTACAACCGTCCATTTGTCCACGACCACGAGTTTGAAATCGTTTTCAATGGTTGGATTCATCAGAGTTTCCACACTTTTGAGGTGACCGTGATGAAGGAACGTTCGAAAGTTTTAGGTTTTGATCTTTATCTGGTAAAGATTCCAGGACTTCTCGACCGCGACAATCCTTACGGTTACTGGGACGAGAGCCAACAGTTTCTCGCTTTTCAGCATGGAGTTCTGCATTGGTTGACGGCGATGAAAATCAAACCCGATGTGCTCCATTGCCACGATTATCACACAGGTTTAGTTCCGTTTATGATTGAAAATTGCCCCGAATTCAAATTTCTGAGCGGGGTGAAAACCATCGGAACCATCCATAATGGCGAATATCAAGGACAGATGCGTTGGGAAATGGCGGAATATTTTCCGTGGTTTCGCGGTGACAAAATCGGCTTGCTCGATTGGAACGGATGGATCAATCCGTTAGCGGCGATGCTGAAATGCTGCCACGCTTTCAACGCGGTTTCCGAAGGTTATCTCGATGAGCTTTTCCACAGTTTGAGAGGTTTGGAATCACTTGTTCAGCGGGAACACGCGAAAGCTTACGGGATTATTAACGGAATCGATACCGAAGTTTGGGATCCAAATACTGATGCCTTCCTCGAATTTAATTATTCAAAGGAAAACGCTTTGGAAGGAAAGTGGAGAAACAAAAAGGAACTTTGCACAGAATACGGACTGAATCCCGATTTGCCTTTGGTGAGCTTTATCGGAAGATTTGCGGGCGAAAAAGGAGCAGATCTTCTTCCCGACATCGTATGGAAAAGCATTCAGGAAACGTATGGCGGGCTCAATATTATGATCCTTGGTTCAGGAGAAAAACACGTTGAAAACCAATTGAAAGATTTGAGTTATTCCTATTCCAACTTCGCTCTGGATTTGGGTTACAAGGAATTTCTTTCGCATAAGATTTATGCATCTTCGGATTTCCTCCTGATGCCGTCAAGAGTTGAACCTTGCGGATTGAACCAAATGTATGCGATGCGTTACGGTACGGTTCCGATTGTGCGTTACACAGGCGGTTTGCGCGACACGGTTGAAGATATTTCCACGGGAGGAAGCGGGATCAATTTCGGAGCGGCGTCTGCAGAAGATGCGGTGCACGCGATTCATCGTGCGCTCCATATTTACCACGACAAGGGTTTAATGGATTCGCTCGTTCACTCGAATATGGATTATGATTTTTCCTGGGAAAAGTCGGCGGAGAAATATCTTCATCTTTATCAAAGATAATTTCAATAGGAAGTAGCCTGATTATTTGATCTTCGTCAGATTTCCGCAAAGGTTTTCCACATGGATGATTCTGTCGAAAGGCGACTGGATTTTTTGCAGGTTTTCCTTGTTTTGGATAAAGGTGTACCGCGATGCCAAAGAATTCATGTCGGAAACAATGATCAGCCAACATTCGTCCACACTTCGGTCGTAGTAAGGGAATTTCTGGTTTTTCTTTTCGATGAGCTCGATGATTTTTTCGGAACATAACCCGTCGAAAAGACCAAGGTTGAAATCGTGGGTGATGAACACATTTCTTCGGTGTGGAGACTTTCTGACTTTTTTTACGCAGCCGAAAGCTTTACCTCTTTGAATACATTTCACGATGTTTTGCACCACGTCGTCCTGTTTTTCCAGCAAATCGATTTTGGAGAGGTTGTGGAATTCCAAAAAATAAACACCACGGAATTTCGGGGTGTCTTCGTTTTCGAGCAGTCGCTCTGCAGTGCGGAAAATTTTATTCAACTGACTTTCTACTTTTTTTATTTCCAGATGGTTGATTACTTCAGTAAGTTCGATGCCGATTTTTTTGTCATTGAGTTTGGCGATGAAGTCGGGGCTTTCGCAGGTGAGGTTTTCAAACTGAACTTCGGGGAAGTGGTGGAGGAAAGAGTTGAGCAAAAGAATCTCGGATTTTTTCCGGTATTTCTCGCGGTCGTGGAGCTTGCTCTGGTCTATTTCGCGGTGATACTTCTCTATCGGCTTTTTCTTCAAATGCCGGTTCATGTAATAAAGTGACAGGTTCTTGACCAGATCTTCTTCGGAAAATATCTTTTTCATCACCCTAAATTTTGAAAATCAATATTTTACGATTCTAAAATTAAACAAAAAAACGATACAAAAATCATTTCTTCTAAAAATTAAAGTTGATTTAATATTAAACCGCGGTTTTTGTAATTCGCTGTAACCGTTTAATTTACGCTCAAAAGTCCAAAATAGCTGATAAAAGTTAACTTTAGTAAAAGGATTAATTTAAGTAAATTTGCCACTTCAAATATTGAAGAAGATGGATTTCAAAAATTTCGAGATGCCGTTCAGCATCAACCCCGATTATTCTAAGAAAGTTGCTTATTTTTCGATGGAGTTTGCCATTGATCAGGCATTAAAAATATATTCCGGCGGACTCGGTTTCCTTGCCGGTTCTCACATGAGAAGTGCATACAACCTAAAGCAGGATTTGGTTGGAATCGGCATTCTGTGGAAGTTCGGCTACTACGATCAGGCAAGAAACCACGACCAGACTTTGCAGCCGACCTGGACGAAAAAAATGTATTCCTTTCTGCAGGATACGGGAATTAAATTCCAGATCGAGATTCACTCGGCGCCGGTTTGGGTAAAGGTTTGGTACCTTGATCCGGAAGTTTTCCATACTGCACCGATGTTTTTCCTTTCAACGGACGTTACGGAAAACGACCACATCTCCAAAACAATTTGTCACCGTTTATACGACGCGAATGAATCGACCAAAATCGCGCAGTACATCCTTCTCGGAAAAGGCGGTGCGAAACTGTTGGATGTTTTAAACCTTGAAAGAGATGTTTACCATTTAAACGAAGCTCACGGACTTCCTGCAGCGTTTTATCTGCTGAAGAAATTCGGTGGCGATTTGGCAAAAGTGAAAGAAAAACTCGTGTTCACCACGCACACTCCTGAAGAAGCTGGAAATGAGAAACACAATATCTTTATGTGCCACGATATGTCTTACTTCTCTGGTTTAACGATTGATGAGGTGAAAACCATCGAAGGAGTAGAGGACGACCGTTTCAACCACTCGCTTTGCGCTTTGAGAATGGCGAGAATTGCTAATGGAGTTTCCCAACTTCACGGCGTTGTTTCCCGACTGATGTGGAGCAAATATCCTGGAATCTGCGATATCAAGGCGATTACCAATGCACAGGAATTCAAATATTGGTCAGATAAACCTTTGTACAGCGCAAAAGATGAAGGTGACGATATGCTCTTCGATTTTAGAAAAAAACATTTGAAGAAGCGCCTGTTCAGAATCGTTGCCGACCAAACCGGAAATCTTTTCGATCCGAATGTTTTCACCATTGTTTGGGCAAGAAGATTTGCGGGTTACAAAAGAGCAGACTTGCTATTGAGCGATAAAGCACGTTTCGAGAGGTTACTCAACAATCCGAAATATCCTGTACAGATTATTTGGGCAGGAAAACCTTACCCGATGGATTATGCGGCGATTTCCACATTCAACCTTTTGGTGGAGGAAAGCAAGTACTACAAAAATATGGCGGTGCTTACGGGATATGAACTTTCATTAAGCAAATCTTTGAAGCAAGGATCCGATTTATGGCTCAACAATCCGCGTGTTCCGAGAGAAGCGTCTGGAACTTCGGGAATGACGGCCGCAATGAACGGTTCCGTAAACCTTTCAACCGACGACGGATGGATTCCTGAATTTGCCAACAACGGTGTCAACGGTTTTGTAACTCCTCAAGCGGATTACAACACGATGAGCGTTTACGATCAGGACAATTTCGATCTTGAAAATATCTACAATGTTTTAGAAAACGAGATCATCCCGACTTACTACGACAATCCGGACAAGTGGAGAAAAATCCAGCAAACTGCAATGGAAGATGTGCAGAATAAATTCAATTCCGACAGAATGGCGGATGAATATTATAAGGAAATCTACAATAACTAAGCATTTCCGTATATGCGGACAGATCGCGATCTTTCCACAAAAAATAGAGGGGCTCACTAAAAAAAAGTGGGTCCTTTTTTTTTGCATTGGCTGCAAATATTTTTTCGTCCCGAATTTACGAATGTTTTTTTTTCGTGCATTAGTGGCGCTTTTTCTTTGCAGTTACCTAATCATTTGCCACGGCTTTTATATCAATTGCCACGGCTTTTAAGCCGTGGATAATTATCAACATCTCCAACTGGCTTTAGCCAAAACTTAAACAGTTTCGAGTATACTCCGCAATACAACATTTCAACATCAGATAAATATTCACAAAAACTTTGCTGTGGAGAAAATAACTTTTCTGCAATTCACCTCCAAATCAGGAAAATTCCCTACTTTTAATCAAAATAAAAAGCAATGAATCCAAGCATTTGGGAACTCCAGACTTTTTACAGAAAGCGCGACATCATCATTATCGGAGCAGGTTTCACGGGTTTGTGGAGCGCGGTCGCGATTAAGGAAGAATTTCCGCATAAATCGGTTTTGGTGATCGAGCGCAATTCGGTTCCTACAGGTGCTTCCACGAGAAATGCAGGTTTTGCGTGTTTTGGGAGTTTGACCGAAGTGATCGCCGATTCCGAAAAAATGGGTTGGGAAAAAACTTTGGAGCTGGTCAAAATGCGTTTTGAGGGTTTAAAGAAGATTCAGCACACTTTTGATCATTCCGAAATTGATTTCGAAATGTGTGGCGGTTATGAAATTTTGAATGATGATGCTGCTCTGTCGAAAATCGATGTAGTAAACGAACACCTGAAAACCGTGACAGGATTGGAGAAAACCTATTCATTAAACCAGAAAAAAATTGATGAATTTGGATTGGGAAATTCAAAATACTTGATTGAAAATCCATTGGAAGGTGCGCTCCATTCGGGAAAGTTATTGAGCAAGCTTTTAGAAAAATGTCAGAATCTTGGGGTTGAATTTCTGTTTGGAACCGAAATTTCCGAACTGTCGGAAGATGAAAACAGTGCGAAAGTAAAAACTTGCAATTTCGAGATTGAGGCGGAAAAACTCGTCATTGCGACCAATGCTTTTGCCAAAGATTTGCTCCCGGAAATTGATTTGGTTCCAGCTCGCGGACAAATCCTACTGACCGATCCCATTGAACATTTAAAGTTAAACGGAACTTTTCATTACGATGAAGGGTTCTATTATTTCAGAAATCTGGGAAACCGAGTTCTTTTGGGAGGTGCGAGAAATCTCGACTTTAAAGGTGAAGAAACGGGAGAGATGTCCACTTCCGATAATATTCAGAACCATCTCGAAGATTTTTTGAGGAAGGTAATTCTACCCACTCAGGATTTCACGATTACCAACCGATGGAGCGGGATTATGGCGATGGGAGCGGAGAAGTCGCCGATTGTGGAAAAACTTTCTCAGCGGAAAATCTGTGCGGTTCGACTTTCGGGAATGGGAGTTGCGCTTGCTCCCAAAATCGGGGAAATTGTGGCGGAACTGATTTGATTAAGGAAGCTTTAAGCATTCCACAAAACCTTCCCATTTTCTGTGATATTTCTTAAATTCAATAACTTAAGATCATATTGAGCTTGCAGGTCTTGAAGGAAAGAAGGAAACATTGAACTTTTAGAATAAATTTAGACCTTCTTACCCTAAACACACAAACGTCAAATTTCCAAATTATCAAATTGCCACATTTTCAAATTAACTTATTTTTGCAGAATGATTAACAGCGACCAAATCAAAGACGCGCAGTCCAGAATTGCCGACCTGTATAAATTCCTGCAGATCGAGAAAAAGAAGATCGAAATTGCCAACGACGAGGAAAAAACGGCGGCACCCGAATTTTGGGACAATCCCAAAGAGGCAGAATCCTTTATGAAGCAGCTCCGCTCCAAGAAAAAGTGGGTGGATGATTATGAGGAGATTTTTTCACGTTTTGAGGATGTCCAGGTTTTGATGGATTTCGCCAAAGAAGATCCCGATTCGGAAAAGGAACTAGAGCAAGCGTTTCCCGTTCTGTTGGAAAAAATCGAGGATCTGGAGTTTAAAAATATGCTGTCAAACGAGGGCGACGAACTTTCTGCAGTACTGCAAATCACGGCAGGAGCGGGTGGAACCGAGAGTTGCGACTGGGCTTCAATGCTGATGCGGATGTACTCGATGTGGGCGGAAAAGCAGGGCTACAAACTGCGTGAACTGAATTTCCAGGAAGGCGATGTAGCGGGGGTGAAAACCGTGACGCTCGAAATCGACGGCGAATTTGCGTTCGGTTATCTGCGCGGTGAAAATGGAGTGCATCGTTTGGTGAGAATCTCGCCGTTTGACTCGAATGCTAAAAGACACACGAGTTTTGTTTCGGTTTATGTGTATCCGTTGGTTGACGATACCATTGAGATCAATATCAATCCTGCAGATATTTCTTTTGAAACGATGCGGAGTTCAGGAGCGGGTGGACAAAACGTGAACAAGGTAGAAACCGCAGTTCGTCTTCGTCACGCACCGACCGGAATCATCATTGAAAACTCGGAGAGCCGTTCGCAGCTTCAGAATAAGGAGAAGGCGATGCAGCTCCTCCGTTCGCGGCTTTACGAAATCGAATTGGAGGAAAGGATGAAAGCAAGAAACGAAATCGAGGCAGGAAAAATGAAAATCGAGTGGGGAAGCCAAATCCGAAATTACGTGATGCATCCCTACAAACTCGTGAAAGACGTGCGTTCTGGCTACGAAACTTCGGATGTGGACGGAGTGATGAACGGTGATCTCACGCCGTTTCTGAAAGCTTTCCTGATGGCGGATGGAACGGCGGTTTCGGAGGATGACTTTGAATTGTAAGGTCATCGCGAGGAGAGAGGAACGAAAGACGCGACAATCTCTTATTTAAGATTTATCAGCCACTAATACACGAATGATTTTGATTCGTGCATTCGTGGCAACTTTTTTTTCTCTCGCAGTTTTCAGAGATTGCGCAGATAAGTCGCTTCATCCATTCGCCTTTGGCGAATAAAACTTTGCAACCTTAGCATAAAGCAGAAAGCTTTGCGTTTTTTAGAGATCGCCTTTTTTCACTACCCGAAATCGCAGATTAGACGAACTGAGTGCAGTAATTTTATTCGTGCATTCGTGGCAACTTTTTTAGTATTTTTAAAAACCTAAATTAGCAACCGCAATCATCTCCCGAATGGAAACTCAGATCACCCAGTTTTTCAACGGTCTCGGTTTGTTCAGTCCGCTGGATTTTACAGATCCGGTCACGTATTTTATTCCCGGGTTCATCCTCCTGATCCTTGGGGAAAGTTTGCTGTATCAGATTCCGCAGAAACTTTTCACGAAAAAACTGATTAAGGATGAGCTTTCCAGCATCGGTCTTGGTTTGGGTGCGGTTTTCCTCGATTTTGGGATGAAGGCGGTTTCGCTTTCGTACTTCTTTTGGTTTTACAATAACTTTCGGCTGACTGATCTTTTTGCGGTCGGTGATTTATCGAACCTGCTTTCTCTGCAATGGAATCTCGAGCATTGGTGGCTTTGGATTTTGGTCATGATTGTTCAGGATTTCGGTTTTTACTGGCACCATCGGTTGAGTCATAAAGTTCGTTTGTTCTGGACAGGTCACGTCAATCACCATTCGGCGAAGCATCTCAGTTTTGCGATTGCTTTAAGGCAGGGTTGGTTCGAAATTATTTACCGCGATATTTGGTACATTCCGTTTGTGATCCTTGGTTTTCATCCGTTGATGATTGCGATGATGCATCAGTTTAACCTGATCTTTCAGTTCTGGCCGCATACCGACGCGATCGGAAAACTCGGCTGGTTCGACAGGATTTTCAATTCGCCGTCCAATCACCGTGTCCATCATTCAAGACAGATTGAGGAACTCGACAAGAACTACGGTGGGATCCTAATGATTTGGGACCATCTTTTCGGAACGTATCAAGCGGAAAAATCAACGAAGCACGATTACGGAATTCTGCACAATATCAGTACCTACAACGTTTTCCATATCGTTTTTGATGAATTTGGGAATATGGTGAAAGACGTGAAAAACGCGCCCGACCTGAAATCGAAATTATCCTACATCTTCAAGGCGCCCGGTTGGAAACATGACGGAAAGGACGAAAGAATCTCGGTTTTACAAAAAGGAAACACCAACTTTACGAAATTTTAACAAATAGTTTTTCCTTAAAAAACAGCGCTTTTCATATCTTTGCCGATATGGAACATTTCGAGAGTTGGAAGGATTTACTCAATCCTGAATTTTACATTAAGATGGGCGGTTTCTGGCTCATTTTATTTATAGTTTTCGCAGAAACCGGTTTATTTGTGGGATTCTTTCTTCCCGGCGACAGTCTTCTTTTCGTTTCAGGGATTTACGCGGTGGAGCTGATCAACGAAACCTTTGGTTCAACAGGAAGCGATTTTCTTGATACTGCAATTTTGGCGACCTGCGTTGCAATCGCTGCAATCATCGGAAACGAGGTCGGTTACTGGTTCGGCCGCAAAACGGGACCCGCGCTCTACAAAAGAGAGGATTCCTTCCTTTTCAAAAAGAAATATCTTTATCAGGCACACGATTTTTTTGAGCAGCACGGCGCGCTTGCGGTGATTATGGCGAGATTTCTCCCGATTGTGCGAACTTTTACGCCCATCGTTGCAGGAATTGTGAAAATGGACAAAGGCAGATTCCTCATCGACAATATTATCGGTGCATTTCTGTGGTCGTTCTCGCTGATTTTCGCAGGCCACTATCTCGACTCGCTCTTCAGAAACCAGTTCGGGATCGAGCTTAAAGCCCACCTCGAATTGATCATCATCATCATCGTACTGATCACGACATTGCCGATCATCATCAAATTTTTCTTCGGGAAAAAAGAGGAACCAAAAACCGAGGAGTAATCCTGATCAATACCAAGCAATCTGAATAAGGTTGCTTTTTTTTGGGCGTGTCCCTCGCTTCCGCAAAACCAGCACCTCGGGTCGCTACGTCCGCTGCAATCTTTTTGTTTCCCCTTCCTTTTCCTGGCCAAAAACAAAAAGGATTTCCGCTACCATCGCTCACGCGATTTCGGATCCCAAACAATTTTCGGGATTTTGAGTAATTGCTCAGATAATTATCTTCCTGTTTTGCGGTTGAATGAGTCGAATAGTTGTTTTTCATGATTGTTTTTTTTGTTAATTTATCAGTAAAGTTATAAAATAATTTAAAATTATCGAATTTATTTTGTTTTTGTTTGTGAATATTTTATTAAATGGGTGTGTTGCGCTCAATCTTTGTTTTTGGAATTTATTTTTTTGTAAGAAATAGCTTTGTGTAAAAGCTGCGTACACTTTGTGTCCTTTGTGAAAATACTTCGGGAACTTTGTGATACAAAAAAGTGTGTTAGAAAAAAACCAATAAGAGCGGACGAGCAAATTAGTAAACAAAAAAAGAGCTCCATTACGAAGCTCCCATATTCTTAATTTTTTCAGTTATTCAATTAAACAAATCTCTGACCTTGTCGAAAAAAGTTTTTTCCTTACCCGACGGTTCTGCGACCATCGCTCCGTTTTCAAGCTGGCTTTCAAAAAACTGTTTCTGTTCAGGAGACAGGTTTAGCGGCGTCCAAACATTGATGTGCACGAACATATCGCCTTTTCCGTAACTGTCGATACTCGGTAAACCTTTTCCCGAAAGCCGAAGGATTTTTCCGGACTGTGTTCCTGCATCGACCTTGATTTTTACTTTTCCACCGACGGTCGGGATTTCTTTCTGTGTTCCCAAAGCTGCTTCCGCAAAGGAAATATAGAGTTCCTGATGCAGGTTGTCGCCTTCACGCTTGATGGTGTTGTCCACTTCTTCCTCAACCACCACAAGCAAATCTCCAGGATTTCCGCCGAAAGGAGCGTCGTTGCCTTTTCCGCGCACATTCAGCTGGATTCCGTCTCTCGCTCCTGCAGGAATATTGATAGTTACTTCCTCATCCTCCTTAATCAAACCTTGCGAATTGGCGCCTGCAGGGATTTTGTCGGCAACTTTCCCGATTCCTTGGCAAGTTCCGCAGTGAGTCTGCGATTGCATCTGTCCAAACATCGTGTTCATCACTTTGATCTGGACTCCGCTTCCGTTACAGGCCGAACAAGTTCTTGAGGTTGTGCCTGGAGCGAGTTTCAGTTTTTTAACCTTGATGGTTTTCTGGGTTCCGTTCACCATTTCCTCAAGGTTGAGCTTGATTCTTACCCGAAGATTGCTTCCTCTGAGTTGCTGGGTTTGCGCTCCACCGAAACCGCCAAAACCGCCGCCGAAATGGCCGCCAAAAATATTTCCGAACTGTGCGAAAATATCCTCCATATTCATTCCGCCAGCACCGAAACCGCCGTTTCCGCCCATTCCGGCGTGTCCGAATTGGTCGTACCTTGCGCGTTTGTTGCCGTCGCTCAAAACCTCGTAAGCTTCTGCAGCTTCCTTGAATTTTTCTTCAGCTACAGTGTCGCCTGGATTTTTATCCGGGTGGTATTTTAAGGCCATTTTTCTATAGGCCTTTTTTATTTCTTCGGCTGAAGCGCTTTTGGAAACTTCCAGCACTTCATAATAGTCTCTTTTTGACATCCCTTTTCTTGAAATTATTGATGCATAAAAACTTCACCAATGTCGGCAAAGTTCTTTCGCGATTGAGTTTCTTAACTTCCTGTAACTACTTTGGCAAAGCGGATTACCTTGTCGTTTAAGGTATATCCGGTTTCGATTACATCTACGATTTTACCTTTCAGTTCAGGTGATGGCGCTGGAATTTGGGTCACTGCTTCATGGAAATCCACGTCGAAATCGTCAGCAGGATTCACTTCCATTTTCTTCAGACCTTTCTCGCCCAGTTTGTTTTTGAATTTTTGGTAGATGAGTTCCACGCCTCGCAAATCTGCTTCATTTCCAGTTTTTGCAATTTCTTTCAGCGCACGCTCGAAATCGTCGAGAACGTCAAGCATTGAAATCATCATATCCTGATTGGCGTACTGGAAGAACTCCATTTTCTCCTTCGCAGTTCTTTTCTTGTAGTTTTCGAACTCGGCAAATAGACGGATGTAGCGGTCTTTTTCTTCTGCCAAAAGTTCTTCTGCAGTAGGTTCCGCTGTCACATTTTCGGTAACTTCTTCCTGATTATCTTGGTTGAATTCCTGCTCCTGGTTCAGGTTTTCTTCGTGTAAATCCTTGTTTTCTGACATAATCATACATTTTATAAGCTGCATTTCGCAAAGATTTTGCCAAAGGATTTTTTAGGACAATTCGGCAGTATATTTAAAGTTCCTTGTTTTAACCATTAAATTACTAATGCGATAATGTTATTCTGAAACGCAAAGTTTTTAGACAAAAGGTAAAATATTTAGAGTGCATAGAAATCATTCGCAAGCGAATTTGATTAAACGAAAGCTTTAAAACGAATTTATTCGTCATCTTTGCTATCTAAATAATTAGTTAATCATTGAGAGTCTTTGCGGTTAAAAAAATCGAATAACAGATCAATAGTAGTAACTTATTCTTAGCTAAATGAAATGGCTTTGCGTTATTGACAAATGCAATCAAAGAATTTTACATTTCCTTGTGACTTTACGTAGGAAAAAAGAACTAAGAGTGAATCAAAAGAGTTCCTGGATTAATAGAATTCCATTAAGAATGATAATGATTACCGTGATGATTCCAGCCAAAACCTTTAACCAAAGTTTGTTGGCAAATCTTCCCATTTTGGGTTTGGAATTGGTGAACATTACCAAAGGAACTACCGCAAAACTCAGCTGCATCGAAAGAATCACCTGGCTCAAAACCAAAAGTTCCGTGGTGCCTTTTTCACCGTAAAGAATGGTGACGATCAGCGCGGGAATTACTGCGATTAATCTCGTGATGAGCCGTCTTAACCAAGGTTTTAAGCGAATATTGAGAAATCCTTCCATCACGATTTGTCCGGCTAAAGTTCCCGTAAGTGTCGAGTTTTGTCCGGAAGCGAGTAGTGCGATGGCGAAGAAAATACTTGCGAAAGTGGTTCCCAGAATTGGGGTAAGCATTTTGTGGGCATCGTGAATATCGGCAACATCGCGGTTTCCTGTGGTGTGGAAAGTCGCTGCTGCAATAATCAGAATGGCAGCATTGATGAAGAACGCGAGGAAAAGGGAAAGTGTGCTGTCGATGGTTGCAAATTTGATCGCCTCTTTTTTACCCGAATCGGTTCGTTCGTAATTTCTGGTTTGTACGATACTGCTGTGTAGATAAAGATTGTGCGGCATCACGGTCGCTCCCAAAATTCCGATGGCGATATAGAGCATTGAGGGATTGGTCACCACTTCTTTTTGTGGGACAAGTCCGTGGAGGATCGGGAAAAGATCGGGTTTACTGAGGATTATTTCGTAACCGAAACAGATGAGAATGATCAATATCAATCCTGCGACGATACTCTCTATAATGCGGAATCCTTTTGCCTGAAGAAATAATATGAGGAACACATCGATTACGGTAATCACAACTCCCCAAGTTAAAGGAATCCCGAACAGAAGGTTCAGCGCAATTGCGGAACCGATCACTTCTGCCAAATCACAAGCGGCGATGGCAATTTCGCAGAAAATCCAAAGAATAAAATTGGTGGTCGGATGAAAATGGTCGCGGCAAGCTTGCGCCAAATCCCTTTCGGCGACGATTCCCAATTTCAACGAAAGATGCTGAAGAATCATCGCGAAAATATTTGAAATCAGAATTACGGAAAGCAGGGTATAACCAAATTGTGCCCCACCTGCAATATCTGTCGCCCAGTTTCCGGGATCCATATAACCGACGGCAATCATCAAACCTGGACCGACGAAAGCGAAGAGTTTCCGACAGAATCCCGCATCTTTCGGCACATGGATACTGGAAAAAACTTCCGGAAGCGAGTTCGAAGTCCGGCTCTTTCTCCAAGGTTTTCTGAAAATGTTCGACGTCAATTTAATTAATGTTAGAATAATCTAACAAAAATACATAACATTTTCTAATCCTGAAAAATTTTTGCATAAAAAATCCCGGAAAATTGCCGGGATTCCTTTAACCAAAATTTACTCTACGATGAACTTTACCGATTGGTTTGTGTTGGTTTTCAGAAAGTAGATTCCTTTTTCTAAACTTTTTAAACCAACGGTATTTGAATTTTTCATATTCTGATTGACGGTTTGAACTAATTTTCCGTCAATAGTATAAATCTGAATCGCATTCACCTTGTCAAGTTCGTAGCCGGAAAGATGAAGCTGCCCGTTTCGCACTGGGTTTGGGAAAACAGTAAGTGTTCTGTCGAAACGTGAAATGTCTTGTGTTGAAAGAGTTGAAGTCCAGATCATACTTATCCATTCCGGATGGTCGATGAATGGATTTCTGTTTTTCTGTCTTGCGTAAACTGCATTGTTTCTGTCAATTTCTCGTTGGGAAACAGGATCTTGTGCAGCCCATTTCAAAAGCAGGTTGATGTACCATTGCTTAAATCCACGGTCAGTTGTTCCGTCAAGTGGGCTTGATGAAGTTTGGTACTGAGCAAATGACGCCAATTTATCCTCATATCTTGTAATGAAATAAAGTTGCATTCTGGCAATATCTCCTTTAAATTCATTGATGGGTTCGAAAACCGTACCTGCATATCCGGGGAATGTGCTTGGTCCTATTTTCGTTCCGTTGGTGGAAGTCCAACTTGCTGAAGCGATTTCTCCGTAGGGGTAATTTCCCCGATTGCTGTTTACAAAATAATCAGAAGGAATTACAAAGTGTGCGTCATTTGCCATGGGAGCAACTTGGCCGCCAAAGTAGCTTTTGGGTAGGGAGTGCTCTCTGTTATAACAATAACCCTCTACATTTTGATTGGAGCTTCCGCACTGATTAGTGCCCACAATATATTCATAGGCATCGGGTCCGTTTGGCTTTTCAGAGTACATGTCGAGCAATGTCTGATTGTTTTCATAATATTTATCCCGATCCGATGTGTAATAAGTAGTCCATAATCCTGAATACCCCAAATCAAGGGCGCCGTTTGAGATAATCTGGTTGAGTTTTGTTTTAAGCGCGTATCCTGTTAAAGTCTCTGTACCATTATAATATCCTGGAGGAATCTGCGAAAAGGCGAATCCTGTAGAGAATACAGTGCAAATAAAAAGGAGTGTCTTTTTCATAAGAACGAGTTGAAAATTTTAGGCAAAGTTATAGAAAAATCTATACTGCAAAATTTCAACTGTACTTAAAATTTCATTAAAAGTTTTTGAAGTAGCTCTTATTGATTTTAGAAAAAGCCCATGAAATTGTGAATCCGAATGCTGCTGCTGTTCCTGCAACGATAAGATAATTAATCAGGCGGATTCTTACCGGAAAAGCAAGATCGATATTGGAGCCCGCCTTGAAAAAGCCAGTCTCTATCTGTAGATAACTGATGATGCTGCCCAAGACCAGACCGCATACGACACCAAAGATCACGATCAGAATCCCGGTGTAGAAATAGATATTGCGCAGTGACCGCATATTCATTCCTAGAGAAATCAGAGATTTTGCCTGTTCTTTTTTGTCGAGCTGAAGGATAATAATCGCGCCTGCCAAATTAAAAGTGGTAATAAAAATAACGAGCGCGAAAATAAGATAAATAAAGAGTTTCTCGATATTGATCATCTTCCAGAACGCGGCATTCTCTTCTTCCTTGGTTTTTAGTTCGTACTTATTTCCGAGCTGGGATTCAAGCGTTGCCTTTACCACATCTGCATTTTCTGGATTTTTCAGTTTGATGACAATTTGATATGCAGATTTTTTTGGGAGGTTCAGCAGTTCCTGCGCCAGTTCCAGTGGAGCAATAATCGTATTGTCGAGTTGGTCATTGCCAGGAAATACGCCGGATGCGAAAATATCCTTCCTGTTGAAAATATCCTCCTCTTTACTGATGATTCCAGTTCCCGGTTTTGGCATCATCAATACAGCGGAATAAGGCGATTCGGTTCCGACCGGAATGCTTAAGCGGTTGTCGAGCTTGTTTTCGAGCAGCACCTCGTTTGAATACTTGAAACTTGGGTAAGATCCGTAGAAAATGCTTTTATGGATTGGGTTTACAAAGATGTAAGCGGAATCCACGGCGCGAAGGTTTGCAATATCGCCATTCTCTCTAAAGCTGATATAAACTTTCTCGTTAATAACCTTGGAGAAATGCGCAATTTCAGGGTTAGAATTCAGCGTATTTATGGCTTTGTCAATGTCTGAGAGTGTTTTACCTTGTTTGCTTGTGACAGTGATGTCGGCGTGAAGGTTCGCAATCAGGTCCTGGTTCAAATCTTCCAAACCGGAGAACACCGAAATAATGATAAACATTGCGGTCACCGCAACCATCATTGCCAAAGCAGCAAGCCACGTAATAAACGTAACTGCCGTACTTCCTTTTTTGGCAAGGAGGTAGCGCGTCGCGATGTAGAATGCCGTGTTTTTCAAGAATTTTCTTTTGGATTAAAGTACCGGATTGTCGCCTTCGCCTTTCAGTTCACGTTCAATTCTTTCCACATCGTCGAGCGAGGTGTCGAGGTAGAACTGCAGTTCGGGAATGATCCTTACCTGTTTCGCCATTTTCTGTCCGATGAAGTTTCGGTAGTGGGATTTGTTTTCCTCGATTTCCTTCATAATGGTGTTACGGAACTCCTGCGGAAAAATGCTGAGATAGATTTTGGCGATGCTCAAATCTGCTGTGACTTTAGCATCCGAAACGGTCACCAAAAAACTTTGCTTACTTTCTGCCGCCTGTTTGCGGAAAAGCTCTGCGAAGTCTTCCTGTATGATCTGTGCGACTTTTCTTTGTCTGTTGCTTTCGTTCATGCCGCAAATTTAGTATTTTTGTTTGAAAGAAGTCCGAAGACACGAGTCTGAAGATTGAAGTTAATTAAAGTTTTTATTTTTTTGATGATATGAAAATTGAGCACCTTGGTATTGCCGTAAAATCCTTAGGAACGTCGGATGATTTATTTGCCAAACTTTTAGGAAAGAACAGCTACAAGCAGGAATCCGTGGAAAGAGAAGGTGTTACTACTTCTTTTTACGAAGTGGGTGAAAGCAAAATTGAGCTTTTGGAAGCCACCAATCCGGAAAGCCCGATTGCTAAGTTTATCGATAAAAAGGGGGAGGGAATTCACCATATCGCGTTCGGCGTAGAGGATATTTACGAGGAAATTGAGAGGTTAAAGAACTCCGGATTCATATTTATTTCCGAGGAACCGAAAGACGGTGCCGACAATAAGCTTGTAGTTTTTCTTCATCCAAAATCTACCAACGGTGTGCTGGTAGAAATCTGCCAAGAAAAACCCAGATAATTTTTGTGTTCACCGCAAAAAAGTTTATTTTTGCACACCCAATGAAAAAGTAATATTTTAATACTATTGCAGGCCTTGTAACTCAGTTGGTTAGAGTAACTGACTCATAATCAGGTCGCCTGAAGAGTTTTTTGGAGATTAAGAAGGAAAGATAAAGTGGTAAATATTTTTTAGAATTTTTTTAGAATAAAAATTCGTAAGGCCTTGTAACTCAGTTGGTTAGAGTAACTGACTCATAATCAGTAAGTCCTTGGTTCGAGCCCAAGCTGGGCCACTTTTTAAGGGATTTTGCAGCAATGTAGAATCCCTTATTTTTTAAATCGACGAACATTTGACGAACATTTTAGGTTTATTTCTACATATTTTTGTGGTATTATTTTTTAGTAAAGAAAATTGGGTATTCTATATTTAGTTGCTTATTTATTGGTTCTCTTGCTTACCATTTTTTTTCCGATTTACATTTTAGGAAGACTTTGGTTTGCAATAAGCCCTTTTTTCATTAACTATTTTGCTACTGAGAAAAGAAACTGGTATAACGACTGGAACAACGACCGTTTCATTATCGTTTTTAGTTTGTGCATCGCTTCTTTTCTGCTTTCGTCTTTTTGGGGTTTATCCTTATTGGAAGAAATTAAGCAAAGTAATCTCCAGCTGACCTCGATATTTTTTTACATCATACTTCAGGTAATTTGTCTGATTCTGTTTGAAGTGAAGATGGATCACCCTTTTAAACCTTATTCTGCTTATAAAATATTTCAGAAAAAGAAATATAATGAACGCTTTGTTTTTAGTGAAGCTTCCGATGAAGCAGGTGTACTTCAGACTGAAGAATTAAAAAGGGAGATTCGTGATTCTAAAGGAATCATTTTAGAAGAGTTGCAGCAGCACAAAGAAGTAGCAGGTGAAATTCATCAATTTACAAAGGAAAGCAATGAACTTCTGAAAAAATCAGATTTTATTTTTGATATCAAGAATAACTCTAATCTAATTCTGGCAGATGTAATGAGTAATTATTTCATCAGTAAAGACTCTGAAAGCATTCTGGAAGATTTTCTGCTTCGTAAAAGAAAAAGTGGTAAAATCACTTTTACTAAAACTGCAAGAAATGGGGTAAGTGTTCAGCCAATTCTCGATTTTTTCTCTATCTATACTAATTTGATGGAGAAATGTAAAGAGAAAGAGAACGGTGAAATTTCTATTTCCCAAGTCGAAGCAGTTAAGATTATCAACGAATTGGTTGTAGCAAAAGACAAGCACAACAATCCTGTTGAGAATCCTATTAATGCTCAAAATTTTTCAAAATACGTGAGTTGAGTCGCTTTACTGACAAAATTTAATTCAACAAATCCTTTTCTTCATTAATTTTTATTTTTCCATTGTCTTGGAATACAGATGTATAAAAGTAAATTTTCATCGCTTTTAATCTCCATCATTCTAAAATATCATAAACCTAAATGTCCTATTGAAAGCATTTTTCTTTAGGATTCTTTATTTTACAAAAACTATTTAAGTTGCTTTTAGGCATGGCAATGCTCTCAGGATATCTTGGTCACAACAAAATTCAACAACATGAAAGACCAAGAAAGATTACATTTATTGGAAACCCAAGTTTCCGTGCTGGTAGATTCGCAAAAGGAATTTACCACAAAAGTTTTACAGTTGTTAGCGCTGAGTGCAAAGACAATTTATTCTAAAGAAGAAGCCGCACTTTTTCTAAACCTCGATCCTGATTACTTATATCAGTTGAAATTTCACGGAAAACTGAAAGCCTTTAAGAAGAAAGGCCAAAAGAAACTATACTTCCGAAAGGAAGATTTGGAAGCCTATCTTCTGTCAAATTCGACTGAAGACAAAAACATTGATGAAAATTCTGATTACGATGATTTCGAAAACGAGATTGTTGAAAAGTGGAAAAAATAACTGGTATGAAAAACGACAGCGACCTGTATAAATCCAGTTCAAGTTCCACCACTGTTTTCGACCGCATCATCAAATATATTGAAAAGAAATACAAAATCAGGTACAACGAGATTGCGCTCGAATTCGAAATCAGAACGGAAAATACAGACTGGACGGAACTTAATCTCAATTCCCTGTATATCGAACTGATTCAGGCCGGAATCAACATCACGCTGGGCAAACTGGAAATCCTGATGCGCAGCCATTTGATTTTGAGATACAATCCATTGCAGGAATATTTTGAAAATCTACCAAAATGGGACGGAGAAGATCATATCAAAAAACTGAGCAGTTTCGTCAAAACTACGGATGACATTTTCTTTCAGAAACATTTTGAAAAGTGGATTACAAGAACGGTGATTTGCGCCTTAAAGACAGGCTATATCAACAAGCAGTGTTTAGTTTTGTACAACACCGCGCAGAATAGTGGAAAAACCACTTACTTAAGATTCCTTATTCCGGCAAGTTTGGAAAAATATTTCATTGAAGATATCGGCGTAGATAAAGACGGACTGATAGCGCTCTGCAAAAATATATTGGTCAATATCGATGAACTTTCGGTGATGTCGAAAACTGATGTCAATATTCTGAAATCCTTCATTTCAAAAAACACAGTCAATGCGAGATTACCCTATGACCGAAAATCTTCGCTGATGCACCGAACAGCTTCGTTCTGCGGATCCACGAACCGTTTTGATTTTCTGACCGACGAAACAGGGAGTGTCCGATGGCAGATTTTTGAAGTTTTAAGTATCGATTTCAACTATTCCACGGAAATTGATATTGAAAAAGTTTGGGCTCAAGCATACTACAATGCTTTTGAAAGAAAAAATTACAACCCCGAACTCACGGCGGAAGACATTTTAGAAAACGAAAAACGTAATGACTGGTTCAAGCAAGTGACGCTCGAACAGGAAATCATTTTGACTCATTTTGAAAAATCGGAACTGCAAAGCGAATTCCTCACACCTTCCGACATTATGCTCGCAATGAATAACGCGCTCGGTGTTCGACTGAACATTATCAGAATCGGAAAAGCACTTACAGGTTTGAAATATGAAAGAATCAAACATCCTAAACGGCAAGTTTACGGTTATCTCATCCGAAGAAAAAAGGAATAATTATAAAAAATTCAAAAATCACACATTCTCTTACCTGTTACCTAAAACAGCCTCAAATCCCCATTAATAAAGCATTTATATAAGGTAGGTATCAATTATTTCTTCTTACCTAATTACCTAAACATAAGATTAAAAAGAAAGAAGGTAGGATGGTAACTAAAGGTAAGGAAGAAAATGCCTTCAATCTTTGATGAACAAAGACTTAGGTAAGTAGGTAGCCAAAAATGAAAAAAACTCTATAGAATTAAATCAAAACACAAAAACACAACATTATGAATTGCAAAAAAGCCAACGACAACATCAGCATCAGAGAAATCCTTGAAAGTTTTTCTCTTTTCCCAAGCAAAGAAAACCACAGAACTGCTTTTTACTTTGCCATTGACCGTGAAGAACGGACGCCAAGTCTTTCGGTAGATTACAACAAAAATACGGCGTTCGATTTCGGGACCGGAAAGAAATACGACAATGTTTCCATTGTTCAATCCATAAAGCGATGCAGCGTTTCCGAAGCACTTGAATATCTGGAACGGTTTGATTATTCAAAACCAATTCAACGAGTTGAAAAAGATGTGAATCAATCTCCGAAATCCAACTATCAGATTCTGGAACTAAAAGCGGTAGAGAATCCATCTTTAATTCACTACCTGAAAAGCAGAAAACTGGAATCGCAAATCTCGGAACTGAAAGAAATCCATTACGAACTCAACGAAAGAAATTATTTCGGAATCGGATTCAAAAATGATTCCGGAGGATATGAAATCCGAAACCCTCACGTCAAAGTCTGCCTTGGTAAAAAAGACATTACCTCCATCAAAAGTCAGTCAGAAACTTCACAAAATCAATCCCAAACTTTACGAATTTTTGAAGGCTTCACCGATTATCTTTCTTTCAAAATTCTGGAACAGCATCTTGAAAAATCAACATCAGATTACCTGATACTAAACTCCGTTTCGATGATTAACCGGGCGACAGATTTGGTCAAATCGTATCCCAATATTGAACTCTATTTGGACAACGACCGAACCGGAAATGAAGTCACCGAAATATTAAACAGAAGATTTCCTGAAGCCGAAGACTGCCGCATTCTTTACCCGAATCATAAAGACCTGAACGAGTTTATAACTGTTGGGAACATACGTAAAATAAACGCAGGTAGAGAAATTGAAGACCTGCATAAAAATAGTGCACGTAAAATCGGCAGATAGTTAGTGCAAAAATTACCCAATGTTTACAATAAGCGCTGCGCACTTACTGCAAAATTGGAACTTTTTGGTTTTCTCCTGTCGTCGAAAACGTTTTTAAAACCGCTTCAATTGAAATAAACAACACAACAATATTTAACACAAAAAAATTAAACAACACAAAATGGAAAAAGACCCGTGGGAAGATTTCATCCGTGAAATCACCAAACAGGAGGAACAGAAATCTGCTTTAGAAAAAAGAAAAAAATACTTCCAGACCATCGGCAGAAAAGGTGGTCTGAAAAAGAAAACTGCCAATCAATTAACCCGAACAATTTCGACAAGATTAACGGAAAAAGAGTTTCTGGAAATTGAAAAAAAAGCCACGCTATACAATCTGAGAATTTCAAAATATGTCCGCTTAATTTTGACCGAAACAGAACTTAAAATCAAGGAATTTGCAACCGACAAGTTATTGCTTGAATACGGTAACAATTTCATCAGAATTAAAAATCTTCTCCGACATCGTGAGTTTTCAAAACTGGATCATACGAAAGTCGTTCTTCGGAAAATTGAAGAAGTCACGGATTTGATTTACCGATACCTCTATGAGAAAATGAACAGGCAAAATTCTGAAGAAACCGAAAATCAAAGTTCCAATGAATAACAGTGCCACCACGAGACGAATCACCAAAATTGCCATTGAATATAACGGCAATGACAAGGGAACTGCGGAACGCGTGTATCAGAACAATCTGATGAGTCGGGATCCTGCATTGCAGTTCAAGGAAATGAAAGCCGTCGCAGACAGAAACAAAAATGTCAAGAACTGGGCTTTGACCGGATATATTTCTCCCGAGAAGTCGATTGGCGACAAACTCACCAACGATCAACTGACCGACATCGCATTAAAAGCACTAAAGAAAATCGGCGTGACAGATGATAATCAGATGGTATTGGACATTCATTCTTCCACCAAGCAAAAGCATATTCATTTCATCGTGAACAGAGTAAATACGGACGGCATCAATACCATAAAAGCGCACAAGGTTGGAGAAATCTTTGGAAAAGCGGTTCGCGAAGTCTGCAAGGAACTTAATCTTAAAACCGATATTGAAATCGGGATAGAAAAGAAACGGCAGATGTTTAATGCGCTGAATTCTTGTCTTCAAAAATCAAAAAACTTTGAAGAACTGATTGAGAATATGAGAAATCTCGGTTTCCGAGTGACGCTTTCAAACAATGTAAAAGACGGAATTTCGGGAATGCGGATTGTGAGGTTTGAAGACATCAACCACCAAACCGAACGGATTTACAAACCCGGCTACAAACTTTCTGAAA
The DNA here is from genome assembly GCF_022811685.1 of Chryseobacterium suipulveris. Classification (NCBI taxonomy): domain Bacteria; kingdom Pseudomonadati; phylum Bacteroidota; class Flavobacteriia; order Flavobacteriales; family Weeksellaceae; genus Chryseobacterium; species Chryseobacterium suipulveris. The sequence goes on along the minus strand of NZ_CP094532.1, from coordinate 2,016,862 downwards.
TCACGAACAAACTCAAGATAAAAGACATCAAACTGAAACTTGAAGAGAACTTTGAGAAATCACGGAGTTTCGGTCAGAATACAGGCCGTGATTTTCAAAATGACGAATCGAAGAAATCACCATCAGCAATAAAACAGATTGAAAACATGATAGGAGAATTCATGAAACCCACCTACACTGCAGCACCCGACGATGAATTATTAAAAAAGAAAAAACGAAAATTCAGATAAAATGGAAAATAAAGATACACCACAAAATGATGGATTTGAATTACTGAATAAAGTAATTCAGTCTAATGAGAAAAACGCTTCAAGCATCCAAGAATTTGTCAAAAAACAAACGGAAATCATAACGGTTATGAACGGATTATTGACCGAACTCAAACAAGTGGAAACCCATATCAAACAAATAGCGGACGAAATTCCTAAGACGGTTTATTTAGTGCATTCCCCTGAAACGCAAGCCTCGGTTGATGGTCTGAAAGATCAACTCAACAGGAAAGATTTTCGGAAATATTATTCTTCAGTGATGATGGTTCTAACGGTACTGACTATAGTTGGTTTAGGCACAATATCAAGAAAATGGTTTTCTGAAAGCATTCGCACCAAAACCGAAATCCGACAGCAGATCCTGGAGGAAATCAGGGATGATGGTCGTTCGATTTACAAAGTGAAAGATTTTGAGCAACTACAGTATAACACCGATATGATGAATAAATGGATGAAGGCTTATCCGAAAGAAGGTAGAGAGTTTATGAAGTTTAAGAAGGGGTTTGAGAGTAGGTGATCCTTGTATAAACAAAAATTATTATCTTTACATAACATTGAGGAACTGCTATACCTAAGACTACGAATGGAATGAGGATGAAAGTCCTCATTCTTTTGTTTGTATTTGTTAAGCACGAATGTAAGTTTAGAGTATTTTGATTTTCCGAATTATGAAGCAGATGGCGTTGCAGCAAATTTAACAGAACAAAAACACTTTATTAAGTTAAAGTTCATTGCTTCAGTTTTATTGATAAAAAATTATCTTTGAATAAAACGAATGAATTGTAGTAACGGAACTTAGTCTAATGTTAGCAGCAAGTATATTAACCTATAAATCAAGTGAAAATTTTTCATCAAAAAATGCATTTATCGAATATTAAACTTTGGAATTTTAGAAAATTTGGTACAACTGGCGAAATAGACCTCTCCTCACCCCATTTAGATTTAAACCTAACCAAAGGTTTGAATGTAATAATTGGCGAAAACGATTCGGGCAAAACTGCCATAATTGATGCAATAAAATTAGTGTTGAAAACTCATAGCTACGATTATATACGAGTTGACGACAAAGACTTTTACACTAACTCATCTCGTTTCCGCATTGAACTAATTTTTGACAGTTTAACGCCCAATGAAGCTAAGAATTTTACAGAATGGTTGGGCTGGAACGGCACAGGTGAAGAAGCTAAACCATTTTTGAAACTCAATTACGATGTAAAACGGCAAGTGGATAAAATTTTGCCAAGCGATGTAAAAGCAGGTGTTGATGAAGAGGGCTATTTACTGACTGCAGAAGCTAAAGAATATCTGAAAGCCACGTACTTAAAACCTTTACGAGATGCCGAAAATGAATTGATTGCAAAACGAAATTCCCGTTTATCTCAAATTCTATTGGGTGATGAAGCGTTTAAAGGGAAAGAAAACGATAACGAGTTATTGAAAATTTTTTCGGGGCTTAAAACTGAATTAGAAAGCTTTTTCAACGAACTTGATGAAGAAGGGCAACCAAAAGTTGGTAAACAGATAAAAGATAAAATTGACGGCTACATCAAAGATTTTTACGGAATTGATTACGAAACCGAGTTTGGTGCAACATCAAACGATATAAAAAGCATACTTGAAAAACTTGCTTTGTCTTTAAAAGAAGAAATAAACCCCGGCTTAGGGACATTGAACCGTTTGTTTATGGCTGCAGAATTACTTCATTTGAACAAATCAAATTGGAGTGGTTTACGTTTGGGCTTGGTGGAAGAATTGGAAGCACATTTACATCCGCAAGCACAAATGCAGGTGATTGAAGCACTTCAAAAGCAGGAAAACATTCAACTCATTCTTACAACCCATAGTCCGAATTTGGCTTCCAAAGTAAAGTTGGAGAACTTAATTATTTGCAATAATACAAATGCTTTCCCAATGGGTAAAGATTACACTAAATTAAATCCAGACGATTACAAGTTCTTGGAAAAGTTTCTGGATACCACAAAATCCAATATGTTTTTTGCCAAAGGTGTGATTTTAGTCGAGGGTTGGGCGGAAGAAATTTTAATCCCAAGTATTGCAAAAGCACTGGGAATAAATTTGACTGAAAAAGGTGTTTCTATTGTGAACATTGGACACACAGGATTTGACCACTATGCAAAAATTTACTTGCGCCAAGCAGAACCCAATATGGAAATTCCAGTAGCTGTAATTACTGATTCTGATGTTAGAGAATACGAAAAAAATGGAGATAATTTTGTAAAGCGAAATATAAATACCATTCAACAAGAAATCCAAACCGCACTAATAGCAAAAGATCGTAAATCTGAAAACAACGTACAATATTTTACTGCGCCAAATTGGACGTTGGAATATTCATTGTTTAAGTCAGCAAGTTTAACAACTGTTTTTAAGAATTCAGTAAAAGCTGAACACACAGGAACGGATTGGGAAGCGGATTTTGAATTAGAGTTGGCAAAAAAGTTAATCAACAAAGGATTAAAAAAAACTGAAATTGCTTATCAGATTGCAAATGTTATTGATGAAGATTTGACAAAAGAAGTTCGTACAATTCTAAATATTGACGATACTAACGAAACGGTTAATTACCTTGTAAAAGCGATAAAATATGCCGCAAGATGTTAACATAACAGAAGAGGATATTCAATATGCCGAACAGCTACTTTTACCTGCGGGCAAAACTTTTGACGATGAACGCAGGGCATTTATTCGCAATCTCAACACCATAGATTTACAGGCTGTCCCAGGAAGTGGAAAAACAACAGCATTATTAGCAAAGTTGATTATTTTAGAAAAAAAACTTCCCTTTACCGATGGTTCTGGTATTTTGGTTTTATCGCATACCAATGCAGCTATTGACGAGATTAAAGAAAAAATACAAAAGCATTGCCCAAAACTTTTTTCATATCCCAATTTCATTGGAACAATTCAAAGTTTCGTTGATGAATTTTTGGCAATTCCGTATTACGTTTCAAAATTCAAGAAGAAACCAAATAGAATTGATAATGAGATTTACGATGAGGCTATAACAAAATATTTAAAATTCAACCTAAGCAATTTTACAGTTCAGGAGCAAAAAAACGCCAAGTATTTCCTAATTGGAAATAAGTGTCAATTTTCGTTCAGATTATCTTTTCAGAATAATGAAACCAAATTGGTAAGTTCTATAAATGGAAATAATTTACAAATTACAAAACCGAGAAGAGGGAGAAATTGGCAAGACTTCTCAGACAATGAGAAAAACAGAATACGGGAATGGCTTATTAAATTCAAGTATAATATAATGCAAAAAGAAGGCGCTTTACATTTTGATGATGCCTATTTTTTAGCGGATATTTATTTGCATAAAATTCCTCATATCAAAACTATTTTGAAAAAACGTTTTGCTATCGTGTTTGTGGACGAAATGCAAGATATGGACAAACATCAATACAATTTGCTGGAAAAGGTATTTTTTGAAGAAGGAAACTGCGGTTCTAAAATTCAGCGAATAGGCGATAAAAACCAAGCAATCTACAATTCAGTTAAAGCAACAGATATTTGGCAAGACAGAACAGAGGTTTTAAGACTTAACGGGAGTCAGAGATTGAGCAAGCCTATTGCAGATGTAGTCAAAAAATTTGCTTTGTACAGCGATTCTACTTTTGATATTGTTGGAAAGTACGAGTGCAGTATAAAACCACATATTTTGGTTTTTGAAGATAATACGATCGGAAACATCATTCCTTATTTTGCTCAAATTGTACGTGAAAATAATTTAGTCAATTCAGAAAAGCCTATCAAAGTTGTCTGTTGGAATACAGAATGGAAAGAAGATGTAGATAGTAGAAATAATGTAGCTAAGCTACGTTTAGAAGATTATTACAAAGGTTTCAACAAAGAGAAAGGTAAACCAAAGCAAGATTATAATAATTTGAAAAGTTATCTAATGTATTATGAGAAAAAGACTACATTAGAACCTTTGCGTAAAAATATTTTGAACGCTTTCCTGAAAATTTTGCGTTTGGAAAACATCAATACCGTAGACAACAGACTATACACAAAGAAAAAATTAATTGATTTTATTCACGAAGAAGATATTAAAAAATACGATGAACTAAACTTGAACCTTTACAATTGGTGTATCGGTATAATCCAAGAAAAAACAGATGAAGTTTGCAGTAGCATAAGAGAATACATTCCGACTTTACTTGCTATTTTTGATAAAAACATTTCTGCAAGTAATGACTTTATTAACAATGATATAGAAGATGTTTCTGTTGAAAATAACGATTTTTCAACCCTTACCAATCATTACAAAGAAGATGGTCTTGAAATTGAAATTACAAGCGTTCACGCAGTAAAAGGACAAACACATTGTGCGACTTTATATTTGGAATCATATTTTCAACAAGATGGACGAGGTACAAATGCTAAATCATATGAATCTCAACGACTAAAAGATCAATTCCTAGGAACGCAAATACAATCGACTGTTAGTGATAGAGTTAAACAATCTACAAAAATGGTTTATGTCGGTTTTTCAAGACCAACAGACTTGCTTTGCATTGCTATCCATCAAGACAGAATTAATACGCAACTAAATGGATTATGTACTGATACTTGGATAATAAAAAAAGTTGAATAAATAACAGCTGCTGCTAACAACAAGGGTAATCGTTGCGCAATCCTCTGTTTTTTTGAAACTCTAGAAAAACACAAATTCAACTTCTTTTGAAGTAATTTAATAGTGGTTTTTATTTATTGTCCGTCGAATGATGTTGCTTTTTGTCGAGCTAATATCCATGTTAAGTAAGTTGTGGAAAAGAGTTTTTCACATTCAATCACAATTTTTTAACTTTAAGAAATGGAAAATATAATTAATTACTAACCAAAATGGCATCCTATTTCAGGACACTACACAAACAGCGTCTAACAAATGAAGCAAATCCAAGAAACTAAAAAACTTTTAATCTTTGAAGACATTAAGGGTAAAGTTACAAGCGTTTACAGACAAAACAAAGAAGACGATAAAAATGAAAAAATACTTATCTACAAAAAGAATAGTAAACAAATTGAATACGAATTTGAAGGCGAAGAAATAAAAAAACTAATAATTGACAATATTAACGATTTTCCAAACTTTATAAGTCCTTTTGGTTATGGGTTTTCAGAAAATAGTTTAAACAACTTTTTTAAGTATAATTTTAAAAATAAAGAAATAGATGCCCTGCTTTTATCAAAAGATAAAAAGTCTGAAAAAAAGAATAAAACATTAGTTATTAATTATGCTGATTTAGAACAACTACTGACAAGCATTAACCAGGAACAACGAGCTTGCAATGACACTAAAAAGATTTTAATAAAAAATTTAATCGTTGAAATTTTTCCTGCAATAAATTTTGATTTCACAGAAACTAACAATAACAAAGATTTAATTCTTAGAAATCTTAATGACAAGCTGATTGAAAAGCTTACATCAACTGAAATTGAACTAATAGGCAATTTTTACGTAAAGGCGACCAGAAAGTTTAAGGCAAGTCATATAGTAAAAAAAATGACTGCAGGTTTGTTGAAAAATGCACAAATCTTGAGCTTGCAAGAGATAATTCAGAAATACGAAAAACTATTAAACGACAATCCTGCCGAAAGTGAATGGCAAAAATTCTTTGATGATTACATTACTTTATTTGACACTAGATATGTTCACAAAATTGACTATAAAAATATTGCAACTGGAATTACAAAATATCCAGACTTGGTGTTAGTTGACATTTATGGTTATATTGACTTTTATGAACTTAAGAAAAGTGGTACACCCCTAATACAACATGACAATAGTCACAAAACCTGGTTTTGGAGCAAAGAAGTTTCTATGGTTATATCGCAAGTATCTGATTACTTACAAAAATCAAAGGAAAATGCGTTGAGTTATGCCAAAGCGATAAAAATCGAAACAGAAACAGAAACTTAAGAGGGGCTGAATGTGAATATTATTAATCCAAGAGCCATAATAGTAATTGGGCACACTAACCAACTTGACACCAACAAGAAGCGAAATCAATTTAAAAATCTAAGAGAAAGTCTTAAGGATATTGAATTTGTTTTATATGACGAATTGCTTGAAAGATTGAAAAACCTATTAGACACAATAAAAATTGAAAAATAAAACGGCTGGTAACATTAGCCGTTGCAGAACCCTCGATTTCTATGAAATGTTTGTAAAAAACCACAATATTCAATCTCTTTTATAGTTATTTATTAGGTTTTTTTATTACAATGATGGGAGGTATTTAAACAAGAAGAAATACCTACTTTTCAATAGTAATTTTCCCTTAACGAGCTTTGCAAAAGAATTCTTAGAATTTCTTATCTTTATCGTTTTAATCATTAGAAAAACGGATGTCTTTCAACGAAAATTCACGCGTAAAAATTCCTGCTTTGCTTCATCTGCTAAAGTTGGGATACAAATATATTCCGTTTTCCAAACAGATCAGAAGAGAAGATACCAATATTTTTGAAGAAATTTTTATTGAGAGTGTTTCGAGAATCAATCCAAATGCTTCTGTAGAAGAATTAAAGAGGTTGCTTGATGAAATCAGCCTTGAACTGGATTATGAAGACATCGGCGAAAAATTTTATCAGCGATTAACTGCAACTTCGGGAATAAAGCTTATCGATTTCAAGAATTTCAATAATAATAGTTTTCATGTCACAACTGAACTGACTTGCAAAAATGGAGATGAAGAATTTCGCCCAGATATTACCATTCTGATAAACGGCTTGCCTTTAGCTTTTGTGGAAGTCAAGAAACCCCATAATAAAGAAGGAGTTTTAGCAGAACGAAGCCGAATAAACTCTCGGTTTAAGAGAAAGCATTTCAGGAAGTTTGCCAACATCACACAGTTAATGGTGTTTTCCAACAACATGAATTACGAAGATGGTATTGTAGAACCTGTTTTTGGAGCTTTCTATGCAACTTCTACGTACTCAGATCTTCATTTCAATTATTTCAGGGAAGATCCTGAATATCCTGTAAAGCAACCATTGAAAGATATTTCTGATGAACAGGAAACTCATGTTCTAAAAGATAATAACTTACTGGTAATCAAGCATAGCCCTGAGTTTAAGATTAACAAAGAACCGCATTCTCCGACAAACCGCATTCTAACTTCTCTGTTCAGCCGTGAACGTTTTGCTTTTATGTTGCGTTATTCTATTGCTTACGTCCGTGAAGAAAGTGGACTGCAAAAGCATATTATGCGTTATCCGCAGGTATTTGCAACGATGGCAATAGCTTCAAAATTAGATGAAGGGAAAACAAAAGGAATCATTTGGCATACACAAGGTTCGGGTAAAACCGCACTTGCTTATTATAATGTAAAACATCTTACAGACTATTATCAGAAGCAAAATATAATTCCCAAATTTTATTTTATTGTTGACCGTTTGGATTTGCTGATTCAGGCTTCAAATGAATTTATAAAACGTGGTTTAAAGGTAAATAAGGTAAATTCACGTCAGGAGTTTATTGCAGATTTAAAAGTAGTTGGCGCTATTCATAATGATAGTGGTCAGTCTGAAATTACGGTTGTAAATATTCAGAAATTTAGTGAGGACGCAACTGTTGCAGAAGCAATCGGTTATGACATTAATATACAGCGAGTTTTCTTTTTAGATGAGGCACACCGAAGTTACAATCCAAAAGGAAACTATCTCGCAAACCTTATTAATTCAGATAAGAAAGCTGTTAAGATTGCTCTTACTGGAACACCATTGCTGAGGGAAGTTGCGAAAGAATATGATTCAAAATTACTTTTTGGTAACTATTTTCATAAATACTATTACAACAGGTCAATTGCCGATGGATATACTTTGCGGTTAATTCGGGAGGAAATTGAAGGAACTTTCAAAATGGAAATGAAAGCCGTAATGGAGCAAATTAAAGTTTTGAAAGGTGATGTAAAAGCGTCAGATGTTTATGCCGACCGTCGCTTCGCCCAAGGTTTATTGGATTATATTACGGATGATCTGACTTCTTTCAGAGATTATTGGCAAGATGAAACTTTGGGAGGAATGGTGGTTTGTGATTCTTCAAAACAGGCGAAAATGTTGTTTCAACTTTTTGAGGAAAAATACGGAGTACAGGAAATTGAAGCAGATAAGCTGCCAATGGTTGCAGATGAGAGAGAACCTTATGGAAAACGAAAAAAAGAAAAACTTACAGCTGCGCTAATTCTACATGATGAAAATGATAAACAAATAAGAAAAGACCTTATTGAAGCATATAAAAGCGGAAAGATCGATTTGCTTTTTGTTTACAATATGTTGCTCACAGGTTTTGATGCAAAGCGCTTAAAAAAGTTGTATTTGGCAAGAGTAATTCAGGATCATAATTTGTTGCAAACTTTAACACGAGTAAACAGGCCTTACAAAAACTATCAATATGGTTATGTGGTAGATTTTGCGGATATTTCAAAAGCTTTTGACCGTACAAACCATCTGTATTTCCAAGAATTACAGGAACAGTTGGGAGATGAAATGGAAATGTATTCGTTTCTCTTCAAATCGGAAGATGAAATACGGGCAGAAATCAATGAAATTAAAGAAACGCTTTTTCACTATGAAACGGAAAATCGCGAAATTTTCTCACAACAGATAGAGCAAATTACCGATAAGAAGGAACTTTTGGCGTTAGTAAAAGCTCTTCGAACTGCAAAAGAACTTAAAAATCTAATCGCAATTAATGGATTTGAGGGTTTCGGCGAACTTGTTGATTTCCAAATTCTGAACAGTTTATTGATTGAAGCTCAGAATCGTTTGGACAACATGAACCTGATCGAAAATCTTGACAGCGGCAATGAAACTCAAAACTTGCTGAACACGGCTTTAGAAGACATTGTATTTCAATTCATAAAAGTTGGAGAAGAGGAACTTAAACTTGCTGATGAATATAAAGACCAACTAAGGAAAACACGCGAAGCTTTGGTGCAGAATATAGACACAGCAGATCCACACTTCATTAATCTGAAGGAAGAGCTCGAAAGAATTTTCAAAAAGAAAAACCTTTCTGAAACCAATCAGGAAGACATGGTAGAAAATATGCAGTTGCTTCGTAAGATTTATGACGAAGCAAAAGAACTTAATCGTAAAAATAGCCTGCTAAAGGCAAAATACCAAAATGATGACAAGTATGTGCGTATTCATAAACGCCTTACGGAAAAAGGGAATCTCAGCATCAAAGAAATGCAATTGCACCGAGCGTTGATGCAAGTGCGACAGGAAATTGAAGAAAAACTGGATGGACAGGAAAATATTATTGATAATGAAGCCTGGTTCGACAGATACCTTGTAAGATTGGTTGCAGAACAGTTTGTTGTAAAAGAAAAACTGGATATTGATGCAACAACCAGACAAAATATTAGCAATTTAATTGGAAGGGAATACTTTCAACTTTACGGAAATAGATAAATGACACAGGATATTACATATACTACCAAAACCAAACAGCTAATCGACAGCCTGAAAAGTGTTTGTGCAAACTATGGTTTGGGTAACGATGGAAACGAATTCAAAATTATTACACAAGTTTTTTTATATAAATTCTTGAATGACAAATTCCGCTTTGAGGTAAAGAAACTAAAACCTGAACTCGGCGATAACAATTCATTTTATGAAAACCTAAAGGCAATCCAAGCGAAACATTACGACTTATTAATGGATTTGCTGGATGAAAATGTGCCACGATTGAAGCCTCATCAACTCATTTCGCATCTGTACAACAGTCAAAACAGCGAAGATTTTGCAAAAACCTTTGATGATACTTTGCGAGACATCAGTATAGAGAATGCAGATGTATTCTCCATTAAGTCATTTTCAGGAGCGAAAGACAAACTTTTTGATGAGCTGAGTAATTACATTACCGATTCTTCACAACGAGATGGATTCTGCAAAGCATTAATCAATAAATTATTTGAATTTAGTTTTGAAGAAAGTTTTGAAAATTATTTCACGGAAAAGTATGATTTCTTCAAAGATATTTTCGAATACCTAATCAAAGATTACAACTCGGATTCTGGTGGAAAATATGCCGAATATTATACGCCAAATGCTGTTTCCAGAATTATTGCAGATATTTTGGTGGAAGGCGATGTGAAAAAAGTAAAGTGTTACGATCCGAGTGTTGGCTCAGGTTCGCTATTAATGTCTTTGGCGCACAACATTGGCGAAGATCGTTGTACAATTTACTCTGAAGATATTTCGCAAAAATCGAGCACGATGTTGCGTCTAAACCTCATTTTGAACAACCTTACGCATAGTATTCCCAATGTAATCAAGACCAACACTATAGCAGAACCTTATTATCTGGAAAAACATAAGTTCGATTATATTGTTTCAAATCCTCCGTTTAAATTAGATTTTTCAGATTTCAGGGAAGATTTGGATACCGACCGTTTCAAAGAGCGTTTTTTTGCGGGAATTCCCAATGTGCCAAAGACTAAGAAAGAATCTATGGCGATTTATCTTCTCTTTATTCAGCACATTATGTACAGCCTGAATGATCAGGGAAAAGCGGCGATTGTAGTTCCTACAGGATTTATTACTGCGCAAAGTGGCATAGAAAAGAAAATCCGCGAGAGATTGATTGATAAAGGTTGGTTGCGCGGTGTCGTAAGTATGCCGAGTAATATTTTCGCAAGTACAGGAACCAATGTATCTGTTCTTTTTATTGACAAGGAAGCTGGTAAAGACCAAGTTGTTTTGATGGATGCCAGTAAGTTGGGCGAAACTGTTAAAGACGGAAAAAACCAGCGTACCGTTCTTACCCGTGAAGAAGAAAGAAAAATTGTAGAAACTTTCCATGCAAAAGAAGCGGTAGAAGATTTAAGCGTTGTGGTTTCTGTAGAAGAAATAAAAGCTAAAAACTACAGTTTTTCCGCAGGACAATATTTTGAAGTAAAGATTGAGTATATCGAAATTACCGCCGAAGAATTCGCAGAAAAACTGAATGGTTTTGAAACCAAACTGAACGAACTCTTTGCGGAAGGTAATGCGTTGGATTTGGAGATTAAAAAAAATTTACAGAACATCAAATTCAATAAGTAGATATGAATTTCGAAATTTATTGTGACGAAAGTTGTCTTGAGGCACTAAATAAAAAAGATGAACATTCATTTATCGGTATTGGTGGTGTTTGGCTTCCATCGGAAATGAGGACAAAGTTTAAAGAAGACGTAAACTCTATAAAAAGAAAATACGGTGTAAAGGGAGAACTGAAATGGAATAAGGTGACACCAAAATATTTACCGCTTTACAAAGAAATTATCGATTATTTTTTTGATTCAAAATATCTCCGATTTCGTGTAATCCTTGTACAATCTGATAAAGTGGATTTAATAAAGTTTCATAATAGCGATGCTGAATTGAGTTTTTACAAGTTTTATTATCAGATGATTAAGACATGGATTTATGATTTCAACTTATATGATGTCTATTTAGACCTAAAAAAGAATCGTAATAAAGGCAGACTAAAAGAACTTGAAAGATTTCTGGACAAAGCCAATTTCTTTTCCGATGTGAGATTGGTTCAGGGATTGCCTTCCAATCAAAGCTTGGGTATTCAGCTCGCTGATTTATTGACTGGGATTGCGACAGCGAAAGTGAACCAAAAAACACAAAGCGAGGCGAAAAATGCCCTGATTCAGTATGTAGAATCTCATTTAAGATATACAATACAGCATACACCAAAAAATGAAGAGAAATTTAATGTGTTTAAGATTAATTTGCAGGGCGGTTGGTGATGAAATACAAAAAAATTAAACCTCAGAATTTCTCTGAAGAAGAACTGCGCGAGATTTGGAAGACAGAATACTGTCAAAAAAAGATTATGACATTTGATGGGATTTTGGTTCAGTTTTTTGACCAAATGTTTGATCATTGCTTTTTCGAAAGTGACAATAGGAGGAAGAAAGACAAATCTATTCTGTCGCTAAACCGTTTGGAAAAAATTTTTTGGATAAAAGACACCTTGCAAGATCCCGACGCCATACTAAAGGAAGGCTGGAACAGCAAAACGGGAAGTTATGAAAGCAGCAGAAGAGTAGCATTGGTAAAGAATAATTACATTGTGGTAATTATTATTTTTAATCCTTTGAAAGCGAGATTTGTAACGGCTTATGAAGTAAACAATGACGAGAATCTTGAAAAGATTTTGGCAAGTCCTGATTATCGAAAATAAAAAAAACGTTGATTAACTGGTTCAACGTTTAAGACCTTTGTAGGTTCCAGACCAAGGGTAAAGAACACTGCAAATATATGCAAACTTTGTGCAAAAACAATAACTTTAACATTTAATTAATTATATAACATTCAAGTTATCAGCATTAAAAACAATATTAGTGTAATTATGAATAGATGGAGAGCGGTTAAACTCGGTGAAGTTGCAGATGTCAAATTAAGCAATGTTGATAAGAAAACGAAAGCAGACGAAATTTCCGTTCGTCTCTGCAATTATACCGATGTTTACAAAAATTCGTTCATTGATGCGGACAAAGCTGAAAACTTTATGATTGCTTCGTGCAACGAAAACGAATTTGAAAAGTTTATTTTAAGGAAAGGACAAGTTGCAATAACAAAGGATAGTGAAAAAAGAGATGATATTGGTATTTCAACTTTTATTTCACAAGATTTTGACGATGTTGTTTTAGGCTATCATCTTTCATTAATTACACCTTTTGAAGATGTACTGGACGGTAGATTTCTTCATTATTGGTTTAAAACGAAGCAAGCAAAAGAATATTTTGAGAACAATGCAGGTGGTAGTGGACAAAGATGCACTTTGCCAATTGATATTATTAAAGCTTTTCCACTTCATTTGCCAGCCCTCTCTACTCAAAAGAAAATCAGCTCTATTTTATCAGTTTTAGAGAAAAAAATTGAAGTAAATAATAAGATAAATGATAATTTATCGCAAATGAAAAAGACAAATTCTGCTTTTACTTCACTGTTACCTGTCCGTTCATCAGCATTGGAAGGAGCCAGTCTCGAAGCTGCGTAAGTTGCTGGTTTTGTTGCTGGTCATTTGTTATTTTGTCATTCATTTGAATAATGGCTTTTCCAAATTGCTCCAATATTTTTTTTGTCGGCAAAACAATTTCCAAATTCTCAATATCTTTTGGATAAACATGTGGTTGTGCTGAGCCATGCGCTTGCGAATAAATAAACTCCTGCACTGATTTTAAAAATTGTAAAATATAAAAGGTTGCATAATCATTCTCCCCTCTGATAGTTGTGCAATCGCATGCGAAAATTGGCTCTCTCCAAAAATTTACAAAACCCGCATTTGCTCCTGAAGCACTGACAGTAATTGTATTTGCCGGAAAATTACTTTTATCGTGGAAATAAGAAAAACCAATCCCTGCTGAAACGACTTTTACACTACCATTTGTTTTTGCGTTTTTTTCCGTAATCAGGGTTCCTTTTTTTACATTTGAAAATTCACCAACTGTGTTAACTTCCCAACCTTCGGGAATTTCTCTTTTCAAAACATTATTATAAACCATTTTTCCACCCGAAGACTTGTAAGGCTTTCCGTTTTCATCGGGAAAATCGAACTGGACGAACCAATAATCATAAATAGTCTTTGCCAAGGCTTCTAAATTATCATTTATCTATCTTTGTTGATAACTATATCCAAAAACAGACAAAATATTATAAGCGTTCATGCAATTTGCGGGATTTTAACCCAACTTTATGAACAACAATTTTATCAACGAGATTAAGAATGCGATGCAAATGATTATCAACGAACAACAAATGGAAATTCTTAATCAGGTACTTTGCTCGATACTTCAAAATAAAACAATCAGTAATTATCATCCTGAATACGATAACAAAATCCTCGACAATCCAAAACTTCTATCACTTTTTATTTCTTCAAAAAAAGTTGAAGGATGTTCTGAAAAATCATTAAAATATTATACTTCGACTATTGGGCATCTATTCAATGAAATCAAGAAAAATGTGGTTGAGATTTCAACCAATGATTTGAGATTCTATCTTGCAAATTATCAGGAACTTAAAAATTCAAGCAAAGTTACCATTGATAATATACGAAGGATATTTTCTTCTTTTTTCTCATGGCTTGAGGATGAAAATTACATCGTAAAAAGCCCTGTACGAAGGATTCACAAAGTAAAAAGCGGAAGACAGGTAAAGGAAATTTTGTCTGACGAGCAAATAGAAACGCTCCGCGATAATTGTACAGAAATAAGGGATTTGGCATTGATAGAATTACTCAGTTCAACAGGAATGCGTGTTGGCGAACTGGTAAGACTGAATATTACCGACATTGATTTCCATGAGCGAGAATGTATTGTTTTAGGAAAAGGAAATTGCCAAAGAATTGTTTATTTTGACGCTCGCACCAAAATCCATCTCAAAAAATATCTTGAAAGTCGTGCTGACAGTAATAATGCACTTTTTGTATCACTTGCAAAACCACACACCAGACTTACAATTGGTGCTATTGAAACCCGGCTTAAAAAGCTCGGAATTAAATGTAATATTGAGAAAGTTCATCCCCACAAATTCAGAAGAACACTTGCGACATTAGCTATTGATAAAGGAATGCCCATTGAACAAGTGCAAAAGTTGCTTGGGCATATGAAGATTGACACCACATTGCATTACGCAATGGTAAATCAGGGAAATGTAAAAATTGCTCATCGTAAATTTATTGGCTAATGATGAAAAAATATAAACTTAGCCAATTGCTAAAAATAAAAAACGGCAAAGACCACAAATCATTAGCTGACGGAAAAATTCCTGTTTATGGTAGCGGTGGATTAATGCGGTATGTTGATGAATATGTTTATGATAAGCCAAGTATTCTACTTCCAAGAAAGGGGTCATTGCATAACATACAATATACAAACAAACCTTTTTGGACCGTTGATACTCTTTATTATACTGAAATCAACGAAGAATTAGTTGCTCCCTATTTTTTGTATTACTATTTAAAAGGTCTTAACTTGGAAAATCTAAATACAGGAACTGGCGTTCCAAGTATGACTTTCAACAGTTATTACGATCTCGAATTACAACTGCCAGAAATTAAGATACAAAAACTCATTTCAGATATTTTAGAGAAAATTGACAAGAAAATTTCTGCAAACAACCAGCTAAATGATAATTTACCACAAAGAAAAACTTTTACTTCACTGAAACTTGACCATTCATCAGCATTGGGAGAAGCCAGTCTCGAAGTTGCGTAAGTTGTTGGTTTTGTTGCTGATTGAGCAGATTTTTTAAGTAGTAAGACTCAAATATTTTATTATATGATTTAATAATATCCGCTTTTGGAAGTATTAATTGAATATTATTGATTTGTTCATTACTGATATTTGGCTGTGCTGCTCCCTTTGCTAACATAAAAACCGCTTCTCTAAAGTATCTTTGATTTAAGGAATTAATTAAAAACGGTAGGTTTTCTTCTGGCTTATCACCCAAATTAAAATAACCAACTCGCTGATTAACATACAATGGCATTTCGGTGAAAGGAACCATAGCATACTTTCCTACGGTTGCTCCAGTCATTGCAATAAGGATGTCACCAGGTTTAGCTTTAAATTTATCATCAATACGCTTATCTGTTAAATTAACATACGCTAAATCCTCCAGATTGATTTTGTAATTTTCTTGAATATCTTTAATTTTAATGACAGGATAACCTTGATCTGTCCACCAGCTGGATTTAAAGGCAAATCCACCAGTAGATTTGCAATAATCTCCAATTGTCTTAACCTCCCATCCTTCAGGAATCTCTCTTTTCAAAACCTTATTATAAACCATTTTTCCTTCAGACGATTTGTATGGTTTTCCATTTTCATCAGGAAAATCGAACTGAACAAACCAATAATCGTAAATGGTTTTCGCCAGAGCTTCTAAATTATCATTTACACGATTCTTGAACTAAAACTTAAAAATGTTGCTTGTTTTTCTTATTTTCGAATTCACGCTGCAAATAATAAAAATAATGATTTCCTCAATTTCAATTTATCCAAACAGCCTTCCATACATTTTCGGAGAGAATCATACCGAAATAAATTTGAATTTTGGCGGACAATATTTTTCACAAATTGAATATAATGAGAGTGATCCTTATGATTATTCGGCAACACTTGAAATCAATGAAAACTATATTGAAAACCTGTTTGGAAAAATTCATTTGGTTTCTGCAATCGTCGGTAAAAATGGTGCAGGAAAGACTACCTTATTGAAAACCATTAGAGATAGTGATCTTAATGGAATTGATAACGATGGAAAAGAAGTATCCACAACAAACTATCTTAAAATATATTATACACCTTTTTTAAGTTATGATCCAGAAAATAATATTAAAGATACAGTCTTAAATATATCTAAATATTCACAGATCAGCGAGGAATTAAGACATGATCAAGTTGGGCTTAATGAAATGCTTGAAATTCATCATTCAGAATTTTTAAAAAATCTATTCAAACTGCATAAGAGAGAGTCCCTTTATTATCGATTAATTGAATTAGGATTGCCTGATCTAAATTTTGTTAAAGTAAAATTACTTAAACTGAAAGATGACGATTGGAATATTTCAAGGGCTTTTTTACAATTTTTTAGAGAACTTGATAATATAAAAAATAAAGAAGTTCAAACTCTTGAACAATTAGAATTAGACAGACTTAATTTAACAGAGGTTGATGAAATTAGAACAAATGATGAATTCAATCTCCTTAAATATAGAATTAGGTTAAAAGCTGAAATAATTAATTGTGTGATTTTAAAAATCAAACAAATACTAGATTATTCTGGTAATAAATATTTAAGTGAAGGTTATGTAAACGGAAATGTTTCTGAAATGATTGAGCAAGAATCGTACAAAGAAGCTTTTTATTGGTTTTTAGACAATGCATATATAAAACCGACATCGAATTCAGATCCTATCTTGTTACCAGTTGATGAAATAAAAAGTTTTACAGAATCCTTGATTGGTATTATTGACAAACAAGAAAATTACAAAAATTGGACAGAATTTTATATTCCAAGAGAGAATGCTATTGAGTTTCTTGATCTTTTTCAAAATTTTATTTTTTCCTTTAGAAAATATTTTACTTACGAAGATTATCCAATTTTAGAATTGAGTACGAACATTCAATTAAGCACTGGCGAACAAACAATGTTTGAATTATTTTCGCAGTTGAATCAAATCGCTTTTAACATCGGAAACAATATATATGTTGATTACCAAGGGAGAAATAAATTCAACGAAATAAACGATTATATTATACTATTAGATGAAGCTGATATTGCTTTTCACCCAACATGGAAGAAAAAATATGTTAACCTTTTAATTGAAATTATTCCAGAAATTTTTCAAGATAAGAATCTTCAAATAATATTTACTACACATGATCCATTAGCTTTGTCAGACTTGCCAGCGGATAATATTATTTTTCTTGATAAAAATTCAGATGGATTTACAGAATTATCAACGAATTTTAATAAGAATACTTTTGGGGCAAATATTTCAGAATTGCTTGCAGAGTCTTTCTTTATTCATGACGGATTAATGGGAGATTTTGCAAAGAATAAAATAGAGGAAATTATTGCCTGGATAAACGTTAATAAGAAAACAAAAAGGAGAAATGAAGATTATTATGAAAAACTTAGTTTTTATAAAAAAATTATTGAAATCATTGATGAAAGAATTTTGAAAATCAAGTTATCAGAGATGATTTCCGAACTCGAAGGTGATTCCGAATTCCAAAAGAGAATAATAAGCAATGAAATTAATTTGCTCAACAACAAGTTAGAGAATTTATGAATTATATTGATGTCAGTTTAGCCAAAATAGAGTATGCAAAAGAGATACATTATAAATATTGGCGTTATATAATTAAAAGAAAATTAAATGGGAGATGGTTTACCGATACCAAACCATTTTCAAACATTACGTTCGTAAAACATGTCGATGGTATCCATAGTGTTGTTAAGGCTTTTCTCAACAATGAAGATAATTTAAGAAAGGTTTTGATTGGGAATCCAGCAGAATTAGACTCGCTTAAATATTT
Source organism: Chryseobacterium suipulveris (assembly GCF_022811685.1). Lineage (NCBI taxonomy): Bacteria > Pseudomonadati > Bacteroidota > Flavobacteriia > Flavobacteriales > Weeksellaceae > Chryseobacterium > Chryseobacterium suipulveris. The sequence continues at coordinate 1,998,510 of NZ_CP094532.1, read as the reverse complement.
GTTTAAATCTAAGAAACAGAAAGACTCTATTAGGAAGATCTGTGATTATGAAAGCTGGGATAATTATTCTTTTTATAATCGTTATGATTTAGCTAAAAATTTAGACATTCCAACATGTCCTTATTGTAATCGTATGTATACTAAGACCGTTTTGGGTACTAATCATGAACAAATAACAAGGCCTACTTTTGATCATTGGTTCTCTCAATCTGATTTTCCACTCTTTGCTGTATCGTTTTTTAATTTAATACCCAGTTGTAATGTTTGTAATAGTGGAATAAAGGGAAATAAAGAGTTTAATATTTCGGAGCATTTTCATCCATATTTAAATAATCCTCAAATAGAGAAATTAGATTTCAGATTTAGTTATGATTATAAAGATCTAATTAACTTTTCCTTCAAGGTAATCGCTAATAATCCGTTAACAGAAAAAAGTATAGAAGCATTTAAAATAGAAGAAGTTTATAAAGCTCATGAAGATGAAATCAAAGATCTTAAGAAATTGAAGGACATTTATTCTGATAAATATTTAGAAATCCTTTACAACCAAATACTGAATAGAAAGGTAGATCGAGAAGAAATTTATAGGTTAGCTTTTGGAACTTATGTTGACGAAGCTAATTTTGACAGAAGACCTTTAAGTAAAATGAAAAAAGATATACTTACTGAATTAGGAATCATTTAATATATGTACAAAAAAACTAAGCCCCAAATCAATTTTTTAGATTTTATACAACTTGTATCACCTGTTGCCAATTTTTACAGTCTGGCAGGTTATGAATATGTCGTAAAATCATTATTTGGTTTATTAGAAGTTCAACTAATAAAGAATGGGAAATGGATTTAAAGCAGGTTTACAATGCGAATGTTGAATTGAATAATTTTGCAACTAAAAGTTTTAGAGCATATGTTCACATTACTCACTCTCCTGCTTTAGGTTTGTTATTAACTATCGGTATCCTAATCAAGAAATAAGCAATAATTGAAATTACAAAAATGAGCAAATACAAAGACCTTCAGCTACAGTTTTTTAATTATCTGAAAAGTAAAAATGAAGCAGATCCAAATTTCACCTTTTCAGTCAGACAGAAAGCAACTAAAGGAGCGGAGCTGAACTATTTCATTGGTACCGAAAAATCAAAATATTTTTCCACTACTTTTTGGTTTATTCCTGTTGCATATCCCGGTTCTTCGGGTGATCTCATCAATCTTGTTATTGATATGCGTCCTAAAAAGATTGAGTTTTATGTGCAGTTTAACCAAACGAAGAAACCGCATGATAAGCAAAACGAATATGCACTTGAACTGATAAGAAGCATTAAAGCAGAGGTAAAAGACACTTTTCCTTTAGTCTATATTGGACCGGATACTAATAAAATGGAATTCTTTGGAGTTTATTCCGGTGCAAAATACTCTGAATTTGATGAGTTCAAAGATGATATGAGTGCGACTTTAGAAAAGATTTTTCCAATCGTAGAATCTGCAATTGACAAGATGAAAGAGAAGTATCCGGATTTTGTTGCAAGACGTTTCACACTGCATGAACAGGAGCAGATGATTAAGAAAATGTATGAGCGCTTCGAAAAATACAAACCGCTAGAAAAACTTGAAGAAGACCTGGAAGAAGAAGAGGATGTAAAACCAGAAGAAATTGAAGAGGGAATTATTGAAAAGCAACCGCTGAATCAAATTCTTTTTGGACCACCCGGAACTGGTAAAACGTACAATAGCATTAATAAAGCAATCCAAATCATATCACCTGATTTTGATTTTTCACAAGAAAGAAGAGCGGTAAAGCAAGAATACGACCGATTGGTGAAAGAAGGTAAAATAGTTTTTACAACCTTTCACCAGAGTATGAGTTATGAAGATTTTATAGAAGGAATAAAACCGGAAATAGAGGAAGATGAAGATGGAAAACGCAGTATTGTGTATGAAATACAGGACGGTATTTTCAAGAAGCTCGCACAGAAAGCAGCCGAAGCAAAACCGGACTCAGGAGCTCAAACAGCCGAATATGGGTTTGATGATGCTTGGGCAGAGCTAATTTCTGAAACAACAGCGATGCTTTCAAAAGATAAAGTTCTTGTCCTCCCAATACAAACCGCAGGAATGGGTATGAAAATGTTAGATGTTACAGCAAACGGAAATCTAAAAGTCCAACCTTCTAAATCAAATAGCAGGGATTATACTGTATCCTACAATCGCGTAAAGAAATTATATCTGGCATTACCTGATTTGTCTGCAGTAAAAAATATTGATAAAGAATTCAGGGGAGCTATTGGTGGTTCCAATTCCACGGCATATTGGGCAGTTTTAAATTATATAAATAACAAACTAAAAAACAATCAAAGCAATCAAAGCGCATCTGTCGAAAGTGTGCCATTATTTGTCTTGATTATTGATGAGATTAACAGAGGAAATGTATCCCAGATATTTGGAGAATTAATAACTTTGATTGAGGAAGATAAAAGAGCTGGAAATACAGAAGCCCTGCAGGTTACTTTGCCGTATAGTAAGTCCAAATTTGGTGTTCCGGGCAATCTTTACATTATTGGAACAATGAATACAGCAGATAGAAGTGTTGAAGCCCTTGATACTGCATTGAGACGAAGATTTTCATTTGAAGAAATGCCTCCAAAATATGATTTAGCGGGGTTGCAGGATGTTGTTCATGGGTTTGAATTGTACAGAATCATGCACACCATCAATAATAGGATTGAAAAATTGATTGACAGGGATCACAGCATTGGTCATGCTTATTTTCTAAACAAAAATGAAGAAACATTGTTGGAGTCATTCTACAAAAATATAATTCCTTTGTTACAGGAGTATTTTTTTGGTGATTACGGAAAAATCGGATTAATTTTAGGACAGGGATTTGTTAGAAGTGACAAAGAAGTATCCGAATTTGCGGATTTCGATTATGCGGATTTTCAGAACTATGCTGAAAAAGAAAGTTTTGAAATAGTGGATTACCGTATTAATCCAGATTATGAAATAATGTGGAAAGGTAACCGGGTAATAATGGATTTTGAGAAGGCAATTAAACTGTTAATGAAACAAGACATTGATTAGCGATATCAATAGAATAACGGTTTTTGAACATGAGAAAATTTTCGTTCATTCAGGTGCAAACCGATTGCCGAAAAATGTTCATTTGCAGTTAGAGAAATATTACGGAAGCTATAGCCCGTTCTTTTCTCTGATCAGGGATGGTGTGCAGTTTAATGAATATGTTGGTGTTTTGCAGGTCGGAAAATATTCAATTGAAGTTTTACCTAAAGCTGATAAAGACGGTGAAGAAGAATGGAGAGCAATTCTGATCGGAATGATTCAAACCATTTGGGGATTTGAAGTAAAACAAAGCGGTAGCTCAACATTGTCAGTAAGAAAAAATTCTATTTTGGATTTGTATTTTGAATTGTTCGTAAATGAGCTTGAAAGACTGTTGCAAAAAGGATTGATAAAAAAATATGTCCATACTGAAGGCAATATTAGAGCGTTAAAAGGTCAGATTCATTTTGCGAAAAATATCAGTCATAATCTTTCACATCAAGAAAGGTTTTACACTAAACATACTCATTACAGTAATGACCACCTTATCCTAAAAATTCTGTATAAGGGATTAAAACTTATTTCTAAACTCAATTCGAATGTGGCTTTGCAAAGTAGAATTGGTTCATTATTTCTGAATTTTCCTGAGTTGGATGATATAAAGGTTACTGAAATTACATTCGAGAGAATTAGATTCGACAGAAAAAATGCAGATTATAAAACTGCTGTAAAAATAGCTCAGCTTCTCCTGTTGAATTGGCATCCGGATATAAGCAAAGGCAGAAATGATGTAATAGCCCTAATGTTTAATATGAATGTGCTTTGGGAGCAATTCGTTTTTATTACATTAAAAAGAAGATTAAAAAACTGTTCTGTCTCAGCCCAAAAATCACGAAAATTCTGGAAACCATCAGATGGATATTACAGTAAAATGCAGGCGGACATAATAATTAAGAATAAAGTGACGGAAGAGGTGGCAATTTTAGATACGAAATGGAAGAATTTAGGCGATTTCAATCCTTCCCCAAATGATTTAAGACAAATGTATGTTTACCACCGCTACTACAATGGATCGAAAACTGGTTTGATTTATCCAGGACATTCTACAACAATCAAAAGTGGCAATTATGTCAGCAGTCAAGAGGAAGATTTAATGTCAGAAAAGAACTGTAGTTTAATATTTATTGAACCAATTCAGAAAGTTACTGATTGGCAAAACAAAATTCACTCAACGGTAGATGCTTTTTTGAATTGTCCGTAATAAATTTTTCTTTAGAAAGCAGTATTACTTGGCAAAGCATTTATCAATAAAAAGTTTTTACAGCATGACAGAAAAACAAGCAGAAAAAATAAAGCTAAAAATTAAAAAAATAAAATCAGAATTGTCGGCAGACAAAAGAAGATGGGGAGGTTTCTATGATGACAGTCGTGGTCTTCGGTATTTGCCGCCACAATATTATATTAAGCTTCAGGATTGGTCAGGCGGTCTTAGATATTTGAACTGGTTCCACAAGAATTTTCCGGATGATGCTGGTTTTCCTGATTTCCTGTTTGAACTGGCAATCATTCTCTTAAAATCTGGAAAAATCAAACAAGCAGAACAAATGATTTTTAGATCATTTTGCTCCAACACTTACATTCTTGATAAGTTTTTTGATAAAGCACTCATTCCCATTGAAAAATATGAAAACTCAAATATTGATATACCGGAGTACTTGGTAGATTTCAAGTATAGAAGTAATAATGCAAATCTTTCTGATTTTTCCTGTTGGTTGGAAGAATTTGTAAATTCGGAAAAATTCAAGAATGGAAGTCAAAAATTTATCGAGATTCAGAAATTGCTTAAAAAAGAGGAGGATAGGGAACTTCGAGGTATTTTGTTAAACCAATTACGGGAACTCAAAAAAGAATTTTAGTAGAATTTATTGTAGTCTATCAAAAAAAAATGATTGGTTATGACCATTTATAGATTGTTATTTTCAGTGCTATGTCAGGCGAGTTCATTACATCTTTATCCTTTGGGAAATCTTTTTCCTGGATTTTCCATTTTAGATTAATTGTATGGTAAATTACACTAAATAACCTTCATGTTTTGTCACTAATATTTACTAAATTTGTGACAGATAATTTTGAAGAAAGTGATACAAAACACTCATAATCAAATAGAAAATAAGATAAGAAAATCTTCAAAGGGAAAAATATATTTCGCAGAAGATTTTCAAAAATTTGGTTCTGCTGAAAATATTCGGCAGATTCTTCGTCGTTTGGAGGAGCAGGGAAAATTGCAACGTTTGGCGCACGGAATTTATTTGGTTCCGAAGGTGGACAAACTTTTGGGAGTAATATATCCAAGTATTGAAGAAATTGCCAAAGAAATCGCCAAAAGAGATAAGGCCAGAATTGCACCTACAGGAATTATGGCGATGTACTTATTGGGACTTTCTACCCAAATTCCGCTTCACGCAGTTTATCTTACAGACGGTGCTCAAAGAGAGATAAAGATCGGTAAAAGTATCATAAAATTCAAAAAAACAGCGCCAAGGAATTTGGCAGTTAAGGATGATTTACTTCAACTTATTATTCAGGCATACAAAATTACGGGTGAAAAAAATATTTCGGACGATTTTGAAGAAAAACTCACTGTTTATATTAAGAAATTAGATGAAAAAGTCCTGCTTTCTCAATTAAAATACGCACCCGTTTGGATTCAAAAAAGAATAAAGAATATATATCAATCATAAAATGTGGCATCAGCAACTTACCAAAGAACAAAGGATTGAAACGCTAAACCAATTGGCTTTATATACAGGTTATGCGCCATTTGCGATAGAGAAAGATTGGTGGGTTTGTATGGTTTTACGCGCAGTTTTTCAGTCGAAATATAAAGACCAAATTATTTTCAAAGGGGGAACATCGTTAAGCAAGGCATATCAGATTATTGAGCGATTTTCTGAAGATGTCGATTTGATTATAGATAAAAATCTGTTAGGATTTACAGATGATCCCGAAACAAAAACGCAAATGAAGAAACTGCGTAAAACGGCAGGAAAATTTGTAATCTCAGATTTTCGAGAAGAACTGATTCACCAACTTGAAAAATTGGGTATTAACGACTCGGATTACGAAATCAAATTTTCAGAAATAGTGGATGATCTCAGTGATCCCAATCATTTAGAATTGGTCTATAAAAGTGTAATTCCCCAAGAAAGTTATGTTCAACAGAAAGTCCTGATTGAAATGGGGGCGAGAGCATTGACCGAACCTTCCGAGAAAAAAGTAGTGCAATCATTTATCGAAAACTATTATAAAGATGCTCCGTTTTTATTACCACCATTTGAAGTTTTAGTTACTGTCCCGACAAAAACATTTTTAGAAAAAATTCTTTTGCTTCACGAGGAGTTTTCAAAACCAACTGAAAAAATAAGAACTGAAAGAATGAGCCGTCATTTATTCGACTTATTTCAGTTATATCACACCGAATTTGGAAAAAACGCTTTAGAGGATGATGAACTTTTTGAAAAGATAGTTGTTTTCAGAGAGAAAATGAATCGCTCCAAATGGATTAATTATGAAAACCACAAAAAAGGATTTATCAACACTATTCCACCTGATGATGTAATTGCTGATTGGGAAAATGATTACAGAATCATGCAAGTCAATATGATTGTCGGCGAAAGCCCCAGTTTTCAAGTTTTAATTGAAACGATGAATGAAATTAATGACAAACTGAATAACCATAAAAATTAAACTAATGTTCAATATTTTTACCTGTTCATTGTCATTGAACGCCCAAATTTTTTGAACAGAACTTGTCAAGTAGTGAAAAACTGGAAAATTTTGAAAACCGCTTTATTTCTCCAATTCAAACAGTATCGGTGAGTTTACCAATTCATATCGCTCATTCAAAACGCTGCCATTGATAAAAGTGGTTTTTTCACTTTGTAGCATTCCGTAGCCTTCGTGAATATGCCCGAATAAATGATATTTTGGTTGAACTTCTTTAACTTTTTTCATCAGCTCTTTACAACCGACATTCAACCCGGAAACTGTTCGGTCTAAAATTCCAAATGGTGGACCATGCGTTACTAAAATATCCGTATCAATTGGAATCTGTTGCCAATTCTTTTCAAGATCAGTTCCCCGGTGGAGATTAAAAGCCCAGTTGAAAAATCTTGGAGTATAGGGAGATCCCCAAATTCTTATTCCTTCAATTTCAACCTGCGAATTGTGCAAGTAAATGATATTGTCATTCAGAATATGCTGAATATTCTCGTTCGTTTCCCTTTCAAAAAAGAAATCATGATTCCCGGCAATGAGAATTTTGTGCTGATAATTCAGATTAGAAAACCAGTCCACAAAATCTTCCACTTCGTATTCTTTGCCAACTTTCGAAATATCTCCGGCATGAATAATTACATCAGCTTCAGGCAAACTGGTTAGTCTTCTGTGTCTTGAGTGCGTATCGGAGATAAAAAGGAACTTCATAGGTCTAAAATAAAGAAGAAAAATCAAATGTAAGCGTTCTGGATTAAAGAACATTATTACAAATGCTTTTTGTCGCAAATATCTGCTAATTTTGTTATGAGAACCAATGACGGCAGTATGGTACAGAATGGAGTAGTCATTATAATTAATCAATCTAAATCAAATAAATTATGGAAAATTCTTTTGAGTTAATAAACGAACGATTACAAAAAATCGAAGTCTTGCTTCAACAATTACTTCAACAAACACAGACAGCGATTGAAGAAAATTACACTGATCAATTGATGGCAACTGGAGAATTAGCTATGTATTTTGGTGTCAGTAGATCCACCGTTTACAAAATGAAATCAACACTCGATATGCCTTTCATAAAAATAGGAAAAATGCTATTGTTTAGCCGAAAAGATATTGACAATTGGTTAAATAATTACCGTTCTAAAAACAATGGTTGAAATTCTTGAGGAAGCTTCACGAAATTTCAAGAGTAAATTTCGCAAAAGATAATTTAATTTTCTACTTGATAACATCTTCAATAATCTTATCCAGTTTCGCATCCGGTAAAGAATTTAAGTAAGACATAGTTGAATTAATGTCTTTATGTCCAAGTGCTTCCCGGATGATTTCAATTGAAACATTCTCAAACTTTAGGGCTGTGGCAAACGAATGTCTGGCGCAGTAATAGGTGATGTTCTTATTAATTTCTAACTTCGTCATTATATTTTTCAGATATTTATTGACGTAAACAGTGAGGTATTTCTGTGATTTATTTTTCAAATAGGTCTTTGAAGGATTATTGGTTTTCAGGATGTTGAAAATATATTTTGACTCCTGTTCAGACATGTATTTTTCAATAATTTTTTCTGTCGTATCATTTAACTTGAATTTTACCGCAACGCCAGTCTTCTCTCTGTAATATGATATGATTTTGTTTGCTACAGAGTTTTTTTCAAGCTGTATCAAATCGATAAAATTTATTCCTCTTGAATAATAACTGAAAAGGAACATATCTTTTGCGAACTCTTCATATTGATCTGCTGGTTCATAGGCGTTCAATGATTTGATTTCCGTTTTGGTGAGAAATTCTTTCTTGCTCGTGCTTTTTATTTGAGAGATTTTGTAATCTTTGAAAGGGTATTGCTTTTCTTTGATTACTTTTCCTTTGATTGCCTGATTGAACACATTTCGGATAGTTCGCATTCTGATTCCAATAGTTGCTGGCTTGTTGCCTTTAGCAATGCAATGGGCTTCGTAATTTTTAAGTGACAGATATCGTATTTCATTAAATCCGATTTGATCTTTACCAAAGAAATTTTGCAGAGAATTAAGCGTATCTCTTTCTACTCTCGCAGTTCCAATCTTGTCCGATTTTTTCAAATTTTCAATAATGTTTTCCTGAAAATCGGTATAAGAAACCGCTTTTACATCGCCTTTGTAGTTTTTGATTTCATAGATCACATCCTGCAAAGTGTATGGGATGTTTTCATCTTCAAGATTGTCAATTGCATTTGAAATGATGACCTTATACTTGTCAATAAACTTGTTAATTTTCTCAGAATTTGGATGATTTTTTTTGACGCGTTCCGTTTCATAACTCCACTGTTCTTCTTTACAGGAATGTCTGATGGACAAACTTGTGTTTTTTCGGTCTTTGATGATGGAGATAATGATACTTTTTTCACCATTTGATTTAGCATTATTCTTTAAAGTAAACTGAAAAGTGGTCATTATTTATACTTTTTTTTGACGAACATTTGACGAACATTTGCACTGCAAATATAAAGAAAAGTAAATTAGAATAAGAAACAATATCTTGTAAAGTATTGAAAATCAGTTAAAAATAAAGTATAATAAAACAATGTAAAGTATAATAAAAAATAAATTAAATGACTCATAATCAGTAAGTCCTTGGTTCGAGCCCAAGCTGGGCCACGCTCTCTAAATCAGACACTTGCAGCGATGTAGGTGTCTTCTTATTTTTGGTCGAATGCAACATGAGTAGAACAAAACTGATCATTCAAAGATTATTATGTGGATCGGTTGACCATTAAGAAAGAAGATGGCTCTTTTCATGGATTTAGAAAAGTAAATGCTGTACACTTTTTTTCTGGGAAATATGATAATGCGCCCGAGATGATTGTAATGGTAAAAGAAATTCTTTTAGACCCCGAAATGTCTTGGGAACAACGTACCGAAGCCAATTCTGATTTTGTGATCGTACTTAGAAATATTTTGGAAAAGAAAAACTATCAAGCTTTGTTTTAGTGCTTCTATTAAAGCTTAACCTCAAGCTCAAGCTCAACCTCAAGCTCAACCTTTCCACTCTCACATTAACTTTCCTTAATCTTCCCACTTATTCCAATTTTATGAGACAATATATTTTGATTGCGACGTAAAATTCAGTAATATTGTTATGCGTAAAAATTGCACGCTAAACACAAAGAAACTTTTATGAAACCCAGCGTAATCTCAATAGTTCTCGGCGGTGGAAGAGGTACTCGTCTTTTTCCACTTACTTATTCACGTTCCAAACCAGCCGTTCCGATTGCGGGAAAATACAGGTTGGTCGATATTCCGATTTCCAACTGCCTCAATTCGGGGTACAACAGGATTTTGGTTTTAACTCAGTTTAACTCGGCTTCTTTGAATTCGCATATTAAGAATTCGTTTCACTTCGATATCTTTAGTAAAGGTTTTGTGGATATTTTGGCAGCTGAACAAAACGTGGAAAACGATCAGTGGTACCAAGGAACTGCGGATGCTGTGAGACAGTCGATGAAACACCTCGACAAGTACGATTACGACTATATTTTGATTCTTTCGGGAGACCAGCTTTACCAGATGGATTTCCGCGAAATGATCGATTTCCACTGTAAAAACGATGGCGACATTACCATCGCGACGATTCCTGTGAACGCACACGACGCGACCGGTTTCGGAATCCTGAAATCCGACGACGAGGGAAATATCACTTCCTTTATCGAAAAACCTTCAGCCGATTTGTTGGGCGACTGGAAATCTGAAGTTTCTGAAAAAAGCCGAAACGAAGGGAAGGAATTCCTTGCTTCAATGGGAATCTACGTTTTTAGCAAGAACGTTTTGAAGAAAATGTTTGCCGAAGATCCGGGCGACGATTTCGGTGGCGAACTCATTCCAAACGGAATCGGGAAATACAAAACACTCAGCTTTCAATACGACGGTTATTGGACGGACATTGGAACCATCCAATCTTTCTTCGACGCCAATCTTGATCTGACAAGGGATTTTCCGAAATTCAACCTTTTCACGAAAGCGCCTGTTTACACGAGAGCGAGAATGCTTCCGCCATCGAAAATTTTGGGTTCGTACGTGAGCAAGGCCATTTTCGGCGACGGCTGCATCGTGATGGCCGACAAAATCGAAAACTCCATCGTTGGAAACCGAAGCAGGGTAGATCGTGGAAGTACCATCATCAATTCTTATATGATGGGTGCCGATTATTATCAAGACACCAATGAGATTATCGAAAACGACAAAGAAGGGAAACCGAATCTCGGTGTCGGCAAATACTGCTATATCGAAAAAGCCATCCTCGACAAAAACTGCCGCATTGGCGATAATGTGCGTATCATCGGTGGAAAACATATTCCCGACGGTGATTTCGAAACCCACTCCATCAAGGACGGCATCGTGGTCGTAAAGAAAAACGCAGTCATCACACCTGGAACGATTATTCCGTAAATCTAAGAGGCATCAACTAATTAAACCTGAATTTGCTCGCTTTAGACGGGGTGACAAATTCAGGTTTATTTTTTCGTTTTATACGCTTTCGTCTTCCATCTTCCGTCTTCGGTCTTCCTACTTTATACTTTTTTTCGCTCAGTTTTGCTTATTTTTGCGCATGCGTTGGATCAAATTTGGGGTGCTCATTCTCCTTTTACTTGCGGCTGCTTACACGGTTTCCATGACTTTTGTCGATGAAAGTAAGAACTTTACCGTCGAGAAAGAAATCGCTTATCCTGTGGAGAAGGTTTTTCCGCAGTTCAGCAATCTGCAGAATTTTACACGATGGAACACTTTTTTTTCCGATAATCCCGATTTGTCGATCCAGTATTTTTCACCTTATGAAGGAAAGGGGAGTTCGCTAAGTTATAAGGACCGGAAAGATAACGACCGTTTCGGCGATTTTTTCCTGAGATACGAGAATCCGCTTCAGACCATCCGTTATCAGCTTTTCGAGGGCGGGAAAAACACACCTTATCTAATTGATGTAAAATTCAAACCAGAAAACAACAAAACCAGGGTGATTTGGTTCATCCACACTCCGAAACAACCGCTTCTGAAAAGGTCGCTGAATTTGCTTACCGAAGATTATCTTGCCGACAACATCGGGAAAAGTATGAAGAACCTCTATCTTCTTTTAGGAAATAAAGTCGATAAAGAGGAGCAGCGACAAAACCTGAAATTCGACAGTTTGATGGTCGAAAACCAGGACAGCCAGTTGCTGCTCGGAATTAATGTCACCACCAAAAACGCCAAAGATGCCCTCTTCAAAAATATCGTGATGAGCCACAATAAGGTGAAAAACTATGTGACGATGGATTTGGGAAAACGCGACGACGAATACGGAGAACCCGTGCTGATCACCGATGCCGACAATTTCAAGGACAAAGAGGTGTCATATTTCTACGGAATTCCGCTTTCGAAAAGAGAGGGCGTTTCCGACAACAGTTTCAGTTTCCGAACTTTGAATGGCTCCAAAAACTACGTCCTTTATTACCGTGGAAACTACGCAGGAAGAATAAAATCCATCCAGCAACTCCTTCTCAAAGCAAAAAGAGATACGATGAGAACTGGCGATTTGCAGCAGACCTTCCTCGAAGAACCAGACACTGAAAATCAAACCGTAATGAAACTGTCGCTCCCTGTTTTCAAATAGAATTTCAATAATTGTAATTATGTCGGAAATTTTCTTTACCCCAACCCTAAAGGGCGGAAAATTACCTTCAAAATAAACCTGAATTTGCTCCTTTTAGGGTCGGGGTGATCAAATTCAGGTTTATTTTAAGATTAAACGAATCTCTTTAAATAGAAAAGAAATGAACTATTGCTAAACGAAGTGTCTTTGCGTTCCTTTAAAGTATGAAGTTTATAATAAAATTTTCTTTGCGTCGTTGCGATGAAAAATTCCGAAGCATCCAATTTTGAAGAAACAATTTTCCTCGATTTCATACCTAAAATCTATCCCAATTATTTAGCCCGTTTTCGGCTTTAGTACTTCACTTTTTTTTGTTAAATTTGTGTTTTAAATAAAATTCAACGGTTAACCAGAATGTAATGGACAAATTTTCGTTTCTGAATGCTGCTCACTCGCAGTTAATAGAGGACTTATACCAACAATACCAAAAATATCCCGATTCTTTAGAGCCTTCCTGGAAAGCATTTTTCCAGGGATTTGATTTTGCTTTAGAGAGCTACGGTGACGAAATTGGGGAAAACAAAACCGTTTCTGCCCCGCAAAATGCAGTTCAGTTTGCCAACCAACAAGCTGCAAGCGGACAAATTCCAAACGATATCCAGAAGGAATTCAATATTCTGAACCTGATTCAGGCATACAGACACCGCGGTCACCTTTTCACCAACACCAATCCTGTTCGTGAGCGAAGACATTATGAACCGACTTTGGCTATTGAAAATTTCGGGCTCAGCAAAGCTGACTTAAACACCAAATTTAATTCCGCCACAGAAATCGGAATGCCTGCTGCAGCAACTTTGCAGGAAATTGTAAACCGACTGGAAAAAATCTATTGCAAATCCATTGGTACGGAATACATGCACATTAACAATGTGGAGGAAAAACTCTACATCAGAAAATGGCTTCAGGTCAATGAAAACCGACCACAGCTAAGTGCTACAGAAAAAACCGAAATCCTTGAAAAACTTAATCAGGCGGTAGCTTTCGAAAATTATCTTCATACCAAATTTGTTGGGCAGAAGAGATTTTCACTTGAAGGGAATGAATCATTAATCCCTGCATTGGATCAGTTGATCACCAGATCTTCGCAATTGGGAGTTGATGAGGTCGTACTCGGAATGGCGCACAGAGGTCGATTGAACGTTCTGACCAATATTTTCGGGAAATCCTACAAGCAGATTTTCTCTGAATTCGAAGGAAAGGAATTCGAGGAAGATGTATTTTCTGGGGACGTGAAATACCATTTGGGTTCATCAAAAATCATTACCACCGAAAACGGCGAACAGGTTGCAATTAACCTGACTCCGAATCCATCGCACCTGGAAACGGTTGCGGCTTTGGTTGAGGGAATTTGCCGTGCAAAAGTTGACGACAAATACAAAGACTACAAAAAAGTTCTTCCGATCGTTATCCACGGAGACGGTGCGATTGCTGGACAGGGAATCGTTTACGAAGTGGCACAGATGATGACGCTCGACGGTTACAAAACTGGTGGAACTGTTCATATCGTGGTGAATAACCAAGTTTCTTTCACCACCAATTATTTAGATGCACGTTCGTCAAACTATTGTACCGACATCGCGAAAGTAACCGAATCTCCTGTGATGCACGTGAATGCGGATGATGTGGAAGCGGTGGTACACGCGATCAGATTTGCTGCGGATTTCCGTGCGACTTTTGGTAAGGATGTGTATATCGATTTGTTGGGCTACAGAAAATATGGCCACAACGAAGGTGACGAACCGAGATTTACCCAGCCGAACCTTTACAAAGTAATCTCAAAACACCCGAATCCACGGGAAATCTATAAAACTGCACTGATTAAGGAAGGCGTAGTTTCCGATGAAATTCTGAGGGAAATGGAAACCAAGTTCAAGCATTTGCTGGATGCGGATTTCGATGCTTCCAAAGAAATCGAGAAAAACACGATGGATATCTTCATGGCAGACAACTGGAAGGATTTCCCGATGTGTCCGAAAGGAGAAATGCTGAATCCTGTCAACACAGGTTTCGATCTGAACAAACTGAAAGAGTTGGCGGTACAGATGTCAACTTTACCAAAAGATAAAAAATTCATCAGCAAAATCACCCGTCTTTTCGAAGCAAGATTGAAAGCTATCGAAACCAATGCTTTGGATTGGGCTTTAGGAGAATGGTTGGCTTATGCAACTTTATTAAACGAAGGAAACAACGTTCGTATTTCCGGGGAAGATGTGGAAAGAGGTACGTTCTCTCACCGTCATGCAGTGGTGAAAACTGAAGATACGGAGGAAGAATATGTTCCTCTGCAACACGTTTCCGAAAGCCGTTTCAATATCTTCAACTCGCACCTTTCAGAATACGGTGTGCTTGGTTTTGATTACGGTTACGCGATGGCTTCACCAAACACTTTGACGATTTGGGAAGCGCAGTTCGGTGACTTTATGAACGGCGCTCAGATTATTGTTGACCAGTATTTGGTTGCCGCAGAAGAAAAATGGAAAATCCAGAATGGTTTGGTAATGCTACTTCCGCACGGATTTGAAGGACAGGGAGCGGAACACTCTTCTGCACGTTTGGAAAGATTCCTTACGCTTTGTGCGAACGAGAATATGACCGTGGCAAATGCGACCACTCCTGCAAACTATTTCCATTTGTTGAGAAGACAGATGAAGTGGAATTTCAGAAAACCTTTGGTGGTGATGACTCCGAAATCGTTGCTTCGTCATCCGAAAGTGGTTTCTCCATTGGAAGATTTTGCAAACGGACAATTCCAGCCAATCCTCGACGATACCGCAGTAAATCCGGATAAAGTTGAAAAACTGGTGCTTTGTTCGGGTAAAATCTATTACGAACTTCTCGCGAAAAGAGAGGAGCTGAACTGCGATACGATCGCACTTGTAAGATTTGAACAGCTGTATCCGCTTCAGATGGATAAGATTGAGGAAGTCCTTGCAAAATACGGTAATCGCAAACAGTTGCTTTGGGTTCAGGAAGAGCCGGAAAATATGGGAGCTTGGACCTATATCCTGAAGAATTTCAGAAATACCGATATCCAGGTAATCGCACCGGTTCCGAGCGGATCTCCAGCTCCGGGAAGCCACAAGATGTTCGAAAGAAACCAAAACGCGATCATCAACAGAGTTTTCGACACAAACGATGCTCCCGCAAAAAGACCGGTAACAGCTTAATAAACATTAAATTTTAAACAAAAATATTCACGATGTCAATATTAGAAATGAAAGTCCCTTCACCGGGAGAATCCATCACAGAAGTTGAAATCGCATCATGGTTGGTTAAAGACGGCGATTACGTTGAAAAGGACCAGCCAATTGCAGAAGTTGATTCCGACAAGGCAACCCTCGAACTTCCGGCAGAACAAAGCGGTGTAATCACATTGAAAGCCGAAGAAGGCGAAGTGGTGCAGGTAGGTCAGGTTGTTTGCCTGATCGATATGGACGCTGCAAAACCTACGACAGCAGAAACCAAGGAAGCTCCGAAAACTGAAAATTCGGAAGCTCCGAAAGCGGAAGCGAAAGTGGTGGAAAAACCAGCCATCGTGCAGGAAGCTAAGAAAGAAGAGAAACCGGCGACATATGCAACGGGAACCCCTTCACCTGCAGCTAAGAAAATCTTGGATGAAAAAGGCATCGATCCAGCACAGGTTTCTGGTTCGGGAAGAGATGGTAGAATCACTAAGGAAGATGCTCAAACTGCGGCAGTTCCTGCAATGGGAGCGGTTTCTGCAACTTCGGGTTCCAGAGCTTCTACCACGACCAAACTTTCAGTTCTGAGAAGAAAATTGGCAGCAAGATTAGTTTCCGTGAAAAACGAAACTGCGATGCTGACAACGTTCAACGAAGTGGATATGTCTGAAATCTTCAGAATCAGAAAACAATATAAAGACGAATTCGCCGCTAAACATGGAGTTGGTTTGGGATTCATGTCATTCTTCACCAAAGCGGTGACAAGAGCGCTCCAAATGTATCCAGATGTAAACGCTTCGATCGACGGCGACTTCAAAATCAATTATGATTTCTGCGATATCTCCATCGCGGTTTCCGGGCCGAAAGGTTTGATGGTTCCCGTTTTGAGAAACGCCGAAACAATGTCTTTCAGAGGGGTAGAAGCTAATATCAAAGAACTTGCGGAAAGAGTGAGAGACGGAAAAATCACGGTGGACGAAATGACCGGCGGAACTTTCACCGTGACCAACGGTGGCGTTTTCGGATCCATGCTTTCAACGCCGATTATCAATCCGCCGCAATCTGCGATTTTGGGAATGCACAACATTATCCAAAGACCGGTTGCAGTGGACGGACAAGTGGTGATCCGACCAATGATGTACGTTGCAATGTCTTATGACCACAGAATTATCGACGGCAGAGAATCCGTAGGTTTCCTGGTTGCAGTGAAAGAAGGAATCGACAATCCGGTTGAGATTTTGATGGGTGGCGACGAAAGAAAAGCGCTCGAACTTTAACAAAAATTAAGTCCAGTCTAAATTTAGTTTAGAATATTATTTTGGAAATTTCCTTTACCCCATCCCTAAAGGGAGGGAAAATTTCATGCAAAATAAACCTAAATTTGCGCCTTTTAGGGTCGGGGTAATCAAATTTAGGTTTATTTAGAAAATTTAAACTGGCTCTAAGATTTTTTTAAATATTTTGAATCCCGCTCCAAAAAGGCGGGATTTTTGTATTGATACCTGAAAACGCAAAGACATGTTCTCAACCACTACTTTCGACATCAGAGTTTCCGTGATTCCCGAGTATGATTTTAAAAACAGTTTTCCGGCAGAAAACCGATTCGTTTTTCGTTATAATGTGACGATCGAAAATTTGGGCGACACACCGATCCGACTTCTTAGGAGAAAGTGGCTCATTTACGATGTTGGTTTCGGCTTTACCGAAGTTACCGGTGAAGGCGTAATCGGCATGACTCCCGAAATCAGACCCCGTGACAAGTTCCGGTATTTCTCAAACGTGATGCTGCGTTCCGGCGTCGGAAGCATGAGCGGAACCTACTACTGCAAAAACCTTCTAACCAACGAAGATCTGGAAATCGAAATCCCGAAATTCAATTTGGTTGCGGAGGTTTTGAGTAATTGATGGTTGGAATTCGTTGCTCCATAAAACTATTGGCCAAAAAAATATAAACCTCCTCGGAAGTGATTCTGGGGAGGTTGTTTTTTTAGCATTTTTATTACTTTATCTTCTCACCTCGAACTTGAAGGTAGCAAAATAATATATTCGTATGATTTTGTCCACTCTTGTAACTCCATGTTGCTATAAGGTTATTTATTAGTTATTTCTACGCTTAGTTTAAGATTATATTCTAAATTCTTACGGTTAAAACTTGCCGATTGCCATTGCTTTGTTTCAGGCAGATTAAGGATTCTTTCGAGCTCATTTCTGACTCTTTCATCTTTCGTGTTTTCAATGGCATATGACTATTTTGTCATTTTTTCCAATGATTATATGTAATTTATTTGAACTTTCCTTGCTGTTTTTTGGAAGATTGAAATTATTGAAAATAATATTTCGAAAATTATTTATTCCGTTCCTAAATTCTGCATTTTGATATCCTCCGTCTATAATGCAACTTAATTTATGAAGCTCGCAGCTATCAGCAATTTTCTTGTTTTGAATTTTATGTTCTCGATCTGTATTGAATCATCTTTTGTAAGTAAAAATCCTTGTTCATAAATTTCTGTTACGTAAAATTTCTTTTCTTGTTTCACTAATGGGCTGCAAGAAATTATTATGGCGAGGAGCGCTAAGCTATTCAATTGATATTTGGTAATTGATCTGTACATGATTGCCATCTATATGTAAATATACACAAGTTTCCCAACTCCCACGTGCGAAAATTGTCAAATACTAAACTAAACCTCCGAAGTTGCAAACTTCGGAGAGGGGAGGAGCGTCGGCAACAGTTACGATATTTGCAGAAGTCCTTTTTTTAGCTAATTAGCAAATTGATTTTTTTTCCAAGTCCAAACTCAAAAATTCTGTAAAGCGTAGAAAGTTGAATGTCGCATTTTCCGTTTTCTAATCTTGAAATGTAACTTTTTTTGGTTCCCACTTTCTCAGCGAGTTGTTCTTGAGTCATTTTTGATTCCCTGCGAGATTCTTTAAGCATTTCGCTAATCACAAAATATTGTGCTTTTTCCTCAAAATGATCACGCTTTTCAGTTCCAATTTTGCCGTATTTGATGTCCAATAATTCATCAAAACTTTTCGCTTGTTTTATCTTATTTTCCATTTTTCTAATTTTTTGAATTAAAATATTCATCTTTCAGTTTAAGAGCCAAAGCAATTTCTTTTTTTGGTGTCTTTTGAGTTTTCTTTTGAAAAGCATTGAACAAAACGACTAAATTACCTTTGTCAAAACAACAAAAAATTCGGTAAATGTTGCTTTTGAATTCAACCTTTATTTCATAAAGTCCGTCAGTTTCAGCCATAGTAAAAACTTCTTTGGAACATTTTGAACTGTTCGAACAATTTTGAAAACAAATTCAATTTTCTCCTGCACTTTTTCGTCTTGTTCCAAATAAAACTCAACAAAATACTGTTTATGGAAAATTATTTGCCTCTCAAAATTCATCATGCAAAGTTAACTTAAAAGTTATCTGAATACAATTTTTTTTTGAGATTTTTTAGCGTTGTTCTTGGATGCGATTTCTGCTAACAGGTAAATCTATTTTATAGAAGGTGTTTCAAAAGCAATCAGCTATTTAATTAAAATTCCGAAATTAAGAATTGCGCAAAACTTTCCTATCCACTTTTTTCTCTTGAAAAATGCCAAAAATCATCTCCTTCTGTTTCCGATTTTTTTTGATTTCTGACTAACTTTAAATAGGTAAAAAAGAAATACAAATGACAGGAAAAGTAGATTTTCAAAACATCAGCTCGAAGACGGAACTGTTGGATTTTCTGGAAAGAAATCGCGAAAGTAATCCAGAATACGACGCGGCACTCGAAAAGTATTATTACGAGGAAGAGCTGAAATTGCTTCAGGGCGAACTCGTGAATCTGCAGAACTGAATCCAGTGCACCGGAAAAAAAGTGGCCATTATAGCTGGAATACATCCTGCAAAATATTCCTTACCAGGTGAAAAACGAAGAGGTGCTTCAGCCGGAAAATATTGAATATAACAATTTGGACTAAAGTAACTTCACGCTTTTCTTCATCACTTCCTGAACTTCCTCATTTCTGGTAACCATTAAATTTTGGAACGCCAGAAGTGAGATTTTTGCACAGACTTCGGCGTCGGCTCCTGCACGATGGTGGTTAAAGGAAATGTGATGGTGATCTGCTAAAGTTTTCAGTCCATATCTTGGTAGGTTTTTCCAGGATTTTTTCGCCAAAGAAATAGAGCAAAGGTAATTGAGTTTCGGTTTGAAGAAACCGTAATAATCGAGACACCCACGCAAAACCCCCGCATCAAATGCGGCATTGTGCGCAATCATCAAATTTCCGTACATCAAATTTTCGGCTTCGTGCCAAATGTCTTCAAAAGTCGGTGCATCCACAACATCTTCTGGAGTAATTCCGTGCACCTCGATGTTTCGTGGGTGAAAGTAAGGGAAACTCGGCGGTTTGATCAGCCAGGTTTCTGTCTTCACAATCTCGCCGTTTTCCACGACGCAGATTCCCATTTCACAGGCGGAATTCCGTTCTTGAGTGGCGGTTTCAAAATCGATGGCGCAGAAATCGAGCATTCGAGGGGGTTTGAGGTTATTTGAGGTTATTTGAGATTGTTTGATAATATTTGATAATATTTGAAATTGTTTGAAGTTGTTTGAAGTTTGTTTCGAGTTTCGAGTTTACTCACAATTTTCTTATTTTTTTTATTTGAGTTCGTGAATGCTTCGCATTTCAGGTTTCAGGTTTCAAGTTCGTACCTCGTATTTTCTATTTCGTTATTCGTATTCCGTAATTCGTACTTCTAAAGGATTTTTCCCAGTTCCGTTTTAAATTCTTCAAATTTAATTAAATCATCGTGGGTTCCACCTTTGATTTCGATAAATTTTTTGGGGATTTTTGGATGTCTGTTTTTAAAAGCTTCAAAAAGTTTTCTGCCCGATTTCAGTGGTACGGTGAAATCCTTCGTTCCGTGAAAATGATATAGAGGAACTTTTACTTTAAGGATATTTTCATTTGAAAGGAAATGGTAAGTCATTTTCGGCGAAACTCGGTCCGTTACTTTTCCGGGTAACCATCGGTTTACAATGTCTTGAAGATTGTAGAAAGTTGCTTCGAGAATCACCATTTTCGGGTAGTTTTCACCAGCAACTTTTGTAGCAAATGCACCACCTAAACTTCTTCCGTACACAACGATGTTTTCTTCGCCATATTTTTCTTTACCAAAATCATAGAAAAACTGTGCGTCGGAATACAGGAATTTTTCATTTCTGGGACCGGTGCTTTTTCCGTAGCCACGGTAATCCATCACGAGAACATCGTAGCCAAACTTGGTGAACTCTACTGCGATTCTTCCCCAACGGTGGAGGTTATCTGCATTTCCGTGGAAATAGAGAATCACACCTTTTGGCTCATTAATCTTAAAATGAAGGATGTTTATTTTTCCGTCAAAGGGGGTTTCGAGAAGATGTTCTTCGAAGTTTTCATCAAAATCGAAAGTGTGGTGATCCGGCAAAACTACCGGTAAAAAAACCACCTTCTCTTGAAAATATTTGATGAGTTCGGACATTTGACAAATTTACGGAAGAATTGAGAAATATGGGAATAAAAAACATGCGGCACAAAGCCGCATGTTGAGAATTGATAATTGAAAGAAATTTATTTTTTGTTAAACCTTCTGGTAACTACATTTCCGTTAGCATCTGTCATTTGAATCACATATGCTCCGGTTTGAAGTTTACTAGTGTTAATCACGTTTCCGTCAATTTTTACATCAACTTTTTTACCACTGATGTCAAATATCTGAACAGTTTTCAAATTAAATCCTTTCACGTTGAGCACATCGACAACTGGGTTAGGATAAATTTGAACGGCTTGATTTAGTCCACTGTCATTCACTGCAAGTGAACCAACGATGATGGTGTAGTCTTCCGCTTCACTCCAGTTTTGATTTCCACAAGGAACAGGAACAGCGGTTGAACCATATACAGCACGGATTCTCATTCTGTACGAACCGGCAGCTTGTCCCGCAGGAATTGTTATGGCAACCGGACTCAAACTCGGAGCTCCATTAGCATTATTTACAATGGTTCCTAAATCATAAGCAGTTGCACTGGTGAAGTTTTGATCATTTCCGCTCCAGTCTATCCATGCTTTTGTCTTTACAGTGTAATTACCCGCGGTATTTACCAGGACACTTAAATTATGGGTAGATCCAGGCATTACCGTAGTGGTCATTGCCGAATAATTGGAATAAGCTGCTGTAGAAGCAGTAGTGTTATTGATAGTATTGAACGTCACATTGGTCAAACCTGTTGCGTCATTAGTAGTCGCGGTTGGTGTACAATAAACGAGGGCAACAGTGAAATTTGCTACTGTAGAGTAGGCAACATCACTGGTTGCGGTACAGGTTACCTGCAATCTCCATTGCACTGCATCGCCCATGTTTGCAGGTGCGGTAGCATTATAAGCAGCATAAGAGCTGGTTGCCGATCCTTCATTAATCCAACCGGCATTGTTGGTATTGGACTGCCATTGGTAAGAAAGTCCGGGATTTTCTGAATATCCGGTCGCAGAAACGACGTAGGCAGAGCCAGGCATTCCTTCAGTTGGAGTCACAACTGCAGTACCACCATTTGGAACACCTGTACATGCTGTCATAGGTCCATAAACTCTAAATGGTAACCCTTGTTGGAAAGTGCCGTCATTTAACGGATTAAAAGTGGCTGCAGCCGGATCGTATTGCAGTCCGTTTCCGGTGGTAGTTTGTCCTGTGATGGTGATTGGCGGTGCCCATGGACCACTGGTTGCTGATCCCCCAAATTGTACTTCCACCCAATAAGTTCCAGCTGCCAAGTTTAGTCCGGGAGTGTTTGCTTTGATCAGTTGAAGCTGTCTTGTTGTGTCAGTTTGGTTGGTGTCCAGAACTCTGTATCCACCAGTTAATACAGCAGATGAAAGTCTATTGGTCGTAAGATCGCCCCAAACTACTGTTCCTCCACTTGCCGGACTTCCATTGTAAATTCGGAGATAAACCGCATTAATTGTTGCAGAGGTTGCGCCAGTTTGATAAGAGTAAAACTCAAAATGACCAATGTCCGTCGCGGCGGTCAGAACGAAATCATCTGCTACAGTATATCCAGCAGTTTTTGATGCATTTGGCCCGTAAACAGATAGTCCGATGTTTGTCTGTAAGACACTTAATTGCGGTGGGCCGGGTACATTGAATACAGGTCCATTGTCATGTAGCAGGACCTGCCCATTTACAGAATTGGCTGCAAAGATTGAAATGCAGACCATGAGAAGTAACGACTTCATCGAAAGTAAAAAATTTTTCATAAAACAAGTAATTTGGTTTTACCTACTCTTTTCGGGATTTTCGGCATCTTCCCTTGATTGTTTAAAAAAGAATATTTTTTTCTGAGAATTAATGATAAAAGTACAATAAATTATAATACGAAGTAAGGTATTGTGAAAATTTAATATTGAAAATTTCTATTGATTTCTGAATAATTTTAATATATTCTTGAATGAGGTTATTGAGAGCGTAATCTCAAGTACCAAAAAAATAGAAATAAGTACCTGTAATAAGAAATAGTACCTACGAAAGAACAAAATTAATTATGGTTTTCCAGCTTATTTTCGGTGCGAATAACCCAGACTCGTTTTTTCTGCATCGATGATTACTTTTCGCTCCTCGAAAATTTCCTCCATCACCCGATGGTATTCCTCAAACTGATGAATGTTGATATGTCCCGCACGTAGAATGACGTAAAGTCGCGTCAGTTCGGGATTGATTTCTGACAAATCTGCTGCAGTACTGAGAGGAACCAGATTGTCGTCGCTTCCGTGAATGATTTTGATAGGGCAGCGAACACTTTTCAAATACTGAAAGGTCGGAATATTGTATCTAAGGAACGGTTTTGCAGGCATAAATGGAAGATAGCGATGAATTGTCCTCAACAGTGAATAAAGTGGTGAGGTGAGAATCAACATTCGCGGATTGTTCCTGGAAGCGAGTCGTGCAGCAAAACCAGAACCAAGACTTCGCCCATAAACGATTATTTTTTCTTCTGAGTATTCTTTCTTGGCAAGGTCGTAAATAAACTGCGAGTCTCGCTTCATGGCTTCAACAGTACGTTTGCCGGTGCTTTTCCCGAATCCGCGGTAATCCATCATAATCACTTCGTAACCGAGCCGTGTAAAATCGATGGCAAATTTTCCCCAACCTTTGATGCTTTTGGTATTGCCTTTCAGGTAAATAACGACCCCTTTCGGATGGTCAACAATAAAGTGAAGATAATTGATTTTCGCTCCCGGTTCTGGTTCGACAGTGACTTCTTCGGCTTTAAGGTGGTCGTATGCAAATTTAAAATCGGGAGGAAGTTTTTCGGGATGAAAGAAAAATTTATGCTGAAAAAAATAGATAACCAACCCAATAAAAAGGGTGATAAAGGCAATAATTGCAATGACGGTGTACAGATCTATTTTCATAAAGGTCTTTTCCGGACGAATATTTTTCCGAATTATATTTCGAGCCAATTGCGACGTTCGGCAAAATCAGTAACGAAGATATGAAATGAAAAATTTATTTCCCAATTTCAACAAAAATGGCTTTCCTTTTTTGGAAAGCCATAATGTTTATTTTTTCGGCAGATATTTCGAGTAGTCGGGTTCGTCGTTTTCTCCTTTATTTTCCGTCGTGTTTTCCGAAGTTGTTTCGGGTGAATCGTTCTTTACAGCTGTGTCAAAAGAGTGATCGCGACGCAGTTTTTGCTGCCTTTCCAATTCCCTCTGTTCCCTTTTCCTTCTATTTCTATTGATGAAAAACCAGATGAGTCCGACGATGAGGAACAGCGGCCAAAAAGGGAGCAGAAAGAGTAATCCGTCGCCGAGTACTTTGAAGCCGCTCATGAACGCGCCCGAAGATTTGTCGCCGAAAGTTTCGGTTTTTTCTTCTTTCGCAGGAGGAATGTCTGCGATTTTTTCGTTCTGAGTCAAGGTGATTTCCACATCGCACATTTGTCCGTAAACATAGTCTGTTCCTTCGGTGGAGGTATTTTTCATCCGAACTTCGCCCAATCCCGAAATTCCGCTCACCAGGTTTTCAAAATTCTGAAGCGGAACTTTCACGGTAATGAATTCTTTCTGGATTCCCTCGTTCTGGCTGAAATTTTCAGAAACCAAATCAGCATTGTTGTCACGGATTCTCTGTCTTAAAATCGCTTTCGAGTCCGAGAGATTTTCTATCTGAACTTCCAGTTTCGCATTTTTTACCAAAGGATTTTTCTCCGGTTGAACCTGCGGTTGAACTTGAGGTTGAGGTTGAGATTGAGGTTGAGATTGAGGTTGAGGTTGAGGTTGAGGTTGAGGTTGAGGAGTTTGCTCTGTAGTCTTCGTCTGTTTTAGAATCTTGTCGGCAGTTTTTGTCAGTACGACGAGCGGATTTTCTCCCTTGTTCAAAGCATTTTTCGCAGAGTCCAAAGTTTTTACCACCGCGGTTCCGGTTTTTACGTTTTTGGTGATTTTCTCGATTTCTTTATTAATGGAATCAATTTTCCAGCCCCCTGATTTGATTGTGGAATCGATCGCTTTTTTCTGCTTTTCGATTTCTGGGATGATAACTTTTCTGGTGATTCCATCCGATTTGTTGATGGTTTTCGAGATGGAGTCCAATGTTTTCAGCCCGTCATTGGCTTTGGTAAAAAGGGAATCGGCTCTTTTAATATTGTCGGTCGTTTGCTGAATCGTGGTTTTGTCGCAAGAAACCGCTGCAAGAGCAACGACGGGTATTAGAAAAAAATTCTTCATTTTTTGGTTTAATGTTAAAACTAAATTAAGGAATCAAAATGTATTCCCATCCATCATGAAAAGTAAATCCTTTGATTTCAATGTTCAGGAAAGCAGCGTTTTGGAAATTGTTTTGCCTGAAGTTTACAAAAAAAATCTCCAAAAGACTTTGAAGATTTCATTTATTTAATATCGCTCATCACCCATCAAATCACTCATAACTGAATTCGCTGATGAAATGCAGCTTCACATTCGGAAACTTCTCCTGGGTCATGTGAATGGTAAATGACGAATCCGCGAGGAAAACCAGTTGTCCATATTTATCTCTTGCCATGAATCGCTGTTTCAAGCGGGCAAATTCTTTGAACTCTTCCGATTTTTCGTCCGCCTCGATCCAACACGCTTTGTGGATGGAGAGCGGTTCATACGTACATTTCGCTCCGTACTCGTGTTCGAGTCGGTATTGGATCACCTCAAACTGTAGCGCGCCAACTGTTCCGATCACTTTTCTGCCGTTCATTTCCAGTGTGAAAAGCTGTGCCACACCTTCATCCATCAACTGGTCGATTCCTTTCGCAAGCTGTTTCGCCTTTAGTGGATCATCGTTGTTAATGTATCTGAAATGTTCAGGCGAGAAACTCGGGATTCCCTTGAACTGGATTTTTTCTCCAGCTGTCAATGTATCGCCGATCCTGAAATTCCCGGTGTCGTGAAGTCCCACAATATCTCCCGGAAAACTTTCGTCAACAATTTCTTTTTTGTCCGCGAAAAAAGCGTTAGGAGAGGAGAACTTCATTTTTTTGCCTTCCCTTACCAAAAGATAATTTTCATTTCTCTTGAAGGTTCCCGAAACAATCTTCACGAAAGCGAGACGGTCACGGTGTTTCGGATCCATATTCGCGTGGATTTTAAACACAAAACCGCTGAAGTTTTTTTCCTCTGGTTTCACAATTCTGGCGTCGCTTTCCTTTGGTTGCGGCATTGGTGCGATTTCGATGAAGGCATCAAGCAATTCTCTTACTCCAAAATTATTCAGCGCCGAACCAAAAAATACGGGCTGCAAATCACCGTTCATATAATCTTCGCGGTTAAATTCTGGATACACGGAATGGATCAGCTCCAGTTCTTCTCTTAAAGTTGAAGCGGCTTTTTCGCCAATCAGTTCGTCAATTTTCGGATCATTGAGATCGTCAAACTTGATGGATTCACCAACTTTTTGTTTCTTCTCTTCCAGGAAGAGTTGGATGTTGTTTTCCCAAATATTGTAAATTCCCTGAAAGTCGCTTCCCATCCCAATCGGCAGAGAAAGCGGAACCACTGTCAAACCTAATTTCTGTTCAACCTCATCCAATAAATCGAAAGCATCTTTTCCTTCACGGTCGAGTTTGTTGATGAAGACGATCATCGGGATATTCCTCATCCGGCAAACCTGTACGAGTTTTTCGGTTTGTTCCTCCACACCTTTGGCAACGTCCACCACGACGATTACGGAATCTACCGCAGTTAAAGTTCTGTAGGTATCCTCCGCAAAATCCTTGTGACCGGGAGTATCGAGGATGTTGATTTTTCTTCCTTTATATTCAAACGCCAAAACCGAGGTTGCCACAGAAATTCCGCGCTGTCGCTCGATTTCCATAAAGTCGGAAGTCGCCCCCTTTTTTATTTTGTTGGATTTCACTGCGCCCGCTTCCTGAATCGCTCCTCCGAAGAGCAACAATTTTTCGGTTAAAGTGGTTTTTCCAGCATCGGGGTGCGCGATGATTCCGAAAGTTTTCCTTTTCTCTATTTCTTTGATTAAATCTGACATACTGATTTTTATGGGTGCAAAAATCGTGTTTTTTTGTGAGATTTGAAAGCGGGTTTCATTCCCTTCCATTCGAGGGGTGTCAATGACGAAGGAATTGACGGGGTGGTTAAAAAAAATTATATTTGTGGGAAATTATTTTCAATGCCAGAGGTTTCTCCAAACAAAAAATTCATCTTCGACTGGAAAGGTGCAATGGCTTTAATCGGCGGAATGATCGTGGGAAGCGTGATTGTTGCGACTTTCAACGTTTTCGCGATGTTTGTATTTAAAGAGAATTTTCAGTACCAGGATTTATATTTAATGATTGCGAACGCCGCCGGATTCTTGGGGGCGATCTTCGCTTTTGATTATTTTGTGTACCGTCCGCAAACGGGTAGGAAGCTGAACTTTAATTTATCATCAACCAATTTCGTCACCTATCTGCTTATTTTTCCGATGATGCTCGGAATGATGTTTATCGCGGAATTCATTACCTCGCAGATTCCAGTAACAGGTTCATTCTTCGGTCCGTACTACGATTTTTTCTCGAGGATGATGGAACAGATGACGAAAGACAAAGCCACAATGATTGTGCTTGCAGTGATTATGGCGCCAGTTTTTGAAGAGATCGTTTTCAGGGGAATTATCCAGAAAGGGCTCATTAACAAAGGGATGAAACCGATGTCTGCAATTTTGATTTCGTCTGTCGTTTTCGGGATTGTGCACGGAAATCCTTGGCAATTTGTGGGCGCGGTTTTTCTGGGCTGCGTCTTGGGATTGGTTTATTATAAGACTAAATCTCTACTGATGCCGATTTTGCTGCACGCTTTCAATAACCTCTGTTCATCAATTTTGATTTTCTATGGAAATACTGAGAGTTTTTCCGAGACTTTCCACATTTCACAGTATGCGATTTTAGCAATTGGAATTGTGCTATTTTCCTTTTTCTGCTATCTCTTTATGAAGAAATACCGCGTTCATTATTCCGAAAGTTGATGTTGCCAAAATCGAAACTACCGATCCCCAAATTATTCATTTTTAATTCTTAATTATTCACTATAAATGAAGGAAATTCTCATCGCTACCCACAACGAACACAAGAAAGAAGAAATCCAGCAGATTCTGGGAAATGAATTCAAGGTTACTTCGCTCACGGATTACGATATTCACGACGAGATTGTTGAAGACGGTTCTACTTTTCACGAAAATGCTTTGATCAAGGCGAAATACTGTTTCGAAAAAACAGGGAAACCCTCACTCGGCGACGACTCAGGTTTGGTGGTGGAAGCTCTTGATGGAAGACCAGGGATTTATTCTGCCCGTTACGCAGGAAATCACGATTTCGGAAAAAATATGGCAAAAGTTCTGGATGAGCTTAAAGACGAAAATAACCGAAAAGCATATTTTGTAACGGTGATGTGTCTTGTTGACGAATCCGGAACACATTATTTCGAGGGGAGAGTTTACGGCAACCTCACCGAAAACATCCGTGGTGAAAAAGGTTTCGGCTACGATCCGATCTTTGTACCCGAAGATCACGAGATCACTTTTGCGGAAATGAAGCCGGAAGAAAAAAACAAAATAAGTCATAGGAAAAATGCGATCGACCAATTTTTAGACTTTATCAAGCACTAAATTTCGTGCGAAAAATTGTACTTTTGCCATTCAATTATTTAAAGAAATGTTAGAAAAGATTGACGAATTATTGGTTGAGGTAGCCAACTTTACTTCTTCGAATAAAGAGGAGATTGAGCAGTTCCGCATTAAGTTCAATGGAAAAAAAGGAATCCTTAACGATATTTTTGCCAAGTTCAAAGAGGTTCCGAATGACCAGAAAAAGGAATTCGGTCAGAAAATCAATACGCTGAAACAGGCAGTGGAATCCAAACTCGACGAGCTTAAAAACGCGACCGCTTCTAACATTATCGTTGAAAAAGAGGATTTAACGAGACCTGGATTTCCGTCGGAATTAGGAACAAGGCATCCCATCAATTTGGTGAAGAACCGAATCATCGAAATCTTTAAATCCATTGGTTTCGCAGTTGCTGACGGACCCGAAATCGAAGACGACTGGCATAATTTTACCGCGCTGAATCTTCCGGAATATCATCCGGCGAGAGATATGCAGGACACGTTCTTTATCGAAACGAATCCCGATATTTTGCTCAGGACGCACACTTCTTCGGTGCAGATTCGTTATATGGAAGAAAACCAACCGCCGATCAGGATTCTTTCCCCGGGAAGGGTTTTCCGAAACGAGGCAATTTCTTCAAGGTCACACTGCATCTTCCATCAAATTGAGGGACTTTATATCGATGAGAAGGTGAGTTTTGCAGATTTGAAGCAGACCATACAGTTTTTTACCACCGAACTTTTTGGGAAGTCAAAAATCAGAATGCGGCCTTCTTATTTCCCATTCACAGAACCAAGTGCGGAAGTCGATGTGTATTGGGGACTGAATTCCGAAACCGATTACCGAATCACCAAAGGAACGGGTTGGCTTGAAATTATGGGATGCGGAATGGTGGATCCCGCTGTTTTGAAAAATGTCAACATCGATGCCGATAAATATTCGGGTTACGCTTTCGGAATGGGAATCGAGCGAATCGTAATGCTTCTTTACCAAATGAGCGACATCCGAATGTTCTTCGAAAACGACAAGCGGATGCTGGAACAGTTTAACTTTTAGAATGATTTTCATAATAATTACAATCCTGCAAATAAAAAACATGCAGGATTTTTTTTATTTTTACTTTATTAATTGTTTTTTTTCTTTAATTTGTAGAAAGAGGTTCAAAATTGCTGTTTTAATAAATGCAGAGTTTTAAGTACAGGAGGGTAGTACATTATTCCTTAATCGTTTGTATCTTGCTCATTCAGATTGTCTTAGCGGGCTTGTTTTATAACGAGTATCTCGGTAAGAAAAACCTTTCCTTTATCCATAGCCAACTCAATAACCTGCAATTGCTGCAGAAACTGACCGACAATTCCCAAAAAGAGCTTCTTCATTCTCACGGCCATTATCAGAAATATCTTGAAAGCAAAGACAAGAAAAACCTGGAATTATTTTTTCAGTCGGTAAACCAGTTTACCAAAAACTTAGACAGCATTGAAATTCTAAAAAACAAGAACCCTCGGCTGAAAAATGTTGTTACGAAGATCAAGAGAGACTCAGCACAATTTGAACAACTGAAAGTTCAGATTGATTCCACTCAACAGGTTTCAACAAAGTCTGATTTCAAAATCCGTGAAAAGCTTCCAACCTTGACAAAGTATGATTTTGTTCCAAGTATTGAGCCGTTTAAGGTAGAAACTATGGTTTATACTGATTTCGTAAAAAAGAAAGGGCTGTTTGGGAGAATTGGTGATGCGATCAAGGGAAAAGAAGCAGTGAAAGACAGCACCGTAATTATTGTAAAAACACGGGAGAACCATCACTCCTGATTTGTTTAAAAAAGAAATAGACAGTATTGTAAATACGGTAAACAACCACTATTCAGCATTGTGCCGTATCATTTTATTTCGTGTACGCTTAGTTCTTGTAGACAAATCTCTACAAGGATAGCGAAGTATTTCCAGAGAATTTGTATTGTTAACTGATAAATCCGCCGTTACTTTGTACCAAAGAAATCACTAAAAGATTCTAAAAACACAAACGGTCATTTAAACGAAAATTACAGAGTTCTATTCTGTAATTTTTTTAAAAGACCAGTCCTTAAATAAAAAAATCCGTTTCTTAAACTGAAACGGATTTTTGTTATTTTAACTATCTCGAAAAATTTAGAGGATATTTCACATTCTTGTAGGAATCAATGCTCGCTTTAAGGGAACCGACCGCCAATTGCGCCTGGATAAGAACCGGCACATAATTCCGGTCGTTGGTCACCCATAATGTTACGCCTTCTTTATCTTTAAAAACCCTCCCGCTGATTACTTGCGGCACGATTTTCAAAGCGCTGATTGTGCCAAATTTGGTTCGCACGTTTTCAACTCCTGCAACCCGCAGCTGAAACGGGAACATCTCGTCGTCAATCCAAACATTCAGTTTTTTTACACTTCCCACTTTCAGGTCACTCCTGTCCAAACTTCGCAGGTAATAAAATGCAGAAAGCATATCCTGGACTCCTTTTACAGAGTTTAAATTTTTAGAGACATTAGTTTCCTTATCTGTCAGAATCAAGGTTTGGTTGTTGTGGTTAAAAACCGTTTCCAAATGTTGGGTGTAACCGCCTTCTTTTACATTTCTCACATAAAAGCTCGGTAAACCGGTATTGGTGTTGATGAAACTTTCATAAACATCTTCAACTTTGAAAAAAGCACGGACTGCACCCGTTGTCTTGCCATAACCGCGAACATAAAAATGCGGCTGTCCTTTGTAAGTCGTCTGCAAAGTGGTCAAAGTCGCCGTACCTGCATTAAGCAAACCATAATGAATCCGGTAATTTAACTCTTCACCGGATTGGATATTGTCGAGTTTCTGGGAAAATCCCAAAGCGAAAAACAAAGCCGCTAAAACACTTAAAATCTTTCTCATGGTCATAGTTTTGCAAAAAATTTGCCACAAATATAAATCATTCACCACATTGGTCTTCATATTGAGAATTGTCAGTGTTATGCAGTCCGCCGTTCTTTTATTTTTATTAAATTTGCACGATTAATTTTTGCTAAAGAACCATTAAATGATTTCCACAGATATATTGATTATAGGAGCCGGTCCAACCGGACTTTTCGCCGTTTTTGAAGCGGGTTTACTGAAGATGAAGTGCCATATTATCGACGCACTTCCACAACCTGGAGGTCAGCTTACCGAACTTTATCCCAAGAAACCTATCTTCGATATTCCCGGTTATCCTTCAATTAATGCGGGTGAATTGATCGATAATCTAATGGAGCAGATCAAGCAGTTCCAACCCGGGTTTACTTTGGCGGAAACTGCCCAAACTTTAACCAAACTGGAAGACGGAACTTTCGAGGTGGTGACCAACAAAGGAACAGTTCACCGTGCAAAAGCCGTCGCAATCGCAGGAGGACTCGGAACTTTTGAGCCAAGAAAACCGACGATCGAAAACATTGGTGATTACGAAGAAAATGGGGTAGAGTATTTCGTGAAGGAACCCGAGAATTTCCGTGGAAAGAAGGTGGTAATCGCAGGAGGAGGAGATTCCGCACTCGACTGGAGTATTTTCCTGGCCAATGTTGCTGATGAAGTAACTTTAATCCACCGTAGAAATGAATTTCGTGGTGCTTTGGACTCTGTAGAAAAAGTACAGGAACTGAAGAATCAGGGGAAAATCAATTTGATTACTCCGGCTGAAGTGACTGGTTTAAAAGGTGAAGGAAAACTTACCGCCATTACCGTAGAAAAAGAAGGCGAAACTTTCGATGTAGAAACCGACTACTTCATTCCACTTTTCGGGCTTACTCCAAAATTGGGCGATATTGCAAACTGGGGTCTGGAAATTGAAAAGAACGCGATCGTAGTTAATAATGCACTGGATTACCAAACCAATATTCCGGGAGTTTACGCAATCGGCGACGTAAATACCTACCCTGGAAAACTGAAACTGATTTTATGCGGTTTTCACGAAGCGACTTTGATGTGTCAAAGTGTGTACAACATGCTGAATCCGGGTAAAAAATATGTGTTGAAATATACCACGGTAAGCGGAGTTGACGGTTTCGACGGCAGCAGAAAAGAAGCCGAGAAAGCTGTGGTGATGAAAATTGATTAATACATGTGAATAAGTGAATTTCCTTCGAGAGAATTCCTTCGGGTGAATTTTTGTGAGTATTCAACTTCAAACACCAAACATCAAACATCAAACCTAAAAAAAATGTCTTTAGATATCAATCTCAAAATCATTGACCGAAACGGCGAACTGCACGAAGTTGTCGCGCCGACCGATATGTCGATGAACTTAATGGAAGTCATTCGTTCCTACGAATTGGCGGAAGAAGGAACCATTGGAGTTTGCGGCGGAATGGCGATGTGTGCTTCGTGTCAGGTTTATGTAGTGAATGGTGGCGAAAAACTAACCGAAATGGGAGCGGAGGAAGACGCAATGTTGGCGGAAGCATTCCATGTTCAGGACAATTCCCGACTCGGTTGCCAAATCCACATCAGCGAAGAACTCGACGGACTCGAAGTGGAAATCGCTCCCTATCCATAACAGTTGCGGAGCAACGACCGATATTATAGCTTTGGAATTCATTCCAAAACGCAACGACAGATATTATTACATTGGAATTTATTCCTATGGTTTCTCAAACCAACAATTTTCCCCTAAAACCTCTTGCCGCATAATAGGAATCCGCACCGTTGTGGTAAATGAAAACGGTTCCGTAACGGTAATCTCCAAAAATCGCACCTCCCAATTTTCTAATGTTTTCCGGCGTTTTCAGCCAGCTTGAAGTCTTCTGGTCGAACGCGCCCAAAGTTTGAAGAAAACGGTAATCTTGCTCATCCAGAATTTCGATTCCCATTGATTTTGCAGCATCCGCCGCGTTATTCTTAGGTTTGTGTTCCTTTCTTTTGTCGAGTGCTTCGCGGTCATAGCACCAACTCCTTCTTTCTTTCGGACTTTCAGCCGAACAGTCGAAAAAGATGAATGATCCCGATTTTTCGTCAAAATCCACAACATCTGGTTCGCCGCCGGTTTCCTCCATTTGCTGAAGGGATTCCAACTTTTTTGGGTTTTGTTCCAGTTTCTTTTGGACATCTTCCCATTTAATTTTTGGGTGGCGGTTCATGTTGTTCTCGAAACGGGATTTTAGGATAGAAAGCAATTCGTTTAACGTTTTCATAATTATCTTGTTAAAAAAAATGCAGTTCAAAACTAAATTTCAACTGCATTTTTCATTGTTAATTTTTCATTATTAATTCTTCGAAGGAATATCTGCTAAAATCTCTTTCAAAAATCCCCAGAACTTCTGTACGGAAGGAATATTCGCTTTTTCATCCGGTGAGTGTGCTCCGCGAATGGTCGGTCCGAAACTCACCATTTCCATTTCAGGATAATTGGCGCCGATAATTCCGCACTCCAGTCCGGCGTGACAAGCGACTACATGAGGTTTTGCGCCGAAATCTTTTTCGTAGATTTTCTCCATTAATTTTACGATTTCGGAACCTGGTCTTGGTTTCCATCCCGGATAGGAACCGCTGAATTCAACGTTCATTCCCGCCAATTCAAAAACGGATTTCAACTGTTCCGCAACTGCAAATTTCGTAGATTCCACCGATGAGCGGGAAAGGTTGAGGATTTTCAATTCGCCGTGTTGCAGCTCAACTCTAGCAACATTGTTCGATGCTTCCACCAAATCGGCAACATCGGGCGACATTCGATAAACTCCGTTGTGTGCGGCTTTCAACGCAAAAATAATTTTCTTTGAATCTTCTTCGGAAATTGCTTTTTCGGGAGTCGAAAATGTTTCGATATTGATCTGCAGATCCTTTTCAATTTCGGCAAATTCTTCCAGTATTGCCTTTCTCAGAACATTGGCAGTCTCAATAAACTCCACGGAATTTCTTACGGAAAGAACTGCGTTGGCTTCCCTCGGAATCGCGTTTCGCAAACCACCTCCATCAATAGAAATCATCTGGATATTTTGGTTGTACACTCCGGTGAAAAGCAGTCTTCCCAAAATCACATTGGCATTTCCGAAACCTTTGTGGATGTCCATTCCGGAGTGACCTCCCTGCAAACCTTTGATGTCGATTCTCACCACCATTCCCTTTACGTCTTCCAGCGGATAGTTTTGACTGGCTGTAACGTCGATTCCGCCTGCACAACCGATATCGATTTCGTCATCTTCTTCGGTATCGAGGTTCAGCAGGATTTCACCATGTAGTTCACCTGCTTTCAAACCCATCGCGCCGGTCATTCCGGTTTCTTCATCAATGGTGAAAAGTGCTTCCAAAGCGGGATGCGGAATATCGCTGCTTTCTAAAACCGACATAATTGCGGCAACTCCCAAACCGTTGTCTGCTCCCAAAGTGGTTCCTTTTGCTTTCACCCAATCTCCCTCAACTTCCATTTCAATTCCCTGGGTTTCAAAATCAAAATTCACATCGCTATTCTTTTGGCAAACCATATCGAGGTGCGACTGCATCACGACCGGTTTTCTGCTTTCCATTCCTGCAGTCGCCGGTTTCTTGATGATTACGTTCC
Organism: Chryseobacterium suipulveris; assembly: GCF_022811685.1. Lineage (NCBI taxonomy): Bacteria > Pseudomonadati > Bacteroidota > Flavobacteriia > Flavobacteriales > Weeksellaceae > Chryseobacterium > Chryseobacterium suipulveris. Next base: position 1,963,145 of record NZ_CP094532.1, on the reverse strand, counting down.
CGACTTCGTCAACACGGGTTTCGAGTCCGAGATTCTCGCCAAAATTTTTGATGAATTCGATCACTTTTTCTTCTTTTTTTGAAGGTCTGGGAACAGCGTTTAATGCCGAAAAATTTTTCCAGATTATTTGGGGTTCGAGTTGTGTAATGTCCATTTCTAAATTATTTCCTCAAATTTAAGAATAAAAAATACGGTTGAAAAATCTTTGGGAAATTTCTTCGTTAATGAAAACAGAGTGGTGAGATTTTTTTGGACTTGGCGAAAATCTTTACCTTTGTAGGATGGACTATCCGAGTAAGGTTTTGGCGAAAGCTGTTGAGGAAATTTCCGGTTTGCCGGGAATCGGCAGGAAATCTGCGCTGCGTTTGGCGCTACATCTTCTAAAACAGCCGGAAAGCCAGGCGATTGCTTTGGGAAATTCTTTGGTGAAGCTGGTTACGGAAATTAATTATTGCATAGAATGTCATAATTTTTCCGATTCTGAAGTGTGCGAGATCTGCAGCAACCCGAGAAGGACTGATGAAATACTTTGTATTGTAGAAGATGTTCGCGATGTCATGGCAATTGAAAATACCAATAAATTCAGCGGCAAATATTTGGTGCTCGGTGGAAAAATTTCGCCGATGGAAGGAATCGGGCCCAACCAACTGAATATTTCGTCCATTGAAAGAAAACTGCAGGAAGGAGTAGTGAAAGAACTGATTTTTGCCTTGAGCGCGACGATGGAAGGAGATACCACTGCTTATTATCTTTATAAAAAGTTCAAGAATTTCGATGTGGTTTTTTCAACTATAGCGAGAGGAATTTCGGTGGGTGATGAGCTAGAGTATGCAGATGAGATTTCCCTGGGAAGATCGATCCAGAACAGGTTGCCGTATAATGAAGCAGGATAAGGTATGAAGAAGTTGGTGTCTGTAATTCTCCCGGTGTACAATGCGGAATCTACAATTATCAAGGCGATAGAAAGTGTCCGCAATCAAACCTATGGTGCGGAGAATTTCGAAATCATTATTATTAATGACGGATCTTCGGATGGGAGTGAAGTCCTGATTTCCGATTACCAGAAGAATCACCCGGAGCTAAATATTGTAATCAAGAATCAGGTAAACAAAGGAGTTTCAGCTGCAAGAAATACTGCGCTCCAAGTTGCAACTGGTGATTATATTGCGCTCCTGGATTCTGATGATGAATGGCTTCCGAAAAAGGTGGAGAGACAAATTTATTTTCTTGAGGATGAAAAATTGGGAATTGATTTCCTGGCGGTAAAACGAGGCAAACACAAAATCCTTTACCCATATAAAGTAAACGAAAATGGATTGGCGGAAATTACGTTCAGGAAGCTGATGATCAGAAATGAAGCACAACCGTCAACTGTTATGTTCAAAAGAAATGTGCTTGAAAATACCGGCTTTTTTGATGGAAATCAAAGGTATGCGGAAGACATCAATTACTGGCTGAAAGTTTCCCGGCACAATAAAATGTTTATCTTAGATGAAGAATTGATCGTTGCAGGAGGCGGAAAAAGAACATTTGGGGTTTCGGGACTTTCTGCAAATCTTCCTGAAATGGAAAAAGGTTTCATCAAAAACCTAAAAGAAATGTATTTGCAACAAAGAATCAGCTCCGTCGAATATTTGCTGTATCGGCTTTTTTACCGTGCAAAATATATAGGAAGATTGATTAGAAATGCTTACCTGAGATTTTTGGGGAAATAAAATCAAAATAAATCTTTAATAAAATGAATACTTATTACCGGAAGAATAGGGTTTTCATAAGCAATCTTTCGTTGCCGGTAAATTAGCGTTTTCGGAAATCATGAATCTTCAAGGGAAAAAAATACTTTTTTTGACGGCAAATTTTTTCAGTTACGAAATTGCCGTGATAAAACGTTTGAAGGAACTCGGTGCGGAAGTCGATTTCTTTAACGAACGTCCGTCGGATTCTGTTTTCACGAAAGGAATCATCCGTGTAAAAAGCAGTTTGTACCATACGAAAATCAAGTCCTATTACCAAAATATTCTGAAGCGGATCAGGAATAAGGATTACGATTTTTTACTCCTGATCAAAGGAGAGACCGTGCCTTTTTTCTTTCTGGATGAATTCTCGAGACAGAATTCAAATGCCGTCAAGATTTTTTATTCGTATGATGCCGCTGAAGAATACCCAAAATTATTGAAGCTTTATCCCTATTTCGACAGAAACTTCACTTTCGAGCCAAAGGATGCGGTAAAGTACGGTCTCCATTTCAGACCGCTTTTTTTCATACCTGATTATGGTAAAATGCAACCGGCAGGTAAACCGAAATTTGATTTATCTTTTATTGGAAGCGCACATACAGACCGTTACCTTATCGGTGAAAAGGTAAATCGTTTTTGTGAGAAGTTGGGGCTGAAAACATTCTTTTATTATTACGCACCGGGAAAAACAGCTTTCCTGTTAAAAAAGATTTTTGATAAGAATTTGAAGAAGTTTGATGTAAATAAATTACAGTTCAAAAAGCTTGCTCACAAGGAAATTGCAGAAATTTATAGAGACTCTTTTGCAGTTCTGGACGTCAATAAGCCATTTCAAAACGGTTTGACAATGAGGACCTTTGAGGCATTGGCTTCCGGAAAAAAACTCATTACTACTAATAATGATATTGTAAACTATCCGTTTTATTCTGACCAGAATATTTTGGTTATAGACAGGGATCAAATCAATATTCCGAAAGCGTTTTTCGAAACTGGCTTTGTAAATATTTCACCGGAAATCCTTGAAATGATGACGCTTGATTCCTGGATTGAATGTCTTTTTCTGAAAGAGCAGGACGAATTCTGGAAAATCAAATCCACGATACATAAGTAACCTTCAACAAAAAAGACCTGAAAAATCAGGCCTTCTTTGTATGTATAGGTGTTGTGTTTACTTTGCTGGTGCTGCAGGAGCTTCTTTTGCGGGAGCAGTTGTTGTGCTGTTTGTCGCAGGAGCTGTTTGAGGAGCTGGTGCTTCCTTTTTAGCGGGCGCTGTTTGCTGGAAAGTATGAACTGGTTTTGCAGTCAAAATTACGCTTAGCAAAATTAATGCTACGATCACGATTCCCAAAGTCCACGTTGCTTTTTCCATGAAGTCATTGGTTCGCTGTACCCCAAACTGTGCAGAGGAAGTTCCGCCAAAAGTTCCGGAAAGTCCACCTCCTTTTGGGTTTTGAGCCATAATGATGATAATTAGTAGGATACTCGCAATCATGATCAAAACCATGAACAGTGTAAATATTGTACTCATTGTATAGTCTGAAATTTAGTTTGCAAATATAGGTTATTTTTTCGGAATTTCTTTACTCGCTACAAAATTTTGAGTCTTGATGATGTTGCGTAAATTTCAGAGACGGAAATAATCCTTACTTAAATGAAAACTTGTTATGCCGGCAAGTAGTCCTATTTGCCTAATGTTTTTTCGTGGCAATTTCTGAATGCATTCTTATTGATGACAACAAGAACGAAAAAATGCCTGATTTCAAAGTTTGAAAAGGCATTTGTTTTGAAATTTTGTAGCATTAAACTCTAACCACATCGAAATGGAAACCGCTTGAGAAATTCATTTGGAAATTCGAGTTCAGGCGGTACTTCAGTTTCTTAGAAATCTCTGTTAACAAGTTATAATGGTCTGCTTTTGAAAGATCGTCTGCGATTATTTCATCATTGTTGATGCGGATTCCGGAATCGTCATATCTCAAAAATTCCAAACCAAAGCGGGAATGCAGGTTCTCTAAAAATCTTAGATCTTCTACAGAAAGTATATTTTCAGACATAAGGAAGTGTTTTTGCGTTATGCTAATTGTTTTTACAATTTCTGTGCCTTTTTTGCTGGTTGTTGGTAAATTTCTATATTGTTTGATAAGGAAACAGTAAATTCATCGTTCACGGTTCTGATAATCGTATTTTTTCAACGTAATATTGTCTACAAAACTTCTCATAAAATTAATTTTTTAGTATTTTTGGTTGTTTTTGCAGAAAAGGATATGGATAATCAATATTACGAAAAGATTAAACCCGAATCGCTGATCAATCTGTTTTCTCAGGCACCTGTTGCGTTGGCGATGTTGATGGGCAAAGATTTTGTCATCGAGTCTGCCAATGAGCAAATACTCCAGATTTGGGGAAAAGACGATTCGGTTATTGGGCTTCCTTTGGTTGAAGCACTTCCCGAAATTAAAGATCAGGCGTTTCCGGATATTTTGCTGGAAGTGTACGAAACAGGCAAACCATTTCGTGGCTATAAAGTGTCCTGCTTTCTTGAAAGAAAAGGGGTTTTAGGGGAATATTTTTTCGATTTTGTCTATTCGCCAGTGTATGATAACGCAAATCAAATTATTGGAGTAAGTGTTGTAGCAACCGAAGTGACGTCGCAGGTGAAGTCTGAAGAACAACTTGCCGACAGTGAGCTCCGTTTCAAAAACCTCATTCTTAATGCCGATTATTCCATCGCGATCTATCGCGGGTTAGATATGATCGTGGAGCTTGCCAACGACAAAATGCTTCGAACTTGGGGTAAAGACAGATCCGTAATCGGAATGCCGCTCGAAAAAGCAGTGCCCGAACTGGAAGGACAACCTTTTATAGATTTGCTTCGAAAAGTTTACACGACAGGTGAAACCTATTCTGCAACCGAAGACCGAGCAGATTTGATAGTTGACGGGAAGTTGCAAACCTATTTTTATAACTTTTCGTATAAACCCATCCGCAACAATAGGAATGAAGTTTATGCCATCCTGAATATGGCAGTAAACGTAACCGACATGGTGAACTCGCGGAAGAAACTTCAGGAAAAATCTGAGAAGCTAAGGTTGTCGGAAGCAAAATATAAAGGACTCTCCGAAGCGATGCCACAGATTGTGTGGACTTCCGCTGCAAACGGGAACTTCAGTTACCTTAATGAAAGAGCGAAAGAGTATTTCGATATTACCGATGATTTTATCGGCGCTAAGAATTTCAGCATATTCATCCATCCCGAGGATTTGCCTAAAGTTGAAAAAGTTTGGAAAAAAGCCGTAAAGAAAAAAAGCCACTATGAAATTGAATACCGCGCGAAAAACAAAAGCGGCGAATACATTTGGCTTCTGACCCGTGCTGTTCCGGATCTCGACGAGGATGGAAACGTGAACCAGTGGATCGGAACCAGTATCGATATCAACGAACTGAAAATTCTACAGGCACAAAAAGACACCTTCCTGGGAATTGCAAGCCACGAACTGAAAACACCACTCACCAGTATTAAACTTTACGCTCAGGTTCTCGACCGCATGTTGACAAAGCAAGGCGATTCGAAAACTGCCGAATACGCGAAAAAAATGGATGAACAGGTGGTGAAACTCACTTCGCTGATCGGCGACCTTCTCGATGTGACCAAAATCAACAGCGGAAAAATACAGCTCAATGAGGATAATTTCAATATCGCTGAACTCGTAGATGAGATTGTCGAAGAGCAGCAACTCACAAGTCGACACAAAATTACCGTGGAAAAAAATTCCGTTGGAACGGTTTATGCAGACAAACATCGTGTAAGTCAGGTGATTACCAACTTTTTAACCAATGCGGTGAAATATTCGCCAAATGCGGATGAAGTCATTGTACGTTCAGAAAACGATGGAGCCAACATGATTTTCAGCGTTCGAGATTTCGGATTGGGAATCCCCGACAACAAAAAAGACAAAGTATTTGAACAGTATTACCGAGTAAGCGGAGAAGAACAAAGCACGATTCCCGGTTTGGGATTGGGACTTTTCATCGCCGCCCAGATTATCGAGCGATCCAACGGAAAAATCTGGGTAGAAAGTACATTAGGTAAAGGTTCAACATTCTTTTTCTCACTTCCGTTAAGTGAAAGGGAAAATTAGAAAAAAATGAAATCAAAGAAAATAATCATAGTAGATGACGATGTGGCAATTCTCGATTCTTTGGGATTGATGCTCGATATTGAGGGATTTGAGGTTACGGCTTTCGAAAGGGGATCCGAAATTTTCAGCTGGGTTGAGAAAGACGCAAAACCTGATGCGATTATCCTTGATATGTGGCTGAATAATGAAGACGGCCGCGAAATCTGTAAAGCCCTTAAAAATAAAGAAGCCACAAAAAATATTCCTGTAATCATCATGTCTGCAAGCCGCGGTCTGGAAAAAACGGCGATCGATTCGGGAGCGAACGCTTTTGTGTCGAAACCTTTCAATATCGACGATATCGTAAGCAAAATCCAGCATTTGACTGCATAAATTACTCTTGCCAAAATCCATCATCCCTAAATATGCTGCTTTGAGTTCGCAGTATAATTTCCTAAATTTGTAGCTTATTCGAAATTACAGATGGATTACCTGAAAGGACTCAATGACGCCCAATACGATGCCGTAACCACTCTCGAAGGACCTTTGATGGTTCTTGCAGGGGCAGGTTCCGGCAAAACCCGCGTTCTCACGATGCGAATCGCTCATTTGATTACCAATCTGGTGGATCCGTTCAATATTCTTGCGCTCACTTTTACCAATAAAGCAGCAAAGGAAATGAAGGAGCGTATCGCAAAAGTTGTGGGAGAGAGTGAGGCGAAATCACTTTGGATGGGGACTTTCCACTCGGTGTTTGCGAGAATTCTGAGGGCGGAAGCACATTATCTGGGATTCCCGTCCAACTTCACGATTTACGATTCCCAGGATTCGCTGAACGTCATCAAAAAGGTGATGAAGGAGCTGAACATCGACTCTGACCTTTACAAACCTAAGAAAGTTCAAGCTAGAATTTCGACCTACAAAAATAATCTGATTACCGTAAAGGCCTACTTCAACAATCCCGAACTCATCGAGGCGGACGAAAGGACGAATATGAAACACATAGGGATTATTTACCAAAAATATGTGGAGCAATGCTACCGAAACGGCGCGATGGATTTTGATGATTTATTATTGAAAACCAATGAATTGCTGACTCGATTTCCTGAGGTTCTCGCAAAATACCAAGATCGCTTCAGATATATTTTGGTGGATGAGTATCAGGATACGAACCATTCACAATACCTGATCGTGAAAGCTTTGGCTTCGAAATTCGAAAATATTTGTGTCGTAGGTGATGATGCGCAGTCGATTTATTCCTTCCGTGGTGCGAATATTTATAATATCCTTAACTTCAAAAAAGATTATCCCGACGCGAAAACGGTTTCTTTGGAACAGAATTACCGTTCCACCCAAAACATCGTGAATGCTGCAAATGTGGTTATTTCTAAAAACGTGCAGCAGTTCAAGAAGAATGTATTTTCCGATAATGAGGAAGGGGAGAAGCTCAAAGTTTACCGCGCATTGTCCGATGCGGATGAGGCGAATTTCGTGGCAGGAAATATCTGGGAACTCCACCATTCGCAACAGAGAAAATTTACTGATTTTGCAATTCTTTACCGAACCAATTCCCAAACCAGAGCTTTTGAAGACGCACTCCGCCGGAAAAATATTCCTTACCGAGTTTACGGCGGACTGTCGTTTTACCAAAGAAAAGAAGTAAAGGATCTGATCGCCTATCTTCGGCTTTTAGTCAATGAAAACGATAGTGAGGCGCTGTTCAGAGTCATCAATTATCCAGCTCGTGGAATTGGCGAAACCACGCAAAACAAACTGATCGTCTTTGCCGATTCGCAGAATATTTCTGTTTCGCAGGTTCTGAACAATCTCGGTTTTTATGCTCCGCAATTGGGTCTGAACAATGGGATTTTGACCAAGCTTTCCGATTTCTGGTCGATGATCAAGGCGTTTCAGATTTTACTGAAAACTGAAAATGTTTATCAAGTCGCAATGGAAGTCGCCAAACGAAGCGGACTGATTAAATTCCTGAAAGACGACCAAACTCCCGAAGGAATCTCACGCGTGGAAAACGTGCAGGAACTCATGAACTCGATGCAGGGTTTTATCGAGGAACAGCACCAGTTGGAGGAAGGCGATCCGAGTTTGAGTAATTTCCTGGAGAACATCGCGCTTTCTGCCGATACGCAAAAGGATAAAGAAGATGACGGAACCGACAAAGTTTCATTAATGACCATTCACCTTTCTAAAGGTTTGGAATTTCCTGTTGTGCATTTGGTGGGACTTGAAGAAAATCTTTTTCCAAGTTTTATGAGTTCTTCTACCCGCGAAGAATTAGAAGAAGAACGGCGCTTGTTTTACGTGGCTTTGACGAGAGCCGAAAAACAGGCCTTTTTCACTTACGCCGTTTCCCGTTTTCAGTGGGGCAAAATCACCGATGCAGAACCGTCAAGATTCTTAAGCGAAGTCGATGCAGAATATCTGGAGTTCATCAATCCCGCTGTAGAAAGCCGTTTCGTGAATCATTCCGGTTTGAAGTCAAATATTTTTGACGATGCACCGATTGAAGCGCGAAGCTTCAGAAAACTCGACCCCAAAAAGAAAATCGAGCGCACCGATTCTGAACCAAAAATCAGGAAAAACCTCAAACCAGTTTCCACCGCAAGAATCATCAATCCGAGTGGCGAAAGCTCTCAGGACATTGAAGTGGGCGACAAAGTGCGCCATGACCGTTTCGGTGTCGGCGAAGTCATCTTCCTCGACGGAACCGATCCGCAGAACATCAAGGCAAAAGTAAAATTCCAGCACGAAGGTGAGAAAAATTTGATCCTGAAGTTTGCGAAACTGACGAAGATTTAGCGCTTGCTTTTGAATTTCGATTTTAACAAACTAATGTTAGAAAAATGACCTTTTTACTAACATTTGTTCGTGGCTTTTTTTCTCCTTTAGTTTAAATTTGTGTAAATATGTGGGGTCTTTTGCGGTGATATCCAGTGTGCTTTTGGGAGTGGTAGTGTTTACACCGAGATATTGCGAGAATCCTAAGTGGAAGAATAGTAAACACGCAAAAAGGATTGTTTTTTTCATCTCTGTGTTATTTTATAGGTATTGAATCGATTGCGAAAATGAAAAACAGATTACAGGATTATTCATCTGATAAACCTGTAATCTTTATGTTTTTAAGCTTTTTCTCATCATTTGTGAATATCTTCACAGTTGTTGTAAATACACTACAAAACTATATCATAGCCAAGATTCAACATCGAACAATTGTTAACAATTCTGATTTTATAAAGAAGAAAATGATGGGTAAAGCTCTTTTGACTTTACCGCATTCTTGGTCGTATAATAAATGAATATTTAGGGAACCTGATTTCCCTGTGTAATGAAAAGCAAATCGGATGAGGTTATTTCACCAACTCCTCAAACAGCCGCTCAAAAGTTTTGTCGAGATCCTTTGTTTTCCCGGGATGAGGTCGCGAAGTCTGCACCACAGAACTTCTCACCGCGGTCAACCAGCGGAATCTTTCGGGAATATCGAGCTTGGCGATTTCGCCGCCTGAGTTCTCACCGTTGGCAACAGCTTTGAAATTCTCCAAATTCTGTTGGATGTCCTCGTAATCTAGTTTGGAATGCATGAAAGCGAACTTGTCGGGACACAGGTGGAATTCCACGCGGATATACTTTTCCTTCTTCGAAAACAAAACGAGCCCGATGTTGAAAAACTCTTCTCTTTCAACCTTCGGCACCAAACGGATCACGGCGTATTCGTACAGTTTATCCTCTTGCATTTTTTGCTTCGTTTACAAAGATTTCGGTATTCGCGAAACGGGTTTTCATAAAATTGAAATATACATCCCTGATTTCATCGGGAGACATTTCCGTATCGTTCCAGTCCAGCCATTCCAAAGGAATCAGTTCCACAATTTGGCGGAAGACTTCATCGTTCAGAACCGTTTTCGCAAAAGCGTCGGCTTCATCGAGCTTGGACGCCTGTTTCAGCAGCACGTGGTCTTTTACATATTTAAAGGGTGTCTTTGCCGCAGCATCAAAATTCTGCCAGTTGTGGTGGAAGTAAAATGAAGCGCCATTATCAATCACCCAAAGTTCCTTGTGCCACATCAAAAGATTGGTATTCTTGAAAGTACGGTCGATATTGGTAATAAACGCATCGAGCCAAACAATCTTTGAAGCCAGGAGCGGATCAATTTTCACCGAAGGATCATACGCAATCGCGCCCGACAGAAAATGCAAACCCATATTCAACCCTTCGGAAAACTTCAGCAGATCCTGGATTTCCTCATCGGCTTCAGTTCTGCCGAAATCCACATCCAAATTGGCAAAAACCAGTTCGGGAATTTTCAATCCTAAAACCTGAGCGATTTTCCCGCCCAACAGTTCAGAAATCAGCATCTTTACGCCGTGACCACCGCCACGGAATTTTAGGACATACTTAAAATCGTCGTCCGCTTCCGCCAATGCAGGCAAACTTCCACCTTCCCTCAAAGGCAGAATATATCGCATAACGGTCACAGTGCGGAGTGAGAGATCCATTGTTCAAAAATACGACTTTTCTTGAGAGTTTGAGGGTTTGAGGGTTTGAAGTTTGAAGGTTTGGGAGTTTGAAGGTTTGAAGTTTGAAGTTGTTTCACGATTTCTAAATTGAATTTGGTATGCTATTTTCTTAGGAAAAAATTATGGCATTAGATCAACTCAACAATTACGCGAAATTTTTCGGGTTCATCCTGAAATATTACAACAGTGAAGTGGTAAAAAGTACAACCGGTTCTGCTTTCAGCGACCTTGAAAACGAAGAAACCAGCGACGATACCTACAATCAGAAACCCGAAGAACTGGTGGAAGACCTGAAAAAGATGGGTCCTGCCTATATCAAACTTGGGCAGCTTCTCTCGACGAGACCCGACCTTTTGCCAGAAAATTATCTGCATGCACTCGCGAACCTCCAGGATGATGTGGAAGCGATTCCTTATGAGGAAGTCAGTAGGATTTTCGAGGAAGAAATCGGTGTACCCGTGAAAAAAGCGTTCGTAGAATTCGACAGAACTCCGTTAGCAAATGCTTCGATTGGGCAGGTTCACAAAGCGTTACTGCATTCAGGAAGAGTTGTTGCCGTAAAAATCCAGCGCCCGGGAATCCGCAAAGCGATCATCGAAGATTTGGATACTCTGAAGAAAATGGCGGAACTCGCGGTGAAACATTCTACCGCCGCAAAGAATTATTCTTTAGACCAAATCATCGAGGAACTGCGCTACATCCTTCTCAACGAACTGGATTATCAGAAAGAGCAGCAAAACCTCCTGACTTTAAAGGAAAACCTTAAGAAATACAAGCTGCTGGAAATTCCGTCGCCTGTTGCGGAATACTCTTCCTCCAAAGTTCTGACGATGGATTTCATCGAGGGCAAAAAAATCACCTCGTTGGGAAAACTCAAAAAGATCGAGACCGATTTCAATCCCGTGATCGACGAGTTGGTGGAATCGTATATGAAGCAGATTATTGTCGATGGTTTCGCGCACGCCGATCCGCATCCGGGAAATATCCACCTTACTTCCGACGACAAAATCGCATTGATGGATTTGGGAATGGTCGCGAAGTTCAGTCCGAAACTTCAGGAAAAAATCATGATGCTCCTGATCGGAATGAGCAAAAAAGACAGCGACGAAATTACCGAGGCACTCCTTGAAATAAGCGATTACGATCCACACAAAACCGACCTGAAAAGTTTCCGCCGAAACATCAACCGATTGGTGATGAACAGCACAAGCACCAATGCCGAAGATATGGAAACGGGAAAAGTGCTTCTGCAGATGAACCGCATCGCCGCCGAAGAAGGCATCAAACTCGCGGTGGAACTCAATATCCTCGGAAAAATCCTACTCAACCTCGATCAGATTGTCGCGGTGCTTACTCCGAAATACGATCTGCAGCAAGCAATCCGCAGGTTTATGGACGAAATGGTGAGCAAAAAAATGAAGCAGGAACTGAAACCCGAAAATGCTTACGGATTTTTGCTCGACAATAAGAAACTGGTGGAAAACCTTCCGTCACGCCTTAACAAAATCACCGAAAACCTTGCCAACAACGAACTCGAACTCAAGATCAACGCAATTGATGAAGACCGCCTCACCGACGGTTTCCAGAAAGTAGCAAACCGAATCACTTCGGGACTCATCATTGCGGCAATGATTATCGGCGCGTCGCTTCTGATGCGGATTCCGACCACCTACACTTTTCTCGGCTACGGAATTCTACCCTCCATCTTTCTGCTGATCGCGATTGGATTGGGACTTTTCTTGGTGTACAATATTTTGTTTAAGGACAGGAATTCGTTTTAGAGAAAAGAGAAAAGGCAAAAGACAAAAGAAGGAAGAGAGCAGGAAATGTCTTTTTGTGGGTGAAAGTTTGCGATACTTTGATTGATTAAAAAGGCACCTTGTTACGTAGAATTTCTTTATCTGCTGTGCTATTTTTCAAATTTTGCGTTTTCGATTTCTTGTATAACCTTATTCCCAATATTATCATCTATATAAACAACAGCAATTCTTAAATCATTATTCTTCACAAAACTTGTGTAATTTATAACTTTCATTTCCGTATTGGGTGAAACTTTTACAGAAATCAAATATTTAGTGAATTCGGTATTGTCAATTATTTTTTGTTGGTTAAGAGTATCTATTTGTGTGTTTGCAAAACTTTTTAGATTTGTTCTGTAAAGTAATCCATTTGATTGATTTACAGCATGATCATAATCTCCATCAATTTTTGGATCATATTCTCGAATATTTATAAGAAAATAATTGTTTCATCAATTTTGAATAGTTTCGGTTTTAAGTCGCTAATATTAATATTTGCATCATAAATTTTATCAATACTTTTTTACCCTTACTCAAAATTTTTTCAGATTCGTTTTCGTTTAATTCCTCAAATCCTTCTGGTAAATTCATAGTTAATCCAGTATTTCTATCAAAAATATGGATTTTCTTATCAGGTTTTTGGCCTTGACAACTATTTAAGGTTATTGTCAGTAAAATTAGTATTAGATATTTGATTTTCATAGTGGGGTTTGGGAGCATTTGCTGATACCCCCAAATATATGCAACTTTTCCAACCACACAAATTGACAAAATACCACCTCAATAATTTAATCACATAATTTTCTAAACAATCCAAACTTTAAACTCCTGTCCCGCGAATGCGGGATGAAACCCGAAACAAACCTCAAACCTCAAACCTTCAAACCCTCAAACATTTGCAGTGCATTTAATATGCTTGTATTAGGACCTCGGTTGGAATTTTTAGTCTTTCGTGAAGATTTCTAATCATTTCCAAAGAAAGTTTTCTTTTTTTATTTAGAATTTCACTCGCTCTGCTTTTAAGGCCGATCACATTCGCAAGATCATTTTGGGAATAGTTTAATTGCTCCATTCTAAATTTTATTGCTTCTATTGGATCTGGCAAATCAATCGGGAAGTGTTCTTCCTCGTATCTTTCAAGCAAAATTCCTAAAATTTCTAATTCATCGCCTTCCTCAGTTCCTTTTTTTGCGTCAAAGATTTCCTCAAGTCTTTCCAATGCTTGATTGTAATCTTTCTCTGTTTTTATAGGTTTAATTTTCATTTTTTCTAAATTTCGTTTGCATCAATTTTGTCATATTCACTATGCGTTCCAATAAATCGTATCCAAACCATTTGATAATCATAATTTATCTTCACAATTAATCGATAATGGTTTCCTTTTATATTGAAACAAATCCGATTATCTTCCAAAATACTTGCGCTCGGATATTCCGCTTTAATTTCATTAGGATTATTCCATTCCGCTTTACTCGCTTCCTTATACCAAGATTTAAGTTGTTGCTCACAATCTGAATGTTTTTCCCAAAATTCTCGCAATATTTTCTTTGCTATAACTCTCACTCAATTAATTTTAAGCAAATATAACGCAAAAATTCCCAAATTGGGAACATTAATTTGATTTTTTTGACGGAATTATTTTTGGCATTACGTTACAGACAACACGTAAATTTACACATCTTTTCCTGCCACACCAATTTAAAAACATCATCGCAATCATTTGATACAACAAATTTCGGCGTAATCAAACTTGAAACTCCTGTCCCGCGAATGCGGGATGAAACCTGAAACTTGAAACAATATCAAACCTCAAACCTCAAACTCCAAACCTCCCTGCTTGCAGCAGGCAAGAAACCCTCAAATTTCTCTCAGTCGTTGTGATACGGTTTTCCCTGCAAAATCTGGTCGGCTCGGTAAATCTGTTCCACAAAAAATAAGCGGATCATCTGGTGGGTGAAAGTCATCTTTGAAAGCGACATTTTCTCGTTGGCTCTTTGATAAATTTCTTCTGAAAATCCATACGCTCCGCCGATGAAAAACGAAATTTTCTTGAGGGAGGAATTCATCCAGTTGTCGATCTTGGCGGCGAATTCTCTGCTGGTAAACTGTTTTCCTTTTTCGTCGAGAAGTACGACGTGGTCTGAATTTTCGGTAAGCATCAGGAAGAGTTTTCCTTCCTCTTTTTTCAGAAGTTCGGGCGAAAGGTTTTTGGCGTTTTTCACATCGGGAATCTCCGTGACCTCGAAATTCCAGTGCTTTGGCAAGCGGTTTTGGTAATACTGGATCAGCCGTGAAATTTCCTTGTCGTCGGTCTTTCCGATGCAGATTAAATTGATTCGCATTTATTATCTTTGTTCTGCAAATATAGATGAATGAGCATTAAAACCCCGCAGTTCCTGATCAAAATCCGCGATTTTCTGGACGGCATCCATATTCCTTTTTTGGGCATTTCTCTATGGAAAATGTTCGAGGTTTACGGACAGGGAGTTTTCAGGATGCAGATTGGGCGAATCGCGGCAAGCATCTCGTGGAGCTTTTTTCTTAGCTTGTTCCCGTTCATCCTCTTTTTGCTTTCGCTGTTGCCTTATCTTCCGCACTACGACAAGCTTCAGTTCTATATTTTTGAGGTGCTGATGCCAAATATTTTTCCTGCGCACATCCAGAAAGACGTTTCGGGCTACATCACCAATTTCATTATTCCGAATATGAAAAACATCAGCAATCTCACGATAGTTTTTGCGATGATTTTTGCGGTGAACGGAACCCATTCCCTGATCAACGGTTTCAACCTCAATACCAACCTGCAACGCGGAGTAGTGAAGGAATATCTTGTCGCATTTGTGATTACCATTGCGTTCGTGCTGTTGATTATCGCTTCACTTTTAGGAGTGTATTACAGCGAGGTCGTGCTGAAACTCTTCACCCCGGAAATCAATATTTCGTGGTTAGTCAACAATATGTCGGCGATTATCGGGTTTATTTCGTTTCCTGTTTTTTACTTCATCCTGCTCACGCTTTTCTATTGGGTGGGTTGCCTGAAAATTACGACCTTCAAACAGGCGATTCCCGGAGCAATTCTCACCACTTTACTGTTCGTCTTGGTAACGTATTTTTTTGCGATTTATGTAAAGGATTTTGCCCGCTACAACGTACTTTATGGTTCGATCGGCTCGATTATTCTGGTAATGGTTTGGGTGAATATCAACATTATCCTCATTCTTTTGGGTAATGAACTCAATATTGCCATCAAGAAAGTGCGCGTCGAAAAAATGATGGCTGATGAAATCGCGGCTTCCGCAGAAAACTTCAACCCCAAAATCCTTCCCGATATGGAAGAAAACAGCGATTCGCATACGGTGAAGGTGGAGTAGGTTTTGTGTGGGTGAGTGGGTGAGTTGGAGAGTGAAAAATGTAAATGGTGAATTCGCTGCGCGGTGAATTTCTTCGAGTGAATTTCTTTGAGTGAATTTCTTTTTTCAGGAATGATCTTGAAACTTGAGACCTGAAACTTGAAATGCGAAGCATTCACGAACTCAAATAAAAAAAATAAAGAAAATTGTGAGTAAACTTGAAACTTGAAACTTGAAACTTGAAACCACTGCAACCACTGCAACAATTGCAACCACCTCAAATCGCCGATTGCCGATTGCCGATTGCTACATTGCTACATTGTTAAATTTCTACATTGCTCCATTTCCAAATTATCACATTTCCAAATTTCCCGCCTTCTTTTTCCCCACAAACTTCAACAACGAGTACCCCGCAAATCCAGAAATTACCGATGCAACCAAAACCGCAAATTTCGCCTCGTCCTGAATTTCGGGATGTCCTTTGAATGAAAGTAGCGCGATGAAAATCGACATCGTAAATCCGATTCCTGCCAGTAAACCTGCGCCGATCATTTGAGTCCACGAACTTCTGTCGGGTAACGAGCTGATTTTCAGTTTGATGAAAAGCCATGAGAAAGTAGTGATTCCCAAGACTTTACCCCAAAATAATCCGAGAATAATTCCATAACCAAAGTTCGTGAAAAGTCCATCGACCATCCCGTCTTTAAAGGTGATATTGGTATTTGCCAAAGCAAAAACAGGCATAATCAGGAAGTTCACGGGAAGGTGAAGTTTCTGTTCGAGTTTTTCTAATGGTGAAATTTCGGTGGTAGAAACGTTGGTGGGAATCGTGAATGCGAGTAAAACTCCCGCAATCGTCGCGTGAATTCCCGAATGGTGCATAAAGTACCACAGAAAAATTCCTGGGATAATGTAGAAAATATGCTTGGTGAATTTAAAGAAATTCAAAGCAATCAGAATCACCACCATCAAAGCCGATAAACCGAGATAATCCCAATGCAGCTGCTCTGTGTAGAAAATCGCGATCACCACAATCGCTCCTAAATCGTCGACAATTGCGAGTGCCGCCAAAAAGATTTTTAACGACAGCGGAACCCTTTTTCCCAGCATCGAAATAATCGCCAAAGAAAACGCAATATCCGTCGCCATCGGGATTGCCCAACCTTTCACATAATCCGTTCCCTGGTTGAAAAGGTAGAAAATTCCTGCGGGAACAGCCATTCCGCCCACTGCTGCGATAATCGGCAATGACGCGCTTTTAAAGGAAGAAAGTTCGCCTTCGACGATTTCACGTTTGATTTCCAACCCCACAAGAAGGAAGAAGATTGCCATCAAACCATCATTAATCCAAATGCTTAAAGGATAATTGAGGTGAAAAATTTCTGTCCCGATTTTGGTGTCAAGAAGATTTTGGAATGAAGCTCCTAATGATGAGTTGGCAATTAACAGCGAGATGGCGACACATAGGATGAGAATAATTCCTGACGATTGCGAACTGTGGAGAAATTTCTTGAAATAATCGGTAATAAGCATGAATTTTTTTTGTGAAGTTCAGAAAGCGATTAGGCGAAAAGTCCTAACAGTCAGAGAGTGCTCAAATTTTCAAAATAAACTTAAATTTGATTACCCCGACCCTAAAACGATCAAATTTAAGTTTATTTTGAAGGAAATTTTCCGCCCTTTAGGGTCGGGCTAAAAGAAAATTTCCGACAAAATGTCATTTTTAATAAGATTTAAACACGCTCTAGCTTCCAAACTTTGTTGCGACGGACAAAAATAGGAAAAAATATAAAAACCGACAATCAGTGATCACCCAACTTCAAGTAATACTCATTATGATTTTAACCACAAAAGATTGACAAAAGTTATATGTTTAGAAACTATGAATTTAAAATCAACATACTGCAAGGACACAAAAGTTTAAAAAATCGAAGATTTTTTCTTTTGTCTTCTTTCAAAAAACTTTATCAATACCAAAAAAACAGTTTTTATGAAGAATTCTTTTATGACTTTTGTGGTTTTGATCAAATTGTCTTTTTAATGAGTTTGACCTGGTCATCACTCATCACTCATCACCAATCACCTATATTCTCTTCACTCTCGAAACCCCGTTAATGTTTTTCAGCTGTTTGAAAGTTTCCTCGAGCTGGCTTTTGTTTTTTACTTCCAGAAGGATGTTTCCGAGGAAGATGCCGTTGTTGGACTCGATCGACATACTCTTCATATCCATGTTCATATTGTTGCTGATTACGGCGGTGATGTCGTTGATCATTCCCATTCTGTCAAGTCCTTCGATCTCGATCTTGATTCGGTTTTTGAAGCTTTCCTCATTCACCCATTTTGCAGGAAGCACGCGGTAATCGTACTGAGCACGCAGGTTGATCGCATTCGGACAGTTGTCATTATGCACTTTGATTCCATCGGAAATGGTGATGAATCCAAAGATTTTGTCGCCTGGAATCACTGTGCAGCATTTGGCGAAAGAGTAGTTCATTTTTTCCTCATCTTTCCCGAAAACAATCATATCGAGGTTCGTGTCGTGAGCATCATGGATCAGTTCGTTCTTGGTCGGAGATTTTCGGAAGCGCTGCAACAGGTTGCTCAGCAAACCTTTTCCCTCCGTATATTTTTTGATGTCGCTCGTGTCGAGTTGCCCGTTCTGGAATTTCAGGAACATTTCCTGCGAAGTTTTCAGTCCGAAAAACTTCTGCATCTTGTTGATTTCCTCGTCGTTATAGTTCAGTTTGGCGTGGCGCATTTTCCGTTGAAGGATTTCCTTGCCTTCTTCCACCAACTGGTTTTTCTCGGAATTCAGAATCGCTTTGATTTTCGATTTCGCTTTCGAGGTCACCACAAAATCAAGCCAGTCTGCTTTCGGTTTTTGGTTTTGCGAGGAAAGAATATCGACCTGATCGCCGTTTTGCAGGATGTACGAAATCGGGACCAGTTTGCCGTTCACTTTTGCGCCGAGACATTTCATCCCCAAATCGGAGTGTACTGAAAACGCAAAATCCAGCGCAGTGGAACCAATCGGAAGAATCTTAATCTCGCCTCTCGGCGTGAAAACGAAAACTTCCTTGGAATAAAGATTGAGTTTAATATTATCTAAAAGTTCCGTCGTAGAAAGCGATTGCTGGTTTTCCAGAACTTCGCGGATTTCGGTAACCCAGGTTTCAAAGTTTTTCTCGTCACTGTTTGCGCGGAAACCTTCCTTGTATTTGTAATGGGCGGCAACACCTTTTTCGGCGATATCGTCCATTCTCTCGGAGCGGATCTGTACTTCGATCCACTTTTTATCGGGACCTAAAATGGTGAGGTGCAAACTTTCGTAACCCGTCGATCTTGGCTGCGAAATCCAGTCGCGCATTCGCTGCGGATTGCTGTGGTAAAGGTCTGTGACAATGGAGTAGATTTTCCAGGCGAGAAATTTTTCGTTTTTCGCGTCGGATTTGTAGATGATTCGGATCGCGTAATTGTCGAATACTTCCTCGAAAGTCACACCCTGCTTCAGCATTTTCCTGTAGATGGACGAAATGGCTTTTGCGCGACCTTTAATGGAAACATTCAGCCCTTCTTCCTCCAACTGTTCCATTACTTCTTTACGGAACTCCTCGATGTATTTTTCGCGGTTTACTTTTGCGAGTTCGAGTTTTTCGGAAATGTCGAAATATACATCGGGATTGTTGAACTTTAACGACAAGTCCTCAAGCTCGGATTTGATGTTGTATAAACCAAGTCGGTGCGCCAAAGGAGCGTAAATGTAAACGGTTTCCGAAGCGATCTTTTTCTGTTTGTCGGGCGCCATACTTTCGAGCGTGCGCATATTGTGAAGCCGATCCGCAATTTTGATCAGGATGACGCGGAAATCTTCGGAAAGTGTAAGCAGGAGTTTACGGTAATTCTCACTTTGGATCGAGATATTCTGGTGGTTCATCACCGAAATCTTGGTGAGTCCGTTCACGATATTCGCAATCTTTTCGCCAAAGATTTTCTTGATGTCGTCGTAGGTGTAATCGGAATCCTCGATCACGTCGTGCAGAAGCGCACAAGCGATGGAAGTTGCTCCCAAACCGATTTCGTTGGCCACGATCTTCGCCACTTCGATGGGATGGTAAATGTAGGGTTCGCCGGTTTTTCGGCGTTGGTCTTTATGTGCATCCAGCGCAATATCGAACGCTTTCCGGATGAGTTTGTTTTGTTCCTCATCCAGAGCTCGGTACGTATTCGAAATTAAGTCTTTATATCGTGCAAGGATTTCCTTGTTTTCCTGTTCTAAATCGTAAACCATTTACCAATGACAATTAGAACACGAAAGTAAGAAAAAGCGGACAATTTTCGGGCATGAATGATTGAAAAAATCCGCTTCACAACGGAAACGGATTTCTGATTTTTATCTTCCGAAAGCAACTTCGGCGTTGATTCCTCTGGATTGCTCTCTCGTTCTGATTTCTGGTGAGGATCGGATTTCCGCTCTTGCTCTCAGTGATGCGATTCTTCGCAGATAATCCAACGATTTTGCGTCTTCAAACTTAATATTTTCGTAATAATTTTGGTGGATGGAATCGTTTTGTTTAAAGATCCGCTCAACGATTTCGGTGCTTACAGGTCCGTTAACTCTCACACTGATCACCAAACTTTCGTCTTCGAGTTTTCTGTTGTCGCCGAAAAAATATTGCCAAATCGAGGTCTTCACTTCTTTGGTGATTCCTCTGTCATGCAGATACATGATATAATCAGAATTTCTGAAACCTGCATCTTCTAAATCTTGGGAGATTTTCCCCGCCTGAAGTTGGCTCGGAAATAAGCCGGTAACAATTGAAGTCATAATTTCATATTTTTGATTGGTTGGTACAAAGTTTACGAAATTTATATGGAATAAGCAAATTTTTATACGGATATTTTACGATAATTTTCTGATTCTTGAATATGCTTGAAGAATTCTGTTTTTCGGGGAAAAAGTTATTTCTTTATATTTGATAACCTGTTCTGCATTTGTATCTTTGTGTATTTATTAATGAGCGATAGCGCCTTCGTTTATCTTTTAACTGGAGCAAAAAAATTAATTTAGCTTTGTTTGGCTTTGCGAATATTTTTTCTCGCAAAGTTCGCAAGGGATTTTTTTTGACAAAAGACCGCATATTTTTAAGACAAACCAAGGCACTAAGTTTAACAATGACAGACAAAGTTCTATAGGAAATTGATTATTAATTGAATATAATTTTTGCCCTAAATGCACAACACTTATTTGAAAATAAAAATCCGTATGAAACTGTTGCCGATCCTGCTCTTCAGCACCCAGTTTTTTTTTGCACAAAACGTTGCCCAGAAATTGGACGGAGCTGTGAAAGCACTCATGAATTCTGCCCCCGCTTATTCGGCAAACCTTTCGGTGTATGTTGCAGATGAATCAGGAAATTTCGTTTATGAGTATAAAGGCAATCAGGGACTTTCGACCGCTTCCACGCAAAAGATTTTTACCGCAGCTGCTGCTCTGGAAACTTTAGGCAAAAATTATCGGTACACAACGACGGTTTCTTATTCTGGAACGCTGTCGTCGGGAAATCTTTCAGGAAATCTGATCGTGACATCCAACGGTGATCCGACTCTTGGAAGTTGGCGCTATGACGGTTATAAACCCGAAAACTTTAAACAAAAACTCATCGATGCCATTAAACAAAAAGGGATTTCTAAAATCTCAGGAGATGTAGTAGTTGACGATTCTTACTTTGATTTCCAGACGATTCCCGGAGGTTGGCCGTGGAACGATTCGGGGAATTATTACGGAGCTGGAGTTTGGGGCGTAAACTGGCGCGAAAACCAGTTCGACCTGAATATGAACGGTCGGGAAATGAAATCATCCAACGTGGAACTGCCGAATGTAAAATGGATTAATGAAGTGAAAACCGCAGGAAGCTCCGATCAAAGCTTGATTTTCACCGCACCTTTTTCTGATGTCGCCTATATCAACGGAACATTGCCGGGAAAAGCAATCACCGTTTCGGGTTCGATGCCAAATCCGCCTTTGACTTTAGCCAATGAAATCAAGAATTGGCTGAAAGAATCCGGTGTTGAGTTGAATGGAAAAATTACCACGACTTCTCTACAGAAAATCAATGGTGAAGCGGTTTCTGCTGCCTCGAAAGGAAATACTTTACTCGAATACCAGTCGCCGACTTTAGATAAAATAATCTACTGGTTTATGCGGAAAAGCGTGAATCTGTACGGAGAAACTTTAATAAAAACTTTGGCCAGAGAAAAGAAAAATTCGGGAAGTTTCGATGACGGAATTTCTTATTTAAAGGAATTTTGGAAAGGGAAGGGAATCAACTCCGCGATGATTAATTTTGCCGACGGAAGCGGACTTTCGCCGCAGAATTATGTTTCCGCAAGAGCTGAAGTTCAGGCGTTACTTTGGAGCAGAAAGCAACCCTGGTTCAACGAATTTTTCGACGGTTTTCCGACGCAGGGAAATGGCATGAAAATGAAAAGCGGCACGATGAAGGACACCAAATCTTTCGCAGGTTACCACACCTCCAAAGATGGAAAAAAATATGTTTTCGCCATTATTCTCAACAATTTCCAGAGTTCGAATCTGAGCGACGCGCTGTATAAAGTCCTGAACATGTTAAAATAGATGAAGAAAGAGAACTTTTTTTCGAAGATCAATATTTGGGTTGTTTACGGACTGTTTTCCGTGATTGTTTTTGGTGTTGCAATTTATTCCGTAGCGTTGATTAATGAGCTGAGACAGCGCGAAACCAACAGAATCAGCGTTTTTGCGGAGGCCATGAAGATCCAGCAAGCCAACCAAACTTTGGATTCTGATACGCAAAATCTTCTCCTTACCATTTTCCGCGAAAATGAAAAATTACCGATTATCGTGACAGATCAGAATCGTAAAGCGATTATTGACGAGGGCTTTTACAGAAATATTCCTGAAGAGGTTGTGAACGACGAAAAAAGACTTGACCATTTAATTAAAGATATGGGAAGCCGTTACCAACCGTTTGAGTTGAAAATTTCGAACGACCAGAAACAGTACGTGTTTTACGATAACTCTCAATTATTGAATAATCTACGATATTTTCCATACTTATTGGGACTGTTTATTTTGGCTTATATTTTCTTTTCGCTGTGGTTTTTGCGCACGATCAAGAAAACCGACGAAGGTTACGTTTGGGCAGGATTGGCAAAGGAAACTGCGCACCAGATCGGTACTCCACTTTCATCGATGATCGGCTGGATCGAGATTCTCCGCATGGAAAACGAAAACAGCGAGGGCGTGAAGGAAATCGAAAACGACATCAACCGACTGAAAACCATTTCCGAGCGTTTCTCGAAAATTGGTTCCGTTCCCGAACTCAACGATCTGAATATCAACGAAACCCTTCAACAGAACTACGACTACCTGAAATCGCGGATCTCTAAAAAAGTGGCATTTATGCTCGTACTTCCGCACGGAGAAATCCTGATTCCGCACAACAGAATCCTGCTCAGCTGGGTCATCGAAAATATTGTGAAAAACGCGGTGGACGCGATGAAAGGAGAGGGCCGACTCGAAATCGAACTGTACGAAAAAAACAAAAATGTGGTGATCGACTTTAAAGACACCGGATCAGGAATGACCAGTTTCCAGGCGAGAAATGCTTTTAAAGCCGGCTATTCCACCAAAAAGCGAGGTTGGGGATTAGGTTTGTCGCTCGCAAAACGGGTGATCAAGGAATACCACCGCGGCGACATCCGCATTGCGCAAACCGAGGTCGGAAAAGGCACGACGTTCAGGATTACGATGAGGAATGGGTGAGTTTCGGGTTTCGGGTTTCGAGTTTCGAGTTCTCGCTGCGCAAAGTCTCCCGACTTTGAGCAACGTAACATTACAAATTACAATATTTGTAAACAAAAATTCCAAGAAACAAGCTACCAGGAATTCAGCAAAAAAATAAAGAAAAAAAGCAAGCTGTTTTGTGTTTCGGAGCGGCTCAAAGTTGGGAGACTTTGCGCAGCAGGTTTTTTTTCATATTAGAGGAAGTTGTTAAAATCACGCTCAAAATAAACACCATTTAGGTTTTCTTTTAGAAAATCATCAATGTCTGATTTTATTAGTGAAGTAATAATGATTCTCTTCCTATCTAATGTGCTGTTTGACTAATAATGTAGGTAACACCCAAATGTACACAACTTCCCTCAATCAACTCCCCATCAACTCCACATAATAATTCCTGTCAAATTCCACGGGGTTTTTAGATTTCAGTTGTACCGACTGCCATTTTTCTGTGGGCGAAATGGTTTGGTTTCCATTGATTCTGATTGGGAGTTTGAAATTCGGAACCGTGTTGCTGTAGCGGAATTTCAGGGTTTTTCCTTTTTGCGAGTATTCGAGAACGGGGATTTTCGCCGTCCTTAGATATTGGTTGAAAACGGAAGTGAAGTCTATTCCCGATTTTTGGTTGATATAATCTTCAACCTGTTTAGTGGTCACGGTTTGGTGGTAGAAATCCTTGTTGAGTCCTCTCAGAATCTGCCTGAATTTCTCGTCGTCGTTAATGACTTGCCGAATCGTGTGGAGCATATTCGCACCTTTGTAGTACATATCGCTGCTTCCCTCGTTTCCGACGCCGTATTTCCCGATGATCGGCTTGTCGTTTCGGATATTGTAGCGAAGTCCCTGAATATAGGTTTCCGCAGATTTTTTGTCCATAAACTTTTCCGTGAAAAGCGTTTCGGAATAACAGGTGAAACCTTCGTGGATCCACATATCGGCTTGGTCTTTCGCGGTGATGTTGTTGGCAAACCACTCGTGTCCGCTTTCGTGGATGATGATGAAATCCCAGTTCAAACCGACTCCCGTTCGCGACAAATCCCTTCCCAGATATCCGTTGATATAGTGATTTCCGTACGCCACCGAACTTTGGTGCTCCATCCCGAGATACGGACTTTCAACCAATTTGTAGGAATCCTCGTAAAACGGATAAGGTCCAAACCAAAATTCAAACGCGTTCATCATCGGTTTTACCTGTAGGAACTGTCTTTTGGCGCGGTCGAGATTGTAATCCAAAACCCAGTAATCCAGGTCGAGTTTTCCTTTTTCGCCGTCGTAGGTTTCTTTGAAATTCACATATTTCCCGACATTGGGAATGATCGAGTAATTGTTGATGGGATTTTTCACTTCCCAGGTAAATATTTTTTTGCCCTTTTCTTCGGTGGTGGAAATCAGCCGTCCGTTTCCGACGCCCACCAAATCTTTGGGTGTGATAATTTTCATCAGGATTCCGTTGTCGGGTTCGTCGCTCCAGATGTCTTTCGTGGGGAGCCAAACCGAGGAACCGATTCCTTCCTGCGCGACAGAAATCCACGGATTGCCGTTCTGATCTGTGGTAAAAACCCAACCGCCGTCCCAAGGTGCGTTTTTCGCAATCGTCGGATTCCCCCAATATTGGATGGTGAAGGAATGCTTTTCGCCTTTCTTGTACGCTTTTTTGGTTTCGATGAAGATGAAGTCGCCGTCGCGTTTTGAGGAACACAGTTTCTCGTCGGTCGCGATGATTTTGTAGTTCATCGGCTGCTGCAGATCGATCTGGAACACGGGATTCACCACATCTTTGGTAATCTCGAAACTGATGGTGTTTGTTCCCGAAACCAACTTTTTCTCAAAATCAGGTTCCACGGTAAGCTCATATTTTTTCACGTCCCAGAAATCCCTGAACTGCGTATCGGAACCTTTCAGTGTATCTTTTTTGGTGAATTGCTGCGCATTGAACATCGCGGAAACCAGCAGGAAAAGTATTGCGTAATTCTTCATTGTATTTGGAGTTAATTGACAAAGATAATTAACCATGGCTTAGATTGGTAGAACTTTGTATGTCATTGTTAAACTTTAGTGCCTTGGTTTGTCTTAAGAATGTGCGGACTTTTGTCAAAACTTGCGAGAAATAAAATACACGTAAAGATTTTCAATGGTTTAACTAATGATTAAGATAGCAAAGGTGACCAATAAATTGGTTTTGAAGCTTTCGCTTAATCAAATTCGCTTGACCCCGTCGAATCTTGAATTTCGTGGTCAAGCATCAATGTTCTGATGTTTAGTAGCTTATTCTTCAACTGATTATGCACTACAGGCAGATTTTAATGACTTTATTAATTTGGTTTAATTATTCACTTAAATTGTTACGTTGCTCTTTCCCCTTTTTCTTTTTCCTTGATTCTTGATTCTTGGTTCTTGGTTCTTGGTTCTTTCTTCTTGGCTCTTTTTCCTTGTCTCTTGGCTCTTTTTACTTGGTTCTTGTCTCTTTTTTTGTGTTGCTAAAATTCAGTATTTTTGGAAAAATTATTTTTAATGAAGAATAGGATTCTTTTAGCCGCCCTGGTTTTCACCTTTTTAGTTTCCTGCAACAATGACAAGGAAATTCTCAATACGCTGAACGACTACAATATGTCGATGGAAAGCAAAGGTTACCATTTCGGCGACGTGCTGACTTTACCTAAAGAAGTGACCGACAATGCGGAAAGCATCTCCATCAGTTTTGGCGACAAGGAAACTTCGAAGTTGGTGGTGGACCCCGAGTTTTTTACTTTGGGCGACAATGCGGTAACGTTCAACATCAAAAAGAAAAATGGCGAAGTCCTGAATCAGGACGCAACCATCAATGTTTTTGCGAAAAATCCCGAAGCAATACTCAACTATAAAATTGTTAAAGAATATCCACACTCTACAGAAAATTTTGTGCAGGGTTTTCAGCTCGACGGAAACACGATTTATGAGTCCGACGGACAAAACGGCTCGTCTCGAATATTGAAATATAATTTAGGTGCAACAACTCCGATTGCGGAAACTGCGCAACCAGACGACGTGTTCTCCGAAGGTGCGACGATTATTGGCGATAAGGTTTACCAGCTGACTTGGCAAAATAAAAAGGGATTTATCTACGATAAAACCTCGCTGAAACTTTTGGGCGAATTTCCTTATCCAAACGTGATGGGAGAAGGATGGGGTTTAACGTACGACGGCAAAAACCTGATCGCTTCAGACGGGACGAAGAATATTTATTTCCTCGACGTAGCTGATCCTTCGAAACTCGTGCGTTTTATTTCTGTTGCGGGAAATACCGAAGCTTATGACCAACTCAATGAACTGGAATACCACAAAGGATTTATTTACGCCAACGTTTGGCAGAAACCGATCATCCTGAAAATCAATCCCAAAAATGGAGAAGTGGTCGGGAAATTCGATTTCACTGAAATTGCGAAACTGCACACCACAGGAAGCGACGATGTGCTGAACGGAATCGCGTTCAAAGGTGAGAATATGCTCGTTACAGGGAAAAACTGGCCGAAAATTTACGAGGTTTCGATCGATTAATTTAAGTCCAGAGAAATTGAGTTTAACACAAACCTAAAGTTAGAATACATCCTGTTGCTAAATGAAATGCCATTGCGCTCTTGAAATTTGAAGTATTTTAGTAAAAATTTCTTTGCGTGCGTTGCGATAAAAAATACTCGCAAAGCCACACAAAGAATTATTAATTTGTTATCACTCTTTTAAGCTAAACAAAGGCGCTATAGCTTATTAAAGCTACACAAAGAGGGCAAGTCGAACTCAAGATATTTGTACAAAAAATTAAAGTCTTGGTCTGTCTTTGCTAAATGAAATGCCTTTGCGCTCTTGAAATTTGAAGTACTTTAGTAAAAATTGCTTTGCGTGCGTTGCGAGAAATAATACTACACACAACAAAGAATGATGTCTAAAGGTCATCAATAAAAAAGGTGTAAAACACCAAAATTTCGGTTGAAAAAATTGATCTCCATCCTCGCTTTTCTCGTTTTCTGCACAATTTCTGCGCAGCGGGTTTTCCCAATGGATTCGCTGAAACTAAAAGATGCAAACGACCTCTTCGCCGACGATTATGGGAATCTATACCTCTACAAAAACAAAGATTTTTCATTGACCAAATATGATTCCCTTGGAAAACAAACGGGGAAACTGTTGTTGACGCTGCCTTTCAAAATACAGTCGGTGCAGAATCCGCTCAACATTCCGCTGTTTTCGGAAAATGCGCAGGAACTGAAATTCTATGACCAAAACCTGAACCTCATTCAAACTGTAAACTTCCGCCAGAAATTTGGGTTCATCAAAATGGTTTATGCGGAAGATCTGCAACAAATCTGGTTGCTTGACGAGAGTACGAAACGGCTCATCCAGTATAATTTCAGGCAGGATGCGGTCAGCAATTCCTTCGCGTTGAATTTTAGTTTTGATGAGATCGTCGATATGCTGGTTTTTGAAAACAGACTTTATCTCCTCAAAAAAGAAAACCTTACGGTCTTCGAAATGCGTACGGGCAAATCGTTTCAGCTAACATTGGAAAATGGAAGAAAGCTGCGCCGCGAAAACGAAAACATCCTCGTTATCGGTCAGAATCAAATTCAAAGCATAGAGAATGGCGAGCTGAAAACAATTTTCAAAGCCGCAAATTCTGCAATTGTGGATAAAAACTCCGCCACATATTTTGAAGTCAGCGCCAACAAACTTTATCTTTACCAACTTGAAAAAGCGCGGTAAATTCAACCCGAATTTCTGTGCTTAAACTTTGGAGCGGTTGCTCAAATTACCTAACCTTTAATTAAATTTTTGCAGATGCATATCGCAATCACCGGAAATATCGGCGCAGGAAAAACTACATTAACCACAATGTTGGCGAAACATTACGGGTGGGATGCACAATTTGAAGACGTGGACCACAATCCTTACCTCGAAGATTTTTATGCCGATATGGGAAAGTGGAGCTTCGCGCTTCAGATTTATTTCCTGGGAAGCCGTTTCCGGCAGGTGAAAGAAATCCGTGAGAGTGGAAAAAATATTATTCAGGATCGAACGATTTATGAGGACGCCCATATTTTTGCGGAAAACCTGAACGATATGGAACTGATGACCGACCGCGATTTCAACAACTACTCGTCGGTTTTCAATCTGATGAAAAGTTTTGTTTCCGCACCGGATTTACTGATTTACCTAAAATCTGACGTGCCGAATTTGGTGAAGAAAATCTATAAAAGAGGCCGCGATTACGAAGCAACGATCTCGATCGAGTACCTTTCGAAGCTGAACCAGAAATACGAGAAGTGGATTTCGAACTATAAAGAAGGAAAACTCCTCGTGATCGAAGTTGATGACCTGGATTTCGTGGAGCGCCCCGAAGATTTCGGCTATATTCTTGAAAGAATTGAAACGGAATTGCACGGACTTTTCTAAAGTGCGAAATACGAAGTACAAAATACGAAATACGAAGTAAGAATTACGAAAAACTAATTTCGAAGAGCTAAAACCTCAAACCTCAAACTTCAAACACTCTGCAAATGATTAAAGTTCTCCACAACAATTCCTGCTCGAAATCTCGCGGTATCCTGGAATATCTCGATGAAAACGGTGTTCCATTCGAAGTGATCGATTTCGTAAACGATCCGCTTTCCGTGAATGAGCTTAATGCCGTGCTGAAAAAACTCAATATGGGAGTTCACGAGATCATCCGAAAAAATGAAACGCTTTATAAGGAAAAGTTCGCCGACCAAAATTTTTCCGACGAGGAATGGGTGAAGATTCTTACCGAAAATCCGGAACTAATTCAGCGACCAATTTTAATTAAAAGTTCTGTAGCGATGATTGGCCGACCTCTCGAAAATGTGAAATATTTTATTGAGAAATAAAGTTATAGATCATCATTAATCACCTATAGCATAATTACACCCTCAATTTTCCCAACTTCTTTATAGATGTTGATGACCTGTTCCGCATCGAGGACGAAAGCATTCATATTCAGTGAGGTATATTTTCCGTTCTTGCTTTCCTTGGAACTCATCGTGAATTTCATATTGTCGAAAACGCGGTAGATTTCCGTAAGCTTCGCTTCGTCGTTGGTGATGATGAATTTGAAGAGATAATCTTCGGGGAAATCGTGTGTCGCTTCGAGTTTTTCCTTTAAAGAAGAGTAGAATTCGTCGGGATTTTTGTTGCCGTTATTTTCAAGGATGTTCATTGATGTTTTGTATTAATGATAAAAAATTCCGGAAAGTTCCGGAATTTCAAAGTTAAAGAAAATTATTGTCTTATCTCGCAGTTCCCAATCCTCCTAGAGAGTTTAGGATTTGCGAGGAGTTCTGCTGCTCGTGGTTTTGTATGATGTTGAAAAGTCCGTTCACCATTTGTTCAGACGCAAATCTGCTGATTCCGCCAGTTACAGAACCTGTATTGTTTTGTCCACCGAAAAGACCTCCAAGAATATTGGTTCCCGCTAAAGCAGTGTTCAGTGATTTCACGATTCCGAACTCGTTCAGTTTAGCATCCACTTTCGGAGCGATTGCTGCCATCAACTGTTGCGAAGTTCTTTCTTTCAGAATCATTGTTGCAGCGCCGCTTCCTCCCTGCACGATTCTTGCCGCATCTTCGGCGGTTAATGAATTTACCGCATTTGTTAGGATTGGTCTCGATACATCAACGGTAAAAGCTGCAGCTTGCGCGATGTATTCTTTTTCTTTCTGGACGAGATTTCCGAGTCCGAGATTTTGCAAAGTATTGTTAATGTCCTTCAGTTGCTGCGGTAAAGCTGCCTCAATCAATTGGTTGGCAAGGAAACTGTTTTTGTCGCTGAAAATATTAAGTCCTTTCGTAATTCCTCCGAGAAGAATCTGTTTAAGGATTGACAACCCAACACTTGAAGTTGCAAGGGTCATACATGACTGAGTTGTCGTACCTAATGTTGCAACCGCCATCGTTGCCACTAAAATCGTATATCGTCTCATTTCGATATTTTTTATAAAGTTAATGTTTTATTTTTCCAAATATTAAGCCAAAGATGGGAAATTATTTTCTTTAATGTTTCTCGGTTTTCTTTAATGAAAATTGATGATAAGAATTAAGGTGTAGATTTTAATTTCTGTTTTATTTGGAATAAAGAAATTTTCCTCAAATCATTGTTGATGGTTATGGGGTTTTGCTGAGATATTTGTTTTTTTTCTCGGTATATTATTGTTAATTTTACAGAATTGTTAAAATTTATTGATAATGAGAGACAAGTTCATCCGTTGGGGAATAATAATTCTGGTTGTGATCTGGGCGATTTCGCTGCTGATCAAAGCGCATTACTGGATCCCGATTTTATTAACCTGTATTTATGCTTTGGGATTGTATAACAGTTTCCAAACCAAGCATGCGATTCTTAGAAACTTCCCGGTTTTAGGGTATTTCCGCTACTTCTTTGAGAGCATCTCGCCCGAAATGCAGCAGTATTTTATTGAGAGAGAAACCGACGGAAAACCTTTCCCAAGAAACGAACGTTCTGCAGCTTACCGACGTGCTAAAAACCTGAGCGATACCGTGCCTTTCGGAACGCAGCTCGACATTAACAACAGAAAATACGAAGGAATAAAACATTCCATTTACGCGAAATCGCCGAAAGAGGAATTGCCACGAGTTTTGGTAGGAGGTGAACAGTGTACCCAAAAATATAGCGCGTCACTTTTCAATATTTCTGCGATGAGTTTCGGTTCGTTGAGTGACCGCGCCCAGATTTCCCTGAACCGTGGAGCGAAAAAAGGTGGATTTTACCACAACACCGGAGAAGGTGGAATTTCGCCATATCATTTGGAAGGCGGGGATTTATGCTGGCAAATCGGTACCGGATATTTTGGTTGTCGTGATGAACAGGGTAAATTTTCTCCTGAACTTTTCAAGGAAAAATCTTCGATTCCCAACGTGAAAATGGTGGAAATCAAACTTTCGCAGGGAGCAAAACCTGGACACGGCGGAGTTTTGCCGGGCTCTAAAAACACTCCTGAAATTGCCGCAATCCGCCACGTGCAACCAGGAATCACAATTATTTCGCCACCGTCGCATTCAGCGTTTTCTGATGCTGCAGGATTATTGCATTTCGTGCAGCAGCTTCGCGAACTTTCTGGTGGGAAACCGATCGGTTTTAAACTGTGTATTGGCGATACCAAAGAGTTTGAGGATATTTGTGTTCAAATGAATGTGTTGAAGATCTACCCCGACTTCATCACCATCGATGGAGCAGAAGGTGGAACAGGAGCTGCACCGCCAGAATTTTCCGATGGAGTAGGAATGCCGCTGGAACCTGCGCTGATTTTTGTGAACAGAACTTTGAAAAACTTCAACCTTCGCGATAAAGTGAGAATTATTGCGAGCGGTAAAGTACTGACGTCGCTCGACATTCTTCGTGCGGTTGCGATGGGTGCAGATTTGTGTAACAACGCGAGAGGATTTATGTTTGCTTTGGGCTGTATTCAGGCGCTGCGTTGTAATACCAACACTTGTCCGACCGGAGTTGCTACCCAGGACAAAATGCTCATTAAAGGTTTGGATGTAACCGACAAAAGTGAAAGAGTTTATCATTTCCACAAGAACACGCTTCACACTTGCAACGAATTGATTGCTGCGGCAGGACGCGATTCTTACCAGGATGTCGACGCGAGTATGTTTATGCGAGGTGACGAATTTGAGCACCTTGCAGACGTATACTTCCCGGATATCTTAGGAAACGTGCGAAACCAGATGACGAAGTATTAAGTTGTCTTCTTTAGAGTAATATAAAACCTTTCAGTTTTTTTGAAAGGTTTTTTAATTCGGTTCATCATCCTTTCTCAATTCCTGGAGGTAGGAAACTTTCAGCATGTCATACAAAGAATTTCTGCTGATGATAATTGAAATCAGCGATGAAACCATTCCAGCGAGCATCAGGTGGAAGATGAGGGAGTGTCGGTCGGTCATTTCCAGAACGATGATTGCGGAGGTAAATGGAGCCCGTGTAATTCCTGTAAGAAATGCGACCATTCCGGCTAAAATTACCACATTGGTTTCGTTCGGAGTGAGTTGAATCCACCCCGAAATTACCGAACCCACGCTTGCTCCCGCAGAAAGTGCAGGTGCGAAAATTCCGCCCGCTCCTCCGGAGGTGAAAGCAAAAGCAGGCCCGATCATCCTGAAAAACGGAACGTACCAGTCTTCGTGTTTGTTGTCGCTAAAGAGGGTTCGGTTCATGATTTCCTTTCCAGAACCCAAAATTTCGCGGTTCACAAAAAAAGCAAGCGACGCGATAATCAATGCGGAAACGATGAGGAAGATGATATTGGCTCTGTCGGTTTTCAGCCGCCTTTTCCATTTGCTGATGCTGAGCATGATTACCGAAAGCTGACTTGCCAAAATTCCCGCAATTCCCGAAACCAGAATCACAGGAAACATCACCGTTAAAGCAACATCGGCGGTTTTCGGATAACCCAAATAAAGGTAGGATCCCGCTAAAGTCTGCGCAGTAAGACCCGCAATAATTACTGCTGTGAACAGTGCAGTCTTAAAGTAATTGATGTGTGTTTTCGAAAGTTCCTCGACGGCGAAAACGATTCCTCCTAAAGGAGTGTTGAACGCCGCTGAAAGTCCGGCTGCAGCTCCGGTCATGATCATATTCTTCTTGGAGATTTTCGGCCACCATTCCGGTAAATATTCATTGACTTTCCTGAAAACTGAACCCGCAATCTGAATCGTAGGACCTTCACGTCCGATTGCGCCACCGCCTATAATCAACGCCAAACTTGAGAGTATTTTGAACACAAGTATTTTCAAACTCAAGAGATGTCTGATTTTGGTATGTTCCTTTGGATTGGCCAGTTCTACTGCAGCCATCACCTGCGGAATTCCGCTGCCTTTTGAGTAGGGTGCAAATTCCTTAACCAACCACCACGAAAGCACAAATCCTACAGGTGCGATAATGAAGATCATCCACGCATTCCAGTCGAGGATATAGTTCATCAGGTTTTCGCCCCACACAAAAAGTTTGGCATACATCACTGCGATAATCCCCGTAATTACGGAACCGATCCAGAACGGAATCGCCTGAAGCAGGTTGTGCTTCAGTTTTTCGTTTCTTAGGTTGTCGAATGAATTTTTCAGTCCTTTGCGGATGAACCGTGGGATTTTCAGCATAAGACAAAAATATCATTTATTTTTTATTATAGACCGTCTAAATCTTATTCAAAAAATATTAGGTCGGAAATTTTCTTTACCACAACCCTAAAGGGAGGAAAATTTCCTTAGAAATAAACCCAAATTTGCTCCCTTTAGGACGGGGTAACAAATTTTGGTTTATTTCTTTAGAATGCTTTCCCACAATTCAAAAACAAAAAAATCCGATGAAAAAATTCACCGGATTCTTATAATTGTTGGGTAGCTCTTAAGCTTCTTCTGTAGTCGTTTCAGTTGTTTCTTCTACTTTCTTCGGAGCAGGAGCAGCTTTTGGAGCCACTTCAACCGGAGCGTCAGAAACTACGTCGAACTCATAGTTGTGCTCTACATCTCTGTGAAGTCTGATCAAAGCAGAGAATTTACCAGTTCTCTTGATGGTGCTTCCTGGAATTTTGATGTATTTTTTGTCAACTTCCACACCAGCTTTTGCCAGTTCTTCAGCAAGGTTTGCATTGTTGATCGATCCGAAAAGTTTATCACCGGTGCCCACTTTCGCTTCGATGGTGATTGCAGTTTTCTTCAGTTGTTCAACGATTGCGTTTGCACTTGCAATCAGTTTAGCTTCCTCTTCTTTTCTTGCTTCAAGTGTAGCTTCCAGCGTTGCCTTGTTTTTTGGGGTTGCCAAAACTGCCAAACCTTGTGGGATCAGGAAGTTTCTTGCGTATCCTGGCTTCACGCTTACTGTATCGAACTCAAGTCCTAAGTTTTCTACGTCTTTTTTTAGAATAATGTCCATTGTTGTTGTCCTTTTTAGATTGGAGATTAAGAGATTGGAGATATGAGACTCTTCACTTAATATCCAAATAGTTAGATTAATTTAATTAAATCAGCAACAAGATTTTAAAATTTTGAATATCAAAAGTCTCTAATCTCTTGTCTATTGGTCTTTTGTCTTATTTAAGCAAATCCGCCACATACGGCATCAACGCCAAATGTCTTGCTCTTTTGATTGCCGAAGAAACTTTTCTCTGGTATTTCAAAGAAGTTCCTGTGTATCTTCTTGGAAGGATTTTTCCCTGCTCGTTTACAAACTGAAGAAGGAAGTCAGCATCTTTGTAGTCCACATGCTTGATTCCGTATTTTTTGAATCGGCAGTATTTTTTTTCTGATTTTGTATTGATATCAAGCGGAGTAAGGAATTTTACTTCGGATTCTCCACCGGCAGATGCCTGTTTTGCCATATCGTCTATTGCCATGTCTTTGTCTTTTTTTGTGGGTTAAAAATTAAGCTTTTGCAGTTTTCAGTTTGCTTCTTCTGGTTACTGCGTAGTCTACCGCGTGCTTGTCTAACTTGGTAGTCAGGTAACGGATCACTCTCTCGTCACGTTTGTAGGCAGTTTCTAAATCTGCTACTACAGTTCCTTCACCTTTGAATTCGATCAAAGTGTAGAATCCGTTCTTTTTCAGCTGGATCGGATAAGCTAATTTCTTCAGTCCCCAATTTTCTTTGGCAACGATTTCGCAATTGTTTGAAGTCAACAGATCTTCAAATTTTTTCACTGCTTCCTCCACCTGTGCGTCAGATAGAACGGGAGTTAAAATGAAAACAGTTTCGTAGTTGTTCATAATGTTAATTAAATTTGTTAATTATTTCGAGGTGCAAAATTAGTTATTATTTTCTGAACTCACAATGTTTCAGCGAAATAAAAAAAGAGACCTGTACAATACAGGTCCCTTCTTCGAAGTTTATTTTAATAATGATTTACTTCTTCACCACTTTCACGGTTTGTGTTCCGCTTTCAGTGTTGATTTTCAGCATGTAAACTCCAGGAGTCAGTTTGCCGAGGTTGATCTGGTTCTTCACCGCATTCATGGTATGGGTAGAAACTACTTTACCTGAAAGGTCATAAACCTGAACTGAACTTACTTTAGAGTTGGAGTCAATATTTACTATATCAACGATTGGATTAGGATAAACTCTTGCTTGATTTTTAGATGCATCTGCTACAGCAAGTGTCGCAACATTTACAGTATAATCTTCTACTTGACCGAACGATGCTCCTGCACATGGATCAAGATAATTGGTGGTTCCGAAGATTTTCTTAACTCTCATTCTGGTATCTCCAGACATTGCGGTTGCAGGTACGGCTATTGGGTGGGTAACTTGTTTGCCATCTGTTCCTGTAGAGTTTGACAATGTTGTAGTCACTTCATATACTTCGCCTGGATCGTTTAAAACCCCATTTTGGTTCCAGTCAATAAACACTGCAAATCTGTTGACCCAGTTGCCTCCAGTATTTCCTTGCAGTGTAATGGTTTGGGTTTCTCCCTTCACAACATTTCCTATAATCGTAGTGAAATTTTCATGGGAAGGAACAGTAGATGGGCTTCCTGTTGGTGCAGGTGTTACGTTATTTATTCCTGCGAAATTTACAAGCGTGATCGGTTCCACGGTAGAGGTAATTGCAAGCGGTCCGCAATATGGAGCAAATGGATTTGGTTTTGTTGTAAACGAGAATACGGTACATCCAGTTGCGGCTCCAGTATCATTTTTAGGGACAACCTTCCAGTAATAGGTTGTGTTTCCTGCCAATGTCATTGAAGGGATACTGTGTGATGTAGTAGTTTTATTTGCCAACAATGTGGTCGGATCTGGATTGGTGTCAAGATATAGATCGTAACTATCAACTACGGTTCCTGTAGTTGGTGCTGTCCATGTAAGATTTATAGCTGCATCATAACTTACTTCTGTAGCACCGTTAGCAGGTAGATTCAATGTTGCGCAATTTGGTGCCGAAGCAGGTGGATTTGCAGTTGTGAATGAGAACTCGGAACATCCTGTTGCCGAACCGACTTCATTCTTTGCTACTACCCTCCAATAATAAGTTGTGGCTGAGGTCAGCTGTGTTACTGGGACATTTGTTGTCAGTCCTGTTACGTTAGCAAGAAGAGTAGTTGGATTAGGGGTGTTTCCAAAGAATACGTCATAACTTGAAGCTGAAGGTCCTGTTGTGGCAGCAGTCCATGAAAGAGCCACAGGTGCTTTGTAGTTAATTCCAGTTGCAGCGTTTGCAGGCGAAACTTGAGTTACACAAGCAGGTGCTGTTGTTGGCGGTGCCTTTACTTCTACATCGTCAATAGAAATAAAGTCCATGTCTGTTACATTGTGATGCCTGAAAGCAACATAAATTGTCTGTCCTACAAAGCTGCTCACGTCTAGCGTCCTCGAATATTGAGTTCCAGCGTTGTTGGGATCATTATAAGTCTCAGAAAAGGTTACGGGTGAAGCTTGTAATGAAGCCATGTCACTGCTCGTCCCAACATACACAGAATAATGTTCTTGATCCCATTCTGCAGCTGCGCACTGAACTTTCCAGTATAAAAATACCTGTCCTGACGCGGATGCTAAACTGATAGCGGGCGAAATAATCCAATTGTTTGGGGTTTTGGGGGAACCCTGCCAAGATCTCGAGATTAGGGAAACGGGGGTTACCGGATTTCCACCATTATCATTAACGGTAAAATAGTCAGCCCAATTTAGTCCATCTCCGTCAACATCGTAGCGAGTCCAATCCGACACGTCTTCATCATTGAAGTTGTCCGAAAAATACGTCTGTCCTGTTCCGAAGAACGGAATTGCCATCATCGAGGCAATGAGTAAAAGTTTTTTCATAATGTTAATAAATTAATTTGGTTAAACTTGCTTTCAAAGTTAATAAACAAAAATTAGATGAGCAACAAAAAACTTATTTTCTTAATACATTGATAAATTTATCTTCAGATTGACATGGAATTAATAAATTATAAGTGTCACATATCTTTGATTACATAATTATTCCAGAAAGTTTTTCCCTGTTTAGTCTAAATATAAAAATAAAGAGGTCCGCAATTAGCAGACCTCATAGTGAAAAAACAGTTATTTGAATTATTTCTTAATAAACCTCTTCGTAATAATTTTGTTCTCCAATTCAATGGATAAGATATAGTGACCGCTTCCAAGAGATTGAACATCAATTTTGTTAAAATTATGTCTAAAATTTCTAACTTTCTCTCCCTTAAAATCAAATATTTTGACTCCATATATTACTTCATTCGTTTGGATATTGATGAAATCACCTGTAGGATTAGGATATATGTTTAATTTATCATAATTAATGTTCAAATTTGCATGTATGTCACTGATGGTATAAGCATGCTCATCATTTCTATCTCTTCCTTCTGGTGAAACCGAGTTGTCAGTATACATATAGAAATAACCATTGTCAATTTTGGTGTCCGGAAGTATTAAACCGTAAGCATTTCCTTCAATTTTGATTCCGTTCCAAGAAGTATTATTTGCTGAAGAAATGTCGGCACCTTCAATTATAAAATTACTTCCTGGCTTAACAATTATTCTGCTTTCAGGAGACATAATAATCTTGCAGGTTGCCTTCAAACTTGAATTATTATCAACTTTCACGTTAGAATAAATCCTAAAATTCAAGTCCCACATTTGGTCACTATCAGAAAGAATGTTACTGTTTTTAAATGAGTTATCTGTGAAATATTGCCGTAAGCTTGTTGTAGAAGCTGCGAAATGCATTTTAGAAGTTTCAAAATCACTCAAGTAGTCTCTGGGACAAACCCCACATTGGTTCATGATATTGTTATGGCAGCCATTTTGATGGCCTAATCCAAAATTATGTCCAGTTTCGTGTAATAGACCTCCCGCTAAAGAATAGTAAAACCAACCATAAACCGTTGACCAAGGTGTATTAGGATAAGGGCTGTTTGGATCCGGATTGTCTGCTATGTAATATTTTTTAATTAAATAATCATTAAAAGAATCGGGAAAGAATTGTCTCAACTTTTGTGTAAAATCTGTACTATTGGGAGTCATGGATATTGCCCATCCTTGCCCACCAGGTGCGGTATAATTTTGATTATTTATAATTTGATCATAGACATAGCCATTATTTGCGAAAACTATATTTATTCCTGACGGAATCGTTGGATCGTTATCAAAGAGTTTATAATAATAATCTGGAGATGCCGGATTTAAAGTGCTAAAGTTGGGACATGTAGTAGGTGCGTATTGCAGAGTACAAGGTACAAATCCCGTGTAAAGATAATTCCA
Source organism: Chryseobacterium suipulveris (assembly GCF_022811685.1). NCBI lineage: Bacteria > Pseudomonadati > Bacteroidota > Flavobacteriia > Flavobacteriales > Weeksellaceae > Chryseobacterium > Chryseobacterium suipulveris. Next base: position 1,924,531 of record NZ_CP094532.1, on the reverse strand, counting down.
ACCAGGATCTACCTTCCAAACTTTATTTACTATAAATTGTATCTTTGTTGTCGGGATATTATTATTTCCATACCCTATGCACGCAGATGAAGAAGGTTGTTGTAAATTAAGAAGTCTGAGATTTAAACTGGTTATAACATCGTCAATAGCTTGGATGTGTTCAGGATTATTTTGCTCAAAATTTCCAGTTCCATCTGGTTTTGTGGGGAAAATAAAATTGAGCTTTAAATAAATAATATCGTCTGATAATTGGGGTGAATACAGATATTGGTTACTGTAGTATGGAGTTGAGTTCCCACAATTACCAAATAGAATTTCGGCGGTTTGATTTGAGGTTTGGGGAGTCGATATACATTGTATGCCAAATGGACTGTTTTGTGCATGAATAAAAACTCCAAAACAGAAAAAAAACCATTTTAAAATTGTTTTCATAGCTCGGTCCCTTTTCTTGTTTCTAATTCCTTTATTCGATCATTCTGGTCTTGCAATTTTTCGTTCAATTGAATAAGATGAAGGGTTAATTCTTCAACCTTTTTGAGTAGTAAAGCATTAAACTCTTTCAATTCAAGCCCGTTTTCTACCACCTCGGTTGCTGTTGGAACTTCCGGTAAATGTTTATTTTTCTTAATGAAGGTTTTCAGCTCTTCAAGTGGCATTAATTTGTAGTCGTTTTCAAATACATAGTCCGCCCAACCATTTGCGTTTGCGAATTCAACTTTGACTTTCTCTGTTTTAATTCCTTTTTTTACAAAGAGATTATAATCTGAGCAAGTGCTACAATTGGGTATTGTTGTAGTACCAATTACAACTTTTCCGCTGTTTTCTTGTAAAAAAATTGTAGAGTTTGCATTAATATTACTTGCAGTTGATATTCTAAAATAATTGAAATTAGTTCTAAGATCTTTTATCAAAAAATAATCTGGTTGATTTGCTACTACATAAAAAGCAGAGGAGCCAGGTGAAATAAAACGAAAATTTAAATCCATTGGATATGCGGATCTGCTTATAAGACTAGCCAAATGAAACTTCCCATCATTCGTTAACCTGAAACCTTCAGTACTATTTGTACGAAAAATCAAATCCGAGTTATCAGATGTGCCAATGTAATTTGTTAGCGAATTTGTTCCCGAATTACCTGTCAAATTCCAACTTTGTGCTTGGATGCTTAATCCTAGAAGGATTCCCAATAAAATAGTGATTTTTTTCATAACGTAGTAATTTAATTTGGTTAAACTTTGCTAAAGTTAAACATAAAAAATGAAATATGCAATAAAAAAACTATTTTTTCAGAATGTGATAAGATTAATAGCAAATAAATGCGATATATTCAGGAAAATCGTATTACTGAAGAAGATTTCACTTTAAAAAATAAAGTCTTTCATCCGTGAAGTGGCGAGTTCGTTTTCATTCACCCACGACAAGAACGCTTCGAGTTTGTCGCCCATCTTCTTTCCGGAATTGAACTTTCTGTAAAACGGAACTTTAAACCTGTACCTGTCGAAATCGGTGAATTGGCGGGAATCAAGGTAGATCACTACGAAATCATCGCTCTTGATCGTTTCGAACGCCATATTTTTATAGTACTGAAGCGGAAGCACCTGAAAAACAAAATCATTGTACGGAATCTGCGAATACGGCGAAATGCTTTCCGGAACAATGCTGATCCCGTTCTGCTCGACGATTTCAGTGCTGCGTTCCAACCTTTTGAAGGGGAAGAGGATGTTGGAATTTTCGATATTCGAGATATAGTTGAACTCCTGTGCTTTCAGTTCCTCTGTAGAGAAGAGATGGTCTTTCTGCCGAATTCCGCGGATGATTTTCCCGGTAAATTTTTCGGTTTCGACTTTTGCGTTTTCAATTTCCGAAATACTAGAGTTAGCATTGTAGAAGGCAATCTCGTGATTCTGCGAAATGATTTTCTTTATTAACGGGAAAAGCTTCTGCACGATCGATACTTCCACAAAAAAAGTTGCCAGAACATTGTGGCTTTCCAGGATGCGCAAAATGGATTCCGTGTTTCGCTGCGTGATGTTCAGGATTTCAGCGTCATCAATAGTGAAGCCGCTTTTGAAATCTTTACCGTTATTGATAATGTTGAAGCTCAGCAGAATCATCGCGGCTTATTTTCCAGAGAGTTTCACCTTCAGGTTTTTCAGCATGTCCTTCGTCATTTCCGAAATATCGAAATCGTAGGTCAGTCCCCAATCATTCTTTGCGACCGAATCATCAATCGAGGCAGGCCAAGAATCGGCGATCTGCTGCCGGAAATCGGGTTTGTAGTCTATGGTAAAATCAGGCATTTCCTTTTTGATCTCCTCCGAAAGTTGTTTCGGGGTAAAAGACATTCCCCCCAAATTGTACGAAGAGCGCACGGTGAGATTTTCCTTTGGCGACGCCATCAGCTTTAAGGTGGCATTGATCGCATCGTCCATATAAAGCATCGGCATCGCCGTATTTTCGGAAATAAAACTGGTGTATTTCCCATTTTCTACGGCTTCGTAGAAGATTTCCACGGCGTAGTCGGTTGTTCCGCCACCTGCAGGAGTTTTCCAGGAAATCAGTCCGGGATATCGGATGCTGCGTACATCAACACCATATTTGTCAAAATAATATTCGCACCATTTTTCGCCCGCCATTTTCGAGATGCCGTAAACGGTGGTCGGATTCAGAACCACGTCCTGCCCAACATTTTCTTTGGGAATACCTTTACCAAAAACCGCGATTGAACTCGGCCAGAAAATCTTCTTGATCAAACCTTCTTTCGCCATTTCGCAGAAATTCAGCAGCGGCTCGATATTCAGTCGCCAAGCGAAAAGCGGCTGCTTCTCCGAAGTTCCGGAGAGTAGGGAAGCGAGGTGGTACACCGTGGTAATCTCGTAATCCTTGATCACCTGTCGCACCAGCTGCGTATTGGTCACGTCCATTCTTTCATAAAATCCCGCGGAAGTCAGGTTTTTGTCCCATCGGTCGAGTCCTGAAGCGATTACGTTTTCTGCGCCGTGTATTTCAACCAATCGGTTGGTGAGTTCAGTCCCGATCTGTCCGAGAGCACCGGTAATAAGAATTTTTTCCGTATAGGATTCCATAGATTGAATTTAATTAAAGCAAATTTAAAAAAAATAGGGAAGTGCGGAAATACTAAAGTCCCGATAAATCCCTGATTCCTTTTTTATCTAATCGAAAAACCGTCCACTCATCCATTGGTTTTGCGCCCAATGCTTTGTAGAATTCGATTGAAGGCATGTTCCAGTCCAGAACCGACCACTCCAATCTGCCGCAGTTTCCGGCTTCGGCAATTTTTGCCAGTTCGATCAGGAGTGCTTTTCCGTACCCTTTCCCGCGGTGTTCCGGTTCGATGAAGAGGTCTTCGAGATAAATCCCGGGTTTGCCGACAAAGGTGGAGAAATTATAGAAATACAGGGCGAAACCAACGGGATTTCCACTTTCTTCCGCGATCAGCACTTTGGCGAAATTCTTCGCAAAGATATTCTCCGCGAGTTCTTCTTCCGAGGTTACCACATCGTTTTCGAGTTTCTCGTACACCGCCAGTTTTTTGATCAGGTCGAAAATTGTGGGGATATCTTTTTCAGTGGCAATTCTAATTTGGAACATCTTTATTTTTTTTGGCAAAAATAGGGAATTGGAGAGAAGTGTTGAGGTTTTATTAGTTTCTTTATTACTTAATGGACTTATTTTTATGTGATCCCTATGATGCCATAAATGATAAAAACTAATTTCGGGACCCTTAAAATCAATTCCGTTCCAAATTGTTGTTCCGGCTAGATTTTCGAACCACCATTTCATCATTTCTGGAGTCACATTTTTTATAGAATCATGTTGAATTTTCACTGATAGTTTTCCTGTCCAGTTTCTCACAATAATGATCCATTTAGCAGACGATTCAGGTTAGAATGTGCAATCTCCAAAGTTTTCCAATGCTTTTCTTGCATTCAGTCTATTTTGTCTCAATTCAGATTCTGCTGTCATTCAATTTAATGGATTACGTGGTTTTAAATTTCTGCTAACTCCCATATATACACAACTTTCACCGCCAGAAAAGCTTTTTCAATTTCCACGGGAAATTTTGTAGATGCGACGAATTCAGGAGACTTCGGAGAGCGGATCCACGTTTTGTGATTACTGTTTTGTGCCGCGTTTTTCTTTCTCAACTTTTACATCGATGTTGATTGCAGGCGCCGCGACTGGTATTTTTTCCCATTTGTCATAATAAGACCTCATGTAAACCGCCCCCAATAAAGCCGCGCTAAAACCGATTTTCCCCTTGAACCCACTGACGATTTGTGCGGACACATAGAAATCTTCCTTATCAACCCAAATTGATTTATCGCTGATGTCAAAGGTAAAAGTGTTGTCAATTATTTGATCTTTGGTTACTTCGACCGTCAACACTTCCGACAATATCGATTTTCCGGGTCTTCGATCTTCTTTCGAATAAATATTAAAGTTCAGCAATACAGGTTTATCGGTTTCAAACTGATTGATATTCAGGTTAATCTTTTCAATTTTTACTTTCTTGTTGTTTGAAAACGAAATCGCAACCTCATCTTTCCAGTTTCCATTACTGCTATTATTTGAGTTAAACCAAAATCCCAGCTTTTTTGCTTTCGTATTGATTCCCCAGTTCTTATTTTCAAAGGTTTTGGGGGTTAATTTTACTTCCGCAATATTGCTGATTTTTTCTTTCAGGATAATATCGTGATTCTTAGCATTTATAAAATCATATACTTTGTTGCTAAAAGATTCGTAACCTCCCAGTTGCACAGTTAAGACCTTGTTTCTATCAACGTTTGATAAATCAATTTTGTAATTCCCGTTATCATCGGCAATTGCGCCCACATTTTCATTTTCAATTCCGATCCTTGCGAAAGGAATCGCCTGGTTATTGTCGTTTGAAACAATCTTCCCGGAAATGATTTGGGAATTCGAAAAACCGAAGATGAATAAAGAAAAGAAGATCAATTTTATTTTCATAGGTACTATTTGATTAAGATGTCGCACAAACAACAAATATAAACTGTTTTCCCACGAAAAAACTTCTTCAATTTCCGCAGGAAATTTAAAGCATTGTAAAAATCTAATTTAAAAAGATCCATCCCACAAAAAAACCTCCAGAACAACTCTGAAGGTCATAGGTTTCATATCTATCTTCGGACCTCGATCTTCGGACTTCCGACTCTCATCTATCATCTTCCGACTTCCGTCTTCCGACTCCTAAATTTCAGTATCCAAATCCCAGTTCTGCAAGTAGTCGTGAACGTGCTTCAGGAACATTCCGCCGAGCGAACCGTCCACAACACGGTGGTCGTAGGAATGCGACATAAACATCAACTGGCGGACTCCGATCATATCGCCTTCCGGAGTTTCTACTACGGCAGGTTTTTTCACAATCGCACCGATCGCCAGAATTGCCACTTGCGGTTGCGGAATAATCGGCGTTCCCATCAGGTTTCCAAAACTTCCGACGTTGGAAATCGTGTACGTCGCTCCCTGTGTATCTTCGGGTTTGAGTTTTTTGTTTTTTGCACGGTACGCCAAATCGTTGATCGCTTTTGCCAATCCCGAAAGTGACAGCTGATCCGCGTTTTTGATCACGGGAACGATCAGGTTTCCGTCAGGAAGCGCGGTCGCCATTCCGATATTGATGTTTTTCTTTTTGATGATTTTGTCGCCGTCCACCGAAATATTGATGAGCGGATAATCCTGAATCGCTTTTACCACTGCCTTTACAAAGATCGGCATAAAGGTGAGTCGTTCCCCTTCACGTTTCTCGAATGTGGCTTTGTGTTTCGCGCGCCATCTCACCACGTTGGTCACGTCGGTTTCGATAAATGAGGTTACGTGTGGTGAAGTTCGCTTGGAGTTCACCATCGCATCTGCGATAATTTTTCGCACGCGATCCATTTGGATGATTTCGTCGCCGCTATTGAGTGGGGGCGTTGATGCGTTGGAGAGTTGGTGGGTTTGCTTCGCTTCGCTCGATGAAGTAGTTGGAGTGTTGGTGAGTTGGTGAGTTGGAGTGATTTGCTCAACCTCATCCTTAACCTCAACCTGACCTCTGTTGGAAACAAACGCAAGGATATCTTCCTTAGTAATTCTGCCTTCGAGACCGCTTCCTTTAATGGATTTCAGTTCGGTTTCGGAAATATTTTCCTGCTGAGCGATGGATTTTACCAATGGCGACAGATAAAGATCTCCTGAGAATTCTACGACAGGTTGATTTTGGAGCGGCTTTTCAAGTTCTTTGATTTCTTCAGCGGTTGGTGCCGGAATTTCAGTTTTTACTTCGGCATGGGATTTCGGTTCCTGCGGTTGTTCTGCAACAGTTTCACCTTCACCTGTCACACTGAGGTTACTCGAAGTGTCCAAAATCGCGATGGCTTCACCGATTTTTGCTACCTCGTCCTTATGCTTCAGGATTTTTACGATTTTCCCCGAAACCGGAGTCGGAACGTCGGAATCAACTTTGTCGGTCGCGATTTCAACCACGGAATCATCTTCCTTCACCATATCGCCTTCATTAAACATCCAGCTGATGATCGTAGCTTCCATCACGCCTTCTCCCATCGAGGGAAGCAATAACTTGTATTCTGCCATTTTATTTTTTTGGATTTCCACAAAGATAAAAATTTTTCACCATTAGAGAAATCTGAAATTTACAGCCCGTTTTTTGCTTTTTTGGTAAAACTAATCTGTTGGCATTTGCATCATTGTGTATCTTTAATGAGCGAAAGCACCCTTGTTTATCTTCTAAATTGTACAAAAGATTAATTCAGCTTTGTTTGGCATTGCGAGTAATTTTTTTCTCGCAAAGTCCGCAAAGAGAAGTCTCAAAAACTACCGCGTAATTTAAGCTAAACAATGGCACTTCGTTTAACAATGATACACAAAGATTTTAAGAGATTGTACACGACTATAATATTAACCCACCTTAAAACCATTTCAAAAAATGTATTCACCCGAAGAAATAAAAAACAAAGTCTTGCAGTTTGCCGCTTCCAATAGCTCAATCAGAGCAGTTGTACTGAACGGTTCCAGAGCCAATGACTTAATAAAAGAAGATTCTTTTCAGGATTACGATGTGCTTTTCGCCGTTAATGATTTCGAGGATTTCATTAAAGACAGTTCATGGACCCATCTTTTCGGTGAAAAACTGATTGAGCAACAACCCGAAACCTTCTCTTTTGGTGAGAAAACGGAAAACTTCTTCAGCTACCTCATTATGTACAAACAGGGATTCCGTATTGATTTCGCGATTGTTCCCGTCGAAAAAATCTCGCAGTTTAAAGATTCCTTAACCAAAGTGTGGCTGGATAAAGACGGGATTTTCGAGAATCAACCGAAAAGTTCCGATCAGGATTACTGGATCAAAAAGCCGAATGAGAAATGGTTTCAGGAGGTTTGCAACGAATTTTGGTGGGTCTCGACTTATGTGGCAAAAGGTTTGGCGAGAAACGAAATCCCTTATGCAATCTACCATCACGAAGTGATTTTGAGACCAATGCTGATGCAGATGATCGAATGGAAAATCGGGATCGAAAACAGTTTCGAAATTTCCAGCGGCAAAATCGGGAAGTTTTACCCCAAATATCTATCTGAAACTTTCTACAGCGATTTCTTAAAAACCTACGCAAACTCCAATCCCGAAAATATCTGGAATTCACTTCTCCTGATGACAGAAATTTTTTCGAAAACAGCACGTTTTGTTGCGGCTGAAATGGGTTTCGAATATTTGTCGGTGGAGGAGGAGAATGTAGTGGGGTATTTAAATAAAGTCAAAAAATCTAAATAACCTAAACCAGCTCTGCTTCGAAAACTTCGCAGAAATGCTTTTTGATTTTTTCTTTTAGTTCGTAAACTTCGTCATCAGAAAACTTTCTTTCCAGTTCGCGCTCCAGGGAAGTAACGGCTTTGTCTTTGATTCCACAAGGAATAATGTATTCGAAATATTTCAGGTCGGTATTTACATTCAATCCGAATCCGTGCATCGTGACCCATTTTGAGGTTTTCACGCCCATCGCGCAGATTTTCCTGGCGTAAGGTTTTCCCACATCGAGCCAGACTCCGGTTTCGCCCTCGCTTCTTTCGCCTTTCAGTCCGTATTCTGCAATGACTTTAATGATGACTTCCTCCAAATCCCTCATGTATTTAAAAATGTCGGATTTGAAATTGTCTAAGTCCAGTACAGGATAACCCACAATCTGCCCAAAACCGTGATAGGTAATGTCTCCGCCGCGGTTGGTTTTCACAAATGTTGCGTCGATTTCTTTCAGTTTTTCAGAATTGGCGAGCATATTTTCCTCATGGCCCGATTTTCCCAAAGTGTACACATGCGGATGCTCGACAAACAAAAGATAATTGGGAGTTTCCTCATACTCTTCATCGGATCGGTCGCGGTTTTTCAGTTTCAAATCGATGATGGATTTCATCAGATTTTCCTGATAATCGAAAGCCGGTTCATAATCCATTAAACCAAGTTCGCGGAATTCTGTCTTTTTATTTTGGGTGATTGTCATTGCAAAATTTTGAAGTTCAAATTTACGGAAATAATTGCTATGCTAAAAATAAGAAATCGGATTTTATCTTCGGACTTCGGTCATTGGACTTCAAACTATACAAGAAAGTTCCTCAAAATCTCATTTCCAAGCGGCGTCAAAATACTTTCCGGATGATATTGCACTCCGTGAACATCGTAAATTTTATGCTGAACCGACATAATCATCCCATCTTTATCCACGGAAGTAACTTCCAACTCATCAGGAAAATTTTCCGGATTTACTGCCCAAGAATGATAGCGACCAACTTCCAAAATTTCCGGAAGATTCCTTAAAAGTTTTGCATTTTTTTTAATGGTTTTCGCTTCCGTTGCAACGCCGTGATAAATTTCTTTCAGATTAATCAAACTTCCGCCAAAAGCCTCTGCAATCGCCTGTTGACCAAGACAAACACCCAAAATTGGCTTTTTATCGTAAAAATTTTTGATGACATCTAAAAGAATTCCCGCTTCCGAAGGAACTCCGGGACCCGGAGAAAGTACGATTTTGTCGAATTTTTCAATTTCTTCGAGGGAAATTTCATCGTTTTTGGCAACGGAAACGGTTTTGCCGACAATCTGCTCCATCATCTGAACCAAATTGTAAGTAAAACTGTCATAATTATCGAAAACCAAAATTTTCATGCCGCAAAAATACTATAAAATGCTGCAAAAAAGCCACGAAAGCTAGAATAATAAAATTAGAGCATTCGTGGCAAAAAAAATCTTATTTAGAATGATCGCTAAAAAAAATCAGGCAACGTTTACCCCAAAAAGATATCCTACTAATGCAGATAAAACCATCGCAATTGTTCCCCAAATGATTATCCGCAAAACAGCCTTCATTACACTGGATCCGCCAACTTTTGCTGAAACCGTTCCTAGAATTCCTAGAAAAACAATGGTAAATCCATAAAGCCAATATTCCATATTTTGTACCGGCAAAAATAATGCGACCAAAAGTGGAAGAACACCTCCAACAGTGAAAGCCGCTCCCGAAGCCAGAGCCGCCTGTAAAGGATTTGCCTGACTGATTTCGTTGATGCCCAATTCGTCGCGAACATGAGCTGCTAAAGCATCAGTTTCGGTGAGTTCTTTGGCAACAAGCAGTGCCGTTTCTTTTTTCAGTCCACGGTTTTCATAAATTTGTGCCAAAATACTGAGTTCTTCTTCCGGCATTTCTTTCAGTTCTATTTTTTCGCGTTCGATATCGGCTTTTTCAATGTCGGTTTGTGAACTTACGGAAACATATTCGCCTGCAGCCATCGACAATGCACCTGCAACCAAACCTGCAACGGTCGCTAAAAGTATCGGTTCCCGTGTTGAACTTGCCGCTGCAACACCAATCGCCAAACTCGAGATTGAAATAATGCCGTCATTTGCACCCAAAACAGCGGCTCGAAGCCAATTGCTGCGGTGGATGTAATGGTTGTTCATGTAATTGTCAATCGTTAGTTTATTTTCCATTTTATTAATTTAATGCAATTTAATATTTATTTTTCTACTTTTTTCAATGTTATAAAATTGTTAATAATAAAGACTTTAATAAAGCATACTAAAGTCTTTATTTCTATTATTAGCATTGAATTTTAATCATCATCTTCCTCATGTTCATCATCGTGTTCACGTTCCCTTTCGTGGTTGTTTTCACGATATTCTTGACGATAATTTCTTTTTAAACTTTTTGGGTTTTCAACAATTCTAGAAGTGCTTGAACTGCTTATTGCATTCACAGTTGGCTCATATTGCGGCGTTTCTAGAATTTCGGGTAAAACTGCATTTTGTTGAATTTTTCGGCGGTTTGACGCGTTGCTTAATCCATCAATAGAAGAATTTCCACTATTGTTCTTTGTAGATTTTAGGTTGAAACTTAACCATTCTTTTTTAGAATTTCCGTTCGGATAAAGCAGTGTTTCCCATTCGTCTTCCTCGCTTTCATTTTCGTTTCCGCCTTCTCTTACAGGAAGTCCAAACGCCAAATAAAACAAAACGAGCGGAATTCCAATCCAAAAAATAGAGAAAATATTTTGAAAAATATTGGGTTTTATTTCTTCAGCCTGAACATTTTTATAACCTGAAAAAATAGATTTCAAAGTTCCCATTTTTCCGTGGAAAATAGTATCGAAAAATATTCCTGCCAAATGTGAGAATACCAAAATCAGGAACAATTTTGCCAAAATTTCGTGACTTTCCTCTACAAAATCTTCAGTTAAGGTAAATCCTAAAAATTGGGAAGTTTCATTTGCCCAAAAATACCCTGTCAAAGCCGTTAAAATCCCGACAATCATCATCGAAAACATCACTAGAGAAGCCATAGGATTGTGTCCAACGTAGGTATTTTTAGAAAAATAATTTTTGATAAAACTAATTTGACTTGAAATTCCCATCGGGAAATCTCGGAAATTGGAATATTTTGGACCGATAAATCCGTAAATAATTCTCATCAGCAAAATTCCGCCAACCAACGCTCCGAAAGCGTAATGCAAATTCATTTGCCACTCATTTTCACCTGTAGTATAGGCAATTGTGAACCCCAAAGCCAAAAGCCAATGTGAGATTCGGGTCGCTAAAGACCAAACTTTTGTTTTCATTTTAAAGAAATTTTTAATGTAAATTTTAATTGATAAAGCATTGTAAATCAAATCGTTTTTGATTAAACAATTTTTTAGAACCGATTAATTACATTAAAAATTCAGGAGGCTGAAAAATGGAAAATTGAAATTCGGAGATGAAATCTTTTTTATAGGAAAAATTCGATTTTCTTTCGGTGAACAGTTTTTTGGGCTGTTCAATATTTTCGATAATGGGTTTGTTTAAAATAAAAATAGAAGATGAAGTGCTGAAATCCATTGTTTTAAATGGTAATTTCATATCCTGTTCAAAGTCGTTATCTACAACATTTCCACTTAAATAATGGTGCTCAATAAAATTTGTAACAGAAAAATTAGGGTCTGTTAAAGTGTGTTTTACAAAATGTTCCACCAAAGTCGGCAACTTCAAAACCTGTCTGAATTCCTGAAAAGAAAACAGATAAACGGTAAGAAGCAATATGGAAATGTATTTTTTCACTTTAAAAACTTTCTAAATTTAAACCACAAAAAGCACAAAAGAATTTCTTTAGGTTAAAATGCTTAATTTCAAAATCTTAAACTTTTTAGCGCACAAAAGTTGAAAATCTTTGATTTTCATTTTTGTGTTCTTCTAATATACTGATTACACAGATTTTAGATGACATAATTTTTGTGTCTTTTGTGGTTAATTTTATTGTCTATATTTAAAACGATTTTGTTTAATAATTAGATACAAAAATTGTTCAAAAGTTAATCGTTTTATGTGATTTGTAATTAGTCCAAATAGCGATAAACAAAGGCTTATGTATTGATGATTTGGTTTTTTTTAAGTTCATAATTTTAATTTTTATACCATCTCGCTGATTTTGCGGATGTAGCAGATTTCATTTTAGGAAATCTGCGCTATTTGCTAAATCTGCGAGAAATAAACTATTATTCAAAATTGATATTATCAGAATAATGAACCGCATTTTCATCATCGATAATAATGCATTCAATGTCTTTCAATTTGTTTATTAAAGCAAGTCCGTCCTGAATTCCCATAATGGAAATCGGTGTTGCAAGTGCATCAGAAATTTCCGCGTTCGGACTTAAAATCGTGACGCTTTTGAGACCTGTAATCGGAAAACCCGTTTTTGGATTGATGGTGTGCGAATATTTTTTACCGCCAATCATTACAAATTTTTCATAATTTCCTGAAGTTGCGACTGCCAAATCCGTGGTTTCTAAAGTTGAAAAAGGCATATCTGCGAAATCGGGATGCGCAATTCCTATCGTCCAAGGTTTTCCGTTTTCGGGAATTCCCCAACAAGACATATCTCCCGAAGCATTGATAATCCCTGCTTTTACGCCCAAACTTTTCATTAATATTTTGGTTTTTTCGGCGGCATAACCTTTTCCAATTCCGCCAAAACCAATTCTCATTCCTTTATTTTTCAGGAAAACGGTTTTCTTTTCGGCATCCAATTCCATGTTTTTGTAATTGATTAAAGCAATGCTTTTTCGCGCCAAATCTTCATCGGGAAGTTCCGTCATTGAAGTATCGAAATTCCAAAATTTCTTGTCGATAGAACCATAAGTAATATCAAAATATCCATCAGTTATTTTTGAAATTTTCTTGCTTCTTTCAATCAAAGAAAAGGTTTCATCGCTTACTTTTACGGGTTTTACTCCTGCATTTTCATTGATGAGATTGGTTTGGCTGTTTGGTTTAAAGGTTGAAAGCAATTCTTCAATTCTTTGAATTTCTTCCACCGCATGTTTTAGAAAAAAATCGACTTCTTTTTCTGTTTTTGCTTCTAAAGTAATCTCAAAGCGGTTTCCCATTAAGAGTTGGGTTGTTTTTTTCTGCATTTTTTTATTTTTTTCTGTTCTTTTGTCTTGAAATCGAAGATTGTGCGTAGCCAAACAAAAGAACTAAAATTTCAAAACCTTATTTTTTTTCTAATCTCCATTAATATTTGTTATTTGTTCTTTTGTCTTGAAACAAAAGAACCAAAAGTTCAAGACTTGGATTTTTTTGCTAAAATTTGAAAAATGTTTTCTAAAATTTCCAAACTCGCTCGGAAACGAGATTTGTTCTTCAAACTAATTTTTTGCCTCGCTCAAACAGTGGAAATTTTTTACGAAAACATTTTCAAATTTCTTAACGCAAAAAACTCCTAGGTCGTTGGAAAAAAACTTCGTTTTTTTATGACAAACTTTTCTAAAAATTCCTGCTCGTAACTAGCCCTGATTGAGCGGCGTGTTTGAGCTCTTTTTTCGGCGGCGGCAAAGCCGCCGCCGAAAAAAAGCGAGTAGCAAAAGCAGGTTCCCGGCTCCAAATTATTGTTTGAGAGTGGTAGTGTTTGAGAGTTTTTGAGATTTTTTAATCTTCAGATTTCGGTCTCCCGACTTCAAACTCTTTATTCTTCCACGTTTTTCAAAGCCATCAACAAGTGATAAGCGCCTTTGGTTACAAACTTCTTATTTTGGAAGTCGCTTGTATTATTGACAATTTCTGTCAAACCGTTTTCTGAATTACCGATTGCCACCGGAAACATCTTGTAGGTTTTAGGTTTTACTTCTTCAAAAATGTACTGTTTGTGATCCCAGGTTACAATCGCGTCGTCGGGAATGGTGAATCCCTGGTTCATATTGATCTCCACTTCCGCGTTCATGAAAGTTCCGGGGATGAGCGACTCATCTTTATCGATTAGTTCGCAATGGATCATCACGCTTCTGTCGGGTCCGAAATCTTTTCCGATGAGCTTTACTACCGCGGAATATTTCTTCTGCGGATTCTGGTTGGTGTATGCATAAACCGGCTGTCCGAGAGAAATTTTGCTCAAGTCTTTTTCAAAAACTTTCAGCGCGAGATGAACCTGACCGTTATTGACAATTTCATAAAGTACATCAGCAGGAGACACGTGTTGACCTATAGTTGCGTTTACCCTTGAAATATAGCCCGAAATCGGCGCGATCACCGAAATTGACTTTTGGATATTTCCGGTACTCACACTTCCCGGACTGATTCCGTAGGTTCGGAGTTGGGATTCGATTCCGCGTACTGCGGCGCTTTGAGACTGAGCTTCATTAGCTGCTCTCTGCGTCACTTTGTCGGAGCTTGCCTGAAACTTGTTAAGATATTTTTGTCTTTCGTAATCTTTCTGCGCATAACCGAGGTTGGATTTTGCCTGAAGATATTCCTGCTGAAGCCGCGACATTTGGGGGTTTTCAACAACCGCTAAAGTTTGTCCGCGCGAAACATAATTTCCCGGAAGGAAACGCGCAACCTTGATAATTCCGCCAGATGACGAAGAAACTCCCGCCATTCCCGTTGGTGGCACATCGATTTGTCCGGTTAGCATAATCTTGTTGGCAATGTTTTCGCTTCCAAGCATTGCAGTTTCAACGCCGGCATTTTTTTTCTGCAGATCGGTGAGCGTAATCTGGTCTCCGGAAGTTGCGAAATGTTCGGTTGCGGTGTTTTCCTCTTTCTTTGAGCAGGAAAACATCAAAACCCCGGAAACAATTATGATGATTGATTTTTTCATATTTATTTTTATCATTTTGTATTCAAATACTTTTTTAAAAATTCGCTATTCACTTCTCAAATTATTCAGCTCGATGATTTTTTCGTTTAACAGTTTTTGTGCCTCGATATATTTGTTCTGAATTTCCAGCGACTGATTGACGAGCAGCGTATATTCAAGGTAATTCATTTCACCTTCCTTCAGTAAAAGATTTGCGGTGAAGAGGATTTTGTCTGCGTTTTTAAGACCCGTTGTTTTGTAATAATCAATTTCGGATTTCAGTTTCTGGTATTCGCCGTAGGTTTTTGCATACAGGTTTTTCATATTGCGCAAACCCAATTGGTAATTGTTCTCGGCAATCATTTGGTTAACTTTCTGACCTTCGATCACCGATTTTTGTGCGGTATTAAAAATCGGTAAACCCACACCGACACTTCCTTGCTGAAAACGGTGCAACCCGTCGTAAGTTTTGTCATCGGCACCCATTCCTTTCATCGTCATCGAACGAATCCCAACATTGAAGCTTGGCAACAGTTTCTTTTTTTCGGATTCCAATCGTGCATTTTCGATATTTCGCTGTTGCTCGAGTTGTTTTAAAACAATGGTATTCCCCGAAAAACTTTCATCGCCGAGAAGTTCAGTATTAAAAAACCCATCTTTCTGATTGGTATAAATCTCGGAATCGTTGATCAAATAATTGAACTGGTACAGTGTGATGTCGCGATCTTTTAATAAACTTTGAAGCTGAATTTCTGCTTGACTTCGGTAGTTTTCGGCGGTAGTTTTTTCCAGGATATTGCTTTCTCCCGCTTTCAGCCGCAGCTCCGCTCTTTTGTAATAATTGGAATAAATGCTGTCTGTTTTTTTCAGAAGTTTCTGTTTCTCATCCAAATAATTCAGTTTGTTGTAAAGAAGTGACATTTCCCTTTTCAGCTGCCATTTTTGAACATCGAGGTTCAGGACGGAATTTTTCCATTCCTCAATCAAAACCTGTTTCTGTGCCCTGTAAAAAGCGGGAAGCCGCAACGTTTGATTTACTCCGATCGCATTGTCAACATAGGTTGAATTCATTTGTCCGATTTCACCGGTAATGTTCAGCGGATCGATTGTAGCGTAGGATTTTTGCATTTTGTCGTAATAGTCAATCCGAAGCTGGCCCGACTTCAAATTCAAATTCTTATCCGCCGCTTTCTGAAGAGCCGTTTCCAGCGAAATTGGAGTTTGCGCAAAAATTCCTCCCATTCCAAAAAGAATGAAAAAGGGGCAAATTGCAATTGAAATTATTATGGTTCTTAATTTATTCATTGTTTCAAATTTTGGTTCCGATGGTTTCAACAACGGCTATTAACATTAAATACTTCTGGTTTTTTTACTTCTTTAAAATTAACCACAAAAGGTTACACAAAAGTTTTTATTAATTCTTAAATTAAATAGGACTGTTTAGAGTTCACTCTCCAACACACCAACTCTCCAACACTCACGCTTCCAACTCATAACCATCCTCACTATCCTGCATTTTATGAAGTTTTCGTCTTCTGTCTGGCAAATGTTTTTCAAACCACATGTACATAATCGGCAATAAATAAAGCGTAAGCAGCGTTGCCAAGAGTAATCCGCCGATTACTACCGTTGCCAAAGGTCTTTGAACTTCTGCGCCTTCACCTGTGGAAGTCGCCATCGGTAAGAAACCTAAAGATGCCACGAAAGCAGTCATCAGAACCGGTCGTAATCTGGTTTTCCCACCAATTTTTACCACTTCACGCAAATCGGAATGGGTATGTTTTTGCCGGTTGAATTCTGCGACGAGCACGATACCATTTAATACAGCAACCCCGAATAATGCGATAAAACCGACACCTGCAGAAATACTGAAATTCATATCCCGCATCCAAAGCGAGAGAATTCCCCCAATCGCTGAAAGTGGAATTGCCGAGAAAATAAGCAAACCATACTTCACGGAATTGAACGCAAAATAGAGCATCAGCAAGATCAAAAGTAAACTGACCGGTACCGCGATGGCAAGTCGAGATTTTGCCTGCTGAAGATTTTCAAAAGTTCCGCCATACTTCACAGAATAGCCGGCTGGAAGTTTCATTTCCTTCTCAACTTTCGCCTGCAAATCTTCCACGGTTGACTGGATGTCGCGTTCACGAACGTTGAAACCTACGATAATCCTTCGCTGTGCATTTTCACGCTGAATCTGGTTTACACTTTCTTTCAGTTCCACACTTGCGACCGCACTTAGCGGAATTTCGACCCCGATTGGTGTAGGGATTAAGAGGTTGTTTACGTCTTCCACATTTTTTCTTTTATCGCCGCTTAAACGAACTACCAAATCGAATTTTTTCTCACCCTCAAAAACGGAACCTGTCGCTTGTCCTGCAAATGCCGTATTCACGATATTGTTCACATCATTCACATTCAAACCATATTGCGAAAGCGCTTCCCGATGATAAGTGATGATAATCTGTGGCATTCCCGAAACAGGTTCCACATAGATATTTTGCGCTCCTTGGATTTTCTTGGAAATTTCGCCCATTTTTTCGGCATAAACTTTAAGTGTATCGAGGTTTTCGCCAAAGATTTTAATCACCACATCCTGTCTTGCTCCCGTCATTAATTCATTAAAACGCATCGCCACCGGATATTGGAAAGAATAAGTCACACCGATGATGTTTTTCTTCAGTTCGGCTGACATTTTTTCAGCGAGGTCGTCGTAAGTTTTTGCGGAAGTCCATTCTTTACGGGGTTTTAGGATAATCATCATATCACTTGCATCAATCGGCATCGGATCGGTAGGGATTTCTGAACTACCGGTTTTCCCAACGATTTTTTCAATTTCCGGGAATTTTTTTAATAAAATCTGTTGAGATTTTAGTACCGCGTCGGTTGATGTTTTCAGGTTACTTCCCGGCAAAACTCTTGTATCGACCGCGAAGTCGCCTTCCGGAAGTGACGGGATAAACTCGCCACCCAATCTCGACATGATAAACATGGCAAAAAAGAATAACGCGACCACACTGAAAAACGCAAGGTTGTGGATTTTGATAACCTGAGTCAAAGTCTTGTCGTAGAAATTTTCGAGCTTCTCCATCATTTTCTCGGAGAAGGTTTTCTTGTTTTCAATTTTTTTAGAAAGCACCAACGAACTCATCATCGGAATATAGGTCAATGAAAGGATGAATGCTCCCAAAAGTGCAAAGATCACAGTCTGCGCCATTGGTTTGAACATTTTTCCTTCCACACCCTGCAACGATAAAATCGGAAGGTAAACGATGAGGATGATGATTTGTCCGAAAACTGCGGAGTTCATCATTTTGCTCGCGGAAGTATAAACTTCATCATCCATAAACGACTGGGAAACCTTCTTGCTTTGGAAGTTTTTCAAGTGAGGAATCCGGTGCAGAACCGCTTCCACAATAATCACCGCACCATCCACAATCAGCCCGAAATCGAGCGCCCCCAAACTCATGAGGTTTCCGGAGACCCCGAAAATATTCATCATAATGATCGCAAACAGCATGGAGAGCGGAATTACAGACGCCACCAAAAATCCGGCGCGCATATTTCCGAGGAATAAAACCAATACGAAAATCACGATCAGTGCACCTTCAATCAGGTTTTTAGAAACGGTGGAAATGGCGTTGTTTACCATTTTTGTCCGGTCAAGGAACGGATCAAGTTTCACGCCTTCTGGTAAGGTTTTCTCGATTTCGGCGATTCTGTCTTTTACTTTCGCGGTGACCTGGTTCGAGTTTGCGCCTTTCATCATCATTACAACAGCTCCCGCAACTTCGCCTTCACCGTTGTAAGTCATAGCTCCGTAACGGATTGCTTTTCCGTACTGTACTGTTCCGATGTTTTTAACAAGAATCGGTGTTCCGTCGGGAAGATTTTTCACGACCGTATTTTCGATGTCCGGAATTTTCCCCATCAAACCTTCTGTTCTGATGAAAAGAACGCTCGGTCCTTTTTCGATATAGGCACCACCGGTGTTCTGGTTATTTTTCTGGAGCGCGTCGAAAACCTCAGTCATCGTAACACCCATCGATTTGAGTGTTGCTGGATTTATCGCTACTTCATACTGTTTCAGATCGCCGCCAAAACTGGCAACATCTGCAACACCTTCGGTTCCGAGGAGCTGTCGTCGAACCACCCAATCCTGAATTGTTCGCAACTGCATCGCATTGTAACGGTGTTCGTATCCTTTTTTCGGACGGAGAATGTATTGGTAAATTTCGCCCAAACCAGTAGAAATCGGCGCCATCGCGGGAGTTCCCAAACTGGTCGGAATATCGACTTGCTGCAAACGTTCCGCAACTTGTTGACGGGCAAGATACAGATTGACATCTTCTTTGAAAACAATGGTAATCACCGACAAACCGAAACGCGAGAAACTCCGCATCTGCTTGATTCCCTGAATATTGTTATTGACCTGCTCCAACGGAAACGTGATGAAACGCTCCACATCGGTCGCGCCCAAACTTGGGGAAACGGTGATGATCTGCACCTGATTGTCGGTAATATCGGGTACTGCGTCGATCGGCAGTTTTTTGAGTTCAAATAGTCCGTAAATTACCAAACCGAGCGTCATCAAGATGATGATCAGTTTGTTCTTAATAGAAAATTCTATGATCTTATTTAGCATAATAATTAAAGGTTCATTAGTTTGAAGCGAAATCCCTTTCGGAACTCAGCTCATAAATTTAAACGGAATTTAATTCCCCACCAATTGATTGTTGAAGCAATACCTACTTTGTTGACAGTTTCCGATATGATTTCATTGAAATTAACAATGATCGTTACTAATTTCAGAAAACCGGTCATAAAAGAGACTGTCATTAATCTGGTGATTTGCGAAATGGGATCCTGCAAAGTTTTGTAAATTTTTTCATCGTGTGTAATGGTCACAGCGTAAACTCCACTACCATAAAGTTACGAAGTAAAATACCTGGAAACAATATTGAAGCTGGGCATTTGCTGTTTGTTGACAACTGTCATTTCTCAGGAAAATCAGTCGTCGCTTTCTCCATTTTTTGTGTTTTCAGAATCACCGCTGTTGTTGCCATTTTGGATTGTTGCTCCGCTGCGGATTTCGGTATGTCGGATTTCACCACCGGTTCTTCCGGCTTCAGTCGCAAAATACAAAGCTCCCGCAGCAATGATCAATACTACGAAAGGCATGAATTTGTTGATGGCAAACTCCCGAAAACTTGAAACAAGCGACAAAAGCGCTGCACCACCCAGAACATAAGACAATCCGGCAAACAGTTCTGCGGCTTCCTCGTGTGTTTTAATTAAACTTTCTGCAACTCCGGGAAGGTTTTCCACGGCTTCTTCAGCGCCTTCGCCGGTCGCCATTGCAAGAACAGAGCTCAAAGCTCCGAGTATGAAGATGATGTATGCATTTCGCTTGGAAACTTCGGATTTTGTGAAAATACCGATTAACAGGACGATGACTCCCACAACGGGAAATATGATTGGCCAATGGTTGACTACCAAATGCAGATGTGCGTTGTTCATTTTGATTTAACTTTAAAAAAAATTAGACTTGTTAAACTGCGTGAATACCTGTGTTTATTTCACACAACCTAATTGTAAATGAAGTCCATACCATTACGGAATCGACATGATTTAGTCTTTGAAATTTTTGAAAATTAAATCTTAGGCGGTTGCCAAATTTTCTGGAAAACAGATGGGTAGAAACTTTCGGAGTAAGCAAAGGTATGCTGCTCCTCTATATTAGGACACTTGTGTTCGAAATTAAATTCGACTTTTTTCGGTGGCGTGGTAATACTGAAAGCAGACACCGAAATATCGTGGGTTTTGAAAGGCAGTTTCTGATCCTGCGCGTAATCCGCATCTTTCACCGGCGCATCCAGATAATGCATTTTGATGAAGGAATAAATCGTGGTTGCGGGATCGGTAAGCTTGTGCGAGATGAAATGCTCCACGAAGGTCGGGAATTTCAAAATCTGCCTTGCTTCCGGGAATGTCAGAAGATAGGTGCAGATGAGCAAATATGAAATCCACTTTTTCACAATACAAAATTATGAAGAAAATTCCTTTGCTTAATCAACTGTTTAAAATTTATATTAATTATAAATAAAGAGAGTTTTTTATGAGAATTTACTAAACAGGTTATTGACGGAAATCAAATAGCGGTTGTCGCTGTATTTCATCTCTTCGTTTCCAGCATATACAACTGCACCGTTGCTGTTTTGAGCGCTAAACTCCTTCCACTTCAAAATGTTTTTCCACCAGGTTTGATGGTAAGTTTTCCCCGACTTTATTTCGATACCGGTATTGGTGAAATTTTCTTCCGTGATGAGACCGATCTCAATTCCGCTGATGCTTCGCCAGTAGAAAATTTGTGCGGGAATAGTCTTTAAAATTTTTTACAAAGATAGTTTTATTTTTTACCTAAAAAGGAATCAAATTCCTAAAAAGTAAATAGTTAAACTCCTAAAAAGTAAAAGGGTAAACTCCTAAAAAGTAAAAAAACCGGAAATAAAAATTTCTCAAAAATTCACTATTTTTGCACATTCTAAAAAGAACACGAAAAATGTCGTTATCAGAACAGGAATTGATCCGCCGCGAAAAATTACAGAAACTTACCGCAATGGGAATCGACGCATTCCCCGCTGCAGAATATAAAATCACCGATACCACCAAAACCATCAAAGAAAATTTTGAGGAAAATAAAAAGGTGCAGATCGCAGGACGACTTATGTCGAGAAGAATTCAGGGAAAGGCAAGTTTTGCCGAACTGCAGGATTCCGAAGGTAAGATCCAGGTTTATTTTAACCGAGATGAAATCTGTCCCGACGACGACAAAGAGCTCTACAACGAAGTTTACAAACACCTTTTAGACATCGGCGACATCATCGGTGTTGAAGGCGAACTGTTTAAAACCCAGGTTGGTGAAATGACGGTGATGGTTAAGAATTTCACACTCTTAACTAAAACGCTCCGTCCACTCCCGTTACCAAAAGTGGATGCCGACGGAAATATCTTCGATGGATTTACCGACCCAGAATTGCGATACAGACAGCGTTATGTAGATTTAACCGTAAATCCGCAGGTGAAGGAAGTTTTTGTGAAAAGAACCAAAATGTTCAACGCGATGCGTACTTTCTTCAATGATGCGGGATATTTTGAGGTAGAAACTCCGATCCTTCAGTCGATTCCGGGAGGTGCAGCAGCGAGACCTTTCATCACCCATCACAATGCTTTGGACATTCCTTTATATTTAAGAATTGCCAACGAGCTTTATCTGAAAAGGCTAATTGTAGGCGGTTTCGACGGGGTTTATGAATTCTCGAAAAACTTCAGAAACGAAGGGATGGACAGAACCCATAATCCTGAATTTACGGCAATGGAAATCTATGTTGCCTACAAAGACTACAACTGGATGATGGATTTCACTGAAAAACTTTTGGAATTCACAGCGATTCAGGTGAATGGAACCACAGAATCCAAATTCGGCGAACATACCATCAACTGGAAAGCGCCGTATCCACGAGTTTCGATGACAGAAGCGATTCAGAAATTTACGGGATTTGATATTACAGGAAAAACTGAACAGGAATTGTTTGATTTTGCTAAATCCATCGGTATTGAAGTAGATGACACGATGGGCAAAGGAAAACTCATCGACGAAATTTTTGGCGAAAAATGTGAAGGAAACTTCATTCAGCCGACTTTCATCACGGATTATCCGATCGAGATGTCGCCATTAACCAAGAAACACAGAAGCAAAGAAGGCCTCACCGAACGTTTCGAACTGATGGTTTGCGGTAAAGAAATCGCCAACGCTTATTCGGAACTGAACGACCCGATTGACCAAAGAGAGCGTTTCGAGGCGCAGTTGGCACTTTCGGAAAGAGGTGATGACGAGGCGATGTTCATCGATAACGATTTTCTTCGCGCTTTGGAATACGGAATGCCGCCAACTTCAGGATTAGGAATCGGAATGGATCGTCTGATCATGTTTTTAACGGATAATGCGTCGATTCAGGAAGTGCTTTTCTTTCCGCAGATGAAACCGGAGAAGTCGGAAGTCCGAGGTCTGAAGTCCGAAGATGTCATTGCTATCGCAGATTTGACAGAAGACGAAAAAATCATTTTGGAAATTCTGAATTCCCAGGAAGAGCCGATGGGTTTGTCAGAAGTGAAAGAACGCAGCCAACTTTCCGGGAAAAAATGGGATAAGGCGACGAAAAATTTATCGAAGAATAATATGATGAGGGTTGAAAAAATTGGCGAGAATTTGATGATGAAGTTGGTGTAAAATAAGAAATTGTTATTTAAAAAATGTTATTAAAAAGTTCCTAATTCGGGAACTTTTTTTATATTTGTACTGAATGAAAAGAATGATCGCAAAGCGAACGCTGAAAGAGTTTTGGGAACTCCATTCTGATGCGGAACAATATTTGAAAACCTGGTGTGATATCGCTAAAAATTCTAATTGGCAATCGCCTAATGATGTAAAGCAATCTTTTGCTAATGCAAATATTTTGAAAAACAGCAGAGTTGTTTTCAACATTAAGGGAAATTCTTATCGTTTGGTGGTGAAATTTAATTATGAAAAACAGTGGGCGTTTATCCGTTTTATAGGTACTCATACTGATTACGACAAGATAAATGCTGACGAAATTTAATAAAAAAAATGAAAATAAAACCTATAAAAACCGACGAGCAATATTATGAAGCTTTGAGCAGGTTGGATGAAATTTTTGATGCTCCCGAAAACTCAGCCGAAGGAGAAGAAGCTGAGATTTTATCATTATTGATAGATAATTTTGAAAATGAGCATTACAAAATTGAAGCTCCGGACCCAATTGAAGCCATAAGAATTAGAATGGAAGAAATGGATTTGAAACAGAAAGATTTAATTCCAATGATTGGTTCCAAAAGTAAAACTTCGGAAGTACTGAACAGAAAGAAAAAACTTTCCGTAGAAATGATTCGCAACCTTGCTGAAAGACTGAATATTTCTGCAAACGTGCTGATTGCAAATTATACCTTAAAATAATTTAACGCAAAAAAGACAAGGCGACGAAAGATTTAACAAAAAATAATTTGATGAAGGTAGAGAAAGTCTTGGCGTTTTGCTGATGAGATTCTTTAAAGACAAAAATACAGAAAATTCCACAGGAGTGGGTCTTATCCCGCTTTTTTTGATTTCTGGAATTCATTGGCTTTAACAAAAATTCGTAATGTTTTCTGTTGATAACTTTTCCCGATCCCTAACACATTTTAACTTTCATATCTCGTCAATTTTCCGTATTTTTGTTGGTCTTTGCATTTCGCAAAAACAATCAATTTTTAAACGTAAATTTAAAGTTTGCTGAATGCGGAAAGCTGACAGCAGAAAGCAATAATTATGAGTCAAAAACAATATACAGCGAGCAGCATTCAAGCGCTTGAAGGAATCGAACACGTTAGGTTAAGACCGTCAATGTACATCGGTGATGTGGGAGCAAGAGGTCTTCACCACCTGGTTTATGAAGTGGTGGATAACTCGATTGACGAGGCATTGGCTGGACACTGCGACACGATTAATGTAACCATTTACGAAGGCGACGGAATTTCTGTAAAAGATAACGGAAGGGGAATCCCGGTTGACTTCCACGAAAAAGAAAAAAAATCCGCACTGGAAGTAGTAATGACTAAAATCGGAGCAGGGGGAAAATTCGATAAAGATTCCTATAAAGTTTCTGGTGGTCTTCACGGAGTTGGGGTTTCCTGTGTGAACGCGCTTTCAACCTCGCTCATCGCAAACGTGTACCGCGACGGAAAAGTGTATGAGCAGAAATATTCCAAAGGTGTCGCTTTAGCCGATGTTTCAGAAATCGGAACAACGACGGATCGAGGCACAAAGGTTTTCTTCCAACCAGACAACAGCATTTTCCAGGAGCTGGTGTACAACTACGATACTTTGGCGGCACGATTGAGAGAGTTGGCTTTCCTTAACAAAGGGATCACGATCACTTTGACCGACCAAAGACAAAAGGACGAGAACGGAAACTTCAAAACCGAAACCTTCCATTCCGAAGGAGGGTTGAAGGAATTCGTTGAGTATATCGACGGCAACCGCGAAAGCATCATGCAGAACGTGATCTTCATGGAAGGAAACAAGGACGACATTCCTGTAGAAGTGGCGATGCGCTACAACACTTCCTACAACGAAAACCTGCATTCCTACGTCAACAATATCAATACTCACGAAGGAGGAACTCACCTTGCCGGTTTCAGACGAGCTTTAACCAGAACCTTAAAGAAATTTGCAGACGAGCTTGGTCTTCCTCAAAAAGAAAAAGTGGAAGTAACCGGCGACGATTTCCGTGAAGGATTGACTGCCGTGATTTCTGTAAAAGTAATGGAGCCACAGTTTGAAGGGCAAACCAAAACCAAACTCGGAAACTCCGAAGTTTCGGGAGCGGTGGATAAAATCGTGGGCGAAATGCTGACGAACTTTCTGGAGGAAAACCCAAATGAAGCAAAACTGATTGTACAAAAAGTTGTTTTGGCGGCGAAAGCAAGACAGGCAGCGAAAAAAGCGCGCGAACTCGTTCAGAGAAAATCTCCGATGGGAGGAAGCGGACTTCCCGGAAAACTTTCCGACTGCTCGTCAAAAGACCCTGAAATTTCAGAAATCTTTTTGGTAGAGGGAGATTCCGCAGGTGGAACCGCAAAACAGGGACGTGACCGACACTTCCAGGCGATCCTTCCGTTGAGAGGTAAAATCCTGAACGTGGAAAAATCGATGCTCCACAAAGTGTACGACAACGAGGAAATCCGGAACATCTACACCGCACTTGGCGTTTCTGTAGGAACTGATGAAGATTCCAAAGCGTTGAATTTAACAAAACTCAGATACCACAAAATCGTAATCATGACCGATGCGGATATCGACGGTTCCCACATTTCAACACTGATTCTCACCTTCTTCTTCAGATATATGAAGGAACTGATCGAGAACGGTTACATCTACATCGCGCAACCTCCTTTATATTTATTGAAAAAAGGAAACAGAAAAATCTACGCCTACAACGAGAAAGAGCGTGAGGAAAAAACCCTCGAAATGTCTCCGGACGGAAAAGGTGTTGAAGTGCAGCGCTACAAAGGTCTCGGTGAAATGAATCCGGAACAACTTTGGGAAACCACCCTGAATCCGGAAAACAGAATCCTGAAGCAGGTAACAATTGAAAGTTTGGTGGAAGCTGACAATACTTTCTCAATGTTGATGGGTGACGAAGTTCCACCACGAAGAGAGTTTATAGAGAAAAATGCGATTTATGCAAAGATTGACGTTTAAAAACAGAAAATCATAGATAATACTATCTAAATTTCAAAAAAAAACCTAAATTTGATTATCCCGACCCTAAAAGGTGCAAATTTAGGTTTATTTTGTAGGAAATTTTCCTCCCTTTAGGGATGGGGTAAAGAAAATTTCTGACACAATATTTTTTCGAACAAAATTTAGATAGTTTCATAATAGACAAAACCATTCAATTTTCTTGGATGGTTTTTTTGTTTGCACCCAAATTTTTATTATTTTTAGGAATGAAAAAAAATATCCTTTTCTTACTTTGCTCATTTATTGTGGTTTACTCTTGTAAAAAGCATGAGAACTCCGAAGTTTCTTCAGTTGAAAAATCTATTGATTCTGTTAAAACGAGTGCTGTATTTGCCGTGGATTCTGTTAAAGTGAGCGATTCCACAAAGCTCAATAAGAATATTTCGGCACAGTTCTCATGGAAGATATTGGAATTTCCGACGATCACCAAAAAGTCTTTGCTCGACAGTATTTACAGCGTCAACGACATACATCTTGAAAATTACAGCAAAGAAAGCTTGAAATCGGCGCTGAACAGCAAGATGAAGGATTACTTCAGCAAGAATAAAGAAAACACCAAAGATTTCCCGTCCGATCTGGAACAAACCTGGAACGAACATGCTGAAATGGACGTGTTTTCTCGGGAAAACGATTTCCTCACGCTAAAATATACCGGCGATGGATTTTCAGGTGGAGCTCATGGTTATTATTATGAATATTATAAAGTTTTCGACCTTAAAAATAACAAAACATTGCAGCTTTCGGATATTCTAATGACTCCCGAATCCAGTATTTGGAAACGTGCCTTGATGGACAATTTCCTGAAAAACGATTTAGGGAAAGATCAGAGCCAAATGCTACTGGTAAAGGAAATTTCGCCAAACCGCAACTTTTATTTTGACCAAGAAAATATCTATTTCCTCTACAACCAGTACGAGATTGCAGCGTATGCAGCGGGACCGATCCTCATTAAGATTCCAATTTCGGATGTGAAGATGATGTTGAACTCCGAATGGCTGAAAAGAATGGGCATCAAGTAAAGTCTACAAAAAGCAGGTCGGTTGGTCTGCTTTTCTTATTTTTGCACCACATGGACAAAGTCGTATTCATCATCAATCCTTTTTCAGCGAAACGCAATTATCAGCCGTTTCTCGATTCGCTGATGAAAAAGGTCGAAAATCCCACCTACTACATTTCGGATTCCGTGGAAGGAACGGAACAGTTCATCGACGAACATTTCGACAACACCGAAATTTTTGTGGCAATCGGCGGCGATGGCACGATTTCGTCGGTGGCGCAAAAAATTATCAATACCGAGAAAATCCTCGCGATTTTTCCCGCCGGTTCAGGAAACGGATTTTCCAACGAGACCAACTTCCACAAAAACCTGGACGAGCTTCTGCAGAAAATCAAAACCAGAAACTCACGCCAAATCGATACGTTTACCGTTAACGGAAAGCTGTCCATCAATGTTTCGGGAACGGGTTTCGACGGAAAAGTGGTCAAAGAGTTTGAAAAAACCAACCGTGGTTTCAAAAATTATATCAAGGTTTCAATCCAGACTTTCTTCAATTACAAGCCGATCAAGGTGAAATTCATCACTGAGAATTACCAGCAGCACAACGGAAAATACCTGATGCTGAACATCGCCAACACGCGCCAATTCGGCAACAACGCGTATATCGCACCTAAGGCAAGCAAAAGCGACGGACTGGTTGACCTGGTTCTGGTGAAGAAGTTTCCGCTGCACTATTCTGCACTTTTCGCGTTCAGGATGTTTACCAAAAAACTAAAGGACGACGACTATGTAACTTACCTCCCGGTTTCGGAAATCGAGTTTAAGGTTTCCACAAAAAACTGGCACCTTGACGGGGAATTCAATAAAATAAAGTCGCCGATCCAGGTAAAAGTGCTCCCGAAAAGTTTACGGATTTTGATCTAAGAGTTTCATATAAAATATGATAGCCCTTTAATTAGCCGCATTTAGATAAAAATCTGTCCAACCACGATTGGTCAAATTAATGGAACTTGATTTTCCTTACATTAAATATTTCTCCAAATTTCTTACTGCCTCCAAAACGGTTTCCTCTTTTTTGGCAAAGCAGAACCGCACCGAAAACGTATCCCTGTTTTCGTGGTAGAATGCTGAAACGGGGATGGATGCGACTTTGGCGGTTTCGGTAAGCCAAACTGCAAAATCTTTATCGGAAAGTTGCGAGATCTTTTCATAACCCATAATCTGGAAGTATCCCGATTCAGCTTTCAATTTTATGTTGAAAGGTAAATCTTTGAAAGCGTCCAAAAAGAAATCTCTTTTCAGCTGCATTGATTTTCGGTTTTCCTCCACTTTGAAAATTTCCAGATATTTTGCCAACGCATACTGAGCAGGAGCATTCACACTGAACGCCAAATACTGATGAATCCTGCGATATGCCGAAGTAAGTTCTTCCGAAGCCAAAACATATCCCACTTTCCAGCCGGTGATATGGAACATTTTACCAAAAGAAAAAATAGAGAAGCATCTTTCCCTTAATTTTGGATGTTGAAACGCGCTGTAAAACTCAGTTTCATCGTAGGTGAGGAGATCGTAAACTTCATCAGAAATAATGATGATCTGCGAATCTTCCACCAGTTCTGCCAATTGGTCGAAATCTTCTTTTCGCCAAACTTTCCCAGAAGGATTATGAGGGGAGTTAATGATAATCGCCTTCGTTTTGTGGTTGATTGCCTTTCCCAAAGCGGCAAAATTTACCCTGAAATCATCGGTCAATGAAACAAAGACCGGAATTCCGCCATTGATCTCAATCGAAGGGACATAGGAATCATAATTGGGTTCAAGCACAATCACTTCATCACCGACATTTAGAATCGCGGCAAGTGCAGTATAAATTCCGTAACTCGCACCGGGAGAAATGGTTACGTTTTCCTTGGCAACTTCGATCGGGATTTTTCTGTGAGAATTAAAGGTGATCAAATTCTCAATTAAAAGTTGATTTCCCGGCATCGGCGCATACTGGTTGAAATTCTTCATCGTGGCTTCGGCGAGCAGTTTCTTCAAGCGTTCATCAATCTCGTAATCGGGGAATCCCTGCGAAAGGTTCACCGCACTGTGCTTCAGCGCTAAAGCCGACATCTCCGAAAAAATCGTAAGGTCGGAACCGGAATGTTTTCTTTTAATCATACCCAAATTTAACGATAAATGTGCAAACCGCAGTTCAGAAAAAAATGTTATTTTTAACCTTCAAAAAATAAAAAATGAAAAAGCTGCTGCTTCCACTTTTCGCGGGTGTTGTATTGTCAGGTTGTGCAACCAACCTTTCCTACACGGGTTCAACCTTTAAGGAAAGCTACAAATCCATCACGGCAAACGAATTGAAAACGCACCTGTATATCGTAGCTTCCGATGAAATGCAGGGACGAAATACGGGAAGTGAAGGACAGAAAAAAGCGGGACGATACCTCATTTCGCAATACCAGAAAATGGGAGTTTCGCATCCAAAGCAAATGAATTCCTACTACCAAATTGTTCCGAAAGAAGCGTTGAAGGGAAGAAGAGGTGAGTTGCCCGAATCGGAAAATATTCTCGCATTCATCGAGGGAACCGAAAAACCTGAGGAAGTAATCGTGATTTCTGCACACTACGATCATGTCGGAGTTCAGAATGGCGAAATCTACAACGGTGCAGACGACGACGGAAGCGGAACTGTCGCACTCCTGGAGATTGCCCAAGCTTTTCAAATGGCGAAGAAAATGGGAAAAAGTCCAAAACGTTCAGTCCTGTTCCTGCACGTTACAGGTGAGGAACACGGTTTGCTCGGATCCAAATATTACTCGGACAACCCAATTTTTCCGTTGGCAAATACGGTTGCAAACCTCAATATCGATATGATTGGAAGGTGCGACAAAGACAACTGCGGCAAAGATTATGTGTACGTGATCGGCTCGGAAATGCTTTCAACTGAACTGAAAAAAATCAACGAGTACGCCAATTCTACCAACACCAAACTGGAACTGAACTATAAATACGACGATCCGAAAGATCCGCAACGTTTGTATTACCGTTCCGACCACTACAATTTTGCAAAACACGGGATTCCTGTTGCTTTTTATTTTGACGGAATTCACGAAGACTACCACAAACCAACCGACGATCCCGAAAAGATCGACTACGACGCGCTCCAGAAAAGAACCCAGCTTGTTTTCGCCACTGCGTGGGAACTCGCTAATCGGAGGGAGCGGATTGTGGTGGATAGGAAGTGAGTGGGTTTTTGAGTGAGTGAGTTGGAGAGTTGAAGAGTGTGCAACTTGAAACCTGAAGACACCAAACTTGAAATGCGAAGCATTCACGAACTCAATAAAAAAATAAATAAGATTGTGAGTAAACTTGAAACCCGAAACAGACCTCAAACTTCAAACTCCAAACTCCTGTCCCGCGAATGCGGGGTCAAACTTTTTTGTTTCCCGGCTCCATAGTTCAACGGATAGAATAGAAGTTTCCTAAACTTTTGATCCAGGTTCGATTCCTGGTGGAGTCACAAAAAAAACATTTAACTGCTCGGTTTTAATGAATAGAAGAACCCGCTCTTTAGAAGCGGGTTCAGCAGATAAAACATCTCATTTTTTAGTTAGACAACAACAAAAAAGAGAAGCCGACAATGCTTCTCTTAAACTTTTATATTAAGTAAAAATATTTCCGAAACCGAAGAAAGTAAAACTGTTTTCACTTTGAATTCTATTTCTATGGTAAATATAGAATTAAAAATGATACCAAACATGAACAGAATGTTAAAATCCACCACTTATCCACATCATTTTGTGGAAAACTCTGATTCTCAGTAAGATTAATTTCACATTTGTAAATTCCTGACAAACTCTACCGCCCTTTTTTCGTTGTAAAAGACGTTATTTTCATCCACAAAACCGACGTGGCCGCCAAAATCGGGAATTTCCAAAAATAAAATCGGGTTGTTTTCGGCCTCATTTACAGGATAGCAACTTTCGGAAAGAAAGCTGTCATTCTTGGCATTAATGATGAGTGTGGGAATCTTGATGTTTTTTAGAAACTGCTTTGCAGAGCTTTTCCTGTAATAGTCGTCTGCATCGGCAAATCCGTTGGCTTTTGAAGTATAGATATTGTCGAAATCTTCCAGGGTTTTGATGGCTTTGATTTGTTCCTGCGTGAGTTGTTCGGGAAAGATTTCGGATTTTATTTTGAGCTTTTTCTTTAAGTCAAAAAGAAAGTTCTGGGTGTATAGAAAATTCCTGCGGGTTTGCAACTGCTCCATCGCGCCTTTCAGTTCTATGGGAGCGGAGATGGCGATCAATGCCTTGATTTCAGTGGGAATTTCAGGATTTTCACCTGCGTACTTTAAAATCAGATTTCCGCCGAGACTGAAACCTTTTAAAACAATATTCCTGTATTTTTTCTTGCCCAAAACTTCGTCGATCACCGCTTTGATGTCGTCTGTTCTACCCGAATGATAGGAGTGGAACACGCGGTTTCGTTCGCCGGAACAGTTTCGGTAGTGTGCGGCGCAACAGTCGAAATTGTTTTCGTTGAAAATTTTTGCCGTTCCCAACACGTAATGGCGGTTTGCGTTTCCTTCCAGTCCGTGGAAAACGATAATGCAGTTTTCGGTTTTGTTTGGGGCGAAACTCCATTCCAAATCCATAAAGTCCCCGTCGGAAAGTTCGAGCCGTTCCCGCTTTTGCTTCACACTTTCCACCTTTCTGAAAAGCGCAGCATAAAGCGTGGAAACATGACTGTTGCGGAATATTTTTTTTGGTGGATGATATTTGGAGGGGATTAAAGGCAAGGAATTTTGTTTTGGATTTAAAAATTTTACATTAAAGTTGTTTAAAGTAAATGCAAAATCGTTTTTTTACCACAAAAATCGCAAAAGAATGAGGAAACAAACCATCCAAAAGAACAAAAAAGAAGAAATTCTTATAGGTCAGTGTTTTTATGAACTTTTGAAGAGCTTCGCAGCATTCTTATCATTTGTTGCTTTTGCGGTTATTATTTACATTAAACAAGTTCATTGTTAAAATTGATCTTTTCGAGTTATTTTATATTGATGTTATTGCAAAAGCCAAACCTCAAACTTCAAACTTCAAACCTCAAACCTCAAACTTCAAACTTCAAATTTTCAGCTTCTCCTCCACATACTTCGACGTATGCGATTTCTTTTCTTTAACCAAATCCTCAGGCGTTCCCGCGAAAACCACTTCGCCGCCGTGTTTTCCGGCGTCTGGCCCGATGTCGATGATCCAGTCTGCAGATTTGATAATGTCGGGTTGATGTTCGATCACGATCACCGAATGACCGAGTTCGATTAACGCCTGCAGCGATTTCAACAGTTTGTTGATGTCGTGGAAATGCAGTCCTGTAGAAGGTTCGTCGAAAATAAAGAGCGTTTTTTCGTTGGTCACGCCTTTTACAAGAAATGATGCGAGTTTCACCCGCTGTGCTTCACCGCCGGAAAGGGTGGAAGAACTCTGTCCCAGTTGAAGGTAACCCAAACCAACTTCCTGAAGCGGTTTCAGCTTCGTTACGATTTTTTCTTCGTGGTTCTCGTGGAAGAATTCCAACGCTTCATCGACGGTCATGTGTAGGACGTCGGAAATATTTTTCTCGTCGAACTTCACTTCCAGAACTTCGTTTTTGAAGCGGGTTCCTTTGCACGTTTCACATTCAAGTTCGATATCGGCCATAAACTGCATCGATACGTTGATCACACCTTCTCCTTTACATTCGTCGCATCTTCCGCCATCGACATTGAAGGAGAAATGTTTCGGCTTGAGTCCCTGGATTGCGGCAGATTTCTGTTTCGCAAACAGATCTCGGATGTCGTCATACGCTTTCAGATACGTCACCGGATTCGAGCGGGAGGATTTCCCGATCGGATTTTGGTCGATCAGTTCGATATTTTTGATATATCGTTTCGGAAATTCCACCGAATCGTAATCACCTTTTTTTCCGCCCATTCCGAGTTGGATTTGGATGTCGTTGGTAAGGATTTCCTTCATCAGCGTCGACTTTCCGCTTCCTGAAACTCCCGAAACAACCACGAGCATTTCTACGGGAATGTCCACGTCGATATTTTTCAGGTTGTTGATTCGCGCGCCTTTGATGTGGATCCAGTCCTTAGGTTTTCTGCGGGTTACTGGGACTTCAATCTCTAATTTTCCGGTCAGATATTTTGAAGTTAAAGTATCGGCATTTTTCAGTTTCTTAAAATCTCCCGCAAAAACCAGTTCGCCGCCAAGGAAACCCGCTTCAGGACCGATGTCGATAATGTAATCTGCGGCTTTCATCACGTCTTCGTCGTGCTCGACAACGATCACGGTATTTCCGAGGTCGCGTAGGTTTTTCAGAACTTCAATTAAATTTTCGGTGTCGCGCGAATGAAGCCCGATAGAGGGTTCATCCAAAATATAGATGGAACCGACCAGCGAACTTCCGAGCGAAGTCGCCAGATTAATCCGCTGACTTTCGCCGCCGGAAAGCGTGTTCGAGGTTCTGTTTAAAGTAAGGTATCCCAAACCGACTTTCAACAAAAATTCTAAACGGGTCGTGATTTCGTACAAAAGTCGTTTTGCGATTTCCGCGTCGTGTTTGTTGAGTTTTAATGATTGTATTAAAGGTAAAAGTTCGTCGAGTGGAAGCTCGATCATCGACTGGATATTGTGTCCATCGATCTTTACCCACGATGTTTCTTCCCGCAAACGAAGTCCTTCACAAGTTGGACAAATCGTCTTACCACGGTATCTGGAAAGCATCACCCGATACTGGATTTTATAAAGGTTCTCTTCCAACATTTTGAAGAAAGCGTTGATGGAAGGGAAATTGCGCGATCCGTCGCCTTTCCAGAGAAGGTTTTTCTGCTCTTTTGTCAGTTGAAAGTAGGGTTTGTGAATCGGGAATTCCGAACCCACGGTTTTGATGAACTGCTTTTTCCACTCCTTCATGCTTTCGCCTTTCCACGAAGCAACCGCATCTTCGTACACGGAAAGGTTTTTGTTGGGAACGACCAAATCCTCGTCAATCCCGATTACTTTTCCGTAACCTTCGCAAGTTGGGCAAGCTCCGTATGGATTGTTGAAACTGAAAAAATGCACATTCGGCTCGAGAAACTCAATCCCGTCGAGTTCGAATTTGTTGCTGAACTCCCTGATTTTGCCTGATTCGGTATTTTTCAGGGAACAGTAACCGCGTCCTTCGTAAAACGCCATCTGGATAGAATCTGCCAATCGCTGAAGAAAACTTTCGTCT
This sequence comes from Chryseobacterium suipulveris, assembly GCF_022811685.1. Lineage (NCBI taxonomy): Bacteria > Pseudomonadati > Bacteroidota > Flavobacteriia > Flavobacteriales > Weeksellaceae > Chryseobacterium > Chryseobacterium suipulveris. The sequence goes on along the minus strand of NZ_CP094532.1, from coordinate 1,890,276 downwards.
TCCTCATAACTGAAACGGTCGATCACGAGTTGGATCTCCATCTCCTTTTCGGGAACGAAACCAAAACTCTCCAGATCCTCGATTCCTGCAACATTCCCGTTGACTTCGATTCTTGTAAAACCAGAGAGTTTCAAAGTCTTCATTAATTCCGAAAACTTGGAGACCTCAAATTTTAATGGTGCACGCAGAAGGAAAGTTTTTCCTTCATTTTCCTTAATGAAATCGATCACATCCGAAACGGCATCCTTTTTCACTTCCTCACCAGAAATCGGGGAATAGGTTCTGCCGACTCTTGCGAAAAGCAGTTTCAGGTAATCGTAAATCTCGGTGGAAGTTCCGACTGTGGAACGCGGATTCGAAGAAATCACTTTCTGCTGAATCGCGATTGAGGGCGCCAAACCTTTGATATCATCAATTTTTGGTTTTTCGAGCTTTCCTAAAAACTGTCGTGCATATGAACTTAAGCTCTCCACGTATCTTCGCTGTCCTTCCGCATAGATCGTGTCAAAAGCGAGCGAAGATTTTCCACTACCCGAAACTCCCGTAATCACCACCAGTTTGTTTTTGGGAATGGTGACGTCGATGTGCTTCAGGTTGTTGAGGTGCGCGTTTTTTACGAAAATTTCCTTTTTTATATCAATTTTATCTGCTGTAGCCATGGTAAAAATAAGACCTACAAAAATACGGAAAAATGAAGGAATTTTTTTTATGTAAAATCTAAACTAAAATCTTGCACAAAAAATTTATATATCGTAATATTGCAATATTAAAATATCAAAATGGGTGTTGGAAGACGGAAGTCCGAAGACAGAAGACATGAAGCGAACAGCTAAACCGATTTATTCATTATTGATTTTTACTTATTCATTAGAAAATGGGAGTTACCAAAACACATCACTTTACTGACGAGCAGAACGAGATTGCTACACTTTTGAAAGCTTTGGCACATCCTGCAAGAGTTGCGATCATTGAATATTTGCTTTCTGTGGATGCGTGCATCTGCAATGATATTGTCGCAGAAATCAATTTGGCGCAACCCACGGTTTCCCAACATTTAAAAGAGTTGAAGAACGCCGGAATTATTCAGGGAGAAATCGAGGGAAAATCAATCTGCTATTGCGTGAATCCCGAAACGTTGAAAAAACTGGATCATTTCGTAGCGCAGATCTTTCAGAAAATTCACAAACAGAATTTAGACAAATGTTGCTAGCTAAAACAATTTCGAACTATCTCAAACAAATTCAAACCATCTCAAACAAAAAATAATGGAAACCAACGAACAAATCAAAGAAATGGTAAAGCAAAAATATTCTGAAATTGCTTTACAGGACAAGGAAACCAACGCTTCCTCATGTTGTGGAGCCGGTGGTTGCAGCACCGAAGTTTACAATATTATGAGCGAAGAATACGATGAACTGAACGGCTACAATCCCGATGCGGATTTGGGTTTGGGTTGCGGTTTGCCGACGAATTTTGCCAAAATTAAAAAAGGTGACACCGTTGTAGATTTAGGTTCTGGAGCAGGAAACGACTGCTTTATTGCCCGTGCCGAAACGGGAGAAACTGGAAAAGTTATCGGCATCGATTTTACCGAAGCAATGATTGACAAGGCGAGAAACAATGCCGAGAAACTTGGTTTTAATAATGTAGAATTCAGACAGGGCGATATTGAGAAAATTCCGATGACGGCAAATGTTGCCGACGTTGTGGTAAGCAACTGCGTGATGAACCTTGTTCCCGATAAACCGAAAGCTTTTGCCGAAGTGTACCGAATTCTGAAACCGACAGGACATTTTTCGATTTCTGATATTGTATTGGTTGGCGAACTTCCGGAAAAGATTAAAACTGCCGCAGAAATGTATGCAGGCTGTGTTGCGAGTGCCATTCAGAAGGATGATTACATGAAAATTATCAAAGATTCAGGATTCAAAAATTTGACTTTACAAAAGGAAAAAGCCATCGTAGTTCCCGATGATATTCTGAAAAATTACCTGAACGACGAGGAAATCGAGCAGTACAAAAATTCAGAAACAAGAATCTACAGCATCACGGTTTACGGCGAGAAAGGCGATGCTTGCTGCTCACCAAGTTCAGGTTGTTGTTAAGAGGAGCGTTTATAGCACAAACAACGCTTATTTACAAATTAAACCTTCAAGGTTTTGAAAACCTTGAAGGTTTCAAAAAAAACAAAAATGTTTCAAACCCTGAAAAACTCAATCAAACAAATCGCTGAAATCAAAGTTTCAGACGAAAGAAAAGAGGTCTTGAAACCTTTGGCAGACTTCATCCAGAGCAAATTAGAACAGAAAAAAATCATCAACCTGAATTTCATCTGTACGCACAATTCGCGGCGCAGTCATTTATCACAGATTTGGGCACAAACGATGGCGGAATATTTCGGTGTGAAAAATGTATTTTGCTATTCCGGCGGAACGGAAGCAACCGCGCTGTTCCCAAAAGTGGCGGAAACACTGATGAAACAGGGCTTTGAAATCCAAAAGCTTTCAGAAACCGAAAACCCAGTTTACGCGGTCAAATTTTCCGAAAATTTGCATCCTGTGATTTGTTTTTCGAAGAAATTTGATGATGATTTTAATCCGAAAAGTACTTTTGCTGCGATGATGACTTGTGATTCTGCCGATGAAAACTGTCCGCTGGTTTTTGGAGCAGAAAAGAGAATTCCAATAAAATATGATGACCCGAATAAATCTGACGGAACTTCCGAAATGGGCGAAACCTATTTTAACAGAAGTTTCGAAATCGCTTCGGAAATGTATTATGTTTTTTCAAAAATCAGAAAATAGATTATGTTTATCTTCGCAATAAATGCATTTATTGGCTTAGCAATGATTTTTTCATACATGCAACAAATGGCTCCGTAAAAATTTGTCAGCAAACGATTGTTTAATTTAATTTTTTTTCTAATATTTGTCTTAACAAACAAATAGGTAACGTTATGAAAAGATTAATTAATCACATCGTTGCACATTTGATGAGAAAGAGATAACAAATAGATTTTTTGGTAAGTGCGGTTCATTATGAGCCGCACTTTTTGTTTCACCAACACCGAGTACACCGAAAATTTTGGAGTTGCGATGCCGAAAAGATGGTTTCATATTAGGTTCAGTTACAAAATCGGGTTGTAAAAATTGAGAAATTCAACCGAAATAGGCGTTTTTTAAAATTGTAAAACATTATTTTTGCAGGATGAAAAAAACTTATTGTTTTTTTATGGTCTTTCTGTTTTCCCTTCAGGTTTTTGGGCAGGAACATCTTTCAAGTTTCAACGCGATCACGATAACCTACAAATTTCACCCGAAATTTTATCTCTACGGAGAGGGCCAACTTCGCGGGATTGAAGATTATTCTTATCCCGACTACTACGAAATCAAGGGCGGAATCGGCTATAATCTGACCAAAAACCACAAACCGTTCATCGGAATCGGGCGTTATGCAACCTACAAGGATAAGGCGATTGACAAGGAAGAATTCCGTTTTTGGCTCCAGGACATTATCGACCTGAAATATGGGAAGTTCAAGTTTGAAAACCGTTTCCGTGCAGAGAAAAGCTGGTTTTATGAACCGCAGAAAGAGGTACATTCCGACCGGTACAGATTTCGTTACCGTCTGAATGTTTCCGTTCCGTTAAACTCCGAATCGGTGAAGCCGGGAACGATTTTCGCCAACGCTTACGACGAAATTTTCTTCGTCACCGAAAAACCCGCTTTTGCGCGGCACCGACTTTATGGTGGATTCGGTTATCAAATTGACGAAACTTTCGGAATGGCTTCTGGATATCTGTGGCAAAGGGAATTCGCGCGTTCGGGAAACAAAAATCTCCACTTTCTTTATTTTGCGCTCAACATCAACATCGATACTACGGATGATGATAATGACTACCATTTTCCGGGAGCCGATTAATGTTGATAACTTTTGCTGAATAAAGAATTTTAATGCCAACTTTGTTTTTTAGGTTTGGCTCAAATCATTATATTTGTCCAACTAATTTTTTGCGGGCATATTCTTGCAAAATCAGAAAGAAATACAGAGGAATCGGCTTAAATTAAAAATGCTCGTTTCCGAAAAATATTAAAATACTAAATTTAGAAAATGAAGTTTATCGTTGCAAGTGGCGAATTACAGAAGGCGCTGAACACAGTGAGTGGCGTAATTTCCAGTTCTCAATCGAGACCAATTCTTGAAAATTATCTTTTCGAACTCGAAGAAAATTTGCTTAAAATAACCGCTTCGGATGGCGAAACTACGCTCATCACTTCTTTGGAAGTGAAATCCGACGATTCCGGCAAAATCGCTGTTCCAGCAAAAATCTTCCAGGACTTCGTGAAAACTTACGGAGAGCAACCTTTGACACTTTCAGTGAAAGACACGGCAGATGGAAACGGAAAGCTTCTTGAAATCCTCGACGAGAAAGACAATTTCGCAGTCGCACTCGACAATGCGGAAGATTATCCCGAACTTCCTGAATTCGATGCTGCACAAAACGTGAAAATCGCATCAGGAGTTTTGGCGGAAGCTTTGAATAACACGCTTTTCGCAACTTCCAACGATTCGTTGAGACCTGTGATGACGGGAGTTCTGTTCCAATTCAAAGAAGATGAGACCAACTTCGTTTCAACCGACTCTCACCGTTTGGTGGTGTACAAAAGAACCGACCTGATCAACGCAGAACCGATCGAATTCATTATGCCGAAAAAACCCTTGGCAATTTTCAAGAATATTCTTGCAAGTTCCAATGACGACGTGACCATCGAGTTCAACGAGAATATGGCGAAGTTCACTTTCGGAAACAACATCTGGATCTGTCGATTAATCGATGGGAAGTACCCGAATTACTCCGCAGTAATCCCGAAAGAAAATCCCAACGTGTTGACCATCAACAGAAATCTGCTTCTGAACTCCATCAGAAGAGCGTCGATCATGTCCAACAAATCTACAAACCAGGTTCGCTTCAAGCTTTCGGGCAACGTGCTGCACCTTCACGCGGAAGACACCGAATACGCAAACAAAGCCGACATGCAGATTCCGTGCGACTATAACGGCGAAGATATCAACATCGGATTCAGTTCCAAATTCCTCACCGAAATGCTTTCGGTACTCGGTTCCGACGATATCACGATGAAAATGTCGCAACCGAACCGACCGGGAATCATCGAGCCGGTTGACGGACTCGAAGACGAGGAAAATATCCTCATGCTTTCAATGCCGGTCATAGGAATGTAAAAATGTACGAACGCGCCAAGAGGCGCGTTCATTTTTTTTGTTACAACAAAGTCACGTGCTTTTTTTAGGAGCAACCAGTTCCGTCTTCCTTTGAAATTGCTGTCCGGCTTTCCGCTATATCTTTTTCGCTGATTTTCGCTCCGCTCAATCACCGAAAAAGGATGCCGCTGCAATCCGGGCTAAAATCGCAGTGTGGTTTTTTCTTTGAAGGTTTTTAAAAATTAACGGACAAAAAACTCCACCCATTTTTCATTTTAATCTTCCCCCAAAAATCACGATATTTGCAACCGTTTCCGATAACTGGAATCTGAAATCTTTCGAAAAATGAAAATCTCAAACAACTGGCTTAAGCAATACATCAAAACCGACCTTAAAACCGAAAAAATCGGCGAATACCTCACCGACATCGGTCTGGAAGTTGAAGGCATCGAAAAATATGAATCCGTAAAAGGAAGTCTGGAAGGAATCGTCGTGGGAAAAGTATTAACCTGCGAACAGCATCCCAATGCCGATAAATTAAAGAAAACCACCGTTGACGTTGGAAATGGAACCATTCTGAATATTGTTTGCGGCGCACCAAATGTCGCTGCAGGACAAATCGTTCCCGTTGCAGTGGTGGGAACAACGATTTACAAAGGTAGCGATAAACTCGTGATGCAGAAAGCGAAAATCCGTGGCGAGTATTCCGAAGGAATGATTTGCGCGGAGGACGAACTCGGCTTAAGCAACGATCATTGCGGAATTATGGTTTTGGATGAGTCGTATAAAATTGGCGATCCATTTTCGAAATATTTTGAACTGACCAATGACGAGGTTTACGAAATCGGTTTGACTCCGAACAGAACCGACGCAATGTCGCATTACGGCGTCGCGAGAGATTTACACGCGTTTCTCAGCACCAATCAAATGAATTCTGAGTTTGAGAAGGCAGTTTCGAAGACCTTAAATATTGAAGGAACAACCGATTTCCAGTTGGAGGTGGAAGATTCGGAACTGTGTCCGAGATATATCGGTGCGGTGATCGAAAATGTGAAAGTTACCGATTCTCCGGATTGGCTCAAGAACCGTTTGAAGGCAATCGGTTTGAGTCCGATCAACAATATTGTTGACATTACCAATTATATTCTGCACGGATTTGGTCAACCGCTCCACGCTTTTGACGGTGGAAAAATCGCCGGCAAAAAAGTAAAAGTCGGTACCGTAAAAGAGGGCACGAAATTCATCACTTTAGACGGTGTTGAAAGAAAGCTGAACGGAACCGAAATTATGATTAAAGACGGCGAAAACAATCCGATATGTATTGCGGGAGTTTTCGGTGGTGAGCATTCGGGAGTTTCAGAAAACACGAAGACCATTTTCCTTGAAAGTGCCTATTTCAATCCGGTTGCAGTAAGAAAGGGTGCGAAATTCCACGGGTTGAATACCGATGCTTCGTTCCGTTTTGAGAGGGGAGTAGATCCCAATCTGACCAGAACAGCGATTACCCGCGCAATTGCGATGATCGAGGAAATTGCAGGTGGAAAACTTTCAGGGCAGCTTCTGGAGCATTATCCGAAGAAAATTGAAAACCATTATGTAATTCTGAGGTTTACCAAAGTCGAGCAGATTTTGGGGACAAAAATCCATAAGGAAAAAATCAAGGAAATTCTGAAAGCTCTGGAAATTGAAGTTCTCAACGAAATTCCAAACGGTCTTGAAATCTCGATTCCTCCTTACAGAGCAGATGTGACGAGAGAGATCGACGTGATCGAAGAAATCCTCAGAATCTATGGATACAACAAAATCGATTCGCCACAGAAAATTTCTTTCACGCCGGTAAAACTGAGTTTCGACGATCAGGATGCGCTGGAAAATTCATGGGCGCGAGCTTTGCAGAGCAACGGTTTCAACGAGGTGATGAACAATTCCCTGACTTCCGTAAAAGATGAAACCAATGCGGTGAAGTTACTGAACCCGTTAAGCAGCGATTTGGCTTTTATGAGAAAGTCCTTGTTGGAAGGACTTTTAGAGAACGCCGATTATAATATCAAAAGGAAAAATCCTGATATCAAGTTTTTTGAACTGGGAAAAATCTACCATAAAATCGCTGGTAAATATCAGGAAAGAAAGCAGCTCGCGATCATGGTTTCAGGAAGAAACTCTGCCGAAAACTGGTTGCAGCCGAAATCTGCGACAGATTTCTATTTCCTGAAATCGTATGTGAAAATTCTTCTTGATCAATTAAATCTTAACATCGAAGAAAAAGCTTTGGAAGATTCGAGGTTTTCTGATAGCTTGGAACTTTTATCCAACGGAAAAACGGTTGCAAGATTGGGCAAAGTTTCCAAGGAATTGCTGAAAGATGCCGACATCGACCAGGATTGTTTCTATGCGGAGATCGAGCTTGAAAACTGTCAGAAACTTCGCTCAACAGAGAACCTAAAGTTTGTCGACATACCGAAGTTCAACAAGATCAGAAGAGATTTGGCGTTGCTCATCGACAGAAATGTTTCTTACAACGACCTGTACAAAGCAGCGAGAAAGAATCCTTCAAAATTCTTAGGAAACATCAACCTTTTCGACGTTTACGAAGGCAAGAACCTTCCGGAAGGAAAAAAATCCTACGCGATGAGTTTCGAACTTTTGAACGAAGAAAAAACTTTGGAAGAAAAAGATATTACAGAGGTAATGAATTCATTAATAAATACTTTCAAAAAAGAATTCTCGGCGGAGCTGAGGTAATTTTAAAAAAGTAAATACAAAAAATTGCGTTCCTTTTCGGGACGCTTTTCTGTTTCCGTCAAACATTAACTTCCAAAACTTCCGTAAAATAAATATTATTACTTAAATTTGGTTTCGTAAAATTTTAGAAATGAAAAAATCCACGATTAAAAATATTTCCCTTTCCGTTTTTGCTGCTGTTGCCATGATTTCCTGTACTGCTTTACCCGGTTCAAAAGTTGGAAAAGCGCAGGCGAATATTGCCAATACGCAATGGAGATTAGCCGATGACGTGAAGGGAGCGACACCAACTTTGGTCATCGAAAACGGTAAAGTAAACGGAAATGCGGGCTGCAACAACTATTTCGGGGAACTGTCCCTCGATGCGACTGCAGGAAATTTCGTTGCGTCAAATATTGCTTCGACCAAAAAAGCATGTGACAATATGAGTGTGGAAACCAATTTCCTGCAAATGCTTCACGAAGTCAACAAATATGTGGTTTCGGGAAATGTTCTGGAACTCTACAAAAACAATCTCTTACTCCTTAAATTCAACAAGCAGTAAAAGAAAAAGGAACTCTTTTAGGAGTTCCTTTCTTATTTATTCGTCGTCTTCTTCTTCGTCGTATTTTGCGAGTTCCTCGTCGCACCATTTAAATGCGGCTTCCACAACTTTCGTGGCTTCATCTGCCATTGTTTCCTCGTCGTCGCCTTCCAGATCATCCAGCCACTCAACTTCCTCTTCCTCCACATTCAGGATGAAACGCGGGTACTCGGTGTGAACTACAAATAGATCTTCCGGCATTTCGGAATTATCGGCTAATAAAAACTTTGGTAATTTCATTTTTTTTATGTTTAAAACTTTCTCAAAGATAAAAATTTTATTGAAACTTATTGGTGTCAATTTTTATTTTTCTCAAAACTTTATGTGGAGTAAGCACATTTTTCTTGATCGTGTCCTGTGGTTTAAAAGTGATCGAAACATTGGGATTTACGGTAGAAATAAGTTCGGCAATCTGGACTGCATTCAGCTGCTGTTCATCGATCAGATAGAATTTAATCGGCCCTTTCTCCAAATTTTCTTCGACCAGGAATTTAGTAATGGTGCGGCGGTTTTCCAGATAATTTCCTTTGGAAAGCCACGTGAAAACAAATCCCGTCATCAAACTCAAAACCGTTACAGAATACGTGAGTTTTCCAAAAATACCGTAAAGTTTTTTGAAATAAACCATCCAGATTGGGAACGAGAATGGAGCCAAAAGTCGATAATCAATCGCGTTAACCGAATAAAAATACTGGATGAAGTAGGAGCAGATGATGCCGATGATCCCTGCAAAAATCAGGAATTTCTCTGATTCTGAAAGTTTACCTTTAACAAACAAGAAAATCATTAGCAGTATATTCAGAAAACCGATTCCGTAAATCGCATAATTGATGATTCCTCCACCGGGATTTGCAATGTGGATGAAAGGGTTGAAAGTGGTCGCCAATCCCTGAAAAAGTTCGACGAGCAGTTTCGAAGTAGGATGGAGACCAATATTTAGGAAATTCTGAACATACTTCTCGTCAAAATAGTCAATGAACAACAATTTGTAAAGCACAACAAACCCAAATCCAACTAAACTCGAAAATACAAAGGTTTTCCCAAAATGTTTACAAAAATTAATGACCCCATAAAGAAAAACCGCTCCGATAAAAAATAGTGAAGAATACCGGATGTTGTATAAAATTACCAGCATCAAACTCAGCAGCAAAAATGCTTTTGCGCCTTTAAGTTCGTCGATGATGATTTGGCGGGCAACAAATAGAAAAACGAAAACGAAAGGCAGGATCAACACTTCGCTCATCGTGTAAGAAAAAATGGAAACGAAGCTGAAAAGTCCGCACACCAATATGGTTTCCTTTACATAAAATTTCTTTTTCCACGCAAAATAAACGATGAAAAGAAAAGCGACGATACCCAAAAATTTGCTTCCCCAAAATTCACCAATCCCGATGATTGAGAACAGTTTCAAGCTTAACGGATAACCAAGAGGTGTCACGGTGTTATCAATCACAGGAAATGCATCCGAAGTCCGCATAAACCTTATGGAATCAGGATTTGTACGGCCTTTTTCGTTCAGTAGAAAACGCAGGATAATCATCACCAAAGTGGTAATCATCAGAACAGTCTGAATCCTTCGTTCAAAGAGACATCTTCTCATTAATCTGGAAAATTTTCAGAAATTATTTCAGAAACATTTTCGAAACCTTCTCGGCTTTTTTCGATTCGGAGTAGTCGTAGAAACCTTCACCCGATTTTACACCTAATTTTCCTGCAGTTACCATGTTGACCAACAGTGGATTAGGTGCGTATTTTGGATTTTTGAAACCGTCGTACATCACGTTCAGGATTGCGAGACAAACATCAAGTCCGATGAAGTCGGCTAACTGAAGCGGTCCCATCGGATGCGCCATTCCGAGTTTCATCACCGTGTCGATTTCTTCAACTCCTGCAACGCCGTTGTACAAAGTTTCGATGGCTTCATTAATCATCGGCATCAGAATTCTGTTCGCCACAAAACCAGGGTAGTCGTTGACTTCTACGGGAACTTTCCCTAAATTTTTCGACATCTCGTAAACCGCGTCGAAAGTTTCTTTGGAAGTGGAGTACCCTTTAATAATTTCCACCAGTTTCATAATCGGAACGGGGTTCATAAAGTGCATTCCGATTACTTTATCCGCACGTTTCGTCACCGAAGCGATTTTGGTAATGGAAATGGAGGAAGTATTGGTCGCGAGAATACAGTTTTCGGGAGCAAACTCGTCCATCTGCTTGAAAATCTTCAACTTCAAATCGAGGTTTTCGGTCGCGGCTTCCACGATCAGATCGGCGTTTCCTGCAGCATCTTTCAGCTCTGTGAAAGTCGTGATGTTGCCAAGCGTTTCCGCTTTCTGTTCTTCGGTAAGGTTGCCTTTTGTGATGATTCTGTCGAGGTTGGTGGTGATGGTTTTCAGTCCTCTGTCGAGTGCTTCCTGCGAAATATCGACCAAATTTACCTTAAAACCAGTTTGTGCAAAAGTGTGGGCAATTCCGTTTCCCATAGTTCCAGCTCCGATTACGACGATGTTCTTCATAAATCTTGTTTGAAGTTTAAAGTTTAAGCCCTAAAAGTACTACTTTTTAAGGAAATCGTAAACCGCTTTGGAAATGTTGGAAATCAGTTTGGTATTGGTTTCGGGTTTTTCACGGGAATCGCTCACGAAAACGGTGATGGCGTAATGTTTTCCATTCGGCAGAGTCACAATTCCTGCATCGTTCTCCGCAATCGTGAATCCTTGGTCATCGGTTCCAGATGAACCCGTTTTGTGTGCAACTGAATTTTTCGGTAGTTGTTCCTTAATCTTGTTCGTTCCCGTCATAGTCCCACTCATCGTTTCCATCAAGAAATCGGTCGATTTTTTAGATAGGATTTTTCCTAAGTAGAAGTCTTTCAGGAGGTTGGTCATCGATTTTGCGGTCGAGTGATTTGGATAAACGTATTCTGCGCCTTTATGCATCATCTCTTCATTATAAAGAATCTGGAAATTTTTCACATTCTTCGAATCCATAAAATCCTGCACTTTTTTTTCTCCGCCGAGAAGCCGAAGAAGAATGTCGCAACCGTTGTTGTCGCTTTGTGCGACGGTATATTTAATGACATCAGTAAGCGTTAATTCTACATTTCCCTCCGGAAATTTTTCCCTCATCGGACTCCACGTTTTTTCGAGCAGGTCAGATTTTTTGACGAGTATTTTTTGGTCTAAAGTAAACTTTCCGTCATCTACAAATTTCAGCACGGTTGCAGCGATATGGAATTTGTACACACTCAACATCGGAAGTTTTTTTTCCGCATTTTCATTATTGAATTCAAACGGGAAATCGATTCCTTTCACGGCAACTGCAACGGTGGCATTTTTGCCTTTTGTCAAATTTGAGATTTCTTTCTTTAAAGATTGCTTCTGCCCAAATCCAAAAATGGAGAGCAAGACCAGCAACGCCGCAAGTTTTTTCATGTTAATAGTTTTTGGTGTACGTTTTACCTTCCTGCAAAAGTTCGCCTTCACTCGTGGAAGTTTTAAATTTCGTCGGGATATAGTCTCTTTTTCCGTCGATTCTGTTGAGGAAAACCGAGAAATGAAGATGCGGCCCGTTTGAAAATCCCGTGTTTCCGCTGTAACCGATGAACTGGTTTTTTTCGATCACGTCGCCGACTTTTACTTCTGCACCTTTAAGTTTTAAATGGGCATAATCAGCGAAACTCCCGTCGGAATGCATGATGACGATTTTGTTGTTGTATTTGGCGCAGGAAATATTGGCGCAGTTTGAATTGAAAGTATCCACAACTTCAACCACTTTTCCTTCACGCGCGGCGAAAATTTTCTCGCCGATTTTCAAGTTAAAGTCGAGCGCACTGATATTTTGGTGTGAAAATTTTCCATTGTAACCTTGATAAACCAACTGCGTTTTTCCTCTTTCAAAAGGTAAAGAATACACATAATCTTTATCGAAATCGTTCAGTGTTACGTCGCCGAAGTTCGTCATATTCGTGTAAGAGAACTGGTTCGATCGGTTGGGGTTTTTTGGCGAGAGTTTCGCAATCAGGAATTTTTTGGCTTTTTCGGGGATTACGACGGTCACCTCATTTCCGACGGTGGAATTCAGATTGTCGAGTTTGAAGGTAAATTTCGACGACATCGGCATTTCCTCGTTATTGTCGGCAAAAATTGAAATCTCGTTTCCCGACTTTTCATTATAGAAACTGACGTTCCATTTCTTTTGGGCGAAAAGAAAAATGGTTGAAAGGGAAAGAAGCAATGAAAAATATTTCGACATTTTTATAGTAATATGTTAGATCTTTGTTTATCATAAAATAAGGGTAAGCGCCTTGGTCTAGCTTAAAAGATTGCATGATATTTAAAAATACTTTGTTTGGCTTTGCGAGAATATTTCACGCAATGCGTTGCAAAGAAAAATTAATTACAAAACTCATATTTTTAAGACAAACTAAGGCACTTCGTTTAGCAAGGCAAAACAATGAATTTTGAGTCGACCAAAATCTAAAACTAAAAATTCCTTCCTACTGCACAAGAATATAATGCCCAGCTTTTAGACCCATTTCTTCATAAATAGTTAAAGGATTAGCTTACGCAGAAATCAGCTTCATAATTTCCAGCGCCACTTTCAAAGCTTCGGTTCCATCTTCCAACGAAACTTCCACATTCTTATTTTCAGTGATTGCATCTGCCAAACTTTCGAGCTCGTCCAAAATGGCGTTGTTCGGCTGAATGTCGGGGTATTCGAAAAGAATTTGGTTTTTCTCTCCCTCCGCATTTTCGATAATCATATCGAAATCTGACGGGTTTTCTGGGGCTGGTTTCATGCGGATCACTTCCGCTTTTTTCTCCAGGAAATCTACCGAAATATACGCATCCTGCTGAAAGAACCGCGATTTGCGCATCGCCTTCATCGAGATTCGGGAAGTGGTGAGATTCGCCACACATCCGTTTTCAAACTCGATTCTCGCATTCGCAATGTCGGGCGATTTCGAGACCACGCAAACTCCTGATGCGTGAATATTTTTCACTTTTGATTTTACGATGGAAAGCAAAATGTCCAGATCGTGAATCATCAGATCCAAAACCACGGAAACATCTGTTCCGCGCGGATTAAACTCCGCCAAACGGTGGATCTCGATAAACATTGGATTTTTGATGTAATCTTTGGAGCCGATAAATGCGGGATTGTATCTTTCTACGTGTCCAACCTGTGCTTTGATTCCGTATTCACGACATTTGTAGAGGATTTCTTCTGCCTGTTTCAAAGTTTGGGTCACTGGTTTTTCGATGAAGAAATGTTTGCGGTTTTCGATCGCCTTCATCGCATAATCGTAATGGTAAACGGTTGGAGTCACAATATCCAAGACGTCAATTTGCGAAAGCAACTCATCAAAGTTCTCGAAATATTTGTACCCGAATTCTGCTTCGAGTTTTCTGCCGTTTTCCGCGTCCGCATCGTGGAAACCCACCAAATCATATTTTTCGGACTGATTCAGCAACCTCAAATGGATTTTTCCCAAATGTCCTGCACCAACTAAACCTGCTTTAAGCATAAAAAATGTTTTTTCAAAGATAAAAATTTTGTTTCGAGTTTCAAGTTTCAAGATCGCTCCGATCAGTTTGCTTTTAAATTTTAAAACTTTTAGTTTTGTGAAACTTCAAACTTCAAACTTCAAATTTTCGATGAATGATACTTTTTTACATAAAGGGAAAAGAAAAATTTTGGTGGATTACTTCCGTGAAAAAATCGGGATCTCTGACGAAAATGTCCTGAAAGCGATGAATGAGGTTCCGCGACACCTCTTCCTGGAAAGTATTTTTGAAGATTACGCATACGAAGACCGCGCCTTTCCGATCCTTGCGAAGCAAACCATTTCACATCCTTCAACCGTTGCCGAACAAACCGAACTTCTACAGCTGAAAGAAAAAGAAAAAGTGCTGGAAATCGGAACGGGAAGCGGTTATCAAACAGCAGTTTTGGTCGCGATGAACGCCTTAGTTTATACCATTGAAAGACAGAAGGAACTCCACAATTTTGCCGAAAAGAAATTGCGCGAAATGCACCTCCGTCCGAAATTCCAAAGTTTCGGCGACGGTTTTGCGGGACTGCCTACTTTTGCGCCATTCGATAAAGTTCTCGTTACTTGTGGCGCAGAAATTCTTCCGACGGAGCTTCTCCGACAATTAAAAGTAGGCGGGAAGATGGTGATTCCTTTGGGAAAAACCGATGAGCAGATCCTTTACCGATTCACCAAAATTTCCGAAACTGAATTTGAAAAGGAGGAATTTGGCGCGTACAAATTTGTGCCGATGCTGGGAAATACTAATCATTAATTATCACTATCTTCATTGGAGGGGTGTCTTCAACAGAGTTGAAGACGGGGTGGTTCTTCGGCTCCTATTTTGGAGGAGTTTACTCCCAACCTGTTCTGAAGAAGCGTTTATTCCCCTCCTTTGGAGGGGTGTCTTCGACGCAGGAGAAGACGGGGTGGTTTACAAACAAAACTTATTTATACCAATGGAAATTCTAACCCACATACGAAACATCCCCATCCGCCGAAATTTCGTTGAAAATCTTCCTTATCATCCCTTTTTAGTACCACTGAGCAAAAGACAGAGGAAAGCCAGAATTCTAAGCGAAGTACTTTTCTGGCAACAAGTTCGGGGAAAAATTTTCCACAATATTGATTTTGACAGACAAAGAATCATAGGAAATTACATTGTAGATTTCTATGTAAAAACTTTGGGTTTAATTGTTGAAATTGATGGAACCAGTCACGATGACAAGGAAGAATAAGATGCGAAACGGCAAAAATATTTGGAAGATTTTGGTTTAAAGGTTTTCAGGACGACTGATTTCGACGTCAAGAATACTATTGAACGCGTGATGCTTGAACTTGAAAACTTTATTGTAGAAAATTTTGCGATTGAAGATTTTTAACCACCCCGTCATTAACAAGTTAATGACACCCCTCCGGAGGAGGGGAATTAATAACTCCTCCCGATGCTCGCCATCGCTCAAACTGACAAAAAACAGCTCCCAAATTCGTGTTTTTAAGATTTAGATTGTATTTTTGCCCATCATCATAAAAATAATTCAGACAGCTTTGTCCGAAATAAAATCCTCTCATGAAAAAACTCCAGAATATTATCATTTCTACCCGTACAATGGCGGTGATGTTGCTGATTTTTGCATTTTCTATGGCGTATGCAACTTTCCTTGAAAACGATTACGGAACTCCTGCTGCAAAAGCGCTGATCTATGAAGCGAAATGGTTTGAAGTGGTAATGTTTATCCTGATCCTGAACTTCATCGGAAATATTTCAAGATACCGACTTTGGCGAAGAGAAAAATGGTCGGTTTTGGTATTCCACCTATCATTTATTTTGATTTTTCTTGGTGGTGCGATTACGAGATACATCAGTTATGAGGGAATTATGCACATCAGAGAGGGAGCTACTTCCAATGAAGTGATTACCGACAAAAATTTCTTTAAAATACAGATCGAGGAAAAAGGAGATGTCCTTAATTATGAAGATGTTCCTTATATGATGATTCCTGATCACGCGAAGGAAAACGCAATCCTTCCTAAACTGTTGCCACACTCGTTCAAAGCGGGTTATGACTATCACGGAAAGCAGATTAATGTGAAACAGGTCCACTATATCCAAAGAAAAAAAGATAGCCTGATCGTAGATAATTCTGGTCAGGAATTTCTGCACATTGTTTCTGCAGGACAAAAGGGAAGGGAAAATATCTACATCAAACCCGGAGAGTCGAAATCTATCAACGGAACTTTAGTCACCTACAACCGAGAAATTGAGGGAGCGATTGAATTCAAGAATGATAACGGGAATCTGATGATAAAAACTCCTGTTGAAGCGAGATACATGACGATGGCAACTCAGGACACGACGCATGTGCAGAAAGAAGTTTACCAACCATTGGCTTTGCGCAGTCTTTACACTATCAACGATTTACGTTTGGTAGTTCCGGAAGGAGTGAAAAAAGGAAAACTGATGGCGTATGAAGGCGACAAGAAGAAAGACAAAGACGTTGCAGACATGCTTACTGTCGAAGTTCAGGGGCCGAAAACAAAACAGTTGGTGGATTTAACCGTGGAGAGAGGAAATCCCAATCTTTTCAAGCAGATTGCTTTGGATGGGATGAACATTATCCTCGGTTTTGGACCGAAAGTTTACACCACGCCATTCTCGCTGAAACTTGACAAATTCGTGATGGAAACTTATCCCGGAAGTTCGTCTCCAAGTGCGTATGAAAGCCACGTTCAGATTATCGATCAGGGAAAACAGACTCCCTACAAAATTTATATGAACCACGTTCTGAATCACGGTGGATACCGCTTTTTCCAGGCGAGTTTTGATGGTGACCGAAAAGGAACTGTACTTTCTGTAAACCACGATTACTGGGGAACTTTGATTACCTATATCGGATATTTCTTCCTGTTTGGCGGAATGTTCGTGAGTTTCTTCTGGAAAGGCACCCACTTCTGGAAACTGAACAAGCAGCTGAAAGCCATTAACAGAAAAAGGATTACTGCAGTTTTGCTTTTGTTCTTATCGATGAGTTTCAATGCACAATACATCGATACCCATGGAACGGACGGTGCTCAAAAGGAAACCCATTCTGAACACGATGGTCACGATCACAGCAATGCAGATGCAGCATTGTTGCTTGAAACAAAACCTGCGAAAGAGCAAAATACTATTGCGCTCCGCTCGCCAAAACCGATTTCCGCAGACGAGATTATTGCAAGAAATAAGATTTCAAAAGAACACGCCGATAAATTTGCTTATCTACTCGTTCAGAATTATGAAGGAAGAATTGTTCCGATGAATACTCAGGCGCTGGATGTTTTGAGGAAGCTCTATAAACGCGACGAATTTAAAGGAAGCGACGGAAAATCGCTTACCGCAAACCAGTGGTTCCTTTCCATCAATACCGATACACCGAGCTGGACGATGGTTCCGATCATTAAAGTCGGTACAAAAGGTGGCGATGAACTTAAGAAAAAAACCAAGGCCAATGAGGAAGGTTACACGACTCTGATGTCGCTTTTCCCGGCAGATAAAGATGGCCAACTTCATTACGTTTTGGAGGAAGATTACCAAACTGCATTCAGAAAAAAACCTGCCGGTCAGTCAAATTACGATAAAGAGGTAATTGCTGTAAATGACCGTGTTCAGGTATTTAACGAATTTTTCAGCGGACAGTTTATGCGGATTGTTCCCGTGAAAAACGACCCAAATTCCACTTGGCATTCCTGGCTTGACCAAAATTTTGAGCCGGATGAGGAATCGCAGAAAGTGATGGGTCCTTATTTCTCAAACGTTCTCGATGCCCAGAAAACAGGGAACTGGGCAAAAGCAGACCAGGAGCTGGTAAAACTCGAAGAATACCAGCAAACTTGGGGGAAAAACGTGGTGCCTTCAAAAACGAAAGTTGATCTGGAAGTTTTTTTGAACAAACTCAACCTAAACTTCAAGCTTCTGATTTTCTATACCTTGATCGGTGGATTACTGCTGTTGTTAGGTTTCGTGGAACTTTTCAAACCAAGTAGATTACTGAATCGAATAATTAAAGTCATCATTGCAATCGGTTTGGTTGGATATATCGCGCATTTCTTCGGACTTATCGCGAGATGGTATCTTTCAGGACACGCTCCGTGGAGTAACGGTTACGAAGCGATTATCTTCATTTCGTGGGTGGGAATTTCTGCGGGATTGATGTTCTATTTTGGAATCGGACGACCAAAACTCACCGAGAATTCTTCGATGAGCATCTTCACTGGGAAAAATGTTTCCAACGCGCTGATTCCTGCTGCAGGATTCATGGTTGCAGTGATCATGATGGGATTTGCACACGGCGGTTCCGCACTCGATCCGCAAATTACGCCACTTGTCCCGGTTCTGAAATCGTACTGGCTGATTATCCACGTGGCGATTATTACGTCGAGTTACGGATTCTTCGCTCTTTCGATGATTATTGCGGTGATTACGTTGGTGTTCTACATTATTTCAAACAAGCAATTATACAAAGTTCATAACGACATCACCTTAAAAGAGTTGACCATTGTTTCAGAAATGTCTTTAACCATAGGACTTTTTGCACTCACTGTAGGAAACTTCCTCGGTGGAATTTGGGCAAATGAATCCTGGGGAAGATACTGGAGTTGGGATCCAAAGGAAACATGGGCATTTATTTCAATCATCATTTATGCTTTTGTACTCCATATGAGATTGGTTCCTGGTTTACGAGGAAGATGGGCATTTCACGTTGCAACGATGTTTGCGTTTTGTTCGATGGTGATGACGTATTTCGGGGTAAACTACTACTTGAGCGGTCTCCATTCTTACGCGGCAGGTGATCCGATTCCTGTTCCGGCATGGGTTTATATCGGTTTGGCAACGATGTTTACTTTGGCTTTGGTTTCGTATTTCCGACTTAATAAATTGCAGGAGCAAAAGAAGTAAGTTTTCTATTAACCTCAACCTTAACCTTAATTGAGTTCCTATCTTACAATTCTCGGCTTTAATTCTGCAATTCCCACGGTGAATTCTTCTCCGACTGCGCAGTTTTTGGAGATGGGGGAGCGCTGCTTTCTGATCGATTGCGGTGAAGGGACACAGGTTCAGTTGAGAAAGGCAAAAGCAAGGTTTTCAAAAATTAACAATATTTTTATTTCGCACCTTCATGGCGACCACTGTTTCGGTTTGCCTGGATTGATTGCGAGTTTTAGGTTATTGGGACGGGAAACACCGCTCCATATTTATGGCCCGAAAGGAATTCAGGAAATGTTGGAGACAATTTTTAGGATTACTGAAACGCAACGGGGTTTTGATGTAGTGTACCACGAACTTGAAAGCAAAGGGTCAGAAAAAATTTATGAGGATAATAAAGTGGAAGTTTATACGATTCCGCTGAACCACCGAATTTACTGCAACGGTTACCTTTTTCGTGAAAAGCCAAAAGAGCGGCATCTGAATATGGCAGAAATCTCCAAATACCCGGAAATTGAAACCTGCGATTACCACAACCTGAAACTCGGGAAAGACTTTGTTTTAAAGGATGGTTATGTTCTGAAAAATGAAATTTTAACGACAGATCCGTCAAAATCAGTTTCCTACGCATTCTGCAGTGATACGCGATATTCTGAAAAAATAATTCCGATGATTGACGGAGTAGATTTGCTGTACCACGAAGCGACGTTCCTGCATGACTTGAAGGAAATGGCAGATTATACGGGGCACACCACCGCTCTCGAAGCTGCAAGAATTGCCAGAAAGGCCAATGTCGGGAAACTGATTGTTGGTCATTTTTCTAACCGATACGGAGATTTGTCGGTGTTTACTGATGAAGCCAGGGAAGTTTTTCCCAATACATTTTTGCCCAAAGCGTTGGAATCAATAAAAATCGGGGTGTAAATGATTGCCGATCTGAAGGAATTTCTCGACGAGAAAGCCGATTTCTACAACCGTCCCGAATTTATCGAAAATGATCCTATCCAGATTCCGCACCGGTTTTCGTTAATGCAGGATATCGAAATTGCGGGTTTTCTTACCGCCACGATTTCCTGGGGAAACCGAAAATCCATTATTAATGATGCTGCCAAAATGATGGAGTTGATGGAGAACTCACCCTATGATTTTGTGCAGAATGTTGCGGCTAAAGAGTTAAGAACCCTTGAAAATAAGAGCATCCACAGAACTTTTAACGGGGAGGATTTCCGTGAGTTTATTCTGAATCTAAAGAAAGTATATTCCAAAAACGAGAGTTTGGAGCAACTTTTTTTAATGAAGGAAGACGAAGAAAATTTCTTCCATGCGCTCGAAAGGTTCCGAAACAGTTTTTTGGGTGCAAAAAAACACAGAAGCCATAAACACGTGAGTTCCACTTACAAGAATTCTTCCGCGAAAAGGTTGATGATGTTCCTGCGCTGGATGGTACGCAAAGACAAAAGGGGAGTGGATTTCGGGGTTTGGAGAAATATTGACCAGCAATTTTTGTCGGTTCCATTGGATGTGCATACGGGAAATATTTCCAGAAAACTAAACCTTATCGAGCGGAAACAAAACGACTGGAAAACCGTTCTGGAAATGGATTCTGTGCTACGGAAATTTGACGCAGAAGATCCAGCTAAATACGATTTCGCCCTTTTTGGGATTGGAGTTTCAAAGGATTTTTGAACCAATTTCCGTTCAGATAATTAAAGTGATTTTTTCGGAATGATAGTTTCGATTCCTTTTTTTAAGAATTTCTTAATCCGTTTGGTGGTATTTTTTGAGTAAATTTGGGCAAAATTTTTCAAGATGAACAGAGCCGAACGCCGCGAAAAAAACATGAAGTTTCTACAAAAGGTAACCGACGGAATCATGTGGTGGATTGGCTCCATTCCCTCGCTCATCATTCATACATTGGTTTTTCTTGTCGCGTTCTTGCTGCCGATTTTAGGTTGGGTAAATTTGGACACGATGTTGCTGGTTCTCACTACAATACTGTCTCTGGAAGCAATTTATCTTGCGATTTTTATTCAGATGTCCGTCAACAGAAGCCATGAACATATCGAAGATTTGAAGGAAGATGTAACCGAAATTCAGGAAGACATTGAAGACATCCAGGAAGACATCGAAGAAATCAGCGAAGATATCGACGAAATTTCAGAGGATATTGACGAGATTCAGGAAGACATTGAAGACATTGCCGAGGAAGAGGACGACGACGACCACAGTGAGCGAGCAAGAAATGTAATGCTGAAAAGCAACGTTTCTTCCAACAAAAACAATATCAAGGAGTTGAAGGAAATGATCCAAAATCTTCAGAAACAACTTGAGGATTTACGGAATGAGGAGGAAGGCGATGAAGTTTCAAAAACCGATTAACCCTTTTTCCACTCCCCAGTAAACTTGATGAAATCTTCAACGGAAAGCTCTTCCGCACGTTTGTTGAGAAACGGATGAGACTTTAAGTTTTCAGGAATGTTCAGGACTTTCAGCGCATTCGACAATTTTTTTCGTCTTTGGTTGAAACCTGCTTTCACAATCTGCTTGAACAAAACCTCGTTTCCTTCCAAACCTTCCTTCGGATTTCTGGTTAATTTGATCACGCCAGATTTTACTTTTGGTGGCGGATTAAAAACGTTTTCGTGAACGGTGAAAAAGTATTTCACATCGTAAAGCGCCTGAACCAAAACCGAGAGAATTCCGTAATCTTTGGTACGCGGAACTGCGGCGGTTCTTTCTGCGACTTCCTTTTGGAACATTCCCACCATTTCAGGAATTTGTTCGTAATGGTCGATGATTTTAAATAAAATCTGCGAAGAAATGTTGTAGGGAAAATTCCCGATGACAGCGACTTGTCCATCAAAAACTTCGTCGATATTGATTTTCAGGAAGTCACCCGTAAAATGCTGTTCCTGAAGCTTCGGGTAATGGTTTTTTAAGTATTCCACCGATTCAACATCGATTTCGGCAACGAAAACTTCGGCATCTTTTTCAAGGAGATATTTGGTGAGCACTCCCATTCCTGGTCCCACTTCGAGCACTTTTTGGTAGCCGTCAAAACTCAGTCCCTCGACAATTTTTCTGGCAATATTTTCGTCGGTCAGGAAGTGTTGGCCGAGATGTTTTTTAGCTTTTACGCTCATCAATTTTCTGGGATTTGAAGTTTGAGGTTTGAGATTTGAAGTTTTCTTCCGACTTCGGGCTTCCATCTTCCAACTCCTCCTCTTTAAGTTTTTTTTAACACCGAAATTCTTTATTTCACGGCAAATTACGGAAGTTTTTTTCTATTTTAGCAGAAATTTTTTATTTAATGGCAAAGACAGTAGAGGATTTTAACAGAAGACGCCTTCGCTCAAGTAATATCACCGTAGTAATCAGTATCGCACTCGTTTTATTTTTGTTGGGATTAATGGGCTTAATCCTGATTAATGCGCAAAAATATTCGGATTACATAAAGGAACAGCTCGTAGTGAATGCTTATTTTGATGAGAATTATGATGCCAAAGATTCGGCGAAGATTGTGAAAATGGAGCAGGAAACTTTCCAGAAAATCCAGAAACTCACGCCCGTGAAACGTGCAACCTACATCACTCGCGAAATGGCTGCAGCCGAAGCTAAGAAAAGCATGGGGATCGAATCCAGCGCACTTTTTGAGGAAAATATTTTCCCATCATCCGTAGAAGTCGCGCTGAAACCTGAATACGTGGATCCCGCAAAAATCGACGAAGCCATTAAACAGATCAAGGCAACTCCCGGAATTGTTGACGTAAAAAATAACTCCACGTTGATGGTGGAAGTGTACAATAACCTGAACAATATCCTGAAATGGATTTTGGGATTCTCCATCTTATTCCTGATTTTGGCGGTGGTGCTGATCAACAACTCGATTCGTTTGAAAATTTTCGCTAAGAGATTCATTATCAAGACGATGCAGCTTGTTGGTGCAAAACGCCGTTTTATTCTGAAACCCTTTGTGAAAGAAGCGGTAATTCTCGGAGTAATCGGGGCGATTCTTGGTTTGGCGGTACTTTTCGGAGCTTGGTATTATTTCATTACCGAGATCGGAACTCCGTTCGCACAGGACAATAACCAGCTGATCTTCCTCGTTGTCGGGATCTTTTTGCTTGGAGTATTGATCACTGTTCTCAGTACAATTTTCGCAACGTGGAGGTTCTTGCGCTCAAATGTTGATGACCTTTATTATTCATAAATTTTCTATTAAAACTAAACGCTCTGAAGTTCCTCTCCTTTGGAGAGAGATTTAGGGAGAGGATAAAATGGCCAAAAAAAATAAGAATTTCTCAGCCGACTCGATCGGTAAAAAAGAAGCAGAAACTCCTGCAGAAAACAATTTCTATTTCGGAAAAGAAAACTACAAACTGATGCTGATTGGTTTGGCATTAATCGTGGTGGGCTTTCTCCTGATGATGGGAGCTGACGCGAATACAGTGGACGGAAAATACGATCCTAACCTTTGGAACGAGGGAATATTCTCCGTCCGAAGAATCCGTATCGCGCCACTTTTGGTCATCGCCGGATTTGTCGTTGAAGTTTACGCAATCTTGAAAAGAAACAAATAATTTCCGTGACAGAAATCACTCATCACTCATCACTCATCACTTATCACTTATAATTAACGGATGGATTTAATCAAAGCAATAATCATTGCAATTATCGAGGGTTTAACAGAATACCTCCCGGTTTCTTCAACAGCGCATATGATTTTCACGAGCTCAATTTTCGGGATTCAGGAAGATGAGTTTGTGAAGATGTTTCAGGTCTCGATCCAGTTTGGTGCGATTCTCGCGGTTGTTTTTCTGTACTGGAAAAAGTTCCTCGATTTCAAAAATCTGAATTTTTACTTCAAACTCGCGGTGGCGATTATTCCGGCTTTGATATTGGGATATCTGCTTGACGACAAAATCGAGGCAGTGCTCGGAGACCCGGTCCCAATTGCGATTGTGCTGATTATCGGTGGAGTTTTTCTGCTTTTTATCGATAAGATTTTCACCGTACATACAATTGACGACGAGAAGGAAATTTCCTTTAAAAAAGCATTGATCATTGGCTTCTATCAATGTCTTGCGATGATGCCCGGAACGAGCCGAAGTGCGGCATCAATCATCGGCGGAATGCAGCAGAAACTCACCAGGAAAGCTGCGGCGGAATTTTCGTTTTTTCTTGCCGTTCCCACGATGCTCGCGGTTTGCGTGTATTCAGTTTTTGTTAAAACCTGGAACCATAACGGAGTGGAGCAGAAAGGTTACGAAATGCTGATGCAGGGAGACAACCTCATGCTTTTCGTTGTTGGAAATGTGGTGGCGTTTGTCGTGGCGGTCATCGCTATCAAGTTCTTCATCGGGGTTTTGACCAAATACGGCTTCAAACCTTGGGGTTGGTACAGAATTGTGGTGGGGATTGTGTTGCTGGTTTATTTTACGCAGTTTAAATAATGGCAAGAAGATTTTTGTAAAGAAGTATGTTTATGTTTTTTCTCTTTTATTCTTCTTAATTTTAGAATTATTTTTTATACCGTTAAATATTCGCTTTCAATTATGGACTTTACCATAATATTTTTGCAGTTTGTACTTTTATTTTTGCCCTAATTATTTTACTATGTCTTTTGAATAAAGAAAGACTTTCAATTAAACTGATAAATATCTATAGTGTAGTTGTTTTGTTAATAAATATTAAATCATTTTTATCTTTATTTTTCAATAAACATTATGATTATTCCTCTTATTACACAAAACTTATAATATCATTATTGTCAATACTTCTCTTTGTTCTTATTAATAGATTTAAAGCTAAAGATTATGATAAAGAAATTAATGATATCGGGAAAAAAACTTTATGACATCTGAAGAATTACTACACGGACAAATTATCCTCCTCGACAAACCTTTGGACTGGACGAGTTTTCAGGCAGTGAACAAACTGAAGTACAAGCTGAAAAGCGAATTCAACCTTCCGAAGAAATTCAAAATCGGTCACGCTGGAACTTTGGATCCGAAAGCAACGGGTCTGCTCATCGTCTGCACAGGAAAGTTCACCAAGAAAATTCCCGAAATCCAGGACGCACCGAAAGAGTATTTCACCGAAATCAAGATCGGCGTTCAGACCGAATCCTATGACACAGAAAAGCCCGAAATTCTCCATCAGGATTACTCGCATATTTCCGAGGATTTTATTAAAGAGACTTTAGCCAAATTCGTTGGCGAAGTCGATCAGAAACCACCCGTTTTTTCCGCCATAAAAGTGGATGGGAAAAGAGCTTACGATTTGGCAAGAAAAGGCGAGGAAGTTGAAATGAAGTCTCGCAAAACCACGATTCATTATCTTAACCAAATTGAAATCGATCTGCCTTTTGTGCGTTTCACAGTTGGTTGTTCGAAGGGAACCTATATCAGAAGTTTGGCACACGACTTCGGTCAGGAACTGGGAGTTGGCGCATATTTGACGGGATTGCGACGAACGAAAATAGGGGAGTATTCCATCGAAAATGGCTCGTCGAAATATTTGGAGAACGATTTTAGATTTTCAGAGAATGACTAAATATATTGTTCCTTTTCTATTATTAGCAGGAATTTTTGTTTCCGCACAAAAATCAGAAAACCATAAACTCGGTTTGTTTAGCTCAATTGAAGCCAATGTCGGTTTTGATTTGGCATCCATCATTCGAGACAAAAATGCAAAAACGGATTATGAGCGCAGTCAGCTTCCGCCAGGAAAATTCAATTATGGTTTCAGCGGACAGGTTGGTTTTCAGCCGTGGAACCGTTTTGCACTCAGTTCAGGAATCCGTTATTCGTATATCGATCCCAATTACCATCTGCTTTACCTCACCGCGCAACCTTCTTTTTTTCTGGGCGATCCGAAAGATGAGGAGTTTACCTATATCTTTGCCAATGCAGGTATGAAGATCAACCAAACTGCGGCAACAAATGCAGGATTCGTCGGTTTGGGAATCGGGAAGGTAATTCCAGCAGCTAACCGACTCGGAAATAAGTTTCAGCTTTATCTTGAAAATCAGGTTTTAGACGGGAACTCCAGTGTTTTCGTTGGCTTTTCGTACGGATTGATTTTCTTCAGCAATAAAACTTTATAGATTTTGGAAAAAACGCGCATCAACAAATATCTTTCGGAAGTCGGTTACTGTTCGCGACGAGAAGCCGACAAACTTCTCGAGCAGGGACGGATTACTATTAACGGAAAGAAACCGGAACTGGGAACGAAAGTTTCCGATGGAGATGAAATTTTTGTGGATGGAATTTCCATTAAGAAAACTGAAGAAGAACACGTGTACATCGTTCTGAATAAACCTGTCGGAATAGTTTGCACCACCGATACAAAACGCGAAAAGAACAATATCGTAGATTTTGTAAATCACCCAAAACGGATTTTCCCAATCGGTCGGCTCGATAAACCCAGTGAAGGACTGATTATGCTGACTTCTGATGGCGATATCGTCAATAAAATTCTCCGCGCGAGAAACAACCACGAAAAGGAATATATTGTGCGTGTCGATAAACCTATTACCCAAAAATTTTTGGAGAAGATGAGAAACGGTGTTCCAATCCTCGGAACCGTCACCAACAAGTGTGAAGTGGAGCAGCTCGACACGCTTTCCTTCAGAATTATTTTGACTCAGGGATTAAACCGCCAAATCCGCAGAATGTGCGAATTCCTCGGTTATGAAGTCAAGAAACTGAAGCGGATCCGAATCATGAACATCAAACTCGACCTCCCCATCGGAAAGTGGCGCGATCTGACTTCTGCAGAAATGAAGGAACTTAACCAGCTTCTCGACGATTCCGAAAAAACCGCTGACTAACTTTAATTCTTACAAATTACCACTTTTTTTTGAATAAAAACTGATTTCTGATTCATCTCATTTCTGAAAATTTGCATTTCCTTATTTCTTAATTTTAGGTAATTAATCAGTTCATTATGAAAGCTTTAGTTTACAATGGCGATCATGCCATCGCATTGGAAGAAAAACCGATGCCTAAGATTATTGACCCTACAGATGTGATCGTGAAAATGAGCAAAACGACCATCTGCGGAACTGACCTGGGAATTTACAAAGGGAAAAATCTTTACATGAAACCCGGAACAATTCTCGGCCATGAAGGAATTGGAATTATTGAGGAAGCCGGCGAAAACGTAACTTCCTTTAAGAAAGGCGACAAAGTCCTGATTTCCTGCATTACTTCCTGCGGAAGCTGCGAAAATTGTAAGAAACAACTGTACTCTCATTGTAAAAATGGCGGTGGCTGGATTCTGGGACACCTGATCGACGGAACTCAGGCGGAGTATGTGAGAATCCCGTTTGCGGATAATTCTCTCTACAAAATTCCACCACAAATCGACGATGAAATCGCAGTGTTATTGAGCGACATCTTACCGACTGGTCACGAAATCGGTGTTCAGTACGGACAGGTTAAACCCGGCGAAACCGTAGTGATTGTGGGAGGCGGTCCTGTTGGAATGTCTGCACTGCTTACTGCACAGTTCTACTCCCCAAGTAAACTGGTAATGGTGGATCTGGACGATAACCGACTTGCTTTGGCAAAAGAATTGGGAGCAACTCACGCGATTAATTCTTCAGCAGCAAATCTACTGGATCAGATCAAAGAAATCGTTGGTGAAGATGGTTGCGATGTTGCGATTGAAGCAGTGGGTGTTCCTCCAACCTGGAATATCTGCCAAAAAATCGTGAAACCTGGTGGTCACATCGCTAACGTAGGTGTACACGGACAAAAAGTGGATTTTGAAATCCAGGATCTTTGGATCAAAAACCTCACCATTACTACTGGTTTGGTAAATACCAACACAACACCGATGCTTCTGAAAACGGTTGCAGCCGACAAAATTGACCTTTCTAAAATGATTACCCACCGCTTCAAACTGGATGAAATTATGGCCGCGTATGACGTGTTCCTGAACGCTTCCAGAGAAAAAGCAATGAAGATTATCATTAATAATTAGAATTCATGGCGTTTTTTAGAAGGCCGTCTCCAAACTGGAGACGGTTTTTTTTGCATTCTTCTAATATTTTTCCTTGAGATAGAGATAGGCGTTCAGGTATTTGTTCAACCTTTTCATATCCTTTTCGGTAATGGGTTTCGTGAATCTCGTTAAGTCCATATTGTCACGCAAATCGTTAAGCTTCACCGAAACCGCAAGTGGGGATTTTTCCGTTTGTTGTACAAATTCCGTATAGTCCTGATCAGGTGGATTTTTCGTCAGACACTCGATCGCAAAAATAATATGATTTGGGAAACCTTCCTGCAAAAGATATTCAAGCGTGATTTCCGGGCAGTCTTCGATAACGTCGTGCAGTACACCCACGATTTTTTCGTCGTAGGTTTTTCCGTAGTTCATCACCCGCATAATATGGCCGATGTAGGGCGCTCCAAATTTGTCGGTTTGTCCGCGGTGCGCGCGACTTGCGATTTTTACGGCTTTGTTTAAAAGTTCTTCTTTGGTCATTGTTCAATAATTGCTGCAAATCTACGAATAACGATGTTTGGTAGATGTTGCGGTTGATATTTTTTTTAGATTAAAGGTTAGATAATTAGTGTAAATTTGTGTTATTAGTGGCGAGTTATGAGTGAGCTTATTTACAAGGAAGAATCCTACAAAATTATCGGTGTCTGTATGGAAGTGCACAGGATTTTAGGGCATGGTTTCTCTGAAATTATCTATCAGGATGCGCTGGAAGTTGCTTTCAGACAGGCGGGAATTCCTTTTCAGAGAAGCAGACCTTATCATGTCGTTTTTAAGGGTGAAATTTTGCCACATCAATATTTGGCGAATTTTGTCGTTTTCGACAAAATTATTCTTGAGGTAAAATGTGTGGCGCAAGTGACAGACGAACATATTTCACAAACCATTAATTTTCTGAAAATTTCTGGATGCAAATTAGGTTTGCTGTTGAACTTTGCCCGTGGTTCGCTTCAACATCAGCGTTTGGTATTGTAATTCCGCCACGGATATCCACCAATTTCCACTAATTTTTATTCCTAAATCTCCACATTCAGTTTCTCGATTTTCTTTTTGTTCCCGACCACAAAAACAATATCGTCTTCCCGAAGGATTTCTGTGGATTCAGGATTTAGGATTCGTTCCTCGCCACGTCTTATTGCAACAACAAGTCCATCGGTTTTGTCGCGGATTCCCGATTGGCGGATGGTTAGATTTTTCGCAGGAGAATGTCTATTGATAAGAATTTTTCCCAACTTAACCTCATTCACATTAGTTTCTTCGGGTTTTTCGAAGCTGTCGAAAACGGGTTTGAAAATCTGAAATTCGTCGTCGGTAGTGATGATTCCCACTTTGTCGTGCGGCATCAGAACCTGGTGTCGGTCGGGAGTATGGATGAGTTTGTCTCCGCGTTTGATATAGCCGATGTTGACATTGTATTTTTCGCGCCACTGCAAGTCGATCAGTTTTTTGCCAATATAGTCGGCGAGAGGGTTAACTTCAAGCTCAAGAATATGGACGTCCCATGCAGCGAGACTCGATTTAATTTCGCTGTTTCCGGCGAGTTTTGTTACAGCATCGGGTTGCACATTTTGTTCGGAGCGGTCGTTGAGATTGCGGATAAACCTTTTTTCGATCCTGTTGTAGAAGCGGTTAATTCTTTTGTTGAATAGGACGAGGATGATCACGGCGACAGGAATCGTGATAAAAATCGAAATCTGCGTCGATGCAAATCGGTCGAGGAAAAAACCGAGGGTCAGAATTCCCAGGATGATCCGGAAAATCTCAATAATCAAGAGGGGACCGCGGTTATATTTTGCTTTCTGCCAAAGTTCGCCGTATGCACCGGAACTTGGTCTTTTCATCATTAAAGCCCATAAAAAGGGTAGTGCAGACAAAATAGGAAGTGCAATTCCAATAATATTTTTTATGTCGTTATTATCAAGATGTTCGTTAATGTTTGGGATGATGAACTTGGAGCACAGAAGATAAATCCCAATAATGATGATGCCATTAACAAGAATAATCCGCGCATAATTTTTTAGCAGAACTTGCCAACTGTTTTCAACCTGAATGCTTTGGGTGTTGGAAGAATATTTGTTGATTCGGTCGATATATTTTTGTGGGGTAACTTTCACGATCCAGTTGTAGAAAGGTTCAGAAAGTTTAATCATATAAGGCGTGGTGAAGGTGGTAATGGCTGAAACACCGACTGCGACAGGAAACAGAAAGTCCGAAATCACACCAAGCGAAAGTCCCAAAGTAGCCACAATAAATGCAAATTCACCGATTTGTGCCATACTCATTCCGACCTGGACGGATTGTTTTAATGGCTGTCCTGAAAGCAGTGCACCTAAAGTGGAACTGAAAAGTTTGCCGAATAAGGTCAGAAAAGTAACCGCAAGAATTGGAATCGCATAAACGATCATATCATTGTAGTTAATCATCATTCCGACAGAAACGAAGAATACTGCTCCAAAAAGATCTTTCACGGATTTTAGGGTATGTTCGATTTTTTCGGCAACTGTCGTTTCAGCGATTATGGAACCCATTACGAAAGCGCCAAGTTCGGCAGAAAAACCTACAGAAGTCGCGATCAGAACCATTCCGAGACAAAGACCGATGGAGAGGATCATCAGGATTTCTTCATCGATAAGGTCTTTGATTTTCTTAAGGAAAGTCGGGAGCAGGAAGATTCCGAGCAGAAACCAGAGGATGAGGAAGAACAGAAGTTTTGCTACTGTAAAGAGGATTTGCGTACCTTCAAACTCTTTGGTAACCGCGATTGTTGAAAGTAACACCATCAGCAAAATCACCACAATGTCTTCCACAACGAGGACGCCGAAAACGGTTTTAGCAAAGTTCTTGGTTTTGACGCCGAGCTCATCAAAGGCGCGGATAATAATCGTGGTCGAGGAACTTGCGAGCATCCCACCGAGGAACATCGAATCCATCGTGCTCCAACCGAGCATTTTTCCTGTGAAATATCCAGCAATCGTAATAAAGATAATCTCTACAAATGCTGTAATAGAAGCGGATCCGCCCACATTCAAAAGTTTCTTGAAACTGAATTCCAGACCTAAGCTGAAAAGCAGGAAGATCACGCCGATTTCGGCAAGCGTCTTAATATTTTCGTTGTCAACAACCGATGGAAAAATCTTGAAATTCGGACTCACCAGAAATCCCGCGATAATGTATCCTAAAACTAAGGGCTGCTTTATTTTTCGGAAGATGAGGACGACGAATGCCGCCACAATCAAGATCAAAGCCAAGTCTTCAATTAACTTCGGTAAGTGTCCCATACTGCTTAAATCTCGGTTTTTCCAAAAATAAAAAAATGCATCGACAAATCAAAGCATTTTCTTAAAATATTGTTAAACTAAAGCTATTTTTTTTATGGGAAATTTTCCGCCCTTTAGGGTCGGGGTAAAGAAAATTTCCAGATATTATTTTTCTTCTGAATTAATTATAAACAGCTCATAAATTTATTCAGTTTCCTCTTCCACAGAAGCGTCCGGTGCGTTCTTTTTCACGGATTCGATTCCGTTTTCGGCTTCATACATTTGGCTGGAACCGATGATTTGTCCATTTCCGGCTTTCAGGTTGAAGTAGAATTTCCCATTTGTGGAATCTTTTCTCTCGAATTTCGTGTCGTCGGGCGCATTTTTCCTTACCGATTCAATGCCGTTACGCAAGCAGATTTGGTGGTGTAACCTTCACTGGTAAGGATTACCTGTCCGTTTCCGGCTTTCAGGTTAAACTGGAATAGACCGTCGCAAATACTACAGTTTCCATTTCACCGAAAGGTTGATTACGCGTTCGTCGATTGGCGCCCAAAGTGAGCTCGCAGGATTTCAATTCTTTTGGAGCCGTCAGTGCGAAACGGTTTTTTTATGGGTTAATAGCTTTCTGTCCTGTCAACAGAACCGAAGTTGCGGCGATGTATTTTTTCATAACTGAAAATCTATTACAAAGTTACTTTCAGTCAACTTGAAATCTGAAGATTAGGTGTTTAAAATTTTATTAAAGTTTTACTTGTTGTGCATTTCGAATTTTTAAAAAGCTCGAAAAGATTTTCAATGATTTTACAAATGATTTAGCTGGCAAAGAAGACGAGTCAATTCGTTTTGAATCTTTCACTTAATCAGTGAATTTATTCGAAGTCTCTGCTACTTTAGTTGATGAATAAAGCAAATCAAATTTGCGATAAATCTCATTCTAAAAGTTACGAGGAAGCTTGATTTTTGGTAAAAAGTTATCAATAATATCAATTCAATCCCGAAATTTTCTCCGCATACTCTTTTGCGAATTTTTCCCGATCCTCATTGAGTTTTTCCAGCGTTGAAGGAAGGATGTAGTTGAACAAAACTTTTTCCTCGTCATCCAAAAAGATGATTTCCTTTTCCTCGCCATCAATCATCTGCGAGAAAATTTTCCACATCGAAGTGTCTCTGGATTTGAGCAGTTCGAAAAAATTTGATGCCTTAATCTGTATATTTTTCATGTTTTAAAATCCTAAGAATTCAAATTTGAATTGTATTGCGAAGTTTTCTCCGAATCTCGGAGTTGCATAATTTCCGATTCGGTAGAAAAACCCGAGATTGAACGAGGTTCCTAAGAAATTGTTGTATTCCAGTCCAACTTCCTGGTAAAGTTTGTTCAGGTTTTCAAAATCAAAATGGTGATATTCAGGGTTTTTCATATTTCCGATGCCTCCTTTGTAAACCAAGTCGAAACTGGAAGTCGATTTGCCCAATGTGCGGAAATACCAAGGAATTCTGTGGGTGAAATAATATCCGAAAAACTTGTCGTTATAATATTTTCCTCCTTTCATGGTTGCAAAACCGAGATAGGAAGTAAGGTTGAAGTTCAAGGAATTTTCGCCATTTCCCAACCCATCGACAGAGAAGTGATGCCAAATCGGCGCTTCTCCTAAAGTCAGCCCGCTGTATACTCGAAATCCTGTTACACCAATCTTGGTTTTGAAACTGTGCTGCATCAGAAAGTCGAACCTACTGAAATTTAGAGTTCCTCCGAAAACTTTCATTCCCTGTTCATAATTAATGAAAAAATCGGGATAGTTTGGCTCATAAGTATATTTTCCGGAGGGAGTCATAATGTTCTTTGACCGCGGCGAATAATGGAGCGTGAGCTGCGATGAAAAATTATCGAAACGGTTTCCCAAATTCATAAATCCATACTGGAATTTTGCCTCCTCTATATCTTTTTTTGCGGCAATCTTCAATGTCAGCGAATTGGTCAAATCGTTCTGAAATGAGACCTTTGCACCTTGGTATTGATAGAAATTTCCATTGTTCAGGTCAATTCCCGAATTCATGATTCTCATTCTTATATTCCATAAATCCTGGTTAAATCTACCTGCAGCTTTTACATCGTTATAGTATTCTGCACGAAAAAAAGATTCTTTGTCTAAAGTGGTTTTTACATCGATTCCCGCTCCATATTTCCATCCCTTGTCTTTAAAACCATAAGCAATATAGACGTCTGGCGAAATGTAGCGGTTGAGTTTTTCGTTTCCTTTCAGTGTCAAACCGAGGCGGAATCCTTCGTAATTATTGTACTGCACCAAATCTGTCACATCTAAGTTTACTTTTCCTAAACGGAGGTCGCCATAAAGCAATCCTCTTAAAGCCGTTATTTTCTGATCCAGACTGTACTTTTTTCCGACGCTGTCGATTTTGGAATAGGTGAGTTTCTCCCTTATCGTCAAAGAATCTGTTCGAAATTTTTGAATAACCGATCCGTCCGAGTTTTTCACAGCCATCGAGTATCCCTCAAAATCTTTTTTGTTTTCGTTAATGGGCGTTTGAAAATCAAAGTAATCGGCGATCATATAAACATAGTTTCCAAAGCGCTTTCGGTCTTTGTTTTCAGTTTTTTCTCCGGTTTTTTCGTCCTTCGTGTATTTCTCGTCGATGTAGGTCATTCCCATCCTGATCTTGAGGTTTTCTTTTGACAGAAACCACTTGTCGTGAATGGGAATCCAAATACTCGTGATGCTTCCCTCGCTTTTCTTTTTGCTCTGGCTTTCGATTTTTTTCAGTCCGTAAGTTTGTGCATCGACATAAATCAAACCGTTGAAATTCCTGCGCTGTGCCATCGTTTTCTTGCCCGCATCGCGAAAGCGAATCACGTAGTTTTTTCTGCCGTCGATCTCGATACTGTCGGTCAAGAAGAAGCGGTAAAGCGAACGGTTCTCTTCACG
This sequence comes from Chryseobacterium suipulveris, assembly GCF_022811685.1. NCBI lineage: Bacteria > Pseudomonadati > Bacteroidota > Flavobacteriia > Flavobacteriales > Weeksellaceae > Chryseobacterium > Chryseobacterium suipulveris. The sequence goes on along the minus strand of NZ_CP094532.1, from coordinate 1,856,021 downwards.
CACTTCTCTCGGAATCCGGTTTCTGTTGGATCGCAATGCCATCATTTCGTAAACAGGCTCCTGCAAACCTGCAATCCGGTTGTCGAGAATATTGATCTTTTCGCCGTAAGTTTTTGAATAAAGAAATTCTGAAGCCCTTTCCCAAAGAAACAGCTTGCTCTTGGTGAAAAGCTGCATTATTTTTACATTTTCAATCGAGTCCTTCTTTTTCTTTTCATTGAGTTCTTTCGCAGGCAAAGTTTTCAGCGAATCTAGTTTGTTTGAAATAGTGTTTCTATAAATATTGATGCTGTCTTCGTCAAAATCAAGCGAGATTTTTTCATAGGATTTAAAGGAGTAGGAATCTAAACTTTGAGGAGAATTGTTTCGGTAATTATCGTTTACCTTTTGGAGAATCGCCAATGCTCGCGGATCACTTTTGTCCTCGATGATAATGGTCTGGATCGACTGAAGTTTGGGATCGACTCTCACCAATTCTGCCTCCATTACTTTATCCACCACCACATCGTCCTCATAAAATCCTGCGGCATTCACATTTACTTTTTTGCAGCGGGTTCTGAATTCCAGAATTCCCTGCACATTGGTTCTGCCTAAAATTTTTCCGTTGCACGAAACCGCGGCATTCGCGAGAGGATTTCTGTCCTCAGCTTTGATCACCGTAATCTTCGACTGCGCGAAAACAATTGTGGTGAAGAGAATAAGGAGAAACGCCGCCGATTTTTTCATAAAGACAAAAATATCAAAAAATAATTTTGAGGGAGCCACAAAATATGAAAGATTTTTAGCATCAGTATTAAGCCATAACCACTAATGAACAAAAGATTGGTTCGATCAAATTGCAATTAAAAAAAGAGAAACTACTATTGAAAATTAACGAAATCCTTTTAAACTCCGTAAGAGTTTTCTCTTTGTAGCAAAATAATTCAGTCAAACAGAACTCCGTAGGAGTTCAATCTTTTTAAAGTCAAAGTCAAAAAAAAAGTTTCAACAATCCTAAGAAATCCTTCCCCACTTATTTTTCCCTTTGTACTGCTTAATGTAATAATTCCTTAAAGAAGCGTTTTCGGGATTTTGCAGATGCGGATCTTTTTCGATGAGCTGTTCCACGACCGATTTCGCGGTCTTGATGATGTTTCCGTCCTGAACCAAATCGAGTTTTTTAAAATCAACAACGCCGCTTTGCTGTGTTCCCAGAATATCTCCAGGTCCTCGAAGCTGCATATCGACTTCGGAAATCCTGAATCCATCGTTGGTTTCGGTCATCGTCTTAATTCTGGTGCGGCTTTCCGTGGTCAGTTTGTCGGATGTGAGCAGGATGCAGTAACTCTGTTCCGCACCGCGACCGACTCTACCGCGAAGTTGGTGCAGTTGCGATAAGCCGAATCTTTCTGCGCTTTCGATCACCATCACCGATGCGTTGGGAACATTTACGCCGACTTCGATCACCGTGGTTGCAACCATAATCTGCGCCTTTCCCGAAGCAAAATATTTCATATTCGCTTCCTTTTCTTCGGGTTTCATCCTTCCGTGGAGCATCGTCACATTCTCGTCCGCAAAAAATTCGATGATGTGTTCCAGGTTTTCCATCAGGTTTTTATAGTCCAAAGTTTCTGATTCTTCAATTAAAGGATAAACGAAATAAACCTGTCTTCCTTTGTCGATTTCTTCTTTTGCGAAACGGAAAACGGTGAGCCGGTCTTTTTCCCGTCGGTGAGCGGTGATAATGGGTTTTCTTCCGACAGGCATTTCGTCGATAATGGAAACATCAAGATCGGAATAAAAACTCATCGCCAAAGTACGTGGAATCGGAGTCGCCGTCATCACCAAAATATGTGGCGGAATCTTATTTTTTGCCCAAAGTTTCGCGCGTTGGGCAACACCGAAACGGTGCTGTTCGTCGATGATTGCCAAACCAAGTTTACGAAACTGTACCACATCTTCCAAAACAGCGTGTGTTCCCACCAAAATTGAAAGTTCACCGCTTAGAAGTTCGTCGTGGATGATTTTTCGTTCTGCAGTTTTTGTTGAGCCGGTCAACAATCGGACTTTGATATTGGTATTTTCTAAAAGTTCCGAGATTCCGTTGAAATGTTGCTGCGCGAGAATTTCCGTCGGTGCCATCATACAGCTTTGAAAACCGTTGTCCATCGCGATAAGCATCGAAAGCAGTGCGACCATCGTTTTTCCTGAACCTACATCGCCCTGCAAAAGACGGTTCATCTGCACAGGTTTTTTCATATCGTTGCGGATTTCCTTTAAAACTCTTTTTTGCGCATTGGTCAGTTCAAACGGTAAAAAATGGTCGTAGAATTGATTGAAATTTTCACCGACAATCGGGAACGGATTTCCTGCAACCGAAGTTTTATGGTGCTGCTTTTTAAGACCGTAACCGAGCTGGAAAAAGAAAGCTTCCTCAAATTTCAACCTTCGGTTGGCTTGTTCGAAATAAGCCAGGTCTTTTGGAAAATGAATATTATAGAACGCCTGAATTCTGCCCATTAACTTTAAATTTTTCATTAATGATGCAGGAAGATTTTCTTCAGTTAATGACGGTAAGTTTCTTAAAATTTCAAACAGAACATTTTGAAAAAACTTGTTGTTGATTCCTCTTTTTGAAAGTCTTTCGCTTCCCGGATAAATGGGGAGTAAAGTACCTGAAAGTGCCTTCTTTTCATCGGTTTCAATTTCTGGGTGTGCCATTGAAAAATTACCGTTAAAGAGATTCACCTTGCCGAAAATAAACAGTTCGCGGTTGATGGGAATCTGCTCCTTCATCCATTTTGAGTATCGGAACCAGACCAGTTCGAGCGTTCCCGTCTCATCGCGGAATTTTGCTGTGAGGCGTTTGTTTCCTTTTCCATAAACGATTTCCTGAAGGTCGGTAATTTTTCCCCTCAACTGAATTTCCGCGTCGGGTTCTTCTTTAAGGTCGCCAACTTTCACGATCCTGCTTTTGTCGATATAGCGTAATGGGTAGAATGTCAGAAAGTCTTCCACCGTGTAGATTCCCAAAACACTCGAGATGAATTTGGCTCTTTCGGGACCGATGCCCTTAATGTCGTGAATCGGGGAATCTAAATTCATAGAAGAGGGAAGATGGGAGACAAGAGATTGGAGATTGGAGACGGAAGTCGGATGTCCGAAGACCGAAGACCGTTAAATTATTAATTATTAATTCTTCATTATTAATTAATTTTTAATCTTTTATTTCCGATTTCATTTTTTTCTGATAGTTTTCCCATTCCGCGCGGGATTTGAATTTCTTGTAGCTGTCGTCGGAGATAATTTTCAGGTAGGGATCAAGTTCTTTTGCCGTGAGAAATCCGTTGAGAATCGTAATCGGACTACCTTGCTCGTCAAGAAAAACGACGGAAGGAACCGAATTGACGTTCATAAATTTGGTGAAGTCGTGCAGCGAATTTCTTCTTTTCCCGCTCACAAAATCTGCGTTGGAGAAACTTCTGCCATACAGTTTTACGGTTTCTTTTCCCTCGGCATCGAATTTTACGGGGTAATAATTTTGGTTAATGTACTGCGCAACAACGGGATGGTTGTAGGTGTTTTTTTCCATCAGCTTACACGGACCGCACCAATCGGCATAGAAATCAATCAGTATTTTTTTGGGTTGGGTTTCCTGTGCTTTCAGTGCCTGTTCCAAGGTCATCCACTTTACCTGTGCAAAAGTGAAAACCGAGCAGAGAACGAAAAAAAGTACAGTAAAAATTCGCATATCTTTTTGATTTTAATAATGATTGAAAGTTAAATATTTTGGTTTTTTTTGCTTCTTGAGCATTTAAAACTTGGTATAACTTTAATGAGCATTAGCGCCTTTGCCTCCTTTTTTAGTTTTATCAAATGGACTCGGCGAATCTACGATTTGTCTGTCCTTCAATTTGGAACAGGAAAATTAATTTGGCCTTGTTTGGCTTTGATAGGATTTTTTTCTCGCAAAGCTCGCAAAGAATTTTTTAAATAAAAGACCGCATATTTTTAAGCTAAACAACGGCACTTCGTTTAACAATGCCATACAAAGTTTTCACAAAAACCAGATTAAATAAATCTCATCCTAAATTTACAATAATCTTTTTTCACTATTTCACGCCGTGCATCAACTTTTTCAGCACAGAATGCAGCATCAACGCAATCACGGCAATCGCAATCGGAATCGCTGTGAAAATCAGGAAGAAGGTCGAGATATCGTATTTATTGGTAATGTCGTCGATCATCGCGCCGAGTTTTCCAGAAGTCTTGTTTCCGATCGCGAGTGCAAGATACCAAACTCCAAACATAAACGCGATCATTCTTGCGGGAACGAGTTTGCTCACGTACGACAAACCAACGGGTTGCACGCAAAGTTCGCCCAATGTGTGGAACAGATAAGCCAAAATAAGCCAGACAAAACTTACAGAAGCTGTTTTCGCACCTTGCGGAATGTCTTTCGCTCCAAATGCTAAAAATGCAAAACCGATCGCCAAGAATGTAAGTCCAATCGCGTATTTTCCAGCCAGTGAAGGATTGAATTTACTTTCCCACCATTTCGACATCAGCGGTGCAAAAAGAATGATGAACAACGAGTTCAGGATCAAAAACCAGGTTGCAGGAATTTCAATTTCGCTCTCTTTTTTCTGAACGACGGTCGCGGTTTGCGCTTCCTTTACATCCTGAGCTTTTGCAGCATCGATCAGTTTGAAATTCTTACCGTTTTTATCGACGTCAATTACAAAAACTTTTTCACCGTTCGAAAGATTGTCGGAAGTTCTCACCATTGTATTTCCTGCATTGGGAACTGAAATTTCGTAGGAAAAGGTATTGAATCCGTAATAAATTTTCCAGAAGATCAAGCCCCAGATAATCAAAAAACAAGCAACCAAAACCGCATTCGCCGCCATGAAGTTCTTGAAAGTTTTTTTAACCAAAAGAAAAAGAACGTACGAAATAAACGCAACTGGAACCACCGTGATAATGATATCCACAATATTGAAAATATAGGCGCTGTTCCCCGAAAGAACTCGGTTGATATAGTCTTTTGCAAAAATACTCATCGAACCTCCCGCTTGTTCAAAACTTGCCCAGAAGAAAATAATGATTGACGCGATAATCATCACCGCAAAAAGTCGGTCTCTCGTGATTTTACTGTAACGCAGCGTTCTGGAAACTAAGATGAAAATAAAGATAAGCAGTGTCGCGATGATGATCGGCCCCGAAAAATCTTTACCGCCAAATTCGAAAACGTTGTATTTGGTGATTTTTGAGAGCGGATCATTAATTACCCAAGTCAAACCGAAAACAGAAACAATTCCGATTAGGATCTTATCTAAAAGGGTAAACGGATTTCTTTTATCGTGAATGATTTGGTGGTCGTCGCTCTCGATTTCGTCATTATCGAAAGTTGGTTTTTTGCCCACATCGCCAAATATTTTTTCAGAAAGCCAAAACTGAAGCAGCCCCAAAAACATAAAGATTCCCGCCAAACCGAAACCCCAACTCCAACCGAGATTTTCGCCAAGATAACCGCAAAGCATAATTCCGAGGAAAGCTCCCGCATTTACTCCCATATAAAAAATGGTGTAGGCGCCGTCTTTCTTCTCGGGATGATCCTGATAAAGAACGGAAATAAAAGACGTCATATTCGGTTTAAAGAATCCAGTTCCCACAACGAGAAGAAACAGTCCTAAATACAAAAAAAATTTGCTGCTTTCAATCGCCATCGACGCATGACCCAAAGTCATAATCAATGCACCGATGATGATGGCTTTTCGGTAACCGAGATAACGGTCTGCAAGTTGTCCGCCGATGATCGGAGTGAGGTAGAGTAGTGCGAGATAAGTCCCGTAAAGAGCGAGCGCGTTTTCTCTCGGCCAATCCCAACCGCCGATTCCAAGCGAACTAACGAGGAACAAAACGAGTAGCGCGCGCATTCCGTAGAACGAAAACCTTTCCCACATTTCTGTGAAAAACAAAACAAATAATCCCGCCGGATGACCTAAAACCTCACTTTCTTTACTGAAAAACTCTTTATTGTTCATTTCTACTTTTTTAATATTTTATCTTACTTCCTGCATCAGTTTTTTAATTAAAGGCGAAATCACGATCAGCAGCAAACCCGCGATCAGTGCGTAAATTCCCAACTGTTTGTATCCTTCGGTATAGGCAATCAATGCATCTACATTCGATGATCCTTCTTTTGCGGTCGCCATTCCTGCACCGATGATTCCTGCAACATACTGTCCGTAAGCGGATGCCAAAAACCAAAGTCCCATCATCATTCCCTGAAGTTTTTCCGTGGAAAGTTTCGTCATAATCGAAAGTCCGATTGGCGACAGACAAAGCTCCCCGAAAGTGATTACCAGCAACGCGATGGTGAAAATATTTAATGAGGTTACTCCCTGCAAATCGGCAAAAAACCTTGTCGCATAAAGCACATAAAAACCCAAACCGAGGAAGATGAATCCCAATCCGAATTTGATGATGGTGTTGGGTTCGAGCTTTCTTTTGCTTAGCCAAATCCACAATAAACCAAAAAGAGGCGCAAGGAAAATGATGAAGAACGCACCTCCCGAATTGTTGACTCCGTTGGGATCGAGACCTAATAAATCTTTATTCAAATTCTTCGCTGCGAAAATACTCAGCGATCCACCCGACTGCTCGTAGATTCCCCAGAACAGGATGGAGAAAACGATGAATACCAACGCTGCCCACAATTTTTTTCTTTCGGAGGAGTTGACTTTCGACATTTCGTAAAAGAGGTAAATTAAGGTCAAAGGTCCGACTGTCCACATAAAATAGTCGGTGTACTGCGGAACGGCGACCATTACCATAATTAATGGAACGAAAGCGAGTGACAAAAGGTAAACGCCGTATTCTTTCCATTTTTCGAGGGCGATTTTAGTTCCATCTGCCAATATTTTTTGAGGCGCCAAACCGATCGGTCCCATTCTTCTTTGGGTAAAGACAAAGTTGATTAATGAAATCACCATCACGATTGCAGCCAGTCCGAATGCGACGTTCCATCTTTTGTTCTCTGGAATTACAGATGAAAGCATTTCTCCTTTTCCGATTGCAATACAGAGATAACCACCGAGAAGCGCACCGAGATTGATTCCAGCATAGAACAGCGAAAACCCTGCATCTCTTCTTGAGTCGTCGGATTTATAAAGTTTGCCGACCATCGTGGAAATATTGGGTTTAAAGAATCCTGTTCCTACAACAGTAAATGCAATCCCCAAAAAGAAAAACTGGTGCGGTTCGAAGGCGAGAATCAAACTTCCGATAATCATCATAAGTCCTCCCCAAAACAGGGATTTTCTGAAACCGAGGATTTTGTCGGCAAAAAGTCCGCCCACAAAAGTAAAAGCATAAACAAACGCCTGAGTCGCTCCGTACTGAAGATTCGCCTGCTCGTCGCCAAACTTTAATTCAGAAATCATAAAGAAGACAAGCATTCCGCGCATCCCGTAGAAACAGAATCTTTCCCACATTTCGGAGAAAAAGAGTGACCAGATCTGCCGTGGATATTTTCCTTTGAAGTCCTGGATTTGTTCTATGGTGAGGTTCATAAATGATAATTTTTAAAAATTCAAAAGTCTTAAAACATACGAAAATAGAAAAAACCACCGAATAATCAGTGGTTTTATGAGATTTTATAATATTGGGAATTAGTGAATTCCCTTCATAAACTTGTTAAGCAGTGGTGACAGTGCCAATAGCGCAACTCCGGATGCCAACATCAGATAAGTGATGAAAGGGTAAAGATCGAAGTTGTACGTTTGCAGGATTTGTTCCAGTGTCGCTGCGAAGTAGTTACCCAGCGCGAAACTCGCCATCCAAACTCCCATCATAATCGAGGTGATCTTTCCGGGAGAAAGTTTAGTTACCATTGATAATCCGATTGGTGAAAGCATGAGTTCACCTACAGTTAATAGCACGTAAACTACAACCAACCACATTGGAGAAACAAGATTTCCACCTTGTGCGTTATTGTTTGCCTGCGTCATAATGAAGAATGCCAAAGCACCGATAAACATTGCCAAAGCAAATTTCACCGGGGTTCTCGGGTTCAGTTTCTTCGCAGCTAATTTTACCCAAAGAATAGAGAATAATGGCGCCAATGTTACAATCGCAATCGGGTTGATATTTTGGAACCAGGTCGTCGGAATTTCAAATCCCCCCACAACTCTGTTCGTATTTTCCTGCGCAAAAAGGTTGAATGTTCCGCCTGCCTGCTCAAATCCTGCCCAGAATACAATGTTGAAGAATGCAAGGATCAGGATTACGAAAACCCTCGTCCATTCCGTAGAACCTGATGTTCCTTTGAAAATGGACGAACCGATAAATAACGCACCGGCAATACCAAGTACCCAAACCAAAATAGTATGAATGGTTTCCGAAGTGTTATTCCAAATCAGCATCACGAGAAATACGAAAGCCACATTTGCAATGGTGTACAGCAAAATATCTCTCCAATCTTTTGGCAGAAGCGAAGTTATGCCCTTTTCTTTATAACCAGGAGGCAATCCTTTGTCTTCCAGTGTGTTTCTTCTTGCATAAAACCACAAAACACCGATCAGCATTCCGATTCCGGCAGCAAGATAACCATATGGCCATCCAACTTTTTCACCGAGCGTCCCCGCGACAAATGGCGACAAGAATGCACCGATGTTGATCCCCATATAGAAAATAGTGAACGCACCGTCTTTTCTTGGATCATCGTTATCGTAAAGGTCGCCTACAATTGTAGAAATATTTGGTTTGAAGAATCCATTACCTAAGATTAGAACTCCTAATCCGAGATAAAAGAAATTTTTGCGGGCTTCAAGATCACCCAAAAGATCAGGAGCGGCACTTGCAGCAAGCATAAACTGCCCGATTGCCATTACCAACCCACCAATAAGGATTGATTTTCTCTGGCCAAGAATTTTATCGGCAAACCATCCACCGAGAATTGGAGTAAGATAAACTAAAGCAGTGAAAACGCCATAGATTTTAAGTGATTCTGCTCTGTCTAATCCAAAACCACCGGTTGCTAATTCTGCTGTTAAGAAAATTGTTAACAGGGCTCTCATTCCGTAATAAGAGAAACGCTCCCACATTTCTGTAAAGAAGAGCGAATACAATCCTTTAGGATGCCCTTGAGTTGGTTGTGCCGTATCCATATTTTTTATTGTTAATTTTTGTTAAGACAAGCAAATATAGTTTTTTTTGTTTTTAAAGCAAGTCATAAAACGAAAAAATCGCAGTTTTGATGCTGCGATTTGGTTTCGGTTTAAGGATCGGGAATTAATTCACACCTTTTTCCTTCATTACTTTGTTTAATTGTTTCAGGATGGATAATCCGAGGAGTGTTGCTATTAACAATAATCCGAAGTTTACCCAGAAGAAATTTGCTTTGTCTTCGTAACTATACCACATACTCGCCAAAACGCCGGAAAGTTTGTTTCCGATGGAGGTCGAAAGGAAGAATCCACCCATCATCAAAGCGGTAATCCTTGGCGGAGAAAGTTTGGAAACCAAAGAAAGTCCCATTGGAGAGAGACAAAGTTCGCCCACGGTAATTACACCGTATGCTGCAATCAGCCACCACGAGGAAACCTTTATTTCTCCATTTCCACCTGCGTACACTGCACCGACCATTACCAAACAGGAGAGTGCCGAAATAAATAATCCGAGGACAATCTTAGAAGGTGTCGTCGGTTCTTTTCCGCGCCTTCTCAACATCATAAAAAATCCTACAACTAAAGGAGTCAGAACAATCACCCAGAACGGATTCACCGACTGAAACAACTCGGTGTTGAAAAGATAGTTTGGTTTTTCAGGATTAGCTTCCAAAGCAGCGCGTTCTTCAGCGTTTACATTTCGGAAATAAATGTCTTTGCCAGTTTCCTTCACTGTTTCGCCATTTTCTTTCTTGGCTTGAAACTGTTCGTCGTAAACAGGAACTTCTTTGTCTTTATAGTTTTTGCTTTCAACAAGGTAGAGTGCTTCCAATGGTTTTTCTACCACAGCTGGTGCGGTTCTATCGGTATAATAATTTGCCCATCTTGTCAAAGCGGTTCCGTTTTGTTTAAAGACTGCCCAGAACATCAAGCTTACCGCAAAAATCGCGAGCAAAGCACCGATCGGCTTTTTGTCTTCGGCATTGGCTCTTAAATAAAGATTCACATAAAAGAAAATTACCGGTAAACAGGCAAAGATAAAGGCATCGGTACTGTCGCTCCCGAAAATATTGCCAGGAATTACCCAACCGATGATACCCGCAATGATTGCCGGAACGAACACTTTTACCAAAACTGTAGAAAGCTTTGTATCGCCTTCCTGAGCAGGTTTCATCACATTAGCTGAACGAATGTGCTTCATTCCTAAAGTAAAAATAACGAGCCCAATGAGCATCCCAACTCCCGCGGTCATAAAAGCGGGACCCCATCCGTATTTGTTTCGCATATAGGCGGCAACGAAATTACAGATCAGCGCACCGATATTAATTCCCATGTAAAAAATGTTGTAACCCGCATCTTTATTGGCTCTGTAAGGTTCTTCCGTGTAAAGGTTTCCGAGAAGCGTTGAAATACTTGGCTTAAAAAAACCATTCCCCAAAATAATCAGTCCCAAAGAAGCGTAAAACATTGGCAGCTGCTGAAAAAGTCCGACTCCGATATATCCTGCAGCCATTAAAACACCTCCGATATAGATCGCTTTCACATAGCCCAAAACGCGGTCCGCAAGAAATCCGCCCAGAAATGGGGTCAGATAAGTTAATGCGATGAAGGTCCCGAAAATATCATCCGCAGATTTGTCGAGAAAGCCAAGTCCGCCAGTATCTTTCGGATCGATCATGTAGAGGACAAAAATCCCGAGAATTAAATAATAACCGAAACGTTCCCACATTTCGGTAAAGAATAGATAGGGAAGACCTTTCGGGTGCTTCGCTGTTTTGCTGGTCGTTAAAGTTTCTGCCATATTTTAATATTGAATTTTCCAAAAATAGGATTTTTAAAATTAATTGAAAAATTGTGCTAAATTTGGAAGTCATAAATAATTTTCCACAGAATTTACTTTTGAAAATTTTAATCATATTGCATTTTTAACCAATCAATAATATTATATGAAAAGAATTCTTCTCACCGCATTTTTATCTGCATCCGTTTTTGCTTATTCACAGTGGACAATTCCTGCGGCAAGTCCGCGCGCAACCGTGGAACAACAGTTTTCGATGTCGAAAATCACCATCGATTATGGGAGACCAGGAGTTAAAGCAAGAAAGATCTTCGGCGATCTCGTTCCCTACAACAAAGTTTGGCGGGCCGGAGCAAATTCATCCACGAAAATTACCTTTGCCCAATCCATTAATTTTGGTGGGAAAACAGTTCCTTCAGGAACTTACGGGCTCTTCATCATTCCGAATGAAAAAGAATGGAAGATTATTCTGAATAACGACTCCAAACAGTGGGGAGCTTATGAATATGACGAGAAACAGAACGTTGTAGATGTTACCGTTCCCGTACAGAAACTGAATGACAAACAAGAATACTTCGAAATTTCATTGCAGCCGATTGATGACAACGCGGTCGATTTGGTTTTCAAATGGGACAATGTGAAAACGTTAGTTCCCTTAAAAACCGGAAAACCTGAAACAGTTTCTCAAATCGTTGAAAAATTAAAGGAAATCCGGCAGATTGAAAGAGACGCGGCGAAAAAATAAATATAAAACGTACGCAGAATTTATAGGAATATAATCTTAATGTAGGAACGCGCCTCTTGGCGCGTTCAACCTTTATGAAAGAAAAATTTAAATTTGAAAAAACCCTGAAAATATAATCAACTCCCCACAAAAATTTAACCCGCCAAGAAACGCGTTCAACATCAACAAAAAAAATGTTTGTCAATTTTTCGGTTGCCGCCAAATTTCTCCGTGAATATTTTTGTAATAAATTTACACAATGGAAATCTCCGCCGAAACAATGTACACCGCATCCTGCAACAAAAATCCCGACTTCGAGGGCGTTTTTTGGATGGGTGTGAAAACCACCGGAATCTTTTGCAGACCAACCTGCACCGCACGAAAACCAAAATTCGAGAATGTTGAATTTTTCAGCAGTACCAAAGATGCGATTCTGAAAGGGTACCGTCCATGCAAAGTCTGCAAGCCATTAGAAAATCCGGATGAGACTCCGGTTGAAATTCAGAAATTGTTGGATGAACTTTCGGCGAATCCTTCTTTGAAATTCAAAGATTATGATTTGGTGAAACGAGGTTTGGAGCCGGCAACTGTTCGGAGGTGGTTTTTGAAACACCACGGAATCACGTTCCACGCTTTTCAGAGAATGTTCAAACTGAACTCCGCCTTCAAAAAATTGAATTCCGGGGAAAATGTTACCGATGCGGCTTTTGAAAGTGGTTACGAGAGTTTGAGCGGTTTTGGTGAAAGTTTTAAAAACATCTTCGGTGTCTCTCCCAAAAATTCAAAAAACGAAAAAGTGGTCGATTTAAAAAGAATCGAAACCCCGCTCGGAACCATGATTGCGTGTGCCGACGAAAACGGAATCTGTATGCTCGAATTCAGCGACAGAACAGCTTTGCCCACCGAACTGAAGGAAATTTCAAAACATTTTAACGCCAATATTATTCAGGGTGAAAATCCGCATTTCAAAACTTTGGAAAAAGAATTAGCCGAATATTTTGAGGTAAAAAGAAAAGAATTCACTGTTCCGCTTTCTCCCGTAGGAACTGATTTCCAAAAAAAGGTGTGGGAAGTGCTGCGAAAAATTCCGTACGGAACCACGAGGAGTTATCAGGAACAAGCCAAAATTTTAGGAAACCCGAACGCAGTTCGCGCTGTTGCAAATGCGAATGGTCTAAACAAAATCTCGATCGTCATTCCCTGTCATCGAGTGATCGGCAGCGACGGAAAGCTCACCGGTTATGGCGGCGGAATTTGGCGCAAACAGAAACTGTTGGAATTGGAAAAAGCGATACTTTTTTAAAGATACAAGATAAAAGGATAAAGACACAATTTTTTGATGTTCAAAATTCCCCTTCTCTGAAGGGGTGGCGAAATTTTCTAAAAGAAAATTTTGACGGTGTAGTTTCAATAATCTCTGCAATTTTTCATTAATTTTACCAAAATCAAAAAATGGAAAACTTCCTTCAACCAATCCTCGAAAACGACCAAGTGAAACTCGTCCCTCTGCAGGAAAATGATTTCGGTCGACTTTATGAGGTTGCTTCAGATCCCAAAATCTGGGAAATGCACCCCAACAAAAACCGTTTCGAAAGGGAAGTGTTCCGTAATTTTTTCGAGGGAGCGATGCTTTCTGGCGGAGCATTTCTGATCATCGACAAAGATTCCGGCGAAGTGGCGGGAAGCACGCGTTTTTATGGTTGGGATGAAGACGAATCTTCTGTATTCATCGGCTACACTTTTTATGGGACGAAATTTTGGGGTTCCAAACTCAATCCGCAAGTAAAAAAGTTGATGCTGGATTATATTTTCCAGTATGTTGATCTGGTGAAATTTCACGTGGGTGCGGAAAACTGGCGCTCAAGAACTGCAATGGAGCGACTCGGCGCCGAGAATATGGGCGAGATTTCTGTTGCTTATCACGGCGAACCGGATCGCCAAAATGTGGAATATTGGATCAAAAAGCAAGACTGGATTACCAAACAGAAGTTACACTAATTCGGCTGTTAAAGAAATTTCACTCTTTTTATGATCACCTGAGTATCTCAAAAAAAACTTTGTGTGTTAATTTGCGGGAGCAATGATTTATTTAAAATTGATCTACTTCTTTCTATATGACCTGTTGTGCATTTGTATCCTTGTGTATCTTTAATGAGCGATAGCGCCTTTGCCTCCTTTTTTTGTTTTATCAAATGGATTCGGCGAATCTACGATTTGTTTATCTTAAGATTAGAGCAAAAAAAATAATTTAGCTTTGTCTGGCTTTGCGAGTATTTTTTCTCGCAAAGTTCACAAAGAAATATTTTTACTAAATGACCACATATTTTTAAGCTAAACAACGGCACTTCGTTTAGCAATGACAGACAAAATTCTTATAAGAAATTGATTGTTAGTTGAGTGCAGTTTTTGTCCTAAATGCACAACAGGTTATATTATTAAGAAATAAGAATTTCGACAAATAATGATTAGTGCATTCGTGGCATCAAAAGCATTGATTATTTGCATTTAACATTCAATACTTAGATCAAATTTATTTCGAGGCACATTCCTGAAACATCTCCGCGCCGAAATAGAAAACGAAAAGCCATGCAAATCCTTTCAAGGTAAAAAAGATCAAACCGCCGATTCCGACTCTTTTAAACCATTTCTTAAATTTCGAATTTTTGTCAGTTTCGGGAACCTGGTTTTCCATAGCGCAAATTTTTTCTCAAAGGTAGCTATTTCTTACATTATTCCTGTATTGGCATTTTCCCTCAACCTCAACCTTAGACTCAACCTTTTTGCATATTTCCCCAAAATCCGTATCTTTAAGGACAAATCAAATTCAATTATATGTCCAAAAAAGTCAGTGATTTCGGAATCGAAAAAACACTCAAAAATTTAGGGATTTCCAAAGACAACAAAGGAGTTTCTTCCGGCGGCAAATACTTTGCAGGTGGCGACTTGCTTGAATCTTACTCGCCAACCGACGGGAAATTAATCGCAAAAGTGAAGACTGCAAATTCTAAAGATTACAACAAGGTGATCGAAACCGCAAAAGCTGCTTTTAGGGAATTTCGGATGATTCCTTCGCCGAAAAGGGGAGAAATCGTGCGACAGTTCGGAAACAAGTTGAGGGAGAAAAAAGACGACCTCGGAAAACTCGTTTCTTATGAAATGGGAAAATCTCTACAGGAAGGACTTGGTGAAGTTCAGGAAATGATCGACATCTGCGATTTCGCGGTGGGACTTTCGCGACAGCTTCACGGTTTTACGATGCATTCCGAAAGACCGGGACACAGAATGTACGAACAATATCATCCGCTGGGAATCGTAGGAATTATTTCCGCGTTCAACTTTCCGGTAGCGGTTTGGAGCTGGAACACGGCACTCGCCTGGATTTGCGGAAACGTAACCGTTTGGAAACCGTCAGAAAAAGCTCCGCTTTGCGCAATTGCCTGCCAAAATATTATTGCTGAAGTTTTAAAGGAAAACAATCTTCCGGAAGGAATTTCGACCATGATTGTTGGCGACCACAAAATTGGCGAACAGTTAGTGAATGATAAAAATGTGGCGCTCGTTTCTTTCACCGGTTCCACCCGAGTTGGAAGAATCGTGGGAACCAACGTTGCACAGCGTTTCGGAAAATCGATCCTCGAACTTGGCGGAAACAACGCGATCATCATTACCGAGAATGCGGATTTGGACATGTCCATTATCGGTGCCGTTTTCGGAGCAGTAGGAACTGCGGGACAAAGATGTACTTCCACACGAAGGTTGATTATCCACGAATCGGTGTATGATGAAGTAAAAAACCGTTTGGTAAAAGCTTATGGCCAATTGAAAATCGGAAATCCTTTAGATGAGAAAAACCATGTTGGACCACTGATCGACAAAGATGCGGTGAAGCAATATCTGGATTCCATTAAGAAATGTAAAAAAGAAGGCGGCAAATTTATTGTCGAAGGTGGCGTTCTCGATGGAAAAAATTATGAATCAGGATGTTACGTGAAACCTTGCATCGCTGAAGTTGAAAATTCCTACGAAATTGTGCAGCACGAAACCTTCGCACCGATTTTATACCTTATTAAATATAAAGATCTGGATGAAGCCATCGCGATTCAGAATGATGTTCCGCAAGGACTCAGCTCTGCAATCATGACGCAGAACCTTCGCGAAGCTGAACTTTTCCTTTCGCATGCCGGTTCGGATTGCGGAATTGCCAACGTCAATATCGGAACTTCCGGTGCGGAAATCGGAGGAGCTTTCGGTGGCGAAAAAGAAACTGGAGGCGGAAGAGAGTCCGGTTCCGATGTATGGAAATATTATATGAGAAGGCAGACTAATACTTTAAATTACAGTACTCATCTTCCTTTAGCACAAGGAATTAAATTTGATCTGTAAAATTTTACTTTAACTATATTTTTCAGATTTCAAACTGAATCTTGAATCTTCAAACTTTAAACTTCAAACCTCAAACTGATTAATATGAACGACGCAATCGCATCTCACCCGCAACCAACCAATACTGTTAAACAGGTTCTTTCCCGTCACATGCTTGCCGACGGATTCGACTTTGTGATGGATCTCGAAAAATCCCATGGAAGCTGGATCCACGACCGGCTCACCGGAAAGGAATTCCTCGATATGTTTTCAATGTTTGCTTCGGCTTCCATTGGCTACAACCATCCTTATCTCGTAAAACATTCCGAATGGCTCGGAAAAATGGCCGTAAACAAACCGACACTCGCCGATGTTTATTCGCAGGAGTTTGCCGATTTTATGGAGGTTTTCGAAAGAGTGGCGATTCCAAAGGAACTGCAGTACGCATTCTTTATTTCGGGCGGAACTTTAGCCGTAGAAAACGCGATGAAGGCCTGCTTCGACTGGAAAACCCGGAAGAATTTTGAAAAAGGTCTGGAAACAGAAGGCGACATCTGCATCCATTTCAGACAGGCGTTTCACGGAAGAAGTGGTTATACGCTGAGTTTGACCAATACTTCAGATCCGAGGAAATATCAGTATTTCCCGAGATTCGATTGGCCGAGAATTATCAATCCGCATCTGAATTTCCCGATCACAGAAGAAAATTTAGAAGAAACCATTAACAACGAAAACTTGGCATTGCTGCAGATTCAGGAGGCGATTCTCTCGAACCCGGATCGCGTTGCGTGCATCATTATCGAGCCGATTCAGGCGGAAGGAGGTGATCACCATTTCCGTGACGAGTTTTTCCAGGGACTTAGAAAAATCTGTGATGAAAACGAAGTGCTGCTGATTTTCGACGAAGTACAGACGGGAATCGCGATGACCGGGAAAATGTGGGCATTCCAACATTTCAGCGTCGCACCGGACATTATTTCCTTTGGTAAGAAAACCCAGGTTTGCGGAATCCTTGCCAATAAAGAGAAGTTCGACGAAATTCCGAACAACGTTTTCCGGGAGAGTTCAAGAATCAACTCGACTTTCGGAGGAAACTTTATCGATATGATGCGGTTCAAACTCATCTTGGAAGTGATTGAAAATGAAAACCTTATCGAAAATTCCCGCGACGTTGGTAATTATCTTTTGGATGGATTAAAGGAACTCGAACAAAGATTCCCCGACAAAATTTCCAACGCGAGAGGTCGCGGATTGATGTGCGCGATCGACTTGCCATCGGGACAACAAAGAGATAGAATGAGAGAAGTTCTTTATGACGACGGGCTGATTATTTTGGCGTGCGGTGATCAATCGATCCGTTTCCGTCCGCACCTGAATGTGACCAAAGAAGAAATTCAGATTGCGCTCGACAAAATTGCCGACAATATCGATAAAGTGTAGCCAGGCAATTAATTATGAAAATTTTATGAAAAGTTAATATTGCATTTCGGTCATTTTTTGTACTTTTATCTCTCAAAACTAAAGCAATATGGAAAGAGAAGTAAGAGTGCCAGTTTTTGAAAGCGACAAACCGCAGGAAATACAGTTAATCAAATCAAAACTGGAAGCGGGCGAGATCAAGGTTTATCTTAACGACAAGTATATGTCTTTTACCACGACGCCCACCGCAACGTCGATGAAAGTGATGGTCGATATCAACGACGAGAAGAAGTCATTCGAAATCATTGACGAATACCTGAAAGAAACCGATTTAGAAATTAATAAGAACCCTAAATAAACAATTTCATAATTTTAAATTTTACGTTTTACAGAAGTCGGCATCAATTGATTTGATGCCGGTTTTTTTGTTAGAGACTTTTGGTTTTTTTTCCAAAATTTACTTTAAAACAAATTCACCGCAATGCAAATTCACTCGAAGAAATTCACCGCGAAGCGAATTCACACCTTTTCATCTTCCGTCCTCCGTCTTCAAACCTCCAGCTTTTATCAATTTCGCAAAAATCTTTAAAATAATTAAATTCTGTTCAAAAATAAAAACGCGGTATTTGCTCAAAATTTTTATCTTTGTAAAAATTCAGATTTCCTATGCAAACCACTTATATTGAAACTCAGCAGATTTCTTTTCAGGATTTCAAAAACACTGTTCTTGAAGATTACCGTTTAGGAAGAATTTCCCGCGAAATGTCATATCTCGGAAGAAGGGAAGTACTTACCGGAAAAGCCAAGTTCGGGATTTTCGGCGATGGAAAGGAACTTCCGCAATTGGCGATGGCTAAAGTTTTCAAAAATGGTGACTTCCGTTCCGGATATTACCGCGACCAGACTTTTGCGATGGCGATTGGTGCGGTTTCGGTGGAGAGTTTCTTCGCGCAACTGTATGCGGATACAAGTGTTGAGCGCGAACCTGCGTCTGCAGGAAGACAGATGAACGGTCACTACGCAACCCGAAGTTTGAACGATGATGGAAGCTGGAAAAATCTGATGGAACAGAAAAATATTTCCTCCGATATTTCCCCGACTGCAGGACAAATGCCGCGACTTTTAGGTTTGGCTCAAGCGTCAAAAATCTATAAATCAGTAAAATTTGACGGTTCTGAAAAGTTTTCCAATAACGGAAATGAAATCGCTTTCGGTACCATTGGCGACGCATCAACCGCGGAAGGACATTTTTGGGAAACTTTGAACGCTGCTTGTGCGCTTCAAGTCCCGATGATTGTTTCGATTTGGGATGATGGTTACGGAATTTCTGTACCTACGCAAAATCAAAGAGCAAAAGCAGATATCGCAGAAATGCTTTCCGGATTTCAAAGGAAGGAAGGGGAGAATCAGGGTTGCGAAATCATCCAGGTTAAAGCGTGGGATTACCCGTCGCTTTTGGATGCTTATGCACGAGCTGAACATTTTGCAAGAACCGAGTCTGTTCCAGTGGTGATCCACGTTGTGGAAGTTACACAACCGCAAGGACATTCCACTTCCGGGTCGCACGAAAGATATAAAAACGAAGAGCGTTTGCAGTGGGAAACCGATTTCGACGGACTGAGCAAATTCAAGGAGTGGATTTTGAATTATTCCATTGAAATAGAAGGTAAAGAAGAAGTTTTGGCGACTTCCGAAGAATTGGACGCTGTCGATTCTGAGGCCAAAAAATTT
The DNA here is from genome assembly GCF_022811685.1 of Chryseobacterium suipulveris. Taxonomy (NCBI): domain Bacteria; kingdom Pseudomonadati; phylum Bacteroidota; class Flavobacteriia; order Flavobacteriales; family Weeksellaceae; genus Chryseobacterium; species Chryseobacterium suipulveris. The sequence continues at coordinate 1,836,835 of NZ_CP094532.1, read as the reverse complement.
GTGAAGGAAGGCCAGAAAAAAGCTTGGGAAAATTATCAAAATTCTATTACGGAAATTAAGAATTCCATAATTCCTTTAGTTGAAAATCTAAAACTTCAAAATGAAGAAGTTGCAGCCGAACTCGAAAAATTCGGCAAAATTATTTCGGTGGCGAAAAAGGACATCTTCCATTTGGCAAGAAAAGTTTTGCTTTTAACGAGAACCAATCTAACTGCGGAAAGACAGCAACTTCAGCAAAAAACCGAAAAGCTCTACAAAGTAGAAAAAGACAATTATTCATCACATCTTTACTCGCAATCAAAGTGGAAGGCGACCAATATCAAGGAGGTTCCGCCAATTTATTCCGACAGTTCCGAAATGGTGGACGGAAGAATGGTGGTGCGAAATAACTTCGACAAAATTTTTGAAAAATATCCTGAAACTTTGGTTTTTGGAGAAGACTCCGGAAATATCGGCGACGTAAATCAGGGACTGGAAGGACTTCAGGAAAAATACGGAGAGACCAGAGTTGCCGACACCGGAATTCGCGAGGCGACCATTCTCGGACAGGGAATCGGAATGGCGATGCGCGGTTTGAGACCGATTGCCGAAATTCAGTATCTCGACTATATTTTATACTGTTTGCAGGGAATGAGCGACGATTTGGCGACCGTTCAATACCGAACAAAAGGCGGGCAGAAATCTCCTGTGATTATCAGAACCCGCGGTCACCGTTTGGAGGGAATTTGGCATTCTGGATCGCCGATGGCGGGGATTATCAACCTGTCGAAAGGAATCAACATTCTTGTTCCAAGAAACCTGACCAAAGCTGCAGGGTTTTACAATACGATGCTTCAAAGTGACGAACCTTGCGTGATTGTGGAATGTTTGAACGGTTACCGACTCAAGGAAAAGCAACCCGACAATTTGGGCGAGTTCACCGTTCCTGTCGGTAAAGTAGAGATTACCAAAGAAGGAAAAGACGTGACTTTAGTAACTTACGGATCCACTTGGAGAATCGTGACGGAAGCTGCGAACGAACTGGAAAAACTCGGTATTTCTGCGGAAGTGATCGATGTGCAGTCACTAATTCCATTTGACCTTACCCATGAAATTGCGGAAAGTGTGAAGAAAACCAACCGATTGGTGGTGATCGACGAAGATGTGGAAGGCGGAACTACCGCATTTATGCTGCAGCAGATTTTGGAGAAGCAGAAAGCGTTCAGATACCTCGATTCCGATCCGCTCACGATTTGCGCGGAAAATCACCGACCTGCTTATGCAAGTGACGGCGACTATTTCAGCAAACCAAGTTCGGATGATATGGTGGAGAGAATCTACGCGATGTTCAACGAATCGAATCCTGCGAAGTTTCCGAAGATTTAACTTAAAACTTCAGCAACCCTAAAAAATGAGCTTTTGGTTTAGTAATTTCCAGAAGCTTATTTTTGATCAGGTCGCTCACAAAAGAATCCTCTGATTCCGAGCTCAGGAAAATTTTCTCGAACAAGGATTTTCGGTGCACGTAACCATCGATAAACTCTTTGTTGTTGCTCCATTTTTGCAGATCATTCTTGCGCATCCAGGTCACAAAATCCGAATGATTTCTTGCGAAAATGCTTTTCCTTCTTTTGATTAATGTGTATTTCATCGTAGAAAGATTTAATGATTGGCAGATCAAAGTTAGGAACATTTTGTATATCAATGTGTTAACTCTAATTTAAATAATATTCAATCATTTGTAAAGTTCAACGATAGATTTTGGTCAAACTGACTAAAAGTAGAAATTCATTAAGACCACAAAAGTTACAAAAGAATTCTGTTCGAAAATTTAAGTATAGAGTTTCGAATAATGCTTTTGATAGAACACAAAAGAAAAAATCGAAGATTTTTTTCAACTTTTGTTTACTATAAGAGTATTTGCGGTTTCTGAAATGAATGTTTTGTTGAAATAAAAACTGTTGTTCCTTTTGTGGTTAAAATTAAGAAGCATTTAATCTTCCGCAGTTTTTGATACTGTCAAAACCTCGAAAAAAATCCGTAAATTCGCACTAAATTTTTTAACTGATGAATTACGATATCATTGTGATCGGGAGTGGTCCCGGTGGATATGTGACCGCGATCAGAGCGGCACAATTGGGTTTCAAAACTGCCATTATCGAAAAGGAAAATCTTGGCGGAATCTGTCTGAACTGGGGATGTATCCCGACAAAGGCGCTGTTGAAATCTGCACACGTTTTTAAATACCTTCAAAAAGCCGAGGAATTCGGTCTCAATAAAGTAGAAAATCCTGGTTTTGATTTTTCTAAAGTCATCCAGCGAAGCAGGGGAGTTGCCCAGAAAATGAGCGGCGGAATCGCTTTTCTGATGAAGAAAAACAAGATCGACGTGATCATGGGAACTGCAAAAATCCAGAAAGGGAAGAAGGTTTCCGTAACCGATAACGACGGTAAAACCACCGAATATTTAGGGGAACACATCATCATCGCAACTGGAGCTCGTTCAAGAGAATTACCAAATCTTCCACAGGATGGCAAAAAAGTGATCGGTTACAGACAGGCGCTTTCGCTTCCCGAACAGCCGAAATCGATGATCGTTGTTGGTTCCGGCGCAATCGGAGTGGAGTTCGCGGATTTCTACAATTCTTTGGGAACGAAAGTAACCATCGTTGAATTCATGCCGAATATCGTTCCCGTTGAAGATGAGGATGTTTCAAAACACGTGGAGAAATCCCTGAAAAAATCCGGAATCGAAATTATGACCAATGCTTCCGTTGAATCTGTTGATACATCAGGAAACGGCGTTAAAGCTAACGTGAAAACCGCTACCGGAAACATCACTTTGGAAGCCGACATTCTTCTTTCCGCAGTAGGAATCGCAGCAAATATTGAAAACCAGGGATTCGAGGAAGTAGGAATCCAAACCGAAAAAGGTAGAGTTTTGGTGAATGAATGGTACGAAACTTCTGTTCCCGGATATTACGCGATCGGTGATATTTTGCCGACTCAGGCATTGGCGCACGTTGCTTCCGCGGAAGGAATTACCTGCGTTGAAAAAATCAAGGGACTTCACGTAGAAAAAATCGACTACGGAAATATTCCGGGATGTACTTACTGTCATCCGGAAATCGCTTCCGTGGGCTTAACTGAAAAGCAGGCCAAAGAAAAAGGTTACGAACTGAAAGTGGGCAAATTCCCTTTCTCAGCTTCCGGAAAAGCTACCGCAAATGGTGATACCGACGGTTTCATTAAAGTAATTTTCGATGCGAAATACGGGGAATGGCTTGGTTGCCACATGGTCGGAGACGGAGTTACCGATATGATCGCTGAAGCGGTTGTTGCAAGAAAACTCGAAACCACGGGTCACGAAGTTTTAAAGTCAATTCACCCGCATCCAACTATTTCCGAGGCCGTAATGGAGGCAGTTGCGGCTGCTTATGGAGAGGTGATCCATATTTAAAAGAGACAAGAAACAAGAAACAAGTAAAAAGAATCAAGAGAAAAGACAAACTTGGTTCGCAGAAATAGCAATATAGAAAGCACGATGATTTCGTGCTTTTTTGTTATCTTTAAAACAAAATTGAAAGTATGAAATTGAGAGCAGGATTACTCCTTGTCCTTTTTTCCGGGACATTCCTTTTTGCGCAGAACACCAAAGATTTTGTAGCGCCCAATGAAAACCTGATTGCAGAAAACATTCCGTCCCTCCCCAGAAGCTTGACCGAAAAACTCAAGACATACACCGAAAGCAGAAGTGCGACGGTTTCAGCAGTTCATCCGAATGGTAAGGAGCTGATTATGGTGACCAGATTTGGTTCGACTAATCAGCTGCACAAAATTTCGCAAGCGATGGGAATGCGGAAGCAGCTCACTTTCTTCAATGAACCCGTGAACTTTGCTTCTTACGAACCCGTGAATGGCGACTATTTGGTTTATTCAAAAGATATCGGTGGCAACGAATTCGGCCAGCTTTTTAAACTTGATTTAAAGACGATGGAATCGAAGCTACTGACCGACGGTGGAAGAACGCAGAACGGCGGCGTTACTTGGCTGAAGGATGGTTCCGGATTTTATTTCACTTCGACGAAAAGAAATGGGGGAGACCGCGATATTTATTTCATGAACCCCTTTAAACCAGAAGAAACCAAGCTTGTTTACGAGATGAAAGGCGGCGGTTGGAGCATCGGTGATATTTCTGGAGACGGAAAACAGCTCATCATCCAAAACTATATTTCTGCCAATGAATCACAGATTTATCTTTTGGATACCTCAGCCAAAAAGCTGCAACCCATTACCAATATTAATGAGAAAAGCATCGTGCAGAGAAGTGCAAGATTTTCAGGAAATCCTGGTGAAATTTGGTTCGTGACCGACCGCGACAACGAGTTTGCCCGGCTTGCAAAAATGAACCTGAAAACGAAGAAAATCAGTTATATCACTTCTGCAATTCCTTGGGAGGTTTCGGGTTATGAACTTTCTGACGATAAGTCGAAACTCGTTTTCGAAACGAATGAGGCAGGTCTGAACAAGCTCTACATCATGAATACGAACGGAACTTCATACACTGCGGTTCCTAATTTACCAACCGGATTAATCGGGAATTTTGAATTTACCAAAGACGGCAAATCGCTGTTTTTCTCACAGTCAACGTATGATTCCAGTTCAGATATTTATCGGCTTGATGTAAATTCCTTAAAGACCGAACGATGGACGGAAAGCGAACAAGGCGAACTTCAGAAATCCGATATGTCGGAACCGAGATTCATCGAATGGAAAAGTTTCGACGGGCTGAAAATTTCGGGATTCCTGTATCCTGCTTCAAAGAAATTTACGGGGAAAAGACCGGTGCTTATCAATATTCACGGTGGACCGGAAGGACAGTCGATGGCGTCGTCACTCGGAGCGAATAATTATTTTACCAACGAAATGGGCGTGACTTTGATTTACCCTAATGTTCGTGGCTCATCAGGTTTTGGGAAAAAATTCATTGCGATGGATAACGGTTTCCTGAGAATGAATTCGGTGAAAGATATCGGTGCGTTGCTCGACTGGATTGCTTTGCAGCCCGACCTCGACAAAGACCGGATTATGATTATGGGCGGAAGCTACGGTGGATTTATGACTTTGGCGACTGCTTACGAATATGCCGACAAAATCCGTTGCTCGGTTGATATTGTAGGAATTTCCGATTTCAACACCTTCCTCAAGAACACCGAAGATTACCGACGCGATTTAAGAAGGGTGGAATACGGCGATGAACGCGATCCGAAGATGAGTGCGTTCTTCACCAAAATTGCACCGCTTCACAATACCGACAAAATCAAGAAGCCAATGTTCATCATCCAGGGAACGAACGATCCGCGAGTTCCCGTAACTGAAGCGATCCAAATGCGCGACAAGCTGAAAGCGCAGGGAAATACGGTTTGGTATCTGGAAGCCAAAAACGAGGGGCACGGTTTCCGTAAGAAAGAGAACTCGGATTTCCAACGATTGGCGGTCATTAAATTTATGGAGGAATATCTTTTGAAATAAGAAATTGCTTCGTGAAACTTATTTAAGAATGTAAAGATCTCTTTGATTACAATCATATCCACCGGAAATTCCCGGTGGTTTTTCTTTTTGTTGAGGGAAGATTTTAAGTGCTGCATAATTTTTAACCGATTTCCGAAACCGATTTGTTTGCCGTTTTCTTACTTTTGGAATGAAATGGAAAAGAAAAAATTAGGATTGGTTTTATCAGGTGGCGGAACAAAGGGAGTCGCACACGCGGGAGCCATCAAATTTCTTGGCGAAAAGAATATTGAACCGGATATTTTAGCGACTTGCAGCGCGGGTTCCATTGTCGGCTGTATGTATGCGGTGGGAAAATCGCCTGAAGAAATTTTGAGTTTTTTCAACTCCGTCTATTTCTTCAACTGGCGGCATTTTGCAATCAACAAGCCAGGTTTGGTTTCTTCACGGATTTTCAGGACTTATCTGGAGCCGATTTTTAAGGATATGAAAATTGGCGACCTCGACAAAGATATTCGGATTGTCGCCACAGAGTTGGTTTCGGGAACCCAGAAAATTTTCGACAAGGATTTCAGCGTGATCGACGCGATTATCGCTTCCTGCTCCATTCCAGGAATCACAACTCCGTATATTGTGGGTGAAGAGATGTTCAGCGATGGTGGAGTTTTGAACAATTTTCCTGCGGATATCATCCAGCACGACTGCGAAAAAATGATCGGCGTTTTCGTTTCTCCGCCGCAGGATATCGAGATTCAGGATCTGCACTCGATCCGTTCGGTGGTTTCGCGTTCCTACGATTTGCTTTCTTACCGAACCGAACTGCATAAATTCTCTTATTGCGATTGGTTCATCACCTCCAAGAAATTGGCGCAATACGGAACCTTCGAGCGAAAACCAGAACATTTGCAGGAAATTTTCGAGATCGGCTACAATGCGGCGAAAGATTCCTTTGTCAGTTTTCTGGGTTAAGAACTACAATGAGTTTTTTGAAAATCAATAGGAGCGGACTTTAGTCCGCTTTAATTTTGTCGAGCTCATTTGGCTTTAGCCGAAATTTATATTGTAAATCAAAAAATAAGTTTAAAGAGTTGATTCCTGTAGAATTTAGGTTTGACTTGTATCTATTTAATAATCAACTTTTAATAAAAATTATGTCTGTCATTGCTAAATGAAATGCCTTCGCGCGCATAATTATGAAGTCATTTAGTAAAATATTCCTTGCGCACTTTGCGAGGAAAAAATACTCGCAAAGCTAAACAAAGATAAATTAATATTGCTGCTCCAAATTAAAGACAGACAAATCGTAAATTCGCCGAGTCCATTTGATAAAACTAAAAAAGGAGGCAAAGGCGCTATCGCTTAGTAAAGATATACAAAGATACCAATTCGGAAGAGGTATTTAATTTATAAACTCTTAATGAAAAATATACTTCCAATACACCAAAATACCCACTGCAACAGAAGCGAACGCCATTAACCCCACTGAAGCTGCGGCAATGTCCTTGATAATTTTGATGCGTTCATCAAATTCGGGTTGAATGATGTCGCAGATTTTTTCCACACAAGTGTTCAGGATTTCCATACTCAAAACAGAAAAACAGACCACGAGAATAATTGCAGCATCGACGGTGTTGAGCTTTAGGAATACGATCAGGAAAATGTTAATCAGTAAAGCCAAAACTTCCAGCTGAAAATTCCTCTCGGATTTCAGCATCCAGATCACGCCTCTGATTGCGTTTCCCACACTTTTATGGAATGGAGGTTTTCTCATATTTTTTTGTTGCAATGGTTGCAGTTGTTGCGATGGTTATATTGTTGTTCCAAGTTTCAAGTTTCAAGTTTGCGATTCCTAAATTCACAATTGACTTCCGAAGGAAAATTCACCATTCACCTAAAAACTCATTATTCACCGATAGTTACCAACTTTTATCCACCATATAAATCAGCTGTCCCATCGCGACTGCGCCTAAAAGCAGCTCTCTGCGGTTTACCTTTTCAAAAGTATCTTCTTCGGTATGGTGGATATCGAAATACCTTTGCGAATCGGGAACAAGTTCTGCTAAAGGAATGCCGAGTTTTTCCATCGGTTCGATATCGGCTCCTGCGTACTGGAATTCAAAATTATGGATTCCGTAAGGCAAAAATAAATTCCGCCACGACTGAACTTCCTTTCTTTTTTCAGGACTCATTACCAACGCAATTCCGCGCGGAGTAAATCCACCACCGTCACTTTCTATGGCGAAGATATGCTTTTCATTATTTTTCTGGATATTTTCGGCATATTTGTTTCCGCCGCGAACACCGTTTTCTTCATTCGCAAAACAGACAACGCGGATCGTGTGGTTGTTCTTAATTCCTAATTTCTTGAAAGTTCGTAAGATTTCAATACTTTGAACAATTCCCGCTCCGTCGTCGTGCGCACCTTCTCCCACATCCCAGGAATCGAGATGTCCGCCGACAACGATCACGCTCTGATCTTTGTTTCCTGTAATTTCACCGATCACGGAATGGGAAAGTTTTTCACCTTTCATCGTGCAGTTGGAATTCAGTTTGGCGAAAACTTTCTGCGTTTTTAAAGTTTTCTCTAATTCGTCCGCACTTTTCGGACCGATTGCAACTGCAGGAATTTTAGTGGTGTCGTCTTTGTCGTAACGCATTGCACCAGTATGCGGAACATCGTCAAACGCGGAAGAAAGCGAACGGATGATGACTGCTTTCGCACCTTTTTTTCCTGCCCAACTCGCGGCGGAACGACGGTACATTCCTGCATCACCATAAGCTTGTCCTGTCACGATAAACCTTTGGTCAAAAGCATAATTAAAGAAAATGATTTTTCCTTTTACCTGACTTTCAGAAAGTTGGTTGAATTCCGTCTTGTTTTTCACGAAGATAATTTCGGCTTCTACGTCTTTTCCTTTCGTTCCTTCGGAATTTCCTAAAGACAACATTCTTAGTGGTTTCCATTTTCCGTTCTGGGTTTTGATATGGAGGGATTGCTTGCCTCTTTCCCAAACAGGAACCATTACTTCTTCCTTCCAGACTTTGTCGGCTCCTGCTTCCTTCAGTTTTTGCACCGCCCAATCTGTGGATTTCTCATACGCTTCCGACCCGCTCAAACGGTGACCGATATTTTTGGTTAAAGTTCTGAGGTTTTCGTAAGCGGTTCCGTTCACCAACATCTCGTCCGAAATCCTTTTAAACTGTAGGGAATCTGCCTTGGTTTGGGCAAATAAAAATCCGCCCAGAAAGAGCGGAAGTATTTTTATGAGCATCAATTTCATTGTTCGTTTTCTGAATTCTAAATTCAAATGTAAACAAATTTATGTTGTGGTGAAAACTTTTTTCTTTCAGTTTCCGAATTCTATGGAAAAGAAAAGTACAAGTCCATCGATAATCTTTTTGTGAAAGTGGAAGAGTATCTAATTATTTTTTCAACTGTAACTTTTGTAATGATGTGTTACGTTCAGTTTCTTTATTGAATTCCAATTTTTGAGTTTTTACAGTCAATATAAATTTCACTGTTTAAAAATATTCTATTTCCCAACATTCCCGACATTCTAGAAAATTTCATTAGATAATATTGAGTTTTTGAAAAACGTTCCACATAAGTAACCTGATTTAGCAGGATTATTAAGTTTCCAAATTCAATATTCTCACTTGATTTATTATTTCCTCGTTTTGAAGATTTAGAAAAATTCTTATTAACTCTAACTTTCTCGTTTGTAAATCCATAAGTATGTTTTGTTCAAAATTACAAAATAGTTTAATTACGAATTACTTATAAACATTTTTTAACTTTTCCCACCTGAAAAAGTTCCCAATAATCTACGTGAAATTTTTTGTGGTTCCGACACAGTAAAGTTTGCAAATCGATGGCAAATACCTCAACCACAACCACAACCTCAACCTCAACCTCAACCTTCCTCTTACTTCATATCGTACATCACCAAAGCCGTTACCAGCTTCGGTTCGATATAGGTGCACTTTGGCGGCATCTTGATGTTTTTGTCGGAGACCTTTAAGAGATCCGAAAAACTTACGGGATAGATTCCGAAGCCGACTTTGTATTTCCCGGAATCCACTTTTTCCTTGATGCTCATGATTCCGTCGATTCCCGAATTTCCTTTGATATAGGTAATCTTGTCAGTAGTTTTCGGATCGTCGATTCCCAGAATGTCTTTGATAATGAATTCTTCAAGAAGGAAATGGTCGAGATCGTTCAGCTCGCTTTGCTGTTTGCGCAGGTCGTGCTTCACGTGGAGCGAATAAAACTTTCCGCCCAAATACATCGAAATATGGAATTTCTGCGACGGATAATAAGGCGTTTCTCCCTTTTCGTGAACGAGGAAATTTTTCTCAATTTTTTTCAGAAACTGCTTTTCGGTGAGTCCGTTCAAATCTTCGAGAAGACGGTTGTAGTCGTGAATTTTGATAGACTGGTTAGAAACGATAAAACTGTAAACATAGTTGTAGTGTTCGATTCCGCTGTGCTTCTTGTTCTTTTCCTGAAGGTTTCTCGCATTCAGCGCTGTGGAGCCGATTCTGTGGTGACCATCCGCAATATAGAAGGAATCGATCTGTTCCAGAACTTCCTTGAACTGCTGCATTTTCAGTCGGTTGTCGATTCTCCAAACTTTGTGTCGGATTCCGCTGTCGTCAAGATAATTAAGGATTGGAACGTTTTTCTCCTCATGGTTCATCAGCAGTTCCACTTTCGGATTCGCCATATAAGTAAGCAAAACGGGTTCTGCCTGAATATTCACCTTTTCGAGATAGTAAGCCAGTTTCTCCTTTTTGTGGGTTAGAGTCGATTCGTGCTTTTTGATTTTCCCGTTCCAGAAATCGTCCACACTCACCAAACCGAGAAGCCCGCGAAAGATCGATTTATTGGGCAAAATCTGCTCATAAAGATAATAGGAAGCATTATTATCCTGCACCAATTTTTTATCGGCGAGAAGTTCCTCGAAATTGGTTCGGATTTTTCTCAGGTTTCGGTCGATGTCCTTTGATTTGCTCACCACGTAAGGTTTGATCATCTGGATGTACGAAGAATCCACCTGCGCTTTCTTATTAATCTCTTCCTGCGTGAAGTTGTCTAAAGGATGGGTTGGGAAAACCTCGACGTAATCGTCGTTGGGACGGATTCCCCGAAAAGGTTTAAATATAGGCATTGTGTTTCTATAGTTTCTTTTTGATTTCAATAATTTGCGAAGCAAGTTCTGCTCCGATTTTGCTCTGTGCATCCAAAGTATTTCCTCCCAAATGCGGTGATAATGAAAGGTTTGGGTTCATCAGAATCGTCAGTTCGGGAGTCGGTTCGTTTTCGAAAACGTCGAGAGCGGCACCTGCAACTTTGCCAGATTCAATAAAATCGAGTAGGGTAACTTCGTTGATAACGCCGCCTCTCGCAGTGTTGACGATGAACACGCCGTCCTTCATTTTTTCAAATTGCGGAGTGTCGATAATATAACGGTCTGTTTTCGGCGTGTTGATGCTGATGAAATCGGTGTCTTTCAGCAATTCGTCCATATCGTTAATTGAAGAAATCTCGAAATCCACTTTCTGTCCGTCGAAGAAATTCAGGGTAACCGTTTTGGTTCTTGGATTTCTGGTGAGGACTTTCACCTTCATTCCCATTGAAATTCCCATCTTCACCACTTCTTCACCGATACCGCCGAAACCGATCACCCCTAAAGTTTTGCCTTCAAGCTCGACTGCTTTGGAATAGGATTTCTTCAGGGCATTAAAGTTGGATTCCCCTTCAAGCGGCATCATTCGGTTGGCTTCGTGCAGGAATCTTGCTAACGAAAAGAAGTGCGCAAAAACCATTTCCGCCACCGAACGCGAGGATGCATTCGGAGTATTGATCACTTGGATTCCTTTGGTCCTTGCGTATTCCACATCGATATTGTCCATTCCAACGCCGCCTCTTCCGATGATTTTCAGTGACGGACAAGCGTCGATAAGGTCGGTTCTCACTTTGGTTGCGCTACGAACCAGAAGAACGTCGATATTATTTTCATTAATGAAATTGGCAAGGTGTTCCTGTGCAACTTTCGCCTCGATAAATTCGATTCCGGCTTCTTTAAGCGCCAGTTCACCCGCTTTGGAAATTCCGTCGTTTGCTAAAACTTTCATTTTTATTAATTTAGAAATTTGATAATTTGGAAATTTGAAAATGAAAAATATTACTTGATCGACTTCATAACATCCACCAAAACCTGCACACTTTCAATCGGCAAAGCATTGTATAAGCTCGCTCGGTAACCGCCCAAACTTCTGTGTCCGTTCAAGCCGTTGATTCCTGCGGCTTTCCAGGCGTTGTCGAATTCCTCTTTTTTGGATTCGTCGGTGATCTTGAAGGGAACATTCATTAGTGAGCGATCCTCTTTTTTGCAGAAGGTCTCAAACATCGGATTACTGTCGATTTCGTCGTAGAGTAGTTTTGCCTTTGCCTCGTTTCTTTTTTCTGCTTCCGCAATTCCGCCGTTATTTTCTAAATGTTGTAATGTCAGTAAAGATGCATAAACAGGGAAAACTGGCGGCGTATTAAACATTGATTCTTTCGCAATGTGCAACGAATAATCAAGGTACGAAGGAATGTCTCTTCCTGTTTTCCCGAGAATCTCTTTTTTCACAACGACCATTGTAACTCCGGCTGGACCCATATTTTTCTGAGCTCCCGCGTAAATCACATCGAATTTGGAGAAGTCGAGCTGTCTCGAAAAAATATCGGAACTCATGTCGCAAACCATCAAAGTATCCACATCGGGAAAGGTTTTCATCTGGGTTCCATAAATCGTGTTGTTGGAAGTGCAGTGGAAATAATCATATTCGCTTCCCACTTTATAATCTTTTGGAATAAAGGAGTAATTTTCAGCTTTTGAGGAGCCGACAACATGCACCGTCCCAAGTCGTTTTGCCTCTTTGATTGCATTGGAAGCCCAGGTTCCAGTATCTAAATATGCGGCTTTTCCGTTTTCCTGTTTCATCAGGTTAAAGGGAACCATCAGGAATTGCAAGCTTGCGCCACCTCCTAAATAAAGTACTTCATAATCATCATTAAGGTTGAGAAGGCGCTTTACGATTGCCCTCGCTTCGTCCATTACGGGAACGAAATCCTTGCTGCGGTGAGAAATTTCGAGGATTGATAATCCTATTCCGTTAAAATCGAGAACCGCCTGTGCTGATTTTTCGAAAACTTCCTGTGGAAGGATGCACGGACCTGCGCTGAAGTTGTGTTTCTTGTTCATTTTTATTTTTTGTGATTTAGATTTTTAATGAAAAAAAAGCCCACGGTTAGTGAGCTTGTTATTCGCCATGAAGAAACGCTTTTTTCTCAAGCAGTTCTTCTTCGGACTCGACGTGGTCTTCATCGGGAATACAGCAGTCCACCGGACAAACCGCTGCACATTGTGGTTCCTCGTGGAAACCTTTGCATTCGGTACATTTATCGGTCACGATAAAGTAGATATCGTCGGAAACTGGTTCCTGTGGTGCGTCTGCATCAATTGTCAACCCCGACTTCATCACCACTGTTCCTTTCAGTGCGGTTCCGTCGGAAGCTTTCCAGTCAACTGCTCCCTCATAAATCGCGTTGTTCGGGCATTCCGGTTCACACGCGCCGCAGTTGATACACTCATCTGTTATTCTGATAGCCATTGCTAATATATTATTTTTAAATTTGCACAAAATTACGAAAAATCCGCTAATTTCCCACAATATGGCAATAGAAAATCAGATTTTAGGACTTTGCAAGTTAGGTGATTTTATTACAGAATTCTTGAAAAAAGAACCTGGATTTTATAATGAAGTTGAAAGTGAATTAGATGCTCTGTTGAGAAAATCACAAATCGAAAATTCCTGGTTCACGATCGAAAATCAAAAATTTGCCATGAAACAGTGGGCGGATTTGCTCAATGAAGAAGGGATAAAAAAATGGCTCTCAAATTATCAGATTGCTAAAATTCCAAAGAAAATCGGATTGATTCTGGCGGGAAACATTCCAATGGTGGGGTTTCACGATGTGATCTCCGTTGTTTTGAGCGGAAATATTCCTGTGATCAAACTTTCTTCCAAAGATAAGCGGGTGATTCCTTTTCTCTTAAAAAAGTGGAACGAATTTTCTGATGGAAACGTCAACTACGAACTGGTAGAAAAATTGGAAAACTATGATGCGGTAATCGCCACGGGCAGCAATAATACAGCGCGATATCTCGAGTATTACTTTAAAGATTACCTGAGCATCATCCGAAAAAACAGAACAACAATTGCGGTTTTGAAAGGAGATGAAACCGACGCGGAACTTCAGCTTTTGGCTGAAGATATTTTCAGATATTTTGGTTTAGGATGCAGAAATGTCACAAGGATTTTTATTCCTTCCGATTTCAAAATCGACAGGTTATTTGAGAATTTTTTGAATTTTAAGGAAATTATCAACCACCACCAATACGCCAATAATTACGAATACAACCGTGCCATCTATTTACTGAATCAGGAGCAGTTCTGGGACAATAATTTTGTAATGCTGAAGGAGGATGAGAAGCTGTTTTCGCCGCTTTCTGTCATTAATTTTTCAAGATACTCAGATTTGGACGAAGTAAGGGGTTTCATTAAAATTAATCAAGAAAATATCCAAGCAATTGTCGCAAAACCAGAATTAGGATTAGATTCGATTAATTTCGGTGAAGCGCAAAACCCAGGACTGGAAACGTACGCGGACAATGTCGATACGATGAAGTTCTTGGAGGTGGTTTAAACTATAATCGCTGTTTCTTCGGATTCAAAAACGTCATAAAAACCATCACGTTTTCGCCGAATTTGCTTTCGATTCTTTCGGTGATGTTTTTCAGTTCGATCTCCACAAAATCCCCGCGTTTTTCTTCGTTATCAAAAACCAGGAGCAGATTGGTGTTTTTTCCTTCGGTTACCATTTCGCTTTGCACTTCCGACAGGATGTACTTCTCAACATCCATCAGGTTTTCGACCATTTGATGAAACTCGCCTTCAAGGTAATTTCCCCATTCTTTACCAGTGCTTTCGGTACTGTGGAAAGTGATGCTCAGAACACTCATTTTTTTAACTTAATTTATGATGATTGTGGATAAATTCATTGGCAAAAATCGGTAAATTTTTCGTATTTTAGCACGTTATTAAAATTAGAAATTAAGGAAATTTCAGCGAAGCTTTTAAGTGGCTGATTTTCATTTTATTAAAACTCATTATGCAAAAAGAAGGAGAAAGGTTAATTCCTATCAACATTGTTGATGAAATGAAATCCTCTTACATCGACTATTCGATGTCGGTAATTGTTTCCAGAGCGTTACCCGATGTAAGAGACGGCTTGAAACCCGTTCACAGAAGAGTTCTCTACGGTATGTACGGACTCGGCGTTTTTTCAAACAGAAAATACTTAAAATCCGCGAGAATTGTTGGTGACGTTCTCGGTAAATACCATCCACACGGCGATACGTCGGTTTACGATGCGATGGTGAGAATGGCGCAACCATGGAGTTTGCGCTATCCGCAAGTTGACGGACAGGGTAACTTCGGTTCGATGGACGGTGATCCGCCTGCAGCGATGCGTTATACCGAGGCAAGGTTGAAAAAGATTTCCGACGAAATCTTAGCCGATCTTGATAAGGAGACCGTGGATTTCCAAAACAACTTCGACGATTCGTTGACGGAACCTTCCGTATTGCCTACAAAAATCCCGAATCTTTTGGTGAACGGTACTTCGGGTATCGCGGTGGGAATGGCGACCAATATGGCGCCGCACAACCTTTCTGAAAGTATCGACGCGATTGTTGCCTATATCGATAACAATGAGATTACCATCGATGAACTGATGAAGCACATCATTGCACCGGATTTCCCGACAGGTGGAATTATCTACGGTTACGACGGTGTTCGCGACGCATTCCATACTGGTCGAGGAAGAATCGTGCTCCGCGCGAAAGTGAATTTTGAGGAAGTGGGGAACAGAAACGCCATCATCGTTACGGAAGTTCCGTATCAGGTAAACAAAGCGGAAATGATCGCCAGAACCGCGGAATTGGTGAAGGAAGAAAAGATTCCTGGAATCTTCGAAATCCGCGACGAGTCCGACAGACAAGGAATGCGTATCGTTTACGAACTTAAAAACGACGCGATTCCGAATGTGGTGCTGAACATGCTCTTTAAATACACGGCGCTTCAAACCTCTTTCAGCGTGAACAATATTGCTTTGGTTAAAGGAAGACCAGAGCAGCTCAACCTGAAACAAATCATCCATCATTTTGTGGATCACCGTCACGAGGTTATTGTAAGAAGAACCGAATTCGAACTGAAAAAAGCCAGGGAAAGAGCCCACATTCTTGAAGGGTTCATGAAGGTGATCGGAACTCAGGACGATTTAGATAAAGCCATTGCAATCATCCGTCACAGTGCGAATCCGCAGGAAGCGAAGGAGGGATTGATGACCGAGTTCGACCTTTCCGAAATTCAGGCACAGGCGATTTTGGATCTTCGGCTTGCCCGATTGACGGGAATGGAGCTCGACAAAATCCGTGCAGAGTACGAAGAAATCATGAACTTGATCAAGGATTTGGAAGATATTCTTGCGAACGAGTCCAGAAGGTTTGAAATCATTAAGAACGAACTTTTGGAAATGAAGGAAAAATACGGCGACGAAAGAAGAACCGAAATCGATTATGCGGGAGGTGATATGTCGATCGAAGACTTTATCCCTAACGAAACCGTAGTGGTTACGATTTCGCACGCTGGTTATATCAAAAGAACTTTGCTTTCGGAATACAGAATTCAGAGCAGAGGAGGTGTAGGAAACAAGGCGGCTTCAATGCGTGACGAAGATTTCTCCGAATACATCGTTTCCGCGACCAATCACCAGTATATGCTCTTCTTTACCGAAAAAGGGAAATGTTATTGGTTAAGGGTTTTCGAAATTCCTGAAGGTTCCAGAACTGCGAAAGGAAGGGCGATCCAGAATTTGATCAATATTGAACCTGACGATAAAGTAAAAGCTTATATCAGAACTAATGATCTGAAAGACGAGGAATACGTCAACCAGATGAACGTTGTGATGATTACTAAAAACGGTACGGTGAAGAAAACTTCGCTTGAAGCGTATTCAAGACCGAGAACCAACGGAATCAACGCTATCG
The DNA here is from genome assembly GCF_022811685.1 of Chryseobacterium suipulveris. Classification (NCBI taxonomy): domain Bacteria; kingdom Pseudomonadati; phylum Bacteroidota; class Flavobacteriia; order Flavobacteriales; family Weeksellaceae; genus Chryseobacterium; species Chryseobacterium suipulveris. The sequence goes on along the minus strand of NZ_CP094532.1, from coordinate 1,820,184 downwards.
AAATCCGTGACAACGACCAGCTTTTAGGAGCAAGGTTGACCGACGGAAAATCTCAGATCATGATTGCAACCAAGAACGGTAAATGTATCCGATTCCCTGAAGAAAAGGCGAGAGCAGTAGGAAGAGGATCGATTGGAGTTCGTGGAATTACGCTTGAAGAAAACGACGAGGTTATTGGTATGATAATTGCGAATGATGTGGCGAATGAAAGCGTTTTAGTGGTTTCTGAAAAAGGATACGGAAAACGTTCGGCAGTTGAGGATTACCGGATCACCAACCGTGGTGGAAAAGGGGTGATCACACTGAACGTTACCGAGAAAACAGGTAACCTCATCGCGATTCAGAACGTGGTTGATGGTGATGGTTTGATGATCATTAATAAGTCGGGTGTTGCGATTAGAATGAGTGTGGACGAACTTCGTGTAATGGGTAGAAATACTCAGGGTGTGAAAGTAATCAACCTGAAAAACGGCGACGAGATTGCTGCCATCGCTAAAGTGGAAATGGACAAAGATGTCGAAGACGAAAATGATGAAGAAACCGAAACACTTCCGGGAGCAGTAGATTCTCAACTTCCAGAATTTAAGGATGTGCCTCAAACCGGCGACAACGCCATCAGCAATATGGGCGACGAAAAATATCTGAAAAAGATAGAGGAGGAGGAAGCTAAACAAAACGAAAAGCTCGAAAGAGAAAAAGACGCCGAAGAATCTGATGATTCCGAGGAATAAATTGTAAACCTAAATTTTTTAAAATATTATGAAAAGAATATTTTTAAGCGTGGCAATGGTTTCTGTGACTTTTGCCTTTGCACAAAAAAAGGAAATCTCCGCTGCGGTAAAAGCAATTGACGCAGGAGATACAGCCACTGCAAATGCGCAGGTTACTGCAGCTGAGGCGGCAATGGGAGGTAATCTCTACCTTCTTGAACCATCACTTCAGGAGCAGTATTATTATGCTAAAGGTTTGTCACTTTTGAAAGCGGGTAAAACTGCCGAAGGTGCTTCTTATCTTGCGAAGATTGATGACCTTGGAAAGAATAAAATCTTTACCGGAAGAGACAGCTCCAAAAACAGAGTATATTACGTTGGTAAAGCTTCTGCAGATGCTTCCGGAATTCAAGGATTAAAAGAAGAAAGTTATTCTCCGTCACTGAACAGCAAATTGGGCGCATCGCTCAACCCAATTATCGAGAGAACTTACAAAGCAGCTTTAGAGGAACACAACGGCAAGAAATATTCATCTGCTGCGGTGAAGTTCAAAGAAGCTTATGACCTCTTGAAAGCAGTTGGACAAGACAACAAACAACTGATGTACTATTCCGCGCTAAGTTACGCGCTTGCCGATGACAAACCGGAAGCAATCAAAGGATATTCTTATCTGATCGATTCTGGCTACACCGGTGTGGAAACCACCTATACTGCGAAAAACAAGAAAACCGGAACGGTGGATACGCTCGACAGAACAACTTGGGACCTTTATAAAAAAATGGGAGCTACCGGTGATTATACCGACTTCAAAACCGAGACTTCAAAAAGCATCGAGCAGGAGCTTTACGAAACCAAAGCTGCGCTTTTGGTAGATGCTGACCGTGCTGAAGAAGCGGTAGCTTTCATCCAGAAAGGATTGGCTAAATTCCCTAAAAACAGCAAGCTTGCCGACCTTCAGGGAACAGCATACTACAAATCCGGTAAAATGGACCAGTTCCTTGCAACATTGAAAACACAGCTTGCGCAAAATCCAAATGATGCCAACAACTGGTACAACCTTGGAGTTTTGCAAAGTAAAGATCCGGCAACGATGAATGATGCAATTGCTGCTTTCAAAAAAGCGGTGGAATTAAAGCCGAATTTTGCACAGGCGTATCAAAACCTGACCTTCATTACGATGGGTGATGATGCAAAAGCCATTGACGATTACAACGCGGCAAGAAAAGCAGGCAAAACTGCAGAAGCCAACAAAATCATCGAGGCAAGAAGAGCAAGATTGGCAGCTGCACTACCTTACGCTGAAAAATGGTATCAAGCGGATCCTGAAAGCATCGATGCAGTAAGTCTTTTGAAAGGACTTTATCTGTCCAACAAAAACCAGGCGAAGCACGAAGAATTCGAAGCCAAAGAAAAAGCAATGAAAGCAGCCGGAAAATAATTCCACGTAAGCAGGCATTGATTTTTTTCAAAATCAACAGAAAGCCATCTCGATTGAGGTGGCTTTTTTGTATCCGCAATACATTTATAAAGGTTTTAGGGAAAGACAAATTTCGGCTTTCACAAAATTATTACTACCTGTAGTGCATTATCGATGGTTTTATAAACGCCACCATATCAGTAAAGTTTTATTTTGCTACTCATGCACGAATTACAAAATTTTAGAATGTTATAAATAAAGTAATCATCACAAGAATAAATTGAATATTAAGCATTCAATTATTTGAGAGGAATATAAAAATATTTGTCATTTTTATGAAAATTCGTGTATTGACTCCGTCGAATCTTCGATTTCGTGGCAAGTATATCAAGCACTGTAGGTTTATTACTATAAAAAAATAGTACTTCGGTTACGGTCGGCTCTCAATTTCTTTGTAAATTCACAAAAAATTTCAGGTATGACTTCTTCACAAAAAATATCGGCGCTCCGCCAAAAAATGTCAGAAAACAATATCGACGCTTTCATCGTCTTTTCGGCAGATCCTCACATGAGCGAGTATCTTCCCGACGAGTGGCAGGAAAGGTCGTGGCTTTCAGGTTTTACCGGTTCTGCTGGATTCGTGGTGGTGACCAAAAACAATGCGGCTTTGTGGACCGACGGAAGATATTTCGTACAGGCGCCGATCGAGCTCGAAGGTTCAGGAATTGTACTGATGAAGGACGGTATGGAAGGAACACCCAACTATATCGACTGGATCATTTCTGAAACGCCGGAAAAAGGAACCGTTGCTGTAAATGCTTTGGCGACTTCCAACTCCAACTGGGAATTGCTGACTGAGAAGCTTTCGGCAAAAGGTAGAAAATTGGTGGATTTACCATTGCTAAAGGAGATCTGGACAAACAGAAATCCCAATGCGAAAAAGAACCCGGTTTTCGTGCATCCCATCGAAAGAGCAGGAAGATCAGTAACAGATAAACTCTTCGACATCCGTAATAAGATGGAGGAAATGGGAGCTTCCACCCACATTATTTCAAGTTTGGACGATGTAGCGTGGACTTTAAATTTAAGGGGAAGCGATGTTCAGGCAAACCCGGTGTTCTTAGGGTATATCGTTTTAACAAAAGACACGGCTGAACTTTTTGTAGATACAGAAAAACTCGACGACCACGCCAGAAAACAGATGTACGATTCCTTCGTGAAGGTGCGTCCGTACGACGAATTCTTTACCGCTTTGAAACAAATAAAGAATCAAGCCATCCTCATTTCGCCAAACAGCAACCAATCGATTTTTGAGCATCTCAAAACCGACAATACCTTTATCAAAGCACCTGTTCCCGGCAATCTGATGAAAGCCATTAAGAACGAAACCGAACTCGAAGGTTTCAGAACGGTGATGCAGCGCGATGGTGTGGCGATGGTGAAGTTCCTGTACTGGCTCACTCATCAAGCTGGAAAAGAAGCGATGACCGAATATTCCATCGGGAAGAAACTTCGTAGTTTCCGTGCGGAAGGCAAAAACTTTGTGGGCGAAAGTTTCGGTTCCATCGTCGGCTATCTGGAAAACGGTGCCATCATGCATTACTCGGCGAAAAGCGAGGGAAGCAAGGAAGTGACCAATGCGTCATCTATCCTCGTCGATTCCGGCGGACAGTATCTGGAAGGAACTACGGACATTACCAGAACTTTGGCTTTGGGAGCAGTTTCCGATGAGTTCAAGCGTAATTGTACGTTAGCTTTAAAAGGAATGATCCAACTCTCAATGGTGAAATTCCCGAAAGGAACGAGGGGAGTGCAGCTCGACGCATTTGCGAGAATGGCGTTGTGGAAAGAGGCAAAAGACTACAACCACGGAACGGGACACGGTGTGGGAAGCTTTATGAACGTGCACGAAGGTCCGCAAAATATCAGAAAGGATATGAACTTCCAGGATCTGATTCCGGGAATGGTGGTTTCCAACGAGCCGGGATTCTATTTCGACTACCACTACGGAATCCGCCACGAAAATCTGATCGCTGTGAAAGAATGGAAGAAAACCGACTTCGGAAGTTTCTACGAATTCGAAACCTTGACGATCTGTCCGTTCGACCGCAATGTGATCGAGGTTTCCCTTCTCACCGAACCAGAAAAAGAATGGCTGAACAACTACCACCAATGGTGCAAGGAAAAACTCGAAAACGATCTGGAGGGCGAAGTAAGGGATTGGTTTTTGGAGCAGGTGAAACCAATTTAAAGTATATTTCTAAAAAATATGAACCTTCAGGATGGAAAGTCCAGGAGGTTTTTTTGTGTAAATTTGCCAAATGAACAACGACACAATCTGCGCATTAGCAACTGCCAACGGAATCGGCGCGATCGGGATTATCAGGGTTTCTGGAGAGCGCTCTTTTAAAATCGTGGATAAAGTTTTTCAGGGTAAAAACCTTGAAAAAGTGAAATCTCATTCAGTTCATTATGGCTTCATTAAAGATGAAAACGAAGTTATCGATGAGGTGATGGTTTCAGTTTTTCATTCGCCAAAAACCTTTACCACAGAGAATTCTGTTGAAATTTCGTTTCACGGATCGCCGCATATTGCCAAAAAAATTCTGGAAGTTTTAATAAAAAACGGGGCGAGAATGGCGAAAGCGGGTGAGTTTACGATGCGCGCGTTCATGAACGGAAGGATCGACCTGAGTCAGGCAGAATCGATTGCGGATCTGATCGCGTCCGAAAATGAAGCTTCGAGGAAAGTCGCTTTAAATCAGTTGAAAGGCGGGATTTCTAACGAGATTTCTAATCTCCGTGGAGATTTGCTCAACTTTACTTCATTGGTTGAACTCGAACTTGATTTCGCGGAGGAAGACGTGGAGTTTGCAGACCGTTCCGCTCTGAATAAGCTTTTAAATAAAATCGAGGATAAACTTTCGTCACTAATCGACAGCTTCCAGTACGGAAACGCCATCAAAAATGGGGTAGATGTCGCCATTATCGGAAAACCCAACGCAGGAAAATCTACGTTACTGAATGCTTTATTAAAGGAAGAAAGAGCCATCGTTTCGGATATTGCGGGAACGACGCGCGACACGATCGAGGAAATTCTGCATATTAAAGGTACAGCCTTCCGTTTCATCGATACTGCTGGAATCCGTGAAACAACGGATAAAATCGAGGCCATCGGTGTTCAAAAAGCCAAAGAAAAAATTTCCACAGCGAAAATTCTTCTTTACCTATATGACGAGTTCGACAGTGAACCGCATGAAGTCATCGATTTTGTAAAAACCTTTTGGCGTGAAGACTTGAAAATCATTCTTCTGCACAATAAGATCGACCTTTCGGGAGGTTATTTTGAAAATGATTTTGACAAAAAAGTGAAAGCCGAACTGTTCCCAAAATTTACCAATTCCATTATTGGCGTTTCCGCCAAAGAAGGCACTTCCGTAGAAGCCATCAAAAATGAACTGGTGGAATACATCGAGGACATCAAAACCTCTGAAAACACGGTCATTACCAATCAAAGGCATTACGAGTCCCTACAAAAATCTTTGGAATCTGTAAAGCGTGTAAAATCTGCCATCTCCCAAAGTTTCCACACCGAACTTTTGGCTTACGAACTTCGTTACGCTTTGGAACACCTCGGTGAGATTTCCGGGGAGTTTACGAACGACGAGGTTTTGGGGAATATTTTTTCGAAGTTTTGTATCGGAAAGTGATTACCTTGCACTTGATTAGTTAACGCCTTCATTTATTGCATTTTATATAAATTTTCCTTCCTGTTTCTGTTGCTTATTTGCACTTTTTTACTTTTGTTTCTGTATTGTTGTTGCTAACAACAAAATTGTTTCTAGCAACAAACCTTGAAAACAGCCTGACAGCAACAAAAATCACAAGATATGAAAGTCACTTTACGAGAACGCAACCAAGGAGGAAAAACCAGTCTGTATCTGGATTTACCATAAAGGTAAACGCAAACTGGAATAGTTGAAACTCTATCTGAATCCAAATGCTAAAACAAAGGAGGAGAAGGATTTGAATAAAAAAACCTTGCAACTTGCAGAAAGTGTAAGAGCCAAAAGGCAAATTGAAATCCAGAACGGAGTGTATGGCTTCCAGGACAGTGAGAAACTAAAAGCCAGTGCATTGGATTATATTAAAAAACTTGCTGACAAAAAGCAGGACAGCAGTGGCAACCACGGGAATTGGATTTCAATGTATAAACATCTTGTGAAGTATACCAATGGACATCTTTTGTTTGAAAATTTAGATCGTGATTTTGTTGAAGGGTTTAAAGATTATCTTGTTGGTGCAGAAACAAAGTCTGAAGGCGTTAAACTTTCCCAGAATTCTAAATACTCCTACTTCAATAAATTTAAAGCGGCTTTAAAGCAAGCGGTAAGAGATAGAATATTACCAACCAATCCAGGTGAAGACGTTGATGGCTTCAAACAGGGAGAACCGCAACGGGAATACTTAAGTTTGGAAGAACTTAAAGCAGTCGCCAAAACAGAGTGTGAAATTCCTGTAATGAAAACCGCTTTTCTGTTTTCTGCGCTTACAGGTTTGCGGTGGTCTGATTGCCAAAAATTGGTATGGTCCGAAATTCAGTTTTCAAATGAATTGGGAAATCATATCAGATTCATTCAGAAGAAAACCAAAGGAGCAGAAACACTTCCAATTTCTGAACAGGCAGTTGGATTGTTGGGAGAACGCAGTGAAACGGACGAAAGAGTTTTTGTAAATTTAAGATATTCTGCGTGGTATAACCTGAAATTGCAACAATGGATGATGGCTGCAGGCATCCATAGAACCATAACTTTTCACTGTGCTCGTCATACATACGCTACCTTGCAGTTAGCAGCAGGAACCGACATTTATACGGTTTCAAAACTTCTTGGGCACAGAGAACTGAGAACAACGCAGATTTATGCAAAAGTTATTGATTCAAAAAAGATTGAAGCCGCTAACAAGATAAAATTAGATTTATGAGTTTTGAATTCAAATCCTTTAATAACATAGTCGGTGACTATTTGCGGCCTTGGATTGATAGTAATATTTCTGAATCTAAGTTTGAACAGGATCTCACAGAGTTGCCAAAAAATAGAATCAAACAAAAAACAACCAATCAATCTACACATGAAAAAATTAACCAATTTCTCTGTAGGCTGTTCTTTTGCTTTTCCTGCTCCTTTCTAGTTTCTCACAGTTATTTTAAGAACATCAGTTTAATAAAATAATTGTTGAATAAAAACTTCTGAATGATGAAGCTTAAAAACATGGAAAAAAGTGAAAGAGAAATTAATTATGGACGCAGTAGACGTTCATGCCGTTACCCACTACAGCATCGGCCACTGTAGAAGAATCTTGAGAAAAATTAAAAGTTCAAAGGCAAAACTCAAACATCAGAAAGTCACCGTAGAGGAAGTTTCTGAGTATCTGGGCATCAGCTCTGAACAGATCCGGAATGTCTTACAGAAAACCGGCTGAAAATAATGCTGATAAAAAAGGCTGCCCCAAAAATGAGGCAGCCTTTTTTTAAGTGCTGTATGGAGAGAGATTATTTACCCGCAAGAATTTGAAGTTCCAGGTCTACCCCCGCTCACACGCGATTGCATCGCGTGACATTCCATGACAAACCTCCGTATGATTATACCGGCTGCACAAAAATCAAAAAAGAAAACACTAGCGCCGGTACTTTTAGGAAAAAATTGTATTTTTGAAGATAAAAATTTTATGCATGAAACACAAATATTTGCGTTTAGGAGCGATAGCGCTCTTGCTTTTCTTTGGAAACATGGTGAAATCCCAAAGCAATAATGGGGCGCCAAAAATGGGTAAATACGGCTGTACGGTTGCCAAATACAGCGGCGGGTCTTATCAGTATATTCCCAAAGGTTCTTTTACCTTAAAAAAAGACGGCACCTATACCTATGCCGGATTTGAAAAGCCCAGCAATGGTAAGTTTACGGTGGATGAAAAGGGGAATCTCCACTTTAAAGGCGGTTACCTGAATGACGGGACGGCTGAAAAAATTGACCGGCCCAATAAATTTTTTCTGGTATTTCCTACCATTCCGGATCATCGGTGGACTTGCGGTTTGGTGCAATAGGCGGTTGATGGGTTGATGTGGCGATGCGGAGATGGGTTGATGGGTTGATGGGTTGATGTGGCGATGTGGTGATGGGTTGATGTGGTGATTGGTCGATGTGGTGATGTGGTGATTGGTTGATGTGGTGATGAGGGAGGCAGGTTACAACTTTTGGATAGCGGGATTAAAACAGGGTCGCTGTGCCTTCGATGTTGGTGAGGTTTTCTGCTTCCAGCGGCGGATCGTATTCGGGGTACAGGAAATATTCGACCGGAATGTCATCGAGCCATGTATATTGGTTTTGTTTCTGACGATGGAACTAAGGTGGCAAACAGTCTTTATTTAGCTCAGTAACGGTTGCTTAGACCGATTAAATATTCTTGTTAGAAACCGCTTCAAAATTGGAGCGGTTTTTTATTTTTCATAACTTCGTATTTTGCCCTTGATTTGATGTTAACTGCCTATATTAGAGGGTTTTTGTTGCTAATTTGTTTCTATGAAAACTGCAATGCGCTGTTAATCAAATCACTGATATGGGCAAGTTTTGTATCGGTAAATAAATAGAATTTTCTTTGATTTCTATTGCTTTCTTTTATTTGATTATCAATAATTTACATAGATTTTATTTTCTCATATAAGAGTTTGTTTGTGCTTTTGTGATTACATTTGACCACACGAATCTGAAATTTGGTACAACTGTACTAATTATGAAGATTACACTGAAACAAAGAAAGTTAAAGGACGGAAAGATAAATCTATCTATTGAATTTTATCGAGGTTCTGAGATTTCTAGCGATGGAAAAAGAAGACATCTAAGGGATTTGAAAATCTTAAAATTTATATCTTCGAAAAGCCAAGTAACATCCAATTGGAAACGACCAAAAGAAAAAATCAGAAGGATTATAAGCCGCAGTTTTTCCAATTCAAAAAATACAGGAAAAGAATTGAGACGCTCTTTTCCCAACTTTGCGACCAGTTCATGATTAGAAGGAATTATGCGAAAACGTTTGAAGGGTTTAAGACAAGAATATTGGCGGAAATCACGACGTTGACAGCCATCCAATATCTAAACAAATTTGTGTTTAACAGAAACATTAACAACTTAAAAATAAATCTCGTTTGATAATGCACTGTGAGTTTAAATATTATAATTTATTTGTTTATGGAAAGAAATAAGAAAAGTTATAACTTTGGGAGACAGGTACGCGTCATAAATCAAAACATTTCCTATGAGATTTAAAATTACCTTGTTTGCAAAGGGCAAGCAACTGCCCATAAATTATCAATATCCCTTGTCTGCGGCTATTTATAAAATTATTGACAAAGCTGATAAAGACTATGCGGAATTTCTGCACGAGACGGGATATGGTAAAGGATTTAAGCTGTTTTGTTTTTCGGATTTAAGGGGAAAATTTAAGGCAGAAGGCGACCGATTCAATTTGCAAAACGATACAATTTCTTTTGAAATTTCTTTCCATTTGCCGGAAGCATCGCAGAATTTTATTAAGGGTTTATTTATGAGTCAGCAGATGGATATTGCGGATAAGAAGAGCCGTGTTTCCGGTATTGTGCAGACCGTGGAAACCTTGCCTAATCCATTTGCCGGTAAAAAAGACCACGAAATAGTTCAAGCAAAATTTGAAACCGCATCGGCTTGCGTGGCGGGGAGTAAAAATGAAAAAGACAATTATGAGTTTTTAGCGCCTACCGATCCGCGTTTTGCTGAAAGCCTGCTATATAATTGGAAGGAGAAAATAAAATCGGTACTTCCTGATGTGGATATTGCGCAGCAAATGCTTTCTATTGAAGTAAAACTATTTGATAAGCTACCTAAATCGCGATTGATGACGATAAAAGCCGACACGCCCGCCGAAACCAAAATCCGTGGTTTTACCGATTTCGGGTTGGAAGTGATTGGGGAGAAGCGGTTTGTAGAGTTGTTGTAAAATTCCAAACGGTGCGATTAAAATAAAAGCTCAAAGTGATTTTTTAAATTCTAAAAGTTCAAAATGATTTGGCAAATTTAAAAATAAAATCTAAATTTGAAAAAAAATAGACGATGAGGCTTCATATAAAACTTACTAAAAATACTGAAATAATACCGTTCAATTATCAAAAATTGCTTACGGGATGCGTGCATAAATGGATTGGTGAAAACAATTCTCAGCACGGAATTGTAAGTCTGTATTCATTTTCATGGCTTCAAAATGTAAAACCATCTCAAAAGGGATTGAATCTAACTCGCGACTCGCATATGTTTTTCAGTTTTCATGAAAGTGAGTTGGCAAAAGAAGTAATCAAAGGAATTTTGAAGTCTCCCGAAATGTTTTGCGGAATTAAAGTAAGAGATGTCTTGATTCAAGATACGCCCGAATTTTTTGATCATGAAAGGTTTTACATTACAAGTCCAATTTTAATTAAGAGAAGATTGGAGGATGGAAATGAAAAGCATTATACTTACGAAGACGAGGAATCGGATGAATTGATGACAACAACCTTGAAGACAAAACTTAGAGAGGCGGGAATGGATGATGAAGGTGTGCGTGTTTACTTTGATAAAGAATATTCGAACCCTAAAACCAAGATCATTTCCTATGGTAAAATTAGGAATAAAGCTAATATTTGTCCGGTATTTATAGAGGGAGCACCTGAGCAAATCGCATTTGCATGGAATGTAGGCCTTGGAAACAGTACGGGAGTAGGATTTGGTTCAATTGAAAAATATTAGATTATGGAGAAAACAATATACGTTGTAAAATATTCCGGTCCTTTTGGTTTTATCAAACCTTGGACAGCTGTACGAGATAGTGAAACCTTTTCACAACAGTTTCTAACGCCATCTATTGTTGAAGGAATTGAAAAAAAGTTGTTTCCCGAATTGCTTAATGAAGTTGGGATAAAAAAGATTGTCGGGCATAGGTTGAATTATTGCAGTATTGATATTCAACAAGAAAGAACGTGGGCAAAAGGTGGCTTTTCATTTTCTAAAGAGAAAGGTGTCTATAAAACAAACCTTGGAATTTTAAAAAGAGGTGTAATGATTGAGCCAAATTTATACTTGGCGTTTAATCATATTTCTGATGCTGAAAAAGCAAATACTCAATCTATTTGTTTATGCCGAAACGAAGATATATTGCACCCGGAATGGATGCAGGATATGCCCATGGAGGAATTTGAAAATATTGGAGGTTTTGAATTAATTTGGGGTAAATCAGTTAAGAACGGCTTTAAGGTTGGGCATAATAGGTTTGATAGTGCTTCGGAAATGTTTGGTGAATTAAAAATTGTAGGCAATCCAATTCGTACTTATGATAAAATTAGCTGACATCTATGCTAAGAGTATTCATTATGGAGGAACATCTTTATTAAATCATACAAAAGATGTTGTAAATGCGATTGAGTTGTTTGCAGAACAATTAGATTATCCGTTTGATATTGAGTTGGCTAAAAAAGGTGCTGTTTTGCACGATATAGGAAAGGCGCATCCACATTTTAGAAGTCGAATATCAGAGTATAATCATGATTCTCTATTAAAGAAGCGACACTTCGAAAGCATTACACATCGTCATGAAATTAGTTCTTTGGCTTTTTTGAGTGCATTTCCTGAGGAAGAATGGGATGCGTTAATTGACATGGTTGTAGGCCATCATAAATCCGTTCAAAATGATAGCAAAAGAAAGGGTATTTTGGATATTTCAACGGATGAGCGTGATTGGGCAAGTAATCATTTATTGGATTGGGATGAATGGTGGGAATGTGGAAAAGAGCTTTTAGAAAGTTTTGGTTATAATTGTCCGGAAATATCAAAAGAAAACGCTACCGAGTCTTTACAATATGTACGAAAATATTGTCAGCAAAAGAAAACAGGCTGGTCGCCATGGAGAGGTTTATTAAAAGCCGCCGATCATTTTGCCTCAGCTTTTAATGAAAAGACAAGCGAGCAATTAGATTCTTTGTTTGAAAAGCCAAATCTATCTTTTTACTATGGGAGTGACAGAAGGTCGGAACTATATCCACTTTCTTTAATAGATACAAGTGATGCCCGCTTACATACAATTGTTATTGCGCCTACAGGAGCAGGCAAAACAGATTTTTTGATGAAAAGATGTAAGGGACGTATATTTTATACATTACCTTTTCAAGCTTCAATCAATGCTATGTATCAACGGTTCAAAAAAGTAGTTCCGAACAAAGATATTCGATTGTTACATGCAACTTCCGAAATAGTTGTGAAAAGAGAAGGAGGCAAGAATTATGTTGATGAACAAATTTTACAACCGCTTGCAGGTTCGTCCATCAAGGTTCTTACTCCACATCAGATTGCTTCCATTGTATTTGGAATTAGGGGGTTTGAAACAGCAATGTTAGACATTAAGGGTTGCGATGTTATTCTTGATGAAATACATACTTATTCAGACTTTTCGCAAGCAATGGTTTTGGAAGTTATCAAAGCTTTAAAATATCTTGAATGTAGAATACATATTGGCACAGCTACAATGCCTACATTGCTTTATAAAAAATTGATAGAAATTCTTGGAAGTAGTGAAAATGTGTACGAAGTGAAGTTGTCAGATGCTGAGTTGGAAAAGTTTAATAGACATAAGGTTTATAAGCATTCTGCTGATTATGATATTTCTGAATTAATTAATCTGGCAATCGAAAATAAGGAAAAGTTACTTATCATTTATAATACCGTAAAGGGTGCGCAACAAGCGTTTAAAAAAATAGAAGAAAATTATCCAAGCGTTCCGAAAATGCTTATTCATAGTCGTTTTAAAAGAGGTTTGAGGGTAAATCTTGAGAATAATTTAAAGGAGTTTTATAATGGTACGAAAGATAATGTTGGATTTAAACCCTGCATTGTGGTTTCTACACAAGTTGTAGAAGTTAGTTTAGATATAAGCTTTGATCGAATGATAACACAATGCGCACCTTTGGATGCCCTAATTCAAAGATTTGGCAGAGTAAACAGATATAGGTCTGAAAAAAATATCGGGAAACTTAAGTCTGTGCATGTTATTGAACCCAAAGGAAATGTCTTGCCATATAAGTTAGATATTTTACAAAAAAGTTTTAGTGCTCTTCCTGAAAATGGTGCCGTGTTGGAAGAATGCAGTTTACAGGAAGGGATTGATCTGGTGTATGATGTTTTCGACATGAAAGAAATCGATATTCATCTAAAATTTATTGATAATCAGATTGTGCTAAAAGAACTGACCGATTGCAAAAAATCAGTACTTATTGAAGCACTCGAAATCGAGGGAGCAACATGTATTTTGGAAGCAGACCGAGAAAAATACTTATTAAGCAATTGGGAACAACGAATAGAATTTGAAATACCAGTAAACTGGAAAACCCTTCGCGGTTATGTAAAAGAGTACGAGCAGTTGGAAGTTGGCAGTCGCCCTTTTGTAGTTCCACAAAAGGAGGAAATGCACGAAAAATATGGTTTAGAATTAGTTGAACACGAAAATATTTGGTAAAATGTACACAAGTTATATTGGCAAAAAATTTTTGGAATTATACAACAAAAAGGAAAATAAGAATTATTCTGCTGAGGAGTTTTTTAATGGTGAGTTTTTTCCTTTATTCTTTCATGATGATTCACATCTGATGCATGTTGGAAATTCCCCGTTCTTTCAAAAACCCAAAGCAGAGGATGTAGAAAAACATGGAGGAAAGGCAAAAGCTCAATTAGCAAACTTACATCAATCAATTTTAAATGATGTGCCTAATATGTCAATATTTGTGGGCTATGCTGCAAAAGATGTTGGTGGTACAACATCAGGACAATTGTCGAGTATTGATGTTGCTGTTGATTCGGAAGAGATGTATGCATCATGGATTGGACAAGCATTTGGTATTGGAGTAAGTGGTGGTTATGTAATGTTGATTGATAATGAGGATTTGATGTTCACAATTTACAATGGTTGGACGCAGTATAGAAAGTTTTTGAAAACGCCCAATGTAAAAGATAAACAAATTGAAACATGGAATGGGCAGTGGGTTAGTTATTGTTTCAGTGATGACTTTAATGCATCGAATCCTGGTGCAGGATTGCAAATTGAAACAGCAGAAGTGCAAGGTAATACTGCAATTCCTACAAAACAATGGTCAGAAGTGATATTTTATCTGTCAAAAAAGTATTCAAAAGAAAAGGATCTAATTGCTTATTCATATAACCTGTCGCAAACCAATACTACCCTTGGATTTATAAAAATATTTTTACACGAGATTACAGAAATGTATGAATTGAGGGATAAACTTTTTATTGATAAGGAGGATACAATCTTAACAGATAAAGAAATAATAAAACTTGGAACGTTTTATAATTTCAAAGCCGCATGTCAAACGGGAATGATTGGCTTAAAAGCATTGGAGCCTGCTAAATTAAGAGAGTATATGCCGAAAGGCTCTGTGTTATATGCGCAAGGAAAAGAACTCAAATTTGCAAACGAAGAATCATATCAATATTATCAACTCTATAAAATTTGGATTACCGCTATGCTAAACAAAACCGATTTACTGCATTTGGCAGAAAAAATAGCCGAAGTATTATTAAAATTTGAAAAGGAAGATGAGCGAGGCAAGAAAGTTCATGCTACAATTTCAGCAGATATTCGAGAATCGAGATCCTTGGTCAAATTCATTGAGAATATTTCAGAATTGATGGATAAGACAGATTCTGATAAAGAACTATTCAAAAGTGTAGTAGAAGAAGTGCTGAAAATGCCTTCTGACAATTTTCCGCTTTTTATCACATTAATAAGATTTGAGTATAATTTTCAAAAATAATAAAACATCAAAATCATGAGTAATAATCCATTTATTTATTTGCGTGGTCTGCGCAGAGCAGAGCATACTGTATTTGCTGTCAATGATGGTCAAAAATTTTATTACGATCCACAGTTTGGATATAAAATGGCCTATTCAAGTGGACAACAAGTTAAGCGATCTGTAATCGAAGCATTAAATTTGCCATTTGCAGCAATTACTTTTAATTGGGAAATCGATAAAAAGGATAACAAGGCAAGTCAAAAAGAGCCGCATTCTCCTTGCGACCCTACGTTTCCAGACCAATTGCTTGGCGGTTATATGAAAGCGGAATCAGGTGCAGGAACGGTAAAGCGTAGAAGCCCTTTATCAATTTCAGCAATGCGTCCTCTACATCCTTTATTGGGTGGTATAGAATCTCCTACAGAGAATCTTTCTTTTGATCGTACTTCACATCCCGAACATCATCATGTAAATGTTTTTTGGGTTGAGAAAAATAAAAGAGGCGCAAAATTAACTGAAGAAGAACTAACCGAGTGGTTAACTACAAATCAAAGAACATTGCCCAATCGTGCTTTTATTCAAGATCAAACCAGAGCAAGTGGATTATTTGTGTACGACATTGCTATTGACTTAAGAACATTGTTTTGTGTATCTACCAATAAACTTGAGCCTGAATTATTCCCTGAAATTGAAGAGAAGTTAAGAAATGCAGGTTGGGTTGAGGGTGAAAATATTTTTGGTAAATGCCTGATTTGCCCAAAAGAAGAAAGGGAAAAGATAATTCCCGCTTTGGCAAAAGCATTAATTAATTGGCGGATAACTTCAAACCAATCAAGAACGTTTAGTTTGATGGACACCTTGGCGATTGCAATTAGTGATAACGCAAACCAATTGGCATATTCTATTCGTGGCGAACTGCGTGAAGACAAGGATAGACCGACAGCTACGCCAAGAATAGATGAAACGGCAAAAGCAGATTTATTTGTAACACCGATTGCAAATGCATATATATCAGGTGCTGTTGGTTTTGCCGATGCCCTTGAACAAGCCGAGCAAAAACTGATTGATTTATTGATGGCTTTCGATTACGAAAACCAATAAAATATAAGCGGCTGTGTGCCGCTTTCTTTATGCACCTCATTGCCACACATATCAACTACTATATTGTTTGCCCGCGCAAGCTTTGGCTTTTTGCAAACGGCATCAATATGGAGCACACTTCCGACACCGTTTATGACGGGAAATTGCTTCATGAAACAAGCTATCCGCAGCGGGCGGAAAAATATAATGAGATTGAGGTTTCGGCAAGTTTTGATGGAATAGACTTGTCGGGAAAAATAGATTTTTACGATGCCAAAAATAAAATCATCCACGAAACCAAACGCAGCGATAAGGTGGAGGAAGCGCACGAGTGGCAGGTGAAATTTTACATTTGGTTACTGGAGCTGAATGGCATTGAGGGCGTAACCGCAACTTTGGAATATCCCAAATTGCGAAGGACGGACGAGGTGTTGCTTTCTCAAACCGACCGGTTATTTTTGCAGGAAACCGTGCAGAAAGTAAAATCCCTTATCGAAGCTGAACTTTGCCCGCCAAAGATCAATGCGAAGATTTGTAAAAGCTGCAGTTATTATGAGTTGTGCTATATCGAAGAATAATGAAAAAATCCTACTACCTTTTTAATCCCGGGAGACTGAGCCGGAAGGACAATACCCTGAAATTTGTGCCTACAGATGAAGAGGGGAGAGAAGGCATGCCGAAATACATCCCCGTGGAAGGCGTGAAAAACCTTTACTGCTTTGGCGCTCTCGATGCCAATTCTGCGATGTATAACTTCTTGGGCAAAAACCAGATTTCAGTTCATTTCTTCGATTATTACGAGCATTACACGGGCAGCTTTATGTCCAAGGATTATCTATTGAGCGGGAAGGTGCTGATACAGCAGGTGGGGCATTATACCAACAAAAAGAAGCGCGCCGCCATTGCCCGAAAATTGGTGGAGGGAGCGGCCTTCAATATGACCAAAAATTTAAAATATTATAGCAGCAGGAGCAAAAACTGCGAAGTTCAGATTACCAAAATCAGCGAGTTGTCCCAATCTTTGGAGCAATACAACGGCATCAGCGAGATTATGGGCATCGAAGGGAATATCAGGATGACTTATTACGAGGCGTTCGATACCATCATCAATGATTTCGAGATGGGAAACCGAACCAAGCAACCGCCTTCAAATGAGGTAAATGCCCTGATTTCGTTTATGAATATGATGTGTTACACACTTTGCTTGGATCAAATTTACCATACCCAGCTCGATCCCACGGTGAGCTTTCTGCATGAGCCGGGCTTTAGGCGGTATTCCCTGGCGTTGGATCTGGCGGAAATATTCAAGCCCATTTTGGTGGACCGCACGATGTTTGCCCTGCTCAACAAGAAAGTCATCCAGAGTTCCGATTTTGATAAAAAGCTGAACCAGTGCCTTTTAAAGGAATCGGGACGAAAAAAAGTGGTGCGCGCGTGGGAAGAAAAACTGAATGAAACTATAAAGCACCGCTCGCTCGGCAGAAGCGTGAGCTATAAGCATTTGGTAAAATTAGAATGCTATAAACTTATGAAGCATATAATGGATATGGAAGAGTATCAACCTTTTAAGGCGTGGTGGTGATATGTATGTGATTTTGGTTTACGATATCAATGTAAAGCGCGTGGGCAAGATGCTCAAGTTGTGCAGGCAATATTTGAACTGGATACAGAACAGCGTTTTCGAAGGCGAGATAACGGAGGTGAAACTGAAAGAACTCGTTGAAAAAGCCAAACACATCATGGATGACGAGACGGATAGCATCATCATCTTCAAGAGCCGGCAGGAGAAATGGCTGGAAAAACAGGTTGTAGGGCTGGAAAAAAATGATTTGGACACCTTTTTATAGTTGTCGCAGAGACAGTGGAAACATGCAAAGAAGGTCTTTGACATTTACGAAAATTTATAAAACATTGAGATTCAGAAGATTGCTCTGTCGTCGATATCCAAGGTAAATCCTATGATTGGGTATCGACGATTTTTAATCAGAAAAATCACTATATTTACCAATACAAAACCTTGGAAACAAGGTTTTTATACTTGTCGAAATAACGTCTTTTAATCGAACCAATCTGGAATTGAAATATAGCTAACAATACTTGATATCTTTGCATCCTGCCTTTTAATCGAACCAATCTGGAATTGAAATAAAGATGCTTTCCGATTTGGGCGGAATTTCTTTGGATCTTTTAATCGAACCAATCTGGAATTGAAATAAATAATTCGGAATTATTAAAAACAGCAACAGGAACTTTTAATCGAACCAATCTGGAATTGAAATGCCACTAAACAGACTTGCACCGCTCGGAGCTCTAAACTTTTAATCGAACCAATCTGGAATTGAAATAAGGTAGTTTCTACATCAAAATTGGTTGTTAAAAGCTTTTAATCGAACCAATCTGGAATTGAAATCGAATGAGGACTTGCAGACATTACCAACATTGAGCTTTTAATCGAACCAATCTGGAATTGAAATCAGGAAAAACAACGGAAGAAGCAAGGTTCTTCGTTTCTTTTAATCGAACCAATCTGGAATTGAAATGATGTAGATTTAAACAAGCTGATCAGTCCGCGAACCTTTTAATCGAACCAATCTGGAATTGAAATGTCTGTTTAGTGGCTGGTTTCCTTGTGGGTTTTCGGCTTTTAATCGAACCAATCTGGAATTGAAATTGGCATTGTTCACGAGATATTAGCGCATTATTTATACTTTTAATCGAACCAATCTGGAATTGAAATTTAGAAAACCATACGCAAGAACAGCAGAAGATTTAACTTTTAATCGAACCAATCTGGAATTGAAATCAATAAGGCAGTGAATAAGCGGTAACCCGCTTTATTCTTTTAATCGAACCAATCTGGAATTGAAATATTATTCACGATCATTAGGATATTTCTATAAATACTTTTAATCGAACCAATCTGGAATTGAAATTTATCATCGAAAGTAACGTAATCATTCTGCAGACAGCTTTTAATCGAACCAATCTGGAATTGAAATAAGATTTAACGGAATATGCAGATGAGCCTATTTGGGCTTTTAATCGAACCAATCTGGAATTGAAATGCCCTGACAACACTTCGCTCCGCTCCGTTCCCCTCCTGCTTTTAATCGAACCAATCTGGAATTGAAATAATCTACCGCTCAATTTGGCACGAATTATTGAAAACTTTTAATCGAACCAATCTGGAATTGAAATTGGATTTAAAACTCTCGGTGTTTCGTCTGCAACGACTTTTAATCGAACCAATCTGGAATTGAAATTGTGTTGCTCCCTTCATTTCGGGGTCTCTCCGCTCCTTTTAATCGAACCAATCTGGAATTGAAATCTGACAGCACTGGAAAAATAAAATCGGAAAATCTCACTTTTAATCGAACCAATCTGGAATTGAAATTGTGTTGAAGACTTGATATCCTACAGTATCTGTTCTTTTAATCGAACCAATCTGGAATTGAAATTATGCAATTCCAAACTATCGAAAATAGGCAATAAAACTTTTAATCGAACCAATCTGGAATTGAAATATTGTTAAAAGGGCGATTGCTTTCTACGCATTTTCGTCTTTTAATCGAACCAATCTGGAATTGAAATTCGGAGTTGCCGATTTCAATGATTTCGATGCGGACGCTTTTAATCGAACCAATCTGGAATTGAAATATCGAACGGCGAATTCTTACTGGATGCTTCTGCCCTTTTAATCGAACCAATCTGGAATTGAAATACTACCAATCCGGAAACTCCAAAACTTTTCACCCCTTTTAATCGAACCAATCTGGAATTGAAATTCGAAAGATAAGTAATATTGTGCATAAAGCACCACATCTTTTAATCGAACCAATCTGGAATTGAAATTGGTAGAAATCTCATTGATGGCGTCCTCATCCAGACTTTTAATCGAACCAATCTGGAATTGAAATATTAAAAAGAACGACCACTATATGGATAGTTTAGCTCTTTTAATCGAACCAATCTGGAATTGAAATAATAGACCAAAGGGCGAATCAGGTAATAATTGATATGCTTTTAATCGAACCAATCTGGAATTGAAATATGGAAATCACAGGAAAAATTCTACAGAAAAACGACTTTTAATCGAACCAATCTGGAATTGAAATAGTAGAATGTGAGAACATATTTTTTTCGCTCGGGTACTTTTAATCGAACCAATCTGGAATTGAAATCATCATCTGTTGTAATTGTGTCATTTTGGGAATTATCTTTTAATCGAACCAATCTGGAATTGAAATTTTTTTATTCCAACTGCATTCAGTTCGTTAATTCCCTTTTAATCGAACCAATCTGGAATTGAAATCCGTTTGAACCTCCTAAATAGTAATCTCCGAACCAGTCTTTTAATCGAACCAATCTGGAATTGAAATAGTGTTGGAAATTGACGGGGCAAAAGTAAAACTCAACTTTTAATCGAACCAATCTGGAATTGAAATCGAATGAGGACTTGCAGACATTACCGACATTGAGGCTTTTAATCGAACCAATCTGGAATTGAAATCCAAGTCTCTGCGGTTCAGATTTGCCCCGAAAAGACTCTTTTAATCGAACCAATCTGGAATTGAAATCTGGAAATTCCTGATACCATGTTGCGAAACTCTGCTCTTTTAATCGAACCAATCTGGAATTGAAATAAGAGATCGGCAAAATGTCGGCGGAGGAGCAAAACACTTTTAATCGAACCAATCTGGAATTGAAATTCTGAAACTTTAATAATAGCACTATTTGTTGGTAATCTTTTAATCGAACCAATCTGGAATTGAAATAATATTGAAACCCCCGAAACGGAAATTCTGAGCTATCTTTTAATCGAACCAATCTGGAATTGAAATTATCCTATTGTCGGAACTTTTGCAGGACACAGATAACTTTTAATCGAACCAATCTGGAATTGAAATTAGCAAATTGTGGTAATATCTTTCCAGTCTTCCGGCTTTTAATCGAACCAATCTGGAATTGAAATATAATGAAAGCGAAAATTTGAAGTAAAAGAAAATTTCTTTTAATCGAACCAATCTGGAATTGAAATGTAGAAGAAACTGCCCCGAATGGAATCTACGCCATCTTTTAATCGAACCAATCTGGAATTGAAATATGATTAGGATTAGCACAATAGTGAGTACTATTGTATCTTTTAATCGAACCAATCTGGAATTGAAATACGGGTACTATTACTGATAATACTAAGTTTTTCTACTTTTAATCGAACCAATCTGGAATTGAAATCGATAAGAGAGCTTTTGTGAAGGGTTCAATCGCAGCCTTTTAATCGAACCAATCTGGAATTGAAATATAGATTATAAAAATTATCCTAAAAATTGGAAAACGCTTTTAATCGAACCAATCTGGAATTGAAATTTACTTCCTTCATATCCAAGTCCGAACGGTTTTCACTTTTAATCGAACCAATCTGGAATTGAAATAAAGACGAGGTGTTTGATTATATCTTCAACTACGGCCTTTTAATCGAACCAATCTGGAATTGAAATGGAACAAGACGGAGAAATTCTATTCCTTTCCAAATACTTTTAATCGAACCAATCTGGAATTGAAATTAACTACATTAAGAAATTGATTGCAGACGGTAAACAACTTTTAATCGAACCAATCTGGAATTGAAATAACGAAAAAACGTGCTTCTTCGGTTGTTTTACCAGTTCTTTTAATCGAACCAATCTGGAATTGAAATTGGAAGAGGCTGTGAAGGAACTTATCGCAAACAAGACTTTTAATCGAACCAATCTGGAATTGAAATAGCTTCCAAATTATTAATCCTCGTCAAAGCCGAACTTTTAATCGAACCAATCTGGAATTGAAATATGGTTGAAGTTCATCCATCGAAAGTCCGAGGATGACTTTTAATCGAACCAATCTGGAATTGAAATTCGTAAGATTGGAAAAAGATGTTTTTTCCGTTGAACTTTTAATCGAACCAATCTGGAATTGAAATTAGATGTTCGAGACAATCGCTACGCCTATCCAAAACGCTTTTAATCGAACCAATCTGGAATTGAAATTAATCTTCACGGTGTAAATTCCCTGCGATGGATACTTTTAATCGAACCAATCTGGAATTGAAATTTGAACATAGACGACATCGTCGTTACGTTCTGAGCTTTTAATCGAACCAATCTGGAATTGAAATAAAGTTGCCGTAACGGAAAAAAGGGAGAGGTTTCTTCTTTTAATCGAACCAATCTGGAATTGAAATTTCCCTGCTTTGAACGTCAACTTTATTTACAGACCACTTTTAATCGAACCAATCTGGAATTGAAATACAAGGTGTATCGGTGTTGAATCCCACATCGTAGACTTTTAATCGAACCAATCTGGAATTGAAATAAAAAATAAGGTCTAAAGTTACCCGAAGCCGAATCCTTTTAATCGAACCAATCTGGAATTGAAATATGTTTTTGTTACCACGTTTTAGAGTGCCGTACGCTTTTAATCGAACCAATCTGGAATTGAAATATTCTTTAGGTCTGCCGCGTTTGCTTGACTGGATGTCTTTTAATCGAACCAATCTGGAATTGAAATTACGAGGTTTTCCTGATGGATGACGTGAATTTGGACTTTTAATCGAACCAATCTGGAATTGAAATTTCACGTCGCCTACCAGCAAAGTTCCCGTACTGACCTTTTAATCGAACCAATCTGGAATTGAAATAAATCCGAGTTCCGTGTTCAGGTTACAGAATGCGCTTTTAATCGAACCAATCTGGAATTGAAATCGGAAATGCTTGCAAAAGAAAACATTGCTATTGCTACTTTTAATCGAACCAATCTGGAATTGAAATCCGTTTTCCTGCTCATAAATCCACCGGCAACGGCGGTAGACTTTTAATCGAACCAATCTGGAATTGAAATTTGTAATGAGAATTTATACTCTTTGGCAAGGATATACTTTTAATCGAACCAATCTGGAATTGAAATTTTTTGCGGAAAAGAATTTCAAGGTGAGATTTACACTTTTAATCGAACCAATCTGGAATTGAAATTTGCCCGCGCAAATTGCGGGCTTTGTTTACGAAACTTTTAATCGAACCAATCTGGAATTGAAATTCAATAATTCATTAATCAATCAGTCCGGTGCAGGACTTTTAATCGAACCAATCTGGAATTGAAATCATCCTTCGAAGGTTGAATTAATCGATAAGATTACCTTTTAATCGAACCAATCTGGAATTGAAATTTTAATTCTGAAAATTTATCAAGAAACTCTTGCTTCTTTTAATCGAACCAATCTGGAATTGAAATAGAACAGCGGGACAAGTAGAACAGCGTGGAAGACTTCTTTTAATCGAACCAATCTGGAATTGAAATTTCCCTCGGTTGCCGTGTGTTGCTCCCTTCATTTCGGCTTTTAATCGAACCAATCTGGAATTGAAATATAATTGATTATTAACTTTTAAATTTTATATCAAATGCTTTTAATCGAACCAATCTGGAATTGAAATGTAAAAGCTGATGAAGGCGAGAAAGCCGACGGCGGACTTTTAATCGAACCAATCTGGAATTGAAATTCCGAAAAGCAGGACGTGAAAAAGGAGATGGACATCCTTTTAATCGAACCAATCTGGAATTGAAATAGAACAGCGGGACAAGTAGAACAGCGTGGAAGACTTCTTTTAATCGAACCAATCTGGAATTGAAATCTTTCGGTTTCGGGTTTTGCTGGTATTGCGTCTCAACTTTTAATCGAACCAATCTGGAATTGAAATCGGATCGCGATAGTAGGGGAAGAATGGTATTTATTCGTCTTTTAATCGAACCAATCTGGAATTGAAATAATCCACATCATCCACGAATCCAGCTTCTTTTACCCTTTTAATCGAACCAATCTGGAATTGAAATGAAAGCACAATAATGATCTGAAGCCGCTCATTAAGCTCTTTTAATCGAACCAATCTGGAATTGAAATGCGGAAAAAGCGGACGTTGATTCAAAATTCCTCGCTCTTTTAATCGAACCAATCTGGAATTGAAATTAATAACCCTCAACACTAAAAAAATGTCATTAATAACTTTTAATCGAACCAATCTGGAATTGAAATTTTACCTCCAGAACACCTTCGACAGTATGTTCTACTTTTAATCGAACCAATCTGGAATTGAAATGGGATTAGTCGGAAGTTTGCCGAAAGGTCGTAGGGACTTTTAATCGAACCAATCTGGAATTGAAATAAAAATCACCCAGAATTATTTTAGTTATTTTCGTATCTTTTAATCGAACCAATCTGGAATTGAAATCGGTTTAAATTTTCTGCGGATTTTTCGTTGTAATCTTTTAATCGAACCAATCTGGAATTGAAATGTGTACGAATGTTCCTATTATATGGTCTATTGCGACTTTTAATCGAACCAATCTGGAATTGAAATTCTTTATCGATTATAAAATGATAACCGGGATTTTTCCTTTTAATCGAACCAATCTGGAATTGAAATTAATATATAAAATTTAAAAGTTAATTAGCAAATATCTTTTAATCGAACCAATCTGGAATTGAAATATTGCAGGAGCGATACCGGCTGCATTTGCCGCGGCCTTTTAATCGAACCAATCTGGAATTGAAATTTGGCTGATATGCTACTCCACGCCGTTTGACACCACTTTTAATCGAACCAATCTGGAATTGAAATCTACAACCGAAACCTTTTCGATTTTGGAAGCGACACTTTTAATCGAACCAATCTGGAATTGAAATATTGCAGGAGCGATACCGGCTGCATTTGCCGCGGCTCTTTTAATCGAACCAATCTGGAATTGAAATGAAGAAACCTTTGCGATAATAAACATCCGGGAAGCTGCTTTTAATCGAACCAATCTGGAATTGAAATAAAGTTGTAGCTGTTGTTGCTTCACCAAACGAAAACTTTTAATCGAACCAATCTGGAATTGAAATGCAGTTCGAAAAGTTTGCTTTGGCAAAGCGTTAAAATCTTTTAATCGAACCAATCTGGAATTGAAATTCAAAACGTCGTACATGCTTCAGGAGCGTTTTCTCCTTTTAATCGAACCAATCTGGAATTGAAATGTCATTAGTAATTTTGTTTAAAGCTGCAATTACCGCTTTTAATCGAACCAATCTGGAATTGAAATCGCAAAAATGGGTGAACGCAGGTATTACCTACAACTTTTAATCGAACCAATCTGGAATTGAAATATAATGGTATTCACGTTATTTGCCCCTCCGTATATGCTTTTAATCGAACCAATCTGGAATTGAAATTTCCCTGCTTTGCACGTCAACTTTATTTACAGACCACTTTTAATCGAACCAATTTGGAATTGAAATTTAACAGCTTGTTGGGCTATACAAATCAGACGGTGGCTTTTAATCGAACCAATCTGGAATTGAAATAACTGGGGGTAACGATAGCCCCCCGCCCCGAAACCGCTTTTAATCGAACCAATCTGGAATTGAAATTTCCCTGGAAGATTTTAAAAAGCAAACCATTAAGAACTTTTAATCGAACCAATCTGGAATTGAAATAGCATATCATCAACATGGTGGATACTTCCGTTCCTGCTTTTAATCGAACCAATCTGGAATTGAAATATTGAATTTTTCTATATTGTTTTTAATAATTATAGTCTTTTAATCGAACCAATCTGGAATTGAAATAAAGTTTTATGAACGCTTCCGCCTTCATCTTGAACTTTTAATCGAACCAATCTGGAATTGAAATTCTGAAACCTTTATTATTCCGTTATTTGTCGAAACCCTTTTAATCGAACCAATCTGGAATTGAAATTTATCCTTTAGTTACCGTAGAGGATTTGGACAGGGACTTTTAATCGAACCAATCTGGAATTGAAATACGTTACAATACATGTTGGATAACTACCCAGATGCACTTTTAATCGAACCAATCTGGAATTGAAATTTTGTTGCACCGGCAACTACGTTACGAGTGTCAATCTTTTAATCGAACCAATCTGGAATTGAAATAACAAAAGAAAATGGTGCTGAATCCTACGGATGTTTCCTTTTAATCGAACCAATCTGGAATTGAAATTATATTTCGAAATATATGCGGAAACCTGGGAAACATCTTTTAATCGAACCAATCTGGAATTGAAATAATTGTAAAAAAAACCCATGTACATTGCCTTTCGAGCTTTTAATCGAACCAATCTGGAATTGAAATTTAACTATAACTTTTAACTTATTGATAATCAGATTCTTTTAATCGAACCAATCTGGAATTGAAATCGAATTATTCTTCAAAACGCCCGCTTCCCGGAAAGTCTTTTAATCGAACCAATCTGGAATTGAAATCGATGAAACAAATCACAATGTTTCAGACGATAGATCTTTTAATCGAACCAATCTGGAATTGAAATAGAATATGATCGAGGAACCGTTCATCATCGTCATTCTTTTAATCGAACCAATCTGGAATTGAAATGGAATATTGATTACGAGGAATCGATGCTCGACGATTACTTTTAATCGAACCAATCTGGAATTGAAATTTCCGGACAAAGATTCTGATTTTCCCACATCAGACTTTTAATCGAACCAATCTGGAATTGAAATCAGCCGGCGAGACGCACAGCGGCGCAGCCGAAAAACTTTTAATCGAACCAATCTGGAATTGAAATAGTGCTGTGCAGGATATTTAGATAGAAAATTAAATAACTTTTAATCGAACCAATCTGGAATTGAAATATGATGGTTTTGAAAAAGACAAATCTTCCGAAAGACTTTTAATCGAACCAATCTGGAATTGAAATTCGTTAGTAAACGCCAAATCCGAAAGTGGAGCATCTTTTAATCGAACCAATCTGGAATTGAAATGGGGTCTATTTTAGGAAAAATGGTTTTGGGCGTTTGGCTTTTAATCGAACCAATCTGGAATTGAAATAAAGTGGTAGAAAGATTGCAAAAAGCGGTAGAAAACTTTTAATCGAACCAATCTGGAATTGAAATCAATCAGGTTCCACCACCTCCGACCACACTTCCGACTTTTAATCGAACCAATCTGGAATTGAAATTGAGAAACCCACGAACACCCGGGCAAGTGGAACAGCCTTTTAATCGAACCTTCTGGAATTGAAATTGTTGCAGACGAGCAATAAAAGCAGCAGCAACAGTCTTTTAATCGAACCTTCTGGAATTGAAATATCCTTATGGAACTCTGAAGCGTGGCAATAAAAACATCTTTTAATCGAACCTTCTGGAATTGAAATTTGATAAAAACTATAATACCATATCGAAAAACTAACTTTTAATCGAACCTTCTGGAATTGAAATTATGTTTCATCTTCCGTAACCGCTCCGAAATTCGGCTTTTAATCGAACCTTCTGGAATTGAAATTACGTACTCAAATAAAGATTCGCATAAGACGCTCACCTTTTAATCGAACCTTCTGGAATTGAAATATAATTTTTGCGAGTTCGGGATGTTCCTGCACTTCTTTTAATCGAACCTTCTGGAATTGA
The DNA here is from genome assembly GCF_022811685.1 of Chryseobacterium suipulveris. Classification (NCBI taxonomy): domain Bacteria; kingdom Pseudomonadati; phylum Bacteroidota; class Flavobacteriia; order Flavobacteriales; family Weeksellaceae; genus Chryseobacterium; species Chryseobacterium suipulveris. Next base: position 1,792,660 of record NZ_CP094532.1, on the reverse strand, counting down.
AATATGAAAAATCTACACAAACTGCGCTCCTGGAAATACTTTTAATCGAACCTTCTGGAATTGAAATTCAATTGCAGACAGAGCTTTCGGAAGCATAATTTTAACTTTTAATCGAACCTTCTGGAATTGAAATCAATAAACATTCAGTTCCGTTATCTAATATCATTTGCTTTTAATCGAACCTTCTGGAATTGAAATCCATAAAAAATAAGTGCTATGAAAAAACTATTAATTCTTTTAATCGAACCTTCTGGAATTGAAATTCGTAGAAGAAAAAAAGAGAAAAAAAGAATATAGAACTTTTAATCGAACCTTCTGGAATTGAAATTCCGCTGATTCTGTTACTTTCGATGTGGATTTAACTTTTAATCGAACCTTCTGGAATTGAAATTTGGATGGCTTTATTTCCCTATTGGTCAACAAAATCTTTTAATCGAACCTTCTGGAATTGAAATTTATTTAAACAATTTAGAGAAATGGCGGTTTTTCAACTTTTAATCGAACCTTCTGGAATTGAAATTCCTAAAAGTAGGATGATTTAAATTTTGCTTATACTTTTAATCGAACCTTCTGGAATTGAAATCAATGAAACTTTATTAACAGGTTGGAAAGACGGAACTTTTAATCGAACCTTCTGGAATTGAAATAAGCAATCTGCCATAATTATTTAATTTTTTTGATTCTTTTAATCGAACCTTCTGGAATTGAAATTCGTCTTTTCCAGTTGCTGTTTTTAGTAGTGCTGCTTTTAATCGAACCTTCTGGAATTGAAATGGAATCTCGTTGACAACGAGCTGAATATCTTTCCCGCCTTTTAATCGAACCTTCTGGAATTGAAATCAGACTTCTAAAAGGTGAAAATTTTAAAGAATTGTTCTTTTAATCGAACCTTCTGGAATTGAAATTGAAAATCGTTTCGGATGTCCTGGACGATGGAAACTTTTAATCGAACCTTCTGGAATTGAAATCCGATTTAATTGATTCCGAACTTCGCGGCGATGACACTTTTAATCGAACCTTCTGGAATTGAAATTCTATTCGGATGCCGTCACGTACAACTTCCAATATTCTATTAATCGAACCTTCTGGAATTGAAATCGTAATGACCGCCTTCTGATATTACATAAATTGTGTCTTTTAATCGAACCAATCTGGAATTGAAATCAAATATAAATAAATCAATTCTTTACATGCAATAATCTAAGCCATTCAAAAAGTTTGTTAACTCATTTTTTTTAGCCTATTTATTAAACTCACCTTATGGAGTAAAATATGCAAAAGGAAATATCAAGTAAAGGAGGTTCAGCCGGAAATTTTAATTTAGGGCGAATCAAGTCATTTTTATTTCCACTTCCCCCGCTTGAAATTCAGGAAAGAATTGTCGCCAAACTGGATGAACTGATGCACCACTGCGATGCGCTGGAAGCCAGCGTAAAAGAAAGTCAAAACGCCAATAATCTTCTTCTGCAACAGGTTTTGAGGGAAGCGCTGGAAGGAGGGGGTTAAAATTTTATTTTTCAATATATGAGCACGCATTTAAGAATATTACTCGACTACTCTGGAAGCATGGGATATATGCATGGTGGTGACTTTGGCAGGGAAAGTCTTTGGTTTCTGTAAGAGGTTAATTCAAATGTCTGTACTCATTAGGTGTAACTCCAACCTTTTGTTTAAACAACCTTGTAAAATGTTGTTGGTATTTAAAGCCTAATTCATTAGCAACATCATTTATTGTTTTGCTTCTGTCAAATATCCGATTTTTTGCCTCATCAATTAATCGTGTTTGTATATAGTCCAAAGCAGTGCTGCCTGTTTCCTTTTTTATTAGGTCTCCAAAATAATTTGGTGATAGATGTAGTGCATCTGCACAATAGGCAACAGTTGGTAATCCAAAAGTACTTGACCTGTCTGTTTTGAAATAATCGTTCAATAGGTTTTCAAATCGGGTCAGTATATCCTTATTGGCAGTGCTTCGTGTTATAAATTGTCGGTCATAAAAACGCTGACAGTAGTTTAAAAGAAGTTCAATTGTTGATACTATAAGTGTCTTGCTATGCTTATCAATATTTTGGTCTATCTCATCATTAATCTTATTAAAGCAATCAATGATAGTCCTCCTTTCTTTCTTGGAGAGGTGCAGGGCTTCTTCAACCTCATAGGAAAAAAAGGTATAGTCTTTAATATTTTTCCCTAATGAGGTTCCGGCAATCAAATCCGGATGAAAAACCAAAGCATATCCTGATGCTCTTACTTTAGCCCCTTTGCTATCCACACCATATAACTGACCTGGAGCAATAAAAATCAATGTGCCATCTGCATAGTCATAATGGCTGTTGCCGTAACGTAAATCACCGCATTTGATATTTTTGAGTAACACAGCGTAAATACTCATATTAAGTCTATGAGTCTGTACCTCAGGTAAATCGTCAAAATTAACAATACTTACAAGCGGGTGCAGGGTGTCTACGCCAAGGCAATTGTTATAGTCCTTTACATTTCCAATTTTCCTTATCTCTTCCATATCTTAAATTTTCTCTCTGCAAATTTAGTAATTCTAAATGCTGTTTTGGCTCAGTTTAGTAATAATCAGTAAAAGTGGTAAAAAGAACAGTATTCTGTATAAACCGGGTGCATTAGATAGTTGCGATATTTGCAGTATGAAATTCAAGTTAATTCAATTGCTGATTATAGCTGTTACATTAACAGCCTGCAATAGTACTAAAAACACTTCCAAAATGACAACAGATAACAATACCTCAATTTTCCCTAAAGGGCAACAGTTGCCGAAACAGTGGTTTACAGGCACTGCATTTTTGTATCCAATGATTTCAAAGGATAAGAATAATAATTTCTCTGCTGGTGCAGTAACATTTGAACCCGGCGCAAGAACCAATTGGCATACACACCCCAAAGGACAGGTACTGATTGTAACCGAAGGTGAAGGCATATATCAGGAGAGAGGAAAGCCGGCACAGTTCATTAAGAAAGGTGATGTAGTAAATATCCCGGAAAACGTTGAACATTGGCATGGAGCAACAGCTCAAAGCAAAATGGTTCACATTGCTATTACTAATTACGAAGGACAGGAAAACGCTGTATGGCTAAATCCTGTTACAGACGAAGAATATAAAGCAGCAAACAAAAAATAAAGTTTGTTAGTGATGATGAAAAACAAAACCCTTCGTTGGCTAATTCTTTTTGTTCTCACAGTAAGCATTACTAAAATGTACGCACAGCAAAATACAATTACAAATCCAACCTTGAGTCCAATGCAGCAAAGCCTTGTAAATATTTCTGCATTAACGGCAGCTGGAAATTTGCTGCAATTAAAACCGCAGCTAAATAAAGGATTGGATTCTGGTCTAACAATTAACGAGATTAAGGAAACATTGGTACAGCTCTATGCCTATTGTGGTTTTCCAAGAAGTCTCAATGCTCTTAATACTTTTAAAGTCGTATTGGATGAAAGAAAGGCAAAAGGAATTACAGACAGCATAGGAAAACAAATTATTGTTGAAGACACATCATCAGACAAATATGAACAAGGTAGAAAGGTTTTAGAAGTTCTTACCAAAGTTTCGCAGTCCAAACCGGCTCTGGGTTTTGGCGAGTTTGCACCTCGTATTGATGCTTTTCTGAAGGAACATTTGTTTGCCGATATTTTTAATAGCGATGTTTTGAGTTATCAGCAAAGGGAGTTGGTTACAATTTCGGCTTTGGCTTCAATGCCCGGTGTTGAGCCGCAGTTGCAAGCCCACATTACAATGGGAATAAATACAGGTATTACAAAAATGCAATTGATGGAAGTATTTAGCCTGATTGAAGAAAGTATTAATAAAACTCAGGCAGATACTGCAAGAAGCGTCTTGTCAAATTTTTTAATAAACAATTAATAAAAATGGATTCAGTAAATACAAAATTCTCATTGGAAGAATTACAAAATATAAACAAAGCAGATGACTTAAAAATATCGCCTTTCCGTTCCGATGGTGTTACTTATGGCACACCTACATGGATATGGGCAGTAGTAGTGAATGATGATTTATATGTACGGGCTTATAATGGCATTAAATCCCGCTGGTATCAATCAGCTATTGCACAAAAGGCAGGTCGTGTTCATGCGGCGGGTATGGTTAAGGATGTGAATTTTGAAAAAGTTAACGGCAGTATCAATGAACAAATTGATGAAGCTTACAAAAAAAAGTATGCTAAAAGCCCATACCTGTCCTCAATGATTAGTACCCGTGCCAAAGAAGCTACTGTAAAAGTTATACCGATTAAATAAATGAATGTATAAATACAATTAATTGATAAGGCTATGGCAAATAAAAACAATCAATTATCAAGAAGAAAATTTATAGAGCAAACAGCATTGGCTGGTGCAGCTTTAATAGTTACAAACCCTTTACAACTTCTTTCACAAACAAATAATTTTAAAAATATGAGCAACAACATTAAATCAAGAGCCTATGCCGCAAAAGACAGTTCCGGTAAATTAAGCCTTTGGGAGTTTGAACGCAGACCATTGGGTGATAATGACATTCTCATTGACATTAAATATGCAAGTATATGCCATTCAGATATACATCAGATGAAAGGACATTGGGGTCCGCAGCAATACCCACAGGTTCCGGGGCATGAAATTGCAGGGATCGTATCAGCAGTAGGAAAGAATGTAACCAAATTCAAAGTGGGAGATAAAGCAGGTGTAGGCTGTATGGTTGATAGCTGCATGGAATGTGAAAGCTGTAAAAAGGGCGAAGAGCATCATTGTGAAACAACTGGTTTTACTGGCACTTATGGTTCACCGGAAAAATCATCACCTACTGGAATTTCACAAGGTGGTTATTCCAATAATCTTGTGGTAAGGGATCATTTCGCAATTAAAATCCCGGACAATATAGATCTGCAACATGCAGCACCGCTGCTTTGTGCGGGTATTACAACTTATTCTCCTTTAATGCACGCAAAAATTAAAAAGGGTGATAAGGTTGGCGTAGCGGGTATTGGAGGTTTAGGTCACATGGCTATTCAATTAGCAGTATCAAAAGGAGCTGAAGTTTATGCATTCACAACTTCAGCGTCAAAAGTAGAAGACATCAAAAAGTTTGGAGCGAAAGAAGTAATTGTAGTGAGCGGTGCAGATAGCTTTAAACCATGGAAGGGGAAATTGGATTACATGATTTCCACTATCCCATATGCTTATGAAATGTCCTCATACATTGATTGCGTAAAGCCTTACGGTTACTTTACACAAGTAGGGCAACCTGTTAATGGTGAGCTTACTATTAACAACTTCAACATGATTTTCAACCGTGTCAATTTCAATGGTTCGTTAATTGGGGGTATTCCCGAAACACAGGAAGTAGTGGATTACTGTGCTCAAAAGAAAATCTATCCGCAAATCCAGTTAATAAAGGCAGAAGATATTAATGATGCCTGGGAAAAAATTGTAAACAAAGAAGCACGGTATCGCTATGTAATCGATGCTTCAACGATTTAAAACAATAAAAGAAATAAAAAAATTATGAAAACAGTAAAATTTAATAACGGTGTGGAAATGCCGATTTTAGGATTTGGAGTCTATCAAATTCCGAATTATGACGAATGTAAAAAAAGCGTGTTAACCGCTCTGGAAACCGGTTACAGAAGTATCGACACCGCACAGGCTTATGGAAACGAAAAAGCCGTTGGCGACGCCATAAAAGAAAGTGGAATTCCAAGAAACGAAATTTTTGTTACCACCAAACTTTGGATTTCTGACTACGGTTATGAGAAAGCCAAAACAGCCTTTGAGAGATCCATGGAAAAACTGCAGTTGGAGGCTTTAGATTTGTACTTGCTTCATCAACCTTTCAATGATATTTATGGTTCATGGCGAGCGTTGGAAGAACTGAACAAATCCGGAAAAATCCGTGCGATTGGTGTAAGTAATTTTTATCCTGACCGGTTGGCTGATTTAATTGAATTCAATGAAATCATTCCGGCCATCAACCAGATTGAAACGCACCCGTTTTTCCAAAGAAATGAAGACCGAAAAACAATGGATGAATATGGTGTTGTTCACCAGTCCTGGGCGCCGTTTGCAGAAGGCAGAAATAATCTTTTTGGTAATGAAACACTTCTGAAAATTGGAAACAAATACGGTAAAACTCCAGCACAGGTAACATTAAGATGGCTTATTCAGCGTGATGTGGTTGTGATTCCAAAGTCAGTGACCCCTTCCAGAATTAAAGAGAATTTTGAAGTTTTTGATTTTGAACTTTCCGCTGATGATATGCAGGAAATTGCCAAACTCGATAATCCTGAAAGTGCTTTTTTCACTCACGCTACTCCAGAGATGGTAAAACAGTTTAAACTTTGGTCTGGACTTTAAACATTACAGGACAAAAGCAAAATGCAATGAAATTCCTCTTTCTGATACTTCTGCAAATTCTGAGCATTTCAGGCTGCATACAAAATAAAGTACAACAAGAAGTTATGCAACAAGAAAGTTGGGAAGTAGTGGATTAGAAGTATACCGGCAGTCACTGCGTATGCAAATCTTTCATATAAACAATTACTTCAATCGCTGCTGGCTATTACTAAAAAGTATGCAGTATTGAGATGAGGGGCAATTCACAGGAGCAATAATATTTAGTTCATTTAGTGTCTTTTGGACTTCGTTGACATTTTTACTTGAAAGTCCCTCATATAACATGAACCCCAATCAAATCGGTTTATTTGGTCTTGTGGGTGCAGTAGGTGCATTAGGTGCTCGGGTAATTGGTGGGCTTAATGATAAAAAAGATAGCCGTAGAATCATCGTAGTATGTATCATTTCATGCCTCATTGCTTATGCAGTGTTAGGGTTTGCAGGCACATACATTATCGGAATTATTCTTGGAATTATTGTTTTGGATCTGGTATTCAGGGGACAATGGTTTCTACACAATCACTTATTTATAGTTTGAGTGACAGCGAGCGAAGCTGGTTGAATACTGTATTTGTTGTGTCAAACTTCGTAGGCGGTGCGGTAGGCTCTACATTGGGTTCAATTGCCTGGAATTTGTACAACTGGATAGGTGTGTGTATGGTGGGGATAATAATGCTTTTATTAGCATTTGCTGTAAATTTTAATTTCGGAAGTAAAAGAGCTTAGAGGCTATCTTAAAAATACCTTAATAGGATAATGACAGAAGCTAGAAAGATGAACGCTTGAAAGTTTTCGAGCTTTCGTTCCCACCTTACTAAACAGCGCCTATAGTTCTGCAGCCAGGCAAAGAACCTTTCTATGGTCCAGCGCTTTTTGTAAGGCCTTAGCTTTCTTCCATCTTGTGTTTTCTTTCGCTTGCGGTTTCTTTTGTGCGGTGCAATAAGTTCAATACCCCTTCGCTTCATCCGTTTGTCCAATGGATCGCTGTCATAAGCCTTATCACCAACCAACTTACCGATTCTGGCCTTGCTAAAGCGATGCTTGAAGGTTTGTTCCACCAAAGTGGCTTGAAAAGGAGTGGCTGAAAACACATGTACCGAATGTGGCCGGCTATCCCTTGTGGTGATTGCCATGATCTTAGAGCCCTTGCCGCGCTTTGTTTTGCCTACGCCAAAGCCCCTTTTTTTGCCCCGGCAAAAGAGCCGTCGATGAATGCTGTTTGTGCCTTACGGCTTTTACCGTTGTGATAAGCGCTTAATCTCGTAAGCATTTTCCTGAACACACCAGCCTTTGTCCATGCCTGAAAGTACCGGTGACAAGTTTGGTAGGGCGGGTACTCAGCAGGCAGCAGATGCCAGGCGCACCGGAAAACAGAATATAGATAATGCCGTTCAGCACTTCCCTTGGGTTGCGCCGAGGCCTTCCTTTGCCGTCTTTTCGCTTCTTTTGTTTAGGCAGCAAATCACTTACTGCAGCCCATTCACCATCACTAAGACAAACACCACCTTTCATAACTCACTTTTCTATTCCAATCCACAAAGCCCATACCTATTCAAAACCATTTTTGAGATAATCTCTAATTAAAAAGTACATGATTTAACCAGTAAAAAAGAAGTATCGAATAATCTTATTAAACACTAAATAATGCCACATATAATTGTAAAACTTTGGAAAGGCAAATCAGAAACACAGAAGAAAAAACTTGCCGAAGCATTAACTAATGCAGCAATATCTGTTATTGGTTATGATGAAAGCTCCTTCTCTGTAGCTATAGAAGATGTTGAACCAAACGATTGGAAAGAAAAAGTATATCAGTCGGATATTATAGAACAGAAAAATAAGTTATACAAGTCACCGGGATATAAAATGGAGTAAAAACAGTTTGAAAAATAATCAGTATACAGGATTTTTTGCAATTGAAGGTAAAACATGCTGAAGGGAGTTTAATTTTTATACCCCAAAAGGTATAATTAAAAATAATTTTATAATTTTATACCCTAAAAGGTATAAAATGAATCTTTCTTTATCACAATTCATAAAAGAAAAACGGAAACAACTAAAACTTACTCAACCCGAACTTGCGGAAAGAGCAGGCGTCGGCTTGCGTTTTATTCGTGAAATGGAACAGGGTAAGCAAACACTTCGGCTGGATAAAGTAAATCAGGTTTTAGCATTGTTCGGAAGTGATTCCAGGCAACCACCACGACCTTTACGATGTGGAGAAACAGATGGAAAAGATGCTGGATGAAATCAAAAAGTCAAATAGAAGGACGGACGGGCTGTTCCTAAATGCAGACGCTGGGTTTGATGCCGAAAGTTTGAGAAGCTACTTTACGGCGAACGAGATTTTCACCAATATCGACTTCAACAAAAGAAACGGAAACATTTCCGACAGAGAGGAAATCCTGGATAGGGAACTATACAAAAGAAGATTCGTGATTGAGCGGATGAATGCGTGGATTGACGGCTTCAAATCCCTATTGGTCAGATACGAGAAAAAGGAAAGTTACTGGAGGAATCTGCACCTTATCCCGTTCTGCAGCATCTTGATTAGGAAACTTTAAACAACTTCAATATATAATTATGTAAATATATAAAAGTTTATTTATTTAAGTAATTATTTTTTAAAATATTATTTTTTAAGTAAGCGTGGGCTATGTTATTATAAACAAGTTATTTAGTCTTAATATTAATCCTTTCGCTGATATACTTTATCTCACTCTTAATCTCAGAAAACATTTCCCGCACATTTTGGTTTTCAAATTCGTCGGGGCGGTATTCCTCGGTGTTGATACTGCAGGCAAATTCCCAAATTTCATAGATGTCAAACAGCGAAATTTTGTATGGTTCATAGAAATTATTGTCGGATTTTACCCAAATCGAACTGCCCTCGTGAAATTGGAAACGCTTGTAAATAATACCGTCATTTACTGTGATAAAGACATAAGTTTTGTCGGTTTTCAGTTCCGAAATATCTTCCACAAATTTCCCAACGATATATGTTCCGTCCTTGTAAGGTGGCATCGAATCGCCTTTCGCGGGAAAAGCACGGTATTTCCCGTTCCTTAAAAACGGAAGCGACAAAGTTTGAAGACTTTCGATATAACCTGGATCATTGTAACCGTTCAGATAGCCCATTGATGCTTTTTCGGGGACAATTTCAATTTTGTTGTCACCTTTAGAATCTACTGTGACAGGCAGTAGAATTCGGTTTTCAGCCACTTTCAGCATGTCGTCTAAAGGATATTTTCGAATATCGACACTCAAAAGCAAATCGACACTCACATTAAAATACTTGGAGAAGCGAAGCAAGAGTTCCAAAGGCGGTTCCGAAGTTCCGTCCTCGTATTTTACATACCGGCTTCTGGTAATTAAAAGGTCGTCCGCCAACTTTTGTTGGGAAATATTCTTGCGGTCTCTCAAAACCCTGATGTTATCTGAAAAAATAGACATTGTTATAAATTAGAACAACAAATTTAATAAAAATGTTATAAATCCGCAATAGTTTTGCAGTATGAATCGTTCGATTGTACATATGGATTTGGATACCTTCTTTGTTTCCTGCACCCGATTGTTGGACAGCAGACTGGAAGGCGTTCCCGTAATAGTAGGTGGTGGAGAAAGGGGTGTCGTCGCAAGTTGTTCTTATGAAGCGAGAAGATTTGGGGTGCATTCCGCAATGCCGATGAAGATGGCTTTACGGCTTTGTCCTGATGCAAAAGTGGTAAAAGGCGACTACGAATTATTCTCCAAAAAATCCAACGAGGTTACCGAAATCATTCAGGAAAATGTTCCCTTGATGGAAAAAGCAAGCATCGATGAATTTTACCTCGATTTATCGGGTATGGACAAATTTTTCGGATGCTACAAACTTACGAATGAAATTACCCAAACCATTACCAAAGAAACCGGACTGCCAATTTCCTTTGCACTTTCTACGAACAAAACCGTTTCAAAAATCGGAACCGGCGAAGCAAAACCTTTGGGAAGACTGGAAATTAAAAGCGATTTGGTTCAACCTTTTTTAAATCCTTTGTCCATCAGGAAAATTCCAATGGTGGGAAGTGTGACTTTTCAATTATTGTCGAGAATCGGAATTAGAACCATTCAAACTTTGTCGGAAATGCCTGTGGAAGTTCTGCAACAGATGATTGGGAAAAACGGAAGCGAACTATGGAAAAAGGCCAACGGAATCGATGAATCGCCCGTCATTCCTTATTCCGAAAGAAAATCCATTTCCAAGGAACATACATTTACGGAAGACACGATTGATGTTGAAAATATGCGGAGTTTAATTTCCGGAATGGTGGAAAATCTGGCGTTCCAACTGCGCGAACAAAAACTTCTCACTTCAATTGTCACGGTGAAAATCCGTTACGCCAACTTCGATACGGAAACCAAACAATGCCGTATTCCCTACAATTCTGCAGACCATACTTTGCTGAAGTACGCCTTGGAATTATTCAAAAAACTCTACACAAGAAGAATGCGTCTAAGATTAATCGGCGTCAAATTTTCAGGATTGGTTCACGGACAGCATCAGATGAATCTTTTTGAAGACACGGAAGAACTCATGAATCTGTATCAGGCGATGGACAAAATGAAGAAAAGATTTGGAAGTGATGCGGTGCAGAGAGCGTCGGGATATTTAGTCTAAATCAATTGAAAAATTACCAATGTTCCTCAACTGCCATTCCTACCACAGCCTGCGTTACGGAACCATATCTATTGAAGATTTGGTGGAAAACGCTGCCGCAATGCGTATTCCTGCATTGGCTTTGACGGACATTAACACGATTACGGGAATTTACGAGTTCTATAAACTTTGCAAAACGCATCTCATCAAACCGATTGTCGGCGTAGATATTCGTGTGGATAATGAGCAGTATTATGTGGCACTTGCGAAAAATCCTGATGGAATTTCGGAAATCAACCGGATAATTACCGCTTTCAACTGTGAAAATATTCCGCTTCCGAAACAGCATCCGAATTTGGAGAACGCCTTCATCATTTATCCTTTCAAAAATGCGCCGGAAACATTATCCGAAAACGAGTTTGTCGGAATCCGTCCCGAAGAAGTCAATTTTTTAGTTCAAAAAAAATGGAAAAGTCTGCTTCACAAAATGGTGGTTTTTCAGCCCGTCACTTTTTCCACGAAGCAGGATTACAATCTGCACCGGATTTTGAGAGCGATTGACAGAAATACGCTGGTTTCCAAACTGGATGAAAAAGATATTTGTGAAAAATCAGAATTTCTGAAACCGCCTTTCGAGGTTTTGAAACATTATAAAAATTACCCCCAAATCATCGAAAATACGGAAAGAATCATCGAACAGTGCCATTTTGAGTTTGATTTTTCCACGCCAAAAAACAAGAAGCACTTCACCGAAAGCAAGGAATCCGACGAGAAATTATTGCGAAAATTGGCTTACGAAGGTTTTAAAAAACGCTATTCCGAAGACAACGGAGTTGCCAAAAAACGCGTCGAAAAAGAACTGAAAGTCATCGACGAACTAAATTTTTCGGGATATTTTTTGATTACTTGGGATATTGTGCAATACAGCAATAGTCGTGGTTTTATGCATGTCGGTCGTGGTTCCGGTGCAAATTCCATTGTGAGTTACTGTCTGGGAATCACGGATATTTGTCCGATTGAACTCGACCTTTATTTTGAGCGTTTTTTGAATTTAAACCGAAAATCTCCGCCCGATTTCGATATCGACTGGAGTTGGAAGGAGCGCGACGAAATTCTCACCTATATTTTTGAAAAATACGGAAAAGACCATGTCGCTTTTTGCGGGACGAATGTGGAGTTTAAATACCGCTCGATTTTCCGCGAGGTAGGAAAAGCATTTGGTTTGCCGAAGGAAGAACTGGATGTTCTGGCGAAAAATCCGATGGCTTTGCACGATGACAACAAGGTGGTAAAACAGGTGCAGAAATATGGAATGTTGCTCGAAAAATTCCCGAACCAGCGCAGTATGCATTCGTGCGGAATTTTGATTTCCGAAGAACCGATAACGACTTATACCGCGCTGGAAATGCCACCAAAAGGTTTCCCGATTGTGCAGTTCGATATGCACACTGCAGAAGAAATCGGACTGGAAAAATTTGATATTCTATCGCAAAGAGGTTTGGGAACGATTGACGAAGCGGTTCGTTTAATCAAAAAAAACCAAGGAATTGAGGTCGATATCCGCGATACTTCGATTTCAAAAGATGAAAAAACCGCGAACGAATATTTGTCGAAAGGCAAGACTTTGGGCTGCTTTTACATCGAATCTCCTGCGATGCGCGGACTTTTAAGGCGTTTGAAATGCGACAATTACAAAACTTTGGTCGCCGCTTCGTCGATTATTCGTCCCGGAGTTGCACAGTCTGGAATGATGCGCGAATATATTTTCCGGCACAACAATCCAAATCAGTTTGACTATTTTCATCCGGTTTTTGAGGAGCAATTGGGCGAAACCTACGGAATTATGGTGTATCAGGAAGATGTGATTAAAATTGCGCTTCACTATGGCGGAGTTTCTGCGGAAGACGGCGATATTCTGCGTCGTGCGATGAGCGGAAAAAGCCGTTCCATAAAGAAGTTGCAGGAAGTAAAGGAACATTTTTTTGAATGTGCCAAAAAACAGGGACACCCCGAAAAACTTTCTGCAGAAGTGTATCGTCAAATTGAAAGTTTTGCAGGATATTCGTTCTGCAAGGCGCATTCCGCGAGTTATGCTGTGGAAAGTTACCAAAGTTTGTATTTAAAAGTTCATTTTCCCATAGAATTTATGGTCGCCGCGATTAATAACGGCGGTGGATTTTACAGAACGGAAGTTTATGTCCACGAATGCAGGATGAATGGCGGAATCATTCATAATCCTTGTGTTAATCAAAGTTTGTTTGAAACCACGGTTTACGGAAAAGATGTTTTTTTAGGACTGATGCACATTGAAAAACTGGAAAGCAGATTAGCGCAATTCATTCCCGAAGAACGGGAACGAAACGGCGAATTTACCTCGCTGGAAAATTTCATCAATCGTGTTCCAATCGGAATTGAAACCTTGCAGATTTTAATATTTGTCGGTGCATTTCGGTTTACCGGGAAACAGAAAAACGAACTGCTGATTGAGGCGAGGTTGATTATGATGAATTTCAAACCAGAACATCGCTTCCAATCTATTTTTGAAGAAGAACCGAGGAAAGATTACCGTTTGCCCAAATTGCAGAGAAACCGTTTCGAGGACGCTTTCGATGAGATTGAAATTTTAGGTTTTCCTGTTTCGTGCAGTCCGTTTGATTTGCTTCAGACAAAATACCGAGGTCCAGTAATGGCGAAAGATTTACTGAAATTCCACAAAAAGCAGGTAAAAATGTTGGCGTATCTCATCTCACGAAAACATGTTCCGACGAAGAAAGGCACGATGTATTTCGGAACCTGGATTGATGCAGAAGGCGAATATTTCGACACGGCACATTTTCCGGATAATTTGAAAGAATTTCCGTTTCAGGGTGGTGGTTGCTATCTGATTTTGGGACAGGTGGAAGTGGATTTTCATTTCCCGACAATTACTGTTTTAAAAATGGCAAAAATGCCTTTCATTCCCGATCCACGCTACGAATTCGATAAAGAAAAACGCTACGAAGTCCACCGAAAAATCAACGAAGATGTGAGCATGACCTGGCGAAAACCTTATCCGAGTGAACAGGAGATTGGTTTGCCGAGGGAGAAAATGAAAAATATTTGAATTCTTACTGGAGTTACTATTTCTCCTTATTTTTATCGCTAAATGTTAATCAAATAACAAATAATGAAAATTAACAGACTGAAAGTTGTTTTAGCAGAGAAAGAAAAAACCAATAAATGGCTGGCTGAACATCTTGGCAAAAGTGAGGTTACTGTTTCGCGGTGGGTGACGAATGATAATCAGCCGTCAATGGAAACTCTTTTAGAAATTGCAAAACTGCTGGATGTAGATATTAAAGATTTGTTGAATTCTTCGAAGGTAGTTTTATAATGGTTGGGAAAATTGATATTTTAGAAAATGAAATTTTAGAATTTTCAAAAGAAATTCTTGATATACTTCTTTCTGACCATACCACGAAGAGAAATATTTTTTGGGCTACGAATAATTATGAACATCTTGGTTCGGATTAGTAACAAACTGTATAAAATAGAAAAGGCGATATCAAAAATTTCAAAATAAAAAAATATTGCACTGAATTATTTTTTTTATATAACTTATAAAATTTAATGCAGGAGCAGATGATTTGCTATACCCCAAAAGGTATAATTAAAAATAATTCACTATTTTTACACCCTAAAAGGTATAAAATGAATCTTTCATTATCACTCTTCATCAAAGAAAAACGGAAACAACTAAAACTTACTCAGCCCGAACTCGCGGAAAGAGCAGGAGTCGGTTTGCGCTTTATCCGGGAAATGGAACAGGGCAAAAAAACGCTTCGGCTGGATAAAGTAAATCAGGTTTTAGCATTGTTCGGAAGTGAAATGGGCGTGGTTGAAAAAATTGAAAAACGCATTGAGTAAATACAATGATATCATTATTTCATTTGTCAATCATTAACAAATTCTATATCTCATATCGCGATACGCGCATCAAATAATAATCACCTAGATTAAATTCTTTGTACTAATATTTTTCATTCTGATTATATGCCTTTTGATATAACTACTATAAAAAATATAAAATTGTATTTATTTGCATATAATTTTATATATTCGCTTAATTATCATTGTAAAAGCATATAATTGTGTATCCTAATTTATCAAATTTTGTAAAGCAAAAGCGTAAAGAAGCTCAATTAACACAAGAAGAATTCGCTGAAAGAGCTGGTGTGGCGCTTACTGTTGTTCGAAAAATTGAACAGGGAAAAGAAAACTTGAGCATGGCAAAAGTAAATCAGGTTCTTTTGATGTTTGGCAGTAAATTAATTCCCATGAAGACTAAAGAAATAGAAGAATGAGACAGGGAAAAGTTTTTTATAATTCTATATTTGCCGGAGTAATTACAGAAACCAATGACGGTGAATATACATTTTCTTATGACGAAGGTTATATTCAAAAACATCCTAATCAGTTTCTTACATTTTCTATGCCTGTTTCGGATAAAGTGTATCGGGAAAAAAGACTGTTTCCTTTTTTTGAAGGCTTAATTCCGGAAGGATGGCTTTTGGATATCGCTTCGGATAATTGGAAGATTAATAAAAATGATCGGATGGGATTATTATTAGCATGTTGTAAAAATTGCATTGGCTCTGTAAGTGTTGAACCTTTTGAATTATCTGAAAGTGAGTAAATGTTTGTTTTGTTATCAGGCTTTGAAAGAAAATGAAATTGACTTTCATCCCAAATGCAGTAAAAAAATCTTTGGTACTTCCACAGCGCCTTTGCTTAATTATACTTTAGGCGATATGGAAACCTTGGCAAAGGAAATCATTGAAACTTCTATTTCTGTACCGGGTGTTCAACCAAAATTATCTTTAGGCTTTATTAAGGAAAAATTAGCTGACGGAACAAAGGGCAGATTAACCGTTTTAGAAGCTTTAGGAGGTCAATATATTTTGAAACCTCAGAATACCACTTTCCCTGAAATGCCTGAGAATGAACATCTGACTATGAAGTTGGCAGAATTGTTAGGAATACCAACGGTATTGTCTTCATTGATAAGATTAAAATCGGGGGAGCTTTCTTACATTACGAAGAGAATAGACAGAACTGCAAAAGGAGAAAAAATTCATATGTTGGATATGTTCCAAATTACTGAAGCGTTTGACAAATACAGAAGTTCTATTGAAAAAGTAGGAAAAGCAGTTATTGAACATTCATCGAACACATTGCTTGATGTTTTAAGGCTTTATGAGGTAGTTATTTTTAGTTATATAACTGGAAATAATGATATGCATCTTAAGAATTTTTCGTTGATTTTAAAAGGTGATAATTGGGAATTTGCACCTGCTTATGATCTATTGAATGTTCAACTGCATCTGCCGGAAGATAAAGAAGAAACGGCTTTAACGATTGAAGGTGAAAAAAGTCGCCTAACGAAGTCCGATTTTATCAATTTAGGAGTAAAATTTGGATTATCGGAAAAACAAATTGATAACATATTTCAAAGATTTTCAAAAGCCGAAAAGAAAATGTTATTATTAATAGACCAATCTTTTTTGAGTGAAGCAAATAGAATTAAATATAAGGATTTGCTTATACAAAGAATTAATCTTTTTAAGTAACTCAGCATAAGTCTGTACTTCATTTGTACTGCTCAAGATGTCAAAACTACTATTAATAAAGGGTTTTTTAGACTCTGCATCGGAAAGTAATCTAACTTCTCTACATACATATCGATATTCAAATCATCATAACGCAGTAACGATCTTGCACAGCGAAGCAGAATCCTGGTCCAGAATAATTTCAACGTTGGGGTGCGTCAGTAAATAGGAAGCGGGAACTTCAGCGCTTATTTCACCTAATGTCTTTTGCATGATGTCTGACTTTTTGTTTCCCCACGCAATAAGTATGATTTCTTTTGCATCCAAAATGGTTTTTACGCCCATCGTGATTGCCTGAACGGGAACGTTTTCAAGTCCATCAAAATCCGAGATAGCGTCTTTTCTTGTAGTGTCGCATAAAGTGACCAATCGGGTAACGGAGTTTGCTGTCGATCCAGGTTCGTTGAAGCCAATATGTCCGGAACGGCCGATTCCCAGTAGCTGAATATCGATGCCGCCCAAATCACTAATTTTTTTTTCGTACAGGTTGCAGTGGTTATCAATATCATGGTGAGACAGAGAGCCGTCAACAATATTCGTGTTTTCTGCAGGTATGTCGATATGCTCGAAAAGGTGCTTTTTCATGAATGTGGCATAACTCATTTCATTGGTAGGCAACATCGGGTAGTACTCGTCGAGGTTGAACGTAAACACATTTCTGAAACTTAACCCTTCGTCTTTATGAAGGCGGATCAGTTCTTTATAAACACCTTTTGGCGTAGCTCCAGTTGCAAGTCCCAGTACGGCAGGTGCGCCGATCTTCTGTTTGCTTATGATCAAATCTGCCAAACGTTGTGCTACATACGCTGAACCGTGGTCTTTTTCTTCATATATTTTCATACGGATATTATCTGACCAGTTGCGATTTTCAAAAATTGTTTCGATGTGTTTCATTGATCTGTTAAAAATTTTCGTTCAGGCGTCAAAAATATGTAAAATCGTAGTAAAGTTCACATTTAGTTCAAACTTAAATGTCGAAAAATGTGTTATGGTTTTGTTTTTTTGAGCGATTTTCAGCTTTTAACAGAAATCACTGCGGGATACTTTTGCTGTTTAAATGTAAGGTTTCTGAGAAATTAGTTAGAAAGCGTTGTTGGTTTAAAAAACCTCCTTTAAAAGAAAATCAAAGGAGGTTACTTTTTCAATTTATTGCTTACAGCCGCTAAATTCGCGATAGGGATAATTCTTTGCTAATGCAATTCTTGCTAAAATTTCATGCACTTTTTTCTTTTTTAAAAACCATCATCGGAACTTCTATATTAAAGGAAAGCTGCTCGGTTTTGCTCGGAGTAATAAGCTTTTCCCAAAAACTTTTCTCCTGGTTGGTAAACATGATGAATACGGAGGGCTGCTTTTCGCTAACCTGATCCTGAAGGTTGGTGATCAGCTTATGTCTGACATTATGCGGCGGAAAACTGAAAGTCAAGCCATACTCATAATCACGGTTTAACTCATCATTTTTGGAATGATCCTCATTGGGCCAGGAAAAATGAAGAACTTCTACAGGAAGTTTTAAAGGTCTCGCAAAATTGAGCACTTTATTGATTTCTGAACTGTAATTTTCAAGGTCGGAAGCGTAAAGTACAGTTTCCAGATTTGTGCCTTGATAATCCTGTGGAACGGCAATCACGGGGATTTTGGATTGTGTGATGAGGTTTCCGGTGTTTGTACCGAGCATTTTTTTCAAGCCACCCGCACCTCGCGTACTGATGCAGATATAGTTAATATCCTGATTATTTTCGCAATACTCCAGGATCGAGGAGTCTGCCCTTAAACCTTCGATGATTTCGGTCGAGTAATGTTTTGGCGTAACGCCGAAACTTTCAAAAACATCTAAAATAAACCGGTCAAGCTCTTCTTTCGACCTCCTGATTTCAGCAGTTTCGTTTTGCTCAAACTCGGATTTGGTCCATTCCAACTTTCTGATGGGTTGGTAAATATTAATGAAAACCAAATGAAGGTCATCTTTTTCAGCCCATTTCAAGCCAAACTTTATCCCTGATTTGGAGTTTTCAGAAAAATCGGTGGGGATCAATATTCTTTTCATGACATCAATTTTTTTGACAGATAAAAGTTAGTCATAAATCACCAGAAAAACAAACTTTATGATATATGTTGGAAATGTCGCTGAAAAAATAAGAACGTGAAGTTATAACGAGAATAAAATTGTAAAGAAAAAGAATGAAGAAATCAAACTACATTTTTTTACTCCTTTCTTCTGAAGTCAATTATTAACTAATTGCAAATTAGCTTATTATGAAAATGGTGCCCGGAACAGGACTCGAACCTGCAAGCCGTGAAGCACTCGCACCTGAAACGAGCGTGTCTACCAATTTCACCATCCGGGCTTTTTAGGAGTTGCAAATGTAGGAAACTTTAGTTTTTTTCCGAAAAAATTCCATGATTTTTTTCTGTGCCAATGAAATTTGTATTGACCGCAATTTTTCGTGATGGCTTTCTTCAGCCAGAAAAGTTTCCGATTCCTGACAAATTATGTATTTTTGTAGCTTTAGACACCGATACTATTATGATTCAGTTTCTTGAAAATATTCATCACCAAAATTCCAAAAACTTTTTTCTTATTGCCGGCCCATGTATTATTGAAGGTGAGGAGATGGCCCTAAAAATAGCCGAAAAAGTAGTGGAGCTCACCAATAAGTACGAAATTCCCTATATCTTTAAAGGAAGTTTTAAAAAAGCCAACCGAAGCAGGGTAGATTCTTTCACAACCATTGGCGAAGAAAAATCTTTAGAAATCCTTAGAAAAGTTGGCGAGACCTTCAATATTCCGACAACCACCGACATTCACGAAAACGAACACGCGGCTTTGGCTGCTCAGTATGTGGATGTGGTGCAGATTCCCGCGTTCCTTGTTCGGCAGACAGATTTGTTGGTAGCCGCGGCGAAAACCGGTAAATGCGTAACCTTGAAAAAAGGGCAGTTCCTGTCTCCGGAATCGATGAAGTTTGCGGTGGAAAAGGTAAAGGATTCAGGTAACGACAAAACGGCAATTATCGAACGCGGAAATTCTTTCGGATATACCGATTTGGTGGTGGATTTTCGGGGGATTCCGACGATGCGGGAATATTCGCCGGTCATTTTGGATGTCACCCATTCGCTTCAGCAACCCAACCAAAGCTCCGGTGTTACAGGAGGAAGACCTGAGCTGATCGAGACCATCGCAAAAGCAGGAATCGCAGTAGGTGCAGACGGAATTTTCATCGAAACCCATCCTGATCCAAGCTGCGCTCTTTCCGACGGAGCGAATATGCTTAAACTTGACAAACTCGATGATTTGCTTCAAAAATTAACCAGAGTTAGGGAGGCCATTCTGTAATTTTTTCTATCTTTAAAACCTAAAATTTTCCCATTGAAAAAAATATTTTTATTTCTGATATTTTTACCGTTTTTCGCGCTTTCGCAAATCAACCTCAAGGTTTTAGATGAAAACGGAACTCCTGTATCAAACGCCGATGTATCCTATAACGACCAAAGCTTTACAACCGACAACAGTGGTTTTGTAAAGATTCCAATTGCGGCAACCGAACAAACTTTGACGGTGAGTAAGGAAACTTTCAGAGGATTTTCTAAATCGATAAAGCCAACGCCAAAACTCCAGAACCTTAACGTGCTTTTCGTGAAAGCTGAGCGTGAGACACAGATTCAGGAAGTAGTTTTCCAGAAGAAAGGAAAGCCAAAAGTGACCGACCTAACTTCGGTGGAAATTTCAACCAAGGAAGCGCAGCAGGTTGCATCACTTTCAGGAGGGGTTGAAGGTCTTCTGAAATCTTTACCTTCGGTAAACTCCAATGCAGAACTTTCGTCCCAGTATATGGTTCGTGGCGGTAATTACGACGAAAACCTGATCTATATTAACGATATTGAGATTTATCGTCCGTTTCTGATCAGAAACTCGCTGCAGGAAGGAATGAGCATTATCAATCCCGATATGGTTCAGGCGATCAATTTCTCCGCCGGTGGCTTTGAAGCAAAGTATGGCGACAAAATGTCTTCCGCGCTTAATATCTATTACAGGCAGCCAACAAAATTTGAGCTTTCAGGTGAGGCAAGCTTAATCGGGGCGAGACTTTCCACAGGATTCACGTCAAAAGATAAAAAGCTTACCGCGCTTGTTTCCGGGAGGTATCGCAATACCAATTTAGTTCTCAATACCTTGAAGGAAGATACGGATTTCAATCCTCGATATATGGATTTCCAGTCCTATATTAACTATAAGATCAACACAAAGTGGGATATTTCCTTCATCGGTTATTGGAGCAAAAACGATTACCAAATGGTTCCAAAAGTGAAAGAGGTTGAGTTTGGTTCATTGTTGACGCCCCTGAAATTAAATGTTTTTTATAATGGTCAGGAAGACGACCAGTACAAAAACATGATGGGAACAGCGACTGTAAATTTTAAGCCGAACAAAAAATGGCAGTTTACGCTTGACAATTTTGCTTATCAAAACCGGGAGCGAGAGTATTATTCGATTGCTTCGGGATATATGCTGCAAACCTTTGATCCGGTTACGGGAGAGCCGATTACTTCCTATGATGTAGGAGGACAGATTGACCACGCAAGAAATGACCTGCTTGTAAGAACTTATGGATCGCAGTTCAAGACAAGGTTTTCTCCCGATGTCAATACAGATTATGAAGTGGGATTAAAATTTGAAAAAGAAAACCTAAAAGATTTTACCAACGAATGGCAGCTCGTAGATTCCTTGGGGTATAACACTCCTCGTGACTGGACGAATCCGGGAACTTTAGACCCATCTCAATTGCGCTTAAGATATCATATTACGGGAGCAAACCACATTCAGCCGACAAGAATTTCAGGATATGCTCAATACTCGAAAAAGTTTTACTGGGGCGATAACCGGGTTTTCCTGAATGCAGGAGTTCGAGCTTCACATTGGGATTTCAACAACGAGACGATTATTTCTCCGAGAGCGCAGTTTGCCATCAAACCAAATTGGGACATGGATATGCTGTTCAAACTTTCCGGTGGCGTTTATTATCAGTCGCCTTTTTACAAAGAAATCAAGGATTTGGACGGAAATTTTAACCCAAATATAAAGTCACAGCGATCGATGCAGGTAATTCTTGCCAATGATTACGAGTTTAAGATGGTACAGCGTCCATTCAAACTCACTACTGAGCTGTACTACAAAAAGATGGACAACCTGATTCCTTATTATTTGGATAATGTGAGGATTCGATATGCGGGACAAAACAATTCTGAAGGGTACGCTTATGGAATCGATACAAGACTTTTCGGGGAGTTTGTGCCGGGAGTTGATTCCTGGGTTTCCGCGAGCTATGCGAGAGTGTATGAAAATATCGACGGAAGAGGATATATTCCGCGTCCAACCGATCCCCGTTTCAAATTCTCCATGTTTTACCAGGATTATATGCCGAAATTCCCATCAATGAGGGTGAACCTTACTTTGGTGTATGCGAACGGACTTCCTTCCGGAACGCCAATCTCACTCGACGAAAATGGAAAACCTGATTTTTCAGCGCCTTACAAATACCAGCGAACGCTTCCTTCTTACAAGAGAGTCGATATCGGTCTTTCAAAAGTGTTTATCGATCAAAAGGATAACAAGGTAAACGGCGGATTCTGGGGGAATTTCCGAGAGCTGACTTTGGGAGTGCAGATCTTCAACGCTTTCAATATTCTGAATACGGTTGCAAATCAGTGGGTAACCGATGTTTCCACTGGTTACAATTATCCTGTTCCGGTACGTTTGACGGGAAGGTTTTTCAACGTAAAGTTAGAGTTTAAGCTTTAGGAAATTGGCTATTTCTTTCGGATAAGCAAATACGCGTCGTTGTAGAAAACCTGTTCCTTTTCGTAGTTTTCACGGATGAGGTTATCGAATACAACTTTAATGTGGTAATTTCCTAAATCGTTTTCCACCGAAATCTCCGGAACTTCGATTTTTCCTGTTTGGTCTTTGTGCTGATTCAGGATATTTTTAAGGAAAGGAGCGACATCCCATTTTTCTTTTCCGTTCAGGGTGATGGTGAGGATTTCACCTTTTCGGTCGTCGCGGGAAAGTGTGAAAGTATCGTTGTTAAATTTCAGTTCGCCCATCCTGTAGTTTGCGGCAGATGCTACAAAATCGTAACCGCTCACTGAATGAAATTTGTTTTCGGCAACCATTTCGAAGCGGTTTGGATCAAAATTCTTTTTCGTGGTTTCAACGTGGGTGAAGCGTTTTCTCAATTCGCCCTGTATTCCCCAATAGTCTTTTTTGTCGATCGATTTGGCTAAAACCTTCTGATCGGTTGGTTTCAAAAATGAAAAAAGAAAATCTTTCTCGTTTCGTTTGGCAAGGAAGTCGAACTTACTGGCAACCTCGTCCGCAACAGTATCTGAAACCTTTTTATTAAAGTTAATGATGCCGTTTTCTAAAAGATTATTTTGATCGAGAATGTTTTTCAGTTCCGTTTTCTGGCTACGTTTTGCCACCGAGAAGGTGTTTAGATAGGGCATTACCAAAGAAAATAGACCAAATGCAAACAAACTTACCGGAATATACTTAATGGTCGTCTTTCTGAAAAACACAAAATAAAGCACAACAGAAGTGAGCCAGATTGCCAAGATTAAAACAAAATATCTCGGTTCGGTATATCCGTATTCCAAAATTCTGGTGAAGATTGCAGTGAAAAGCAGTACGATCAGCGGAATCAAAGTGTAGTAGAAAATTTTGGAAAATATCTTTACCCAAGATTTTGCGGATTCTCGTTTTAAGGGATGAACGAGGAGCAGCGCAAGAATTCCTACGACGGAATACGCGAGAATCAGGTAGGAAACCCAACCTCTCGGAAGTTCCCAATTGATCAGGATTTTCGCGGAATAGAAATAGAGAATGACAGAGTAGATGATCAACAGCGGAATCAGGATGTACTGTGTGAAAAATTTCAGGATTATCGGGTAATTGTCGTCCCTCTCGAGATATTTCAATCCCTTTTCATTAAACAGAAGGAAAATAAAACAGCTTCCGAAAATTGCGAAGAAATAGAAAGTCTCCACATAATATTTCGAGTGGAACTTAAAGTCGAAAAGTTTGTCCACCGCAAGAATAGCTAATTCCACACCGCAGGTCAAAACACCGGTGAAGACCACTGTCAAAAAGAAATTAATAAACAGGTTTTTGTTGTATTGCCAGAAATTCAGTTCGCGACTTTTTCCGAAAAACGGGATAAACGAAACCAAAAGGTGTGAGAGAATCACCGTCGGAATCAGCAGAAAAGCGTACCACTCGGTAAAATCTTTTTCATTTTCAGGAAGCAGAAAGTAGTAAAAAACCAGAAAAGCAACGGCAAAAATTTCGAGAAAAATCCCTTTGCCAATCCGCTCGGAAAGCATCTTGACCGCAAACGTCAGCGAAATTCCCAACATCGAAACCAGCGCGAATTTTACGAACACGAAATAATTTCCGAAGGAATTGAAGTCTTTTTCCGCGAGACAGATCAGGGAAACCGCACCCAGAAAACCCATCAGCAAAACCATGGGATATTTGCGGAACACGTCGTCGGTTTTACCGAAAATTTCTTTGAATTTTTTGAGCATCGGCTTAGAGGTTTGAAGTTTTACGTTTGAGGTTTGAAGTCGTTTGAGGTTCTGAGTTTCAGGTTCCAAGTTCCAAGTTTCAAGTTTCATCCCACATTCGCGGGACAGGAGTTTCAAGTTTGATGCCGTTGCTTGCGACTAAAGATAATTGTATAGAGAAATTTACCCATTCACTGTGAATCAAATTCACTCAAAGAAATTCACCGCGAAGCACATTCACACGAAGTAATTCACCGCCAAGCAAACTCATTTCTTCTTCTTTTTCTTCGACTTCTTTTTCTTTTTTTCTGCGGTAAGCTCATCCACGAAATCGCTGATCGGATCTTTTACCTCGGGTTCCGCTGTTTCCTGAACGGGAACCACCATCGTCTTGATTTCGAAAAACTGGTTGAAATCTGCCGGATTCAGATATTTTTCGTCGATCATCATTTTAAGCATTTCGTTTCCTGAACCTTCGAAATAATTATGCAGGAAGTTCTTCAACTGAAACTTTTTATAGTCTTCAAATGGAACAGCGACATGGTATTTAAAAATCCGTCCCTCTTTTTCCGTGGTTAAAAACTCTTTTTCCACCAGGATTTTCATAAAGGTCGAGATGGTGTTCGGATGTGGTTTCGGATCGGGATAATGTTCCACGATTTCGCGCATATAGCACGAATTCATTTTCCAGATGATGTTCATCAGTTGTTCTTCCGAAGAGGTGAGGTGGTTTATTTTCATAAGTTTTTTCAGATAAAGTCAGTTTTCATCGCTGAAACTGGATATTCGCATAAAGGTAAATAAAAGAAACGAAAAGTGCGATAACCGTTCCCGAAATTACTTCCTTTACGGTATGTCGCTTCAAAATCACCCTCGTTACACCAACCAAAACGGCAATAATGCTCCAGATGATTCCCATCGTTACATTCTGCGAGAAAAAAAGTGCTGCCACAAAAACATTGAAAGCGGTGTGCATCGAGCTTTTAATAAAGTAATTGCTGATCTGCATCATCAGCAGCAAAACCATTAAGAATACCATAACCAAATCAACCGTGCCGTACTTTACATATTCAAAAACAAGATAGCAAACCACTGCAGCCGCGATGAAAAAATACAGACTCTTCCGCTGGTTTCTGTTGGATACATCGAGGTTGGAGTATCTGCCGCGCTTCACATTCCAGATGATCCAAAACGAAATAGGAATAATGAGGATCAGCGTAATCGGCAGAAATTTCTGCATTGCCTCCGAGTACGAAAGCTTCTGCGAACTGTAATATACCAAATACAGAACAAGCGAGGTAAGTGGATTGAAAAAGTTCGAAATGAATATTGAAAGTGCAATAATCTGCGGATTTTCGTCTAAACGCATAAATTTTAATATCGTTCAAAAATAAGGATTTCGGATTTATGATATGAGAAAAATCTCTTTGACATCTAAAGGAAACACAAAGATATTTCGTATTTTTGCATCATATTTTCAACAAGCATGAAAGAATTTTCAAAAGAAGTTTACCTTAAATGGTACGAAGAAATGACGATGTGGAGAAGGTTTGAAGACAAATGCCGATCCCTTTACCTAAAACAAAAAATCAGAGGATTTTTACATTTATACAACGGTCAGGAAGCAATTCCTGCAGGTTTTGTGCACGCGATGGACATGACCAAAGACAGCATGATCACGGCGTACCGATGCCACATTCATCCGATGGCGATGGGAGTGGACCCGAAAAGAATCATGGCCGAACTTTGCGGTAAGGCAACCGGAACTTCCGGCGGAATGGGTGGTTCTATGCACATCTTCAGCAAGGAGAAAAGATTTTATGGCGGTCACGGAATTGTTGGTGGCCAAATTCCTTTGGGAGCTGGAATCGCCTTTGCAGACAAATATTTTGAAACGGGTGGCGTAAACATCTGCTTCTTCGGTGACGGTGCTGCAAGACAGGGATCGCTCCACGAAACTTTCAACATGGCGATGAACTGGAAACTTCCGGTGGTCTTCGTGGTTGAAAATAACCAGTACGCGATGGGAACTTCTGTGAAGAGAACAGCGAATCACGAAGATATCTATAAATTAGGTCTGGGTTACGAAATGCCTTGTCTTCCTGTAGATGCGATGGATCCTGAAAAAGTGGCGGAAGCTGCTTATGAAGCCATCGAGAGAGCAAGAAGAGGAGACGGACCAACTTTCATCGAAGCGAGAACTTACCGTTACAGAGGTCACTCAATGTCGGATGCGGAACCTTACAGAACCAAGGAAGAAGTTGCCGAACATAAGAAACAGGATCCGATCGAAATCGTGAAACACAAGATTCTTGAAAATAAATGGGCGACTGAAGACGAACTGAATGCTCTCGACGAAAAATCAAGAGATTTCGTGGAAGAATGTGTGGACTTCATGGAAAATTCACCGTACCCAGATCCTGAAAAAGTTTATGAGTACGTGTACGCACAGGAAGATTATCCGTTCCTGGATAAGTTAGAAAACTAATCAATTTGAAAATGAGGCAATTTGAAAATTTGGAAATGTTTTTACATTCTTAATGGTTCAGATTGATTCATTTTACTTTAATAAAAATATTTGTTTGAATTTTTGAGGTCGCAGTATTTTCAAATTTTCAAATCATTCAAATTTTCAAATTAAAATTATGGCAGATGTAATTACCATGCCCCGTCTCTCGGACACCATGACGGAAGGTAAAGTGGCGAAATGGCACAAAAAAGTAGGAGACGCTGTAAAAGAGGGCGATATATTGGCTGAAATAGAAACCGATAAAGCGGTACAGGATTTCGAGGCAGAAATTGCCGGTACGCTTTTATATATCGGGACTGAAGAAGGCGCTTCTTCTCCGGTGGATTCCGTTTTGGCGATCATCGGGAAGGAAGGTGAAGATATTTCAGCGTTGAAAGGGGCGGTGAAAGTTGATGAAGGCGTTTCTGAAAAAGCTGAAGAAAAGAAAATCGACGAAGAACATAAGACAGAGGAAGAATCTACAAGCATCGAGCAAACTACAGCTGAAATTCCGGCTGGAGTTAATGTAATCACAATGCCGCGACTTTCTGATACGATGACCGAAGGAAAGGTTGCGAAATGGCACAAAAAAGTAGGTGACTCAGTGAAGGAAGGCGATATTTTGGCCGAAATTGAAACCGATAAAGCGGTGCAGGATTTCGAGTCGGAATATAATGGAACTTTGCTTTATGCAAGTGTTGAGGAAGGCGGAGCAAGTCCTGTAGATACCGTTTTGGCAATCATCGGTCCGGAAGGAACTGATGTTTCAGGATTGATTTCGGGAAAAGGAAAAGTTCAGGAGCCAAGTAAAAAGAGCCAAGAGCCAAGTGCAAAATCTGAAGTTTCTGAACCTAAACCAACTGCCGAAAGCGGTCAGCAGAATGCTGAAGGCCGTATCGCAATTTCTCCATTAGCAAGAAAAATGGCGGCGGAAAAAGGAATCGACATTCAATCCGTGCAAGGTTCCGGCGAAAACGGGAGAATCGTTAAAAAAGATATTGAAGAATTTACTCCGGCTAAGCAAACTGCCGTTGCCGCGCCTGTTGCAGCTGCGCCAACTGTTGCAGTGGCTCAACCGCAAATGAATTTCGTTCAGGGTGAAGACTCCGAAACGGTAAATTCCCAGGTGAGAAATATTATCGCGAAACGCCTCTCTGAAAGTAAATTCTCCGCACCTCACTATTATCTGATGGTGGAGATCAATATGGATAAAGCGATTGAGGCAAGAAACGAAATCAATTCCTTACCGGATACCAAGATTTCTTTCAACGACATGATCATCAAGGCAACCGCAATGGCTTTGAGAAAACATCCGCAGGTGAATTCGAGTTGGGCGGGAGATAAAATCATCCACCACGGAAATATCAACGTGGGAGTTGCGGTAGCTATTCCAGACGGACTGGTTGTTCCGGTACTGAAAAATGCAGACCAGATGAACTACAACCAAATTTCGGCAGCGGTGAAAGACATGGCGGGAAGAGCAAAGTCCAAAGGTTTGAAAGCCAACGAAATGGAAGGTTCAACTTTCTCAGTTTCTAATTTGGGAATGTTTGGAATCGAGACCTTTACTTCGATCATCAACCAACCGAATTCTGCAATCCTTTCTGTAGGAGCGATCATCGAAAAACCTGTTGTGAAGGACGGACAAATCGTTGTAGGAAATACGATGAAGCTTTCGCTTGCCTGCGACCATCGAGTAGTGGACGGAGCAACCGGCGCTCAGTTCCTTCAAACGTTGAGAACTTATCTTGAGCAGCCACTGACTTTGTTGCTGTAAAAGAATTACAGATATTTTAATGAACCCTTTCAAGTTGATTTTGAAAGGGTTTATTGTTAAACTGAATTTGCGGAAAAATCACTATTTTTGAAACTTATGATTAGAGCGAAAAATATCCATAAATCCTACGGCGATTTAGAGGTTTTGAAAGGAGTCGATATCCACATTCTTGAAGGGGAGGTGGTTTCCATCGTCGGTGAATCCGGTGCCGGAAAATCCACGCTGCTGCAGATTCTCGGAACACTCGACACTCCGACGAATCCTAAAGCATTTGGAACCGAGCTTGCATTAGCGCGGCAGTCCTTTATCAACATGAGAGATAGCGAGCTCTCCAAGTTCAGAAATAAGAACATTGGCTTTGTTTTTCAGTTCCACCAGCTGCTCCCAGAGTTTACGGCTTTGGAAAATGTTCTGCTTCCGACCAGGATTTCGGGCAAAAATGAGCGGGAATCTTTAGAAAAGGCGTACTCACTTTTCGAAGACTTGAACATTGCACACCGACTTCACCACAAACCGAACGAAATGTCTGGAGGTGAGGCGCAGAGAACCGCTGTTGCGAGAGCACTGATCAATTCCCCGAAAATTATTTTTGCCGACGAACCCACCGGAAACCTCGACTCCAAAAATGCAGATGATCTGCACCAGTTGTTCTTCGATTTGAGGGACAAGTACAACCAGACTTTCGTGATCGTGACCCACAACACTTATCTTGCAGATACGACCGACAGAAAGTTGGTGATGAAGGATGGACTTATTTTGTAAGTACAAATTACGAAATACGAAATACGAAATACGAAATACGAATTACGAAATAACAATTAAGAATCAACAAATATCTAGAAACTTGAAACCGGGAACCTGAAACATCAAACTTCAAACCTCAAACCTTTCTCATGTCCATAAAATTCCTTGCTGAAGACGACCGACCCAGAGAAAAATTTTTGCTGAAAGGCAAGAATTCACTTTCTGATGCGGAATTGTTGGCGATCATCATCAAGATCGGCCACAATGAGGAATCGGCGGTGGAACTCGCGAGAACAATCCTAAAATCGGTTGAGCACAACTGGAATAATCTGGCAAAATTATCGGTGAAAGACCTCACGAAATTCAAAGGAATCGGTCCGGTAAAAGCTGTTGAGATTCTTACCGCACTCGAAATCGGCAGAAGGAGAGCTTCACAGGAGGTCCCCGAAAAATTTCAGATCAACAGCAGCAAAGACACTTTTTCTATCCTCCATCCATTTCTCGCAGATTTGCAGACCGAGGAGTTTTGGGCGGTTTATGTAAACCAAAACAATCGGGTACTCGCCAAAAGCAAGCTTTCAACAGGCGGAATCAACCAATCGATGGTCGATATCAGGATTCTTTTCAAGGAAGCTTTGGATAACTTTGCAACAGGAGTGATTATCGCACACAACCATCCCTCAGGAAATCTGAATCCGAGTCAGCACGACCTTCATATCACCCGTCAAATTGCCGATGCGGGAAAACTGCTCCAGGTGAAATTACTGGATCATCTCATCATTACCCAAAATTCTTATCTCAGTTTCGCCGAAGAAGGTTTAGTATGATTAAAAAGCTGAAATACAGTGAAATAGATTTTGTGAAGTATGGTAAATGTATCGATCAGTCGGTTCAGAAAAACTTTTATGCGCAAAGGGAAATCCTCGACGAGGTTTGTGAGAGCTGGGAACTGCTCGTTTCGGGAGATTACGATTTTGTGATGCCGGTTCCCATAAAGAAGAAATTCGGTTTTCATTTTGTGCTGATGCCACTTTTTTGTCAACAACTTGGAATTTTTGGAAAAGAAACTGACGAAAAAATGGAAGGTCTTTTTGTTGATTTTTTGAAGAAGAACTACAAAATTGTCAACTATTACTTTAATTTTCAAAATAAAATTAGTTCAAACTTTAAGCATAAAAAGAACTACTTCATCGAAACTACCGAATATAAACTGTTGCGTAAGCATTATTTTAAAGGTAGGAAATCAACCGTCAAAACTGCACAGTATCTTAATTTCAAAGAACTGAACCTTGCAGAAAATTTAGACTTTATCAGAAATAATTTTAAAGGACTCGACAAAAAAAGTGATGTCGAAAAACTTTTTGGCTATATGAATTTTCTGGATCGTCAGAAAAAGCTCAGGGTTTTTGGCTCGTTTAAAGATGAGCAGATTACCAATTCGGCAATCGTTATCGATCATGATAACAGTCTTTCACTTTTGGGTTTGGTTAATGATGAAAAATACCGCCTCGACAATGGCGCCTCATTCCTCATCGACAGGATTCTTCAGGAAAACATCCAAAGCAAATCATTTGACTTTATGGGCGGAACCATTCGCGGCATCGAAGTATTCTTCAAAAGTTTTGGCGCCGAACGTCAGGAATATCCCATCATCGAAAATTCCAAAACCGATTTGTTGCGAAACTTCTTCATAAAGTAGCAAATTATCAGTAATTTTGCAACCTCTAAACTCCCCGGATGATTGACTCTCCTTACATGCCCTATGCGTTTGCGCTCCTGATCGCGATTCCCTTTCTGATTTTGCTCAGGCAATTTGTCTATACCTACATTAAATTAAAAAATCAGGAGATGAAACTCTTGACCATCAAGGGAAGTTCGGAGCAGCGCATCCATGCGTATGAAAGACTTACGCTGCTTTTAGAGAGATTGAAACCGTCGAATCTCGTTACGAAATTCGACCCAAATCTTGCAGTGCATGAATTTGTTTTCCTAACCGAAAAAGCGGTGAACGAGGAGTTCGACTATAACGCCTCGCAACAGCTTTACCTGCCAAAAAATACCTGGTCGAATGTGGTAAACTCTAAGAACAACGTGATCCATCTGCTTCATAAAACTTATGAAAATCTGAATGAGAATGCTACTTTGCAGGATTTCAAAACAGTTTTTCTGATGAACTACATGAACGGGGAAGATTACATTTCGAGCACGTTGGAGGATTTGAGGAAAGAGAACCTAATTGCTAACTAAAAATTATTAAAATATATAATGATACCGAATTTTAAAGCGCATCCATGGCACGGAATCAATGCAGGAGCTGATGCTCCCAATGTTGTAAACGTTTTTATCGAAATCGTACCTTCAGACACGATTAAATACGAAGTTGATAAAGCGAGCGGATACCTGAAAGTGGACCGTCCGCAACAATTCTCCAATATTATTCCCGCATTGTACGGTTTTATCCCAAGAACTTATTGTCACGACGAAGTGAGAGATCTTGCCATTGCAAGTGGTGCGAATGACGTAACAACAGGCGACTTGGACCCGCTCGATATTTGTGTTCTCAGTTCACACAATATCCACTCAGGCGGAATGTTGATGGAAGCAATACCAATCGGCGGATTCAAGATGATCGACAAGGGAGAAGCCGACGACAAAATCGTTGCAGTGATGAAGGGCGACCACGCTTTCGGACATTTCAGAGACATCTCGGAACTACCGATAGCAGAAGTAAAGCGGTTAATGCACTATTTCCTTACCTATAAAAACCTACCGGATGAGCCGGCAAAATGTAGAATTCAGGAGATTTATGGAGCAGAGCACGCAAAACAGGTGATCGTTTCGTCGCAAAATGATTACGCAAACAAATTTGGAGGGTAGATCAAGTAGTTGAAAAATTGAAGGCAGGTGGATTCATCTGCCTTTATTTTTTCCCCGAAATCCATTGAGAATTTAAAATAAATGTGTATTTTCGGACATTCTTTTCATTAACAAAATTTAACATTAAATAATAATCTATGAATTTCTTATTTTATTTGGTGCCGATTTTTGGTATCATTGCGTTGATTTACACTTTCGTTCAAAGTTCGTGGGTAGGGAAACAGGATGCCGGAAACGACAGGATGAAGGAAATCAGCGGGCACATTGCCGATGGAGCAATGGCTTTCTTAAAGGCGGAATACAAGATCCTGCTGTATTTTGTCATCGTTGTTGCGGTACTCCTCGGAATTATGGGAGCATCCAACGCCAATTCGCACTGGAGTATCGGTTTTGCCTTTATTTTCGGGGCAATCCTTTCGGCTCTCGCAGGATTTATCGGGATGAAGATCGCCACAAAATCAAACGTCAGAACTGCGGAAGCGGCAAAAACCTCTTTAGCAAAAGCACTTAAAGTTTCCTTCACAGGAGGTTCCGTGATGGGAATGGGAGTTGCCGGTTTGGCTGTTTTAGGATTAGGTGCGACATTCCTTATCGTAAAACAAATCTTTGCTCCGGACGCAGCTGTGGATACCCACGAAATGGAAAGAGCAATAGAAATCATAACCGGATTCTCTCTTGGTGCGGAATCCATCGCACTTTTCGCGAGAGTTGGTGGTGGAATTTACACCAAAGCTGCAGACGTTGGAGCCGACCTTGTTGGAAAAGTAGAAGCAGGAATTCCTGAAGATGATCCAAGAAACCCTGCAACCATCGCAGATAACGTAGGAGACAACGTAGGAGATGTTGCCGGAATGGGAGCCGACTTATTCGGATCTTATGTTGCGACCGTTTTGGCGACCATGGTTTTAGGAAGAGAAACTTTATCTAATGACACTTTCGGTGGTTATGCGCCAATCCTTTTACCAATGATGATTGCGGGAATCGGAATTATTTTCTCCATCATAGGAACTTTGTTCGTGAAAATTGGTGAACACACCGAACTCGATACCGCACCTGTACAGAATGCGCTGAACTTCGGTAACTGGGGAAGTATCATTCTCACCGCGATCGCATCTTATTTCCTGGTTAATTATTTAATGCCTGAAACAATGACTTTAAGAGGTCACGAATTCACCAAAATGGGAGTTTTTGGAGCGATTATCGTGGGCTTGATCGTGGGAACTTTAATGAGTATCATCACCGAATATTACACAGCAATGGGAAAAAGACCGGTGAAAAGTATCGTGAGACAATCATCAACAGGACACGCGACAAACATTATCGGCGGACTTTCTGTCGGGATGGAATCTACACTTTTGCCAATTATTGTTTTAGCGGGTGGAATCTACGGTTCCTACCTTTGCGCAGGATTGTACGGAGTTGCAATCGCTGCTGCCGGAATGATGGCGACAACCGCGATGCAGTTGGCAATTGACGCATTCGGACCGATCGCAGACAACGCGGGAGGAATCGCTGAAATGAGTGAATTACCGAAAGAGGTTCGTGAAAAAACCGATATTCTCGATGCGGTAGGAAATACCACCGCCGCAACAGGAAAAGGTTTCGCAATCGCTTCCGCTGCTTTGACGGCTTTGGCGCTTTTCGCGGCATTCGTTGGAATTGCGGGAATCGATGGCATCGATATTTACAGAGCAGATGTTTTGGCGGGTCTCTTCATTGGAGGTATGATTCCGTTCATCTTCTCGTCACTGGCAATTACCGCAGTAGGAAAAGCGGCGATGGCGATGGTGGAAGAAGTAAGAAGACAGTTCCGCGAGATCCCTGGAATCCTCGAAGGAAAAGCAGTTCCAGAGTATGAAAAATGTGTGGCAATCTCTACCGATGCATCGATCAAGAAAATGCTTTTACCGGGTGCAATCGCTTTGATTTCACCAATCTTGGTGGGCTTCATTTTCGGGCCTGAAGTTTTGGGAGGTTTCCTTGCCGGAGCAACCGTTTCCGGAGTATTGATGGGAATGTTCCAAAACAATGCAGGAGGAGCTTGGGATAATGCCAAGAAATCTTTCGAAAAAGGAGTTGATATTAACGGAAAAACTTTCTACAAAGGTTCTGAACCACACAAAGCTTCGGTAACAGGAGATACTGTGGGTGATCCTTTCAAAGATACTTCCGGTCCGTCGATGAATATATTGATCAAGTTGATGTCCATCGTTTCGCTGGTAATCGCGCCGACTTTAGCCATTTTACATAAAGATAAAATCGAAGAAAACAGAAAGGCAAAAATGGAAGCAATGCAGCTGAAAAGTACAGGTGCAGCTCACTCAACTTCTGCTGCTGCTCAGGATTCAATGGAATACGATATTGTGAAGCCAACCGGAACTTTAAATGAAAGCGGAGATTATGTGTACAACACCGGAAATCCGACTGCCATTAAACTTCCAAACGGTGAAGCGCTGACTCTTGGCGAAATGAGCCAGATCGGCTTTCTTGCAAAAGGAATTGAAATGAAAGATCAAACCCTGCTTGAAAAAGAAAAATGGTTCACCATCGAAAATCTTTATTTCGAAACGAATAGCGAAAAATTGAAAGCCGGTGCCGAAAAGGAACTCGACAATATCGCGAAACTTTTGACTGCCTATCCAAATCTTAAGGTAAAATTAGGTGGCTATACCGACAATACCGGAAACGAGGAGAGCAACAAAACGCTGTCTAATCTTCGTGCCCAAAGTGCAAAACTATATCTGATGAATCTCGGAATCGCTGCAGACAGGGTAGAAGCTGAAGGTTACGGTTCACAGTTCCCAGTGTGCCCTGCAAACGACACCGACGAGTGTAAGGCGCAGAACAGAAGAATTGATGTAAGAGTTCTCGGAATGTAGAATTTACAACAATAAAAGACCAAAAAATCCCGATCTTAAAATCGGGATTTTTTTGTTTGCAAGTTAGCTGTCCGTCGATATTTTTTGGTTTTCCGTACTTCGTAATTTGTACTTCGTACTTTATTACAGGTTTTTCAATAGAAAATCCGTCATCATCTGATAAAGTTGCGGTCGCGTGTTTCCGCCGTAGATTCCGTGGTTTTTGTCGGGATAGGTCATAAACTCAAACTGTTTCTTGTTTTGGATTAAACCTTCAGCAAACTCCAGTGCATTTTGATAATGTACATTGTCATCGGCAGTTCCGTGGATCATCAGAAATTTTCCTTTCAAGAGTTTGGCGTACGTTGTCGGTGAATTGTCATCATAACCAGAAGGATTTTCCTGTGGCGTTCTCATAAATCTTTCGGTGTAAACGGTGTCGTAGTATCTCCAGTTTGTAACGGGCGCAACTGCGATTCCTGTCTTAAAAACATCAGCTCCTTTTGTCAAGGCCAAACTCGCCATATAACCGCCAAAACTCCATCCAAAAATTCCGATTCTGTCTTTATCAATGTATGACTGTTTGCCGAACCATTTTGCAGCCGCAATCTGGTCTTCAATCTCGTATTTGCCGAGTTGCATGTAGGTCACTTTCTTAAATTTCGTGCCTTTTCCTCCAGTTCCTCGTCCGTCAACACAGGCAACAATATATCCTTGTTGCACCAAATGACTGAACCACAATCCGTTTCCTGTATCCCAAGAATTGGTTACCTGCTGAGAACCGGGTCCTGAATATTGGTACATAAACAGCGGATATTTCTTGTTCGGATCAAAATTTTTCGGCTTCATGATCCACGCATTCATCTGATCTCCCGCTTCATTGGGAACAGTGAAGTATTCTTTGATAATGAAGTTGTCCTGCTGTAGTTTTTTCAGCTGTTCGTCATTGTTTTGAAGTTCTCTCACTACTTTGCCGTTGCCGTCTTTCAAAACAAAAGTGTAGGGTTTTTTCGCTGATGAAGAGGTCTCGATAAAATAATTGTAATTCTTGCTGAAATCGGCAGAATTATTTCCTTCGCCATTAGAAATCAGAACAGATTTTCCGGTGTTGATGTTCACCTTCGAAACCACTTTGTTGATGCTGCCTTTTTCTGTAGTCCTTATCAGAACTTCATTCGTTTTTGGGTTAAACCCGTAATAATCAACAACTTCCCAATTTCCTTTGGTGATCTGTTTTTTCAGTTTCCCGTTTTGGTCATACCAGTAAAGGTGGCGGTTTCCGTCGCGCTCGCTTCCCCAGATAAAGGAATTATCGTCCAGAAATTCCATGGTTACATTTTCGGTATCGACCCATTTATCGTCCGATTCGGTAAAGAGTTTGGTTACTGAACCGTTTTTGGTATTGATTTTCAAAATATCGGAAGCATTCTGAATCCTTTCTGAAGTAATGAGGATCATTTCATCCGCTTTCTTGGTTTGAATGACATTTGGGATATAGTAATTCTTGAAAGAAGATAAATTGAGTGCCATTGATTTCCCAGAATCCAATCGGTAAAGATGCGCTGAAACGACAGAGTTTTTTTCACCTGCTTTCGGGTATTTGAAACGCATTTCGGAAGGGTATAGCTGCTTGTTGTAAATCGGGATATACATTTCAGGAACTTCCGATTCATCAGACTTTACGTAAACAATCGCGTCAGAATTCTTGGTCCATTCGTACAATTTCGCGTGTCCGAATTCTTCCTCATAAACCCAGTCTGCAAGACCGTTCAAGATCGAATTCTTCTTTCCATCGGTAGTGATTTGGGTAATCTTTTCAGTACCCAAATCCTGGTAAAAAAGATTGTTATCCGCGATGAAAGCGACCTTGGTTCCATCTGGAGAGAAAGTTGGTTCCTGCACATAATTTCCATTATTCAATGACAGAACTTTTCCAGATTTCAAATCTTTCACATCAAATTTCCCTAAGAATGAGTGTCGGTAAATCGGCTCGCTTTCCTTTAATAATAATATTTTGGATTCGTCTTCATTAAAAATATAGGAACTGAACTTGCCGTCAACAATATTTCCCTCTTTCTGAGCGGTTTTATAGGAATATTTTGCAATTCCGCCCGGTTCGATTACGGCGTAGTTTTCACCGTTTTTCAGAGAAGCAATTCCTGCGATATTTTTTCCACGGTAATAACCAGAATAGATTTTTTCTAAAGTAATTTGCTGCGAGAAAAGAGCAGCTGAAACAACGATGGCAGCTGATAAAAAGATTTTTTTCATAAAAAATAATGATAAGGATTCAAAGATAATGATTTTCATAGGATGTGCATCATGGTTTTAAGCAAAGCTAATTTTCTGCAAACCTTCATAAAGCGAAGCGCCCCTTTCTCAGCAACAATTCTTCGGAAGCTTTGTGAATTCTTGGAGTTTCTTGTGATACAAAGTTGGCAAATCAATTGCTGCAAATTATTTAACAATCAAAATCTTAGTAAAAATGGCAACGAGAAAATATTCCAAAAAAGCCCAGGAAAAAATTGGGGAAGTGATGCACGAATTCAAGGAAGGTACACTGAAATCGTCATCAGAACAGAAAGTTACCGACCGCAAACAGGCAATCGCAATCGGAATTTCGGAAGCGGAACAGGAGGGATTGAAAGTCCCGAAAAAACCAGACGCAAAAAAGAAGAAATAAAAGAAAGGAACAGGTTCAACTGGGGTCTATTTCTTTGTTGATTCTTCGTTATGCGTGAATCCAATTGATTTTCGCGGTGCTTCCACGACTTTGTAGATTTGCAGCTCGCGCTTTAATTCCTCAATTCGTTGAGGGAAATCGTCGTAATTGTGAATGGTCACATCGATGATAAACTGATCGACCTGTGTTAGATATTCTTCGGTGAGTTTTGCCGATGCATCGCGTAAAGCAGAATCCAGCAAATGATCGTCTATTACGATGTTTTCGGAATGGTCGTTCAGGTAAAGGTTTCTGATTCTCTTTTTCAAACTCTGCGTAAAATCGATGATCATCGTATTTGAAAAGGTCTTCATTTTTTCGGCAACTTTCTTCCAAAATGGGAGGTGATCAGCATGATTGTTGACCAGAATTCTCATGAGCAACGAATTTTCCACCAAATTCTCGGTCATATGGAAAAGAATCATCTCGCATCTTTCCTGAAAATTGGGTGGGAAAATCGGGATCAGCACATCGAATCTTCCGGGTGCCAGAACTTCGCGGTCAATATCAACGACAGAGTTTGCGGAACCGACCATCAGAAGCTCTTCTTCCTCGAAATGACCGATGTAGTGCATCACGATTTCCTTGGTTTCCTCGTCGCAGGAATCGATTGATTTTTCTTCGGTTCGAATTCCCATAATCGTATCGAAATCCTCCATAAAAAGAAGCACTTTTTCCTCTTTCATCATCATCACCAAGAAGTCGTTGAACGTCGTCTTATTCCCATCGACAAAGGAAGTACCGAGATAATGTTTTTTGATTTCTTTAAACAGGTAACCGGTAATTTCTGCAATTTTATTTGCCCAAAAAATCTTTCCGCTTCCCGGTGGACCGTAGAGAATAATTCCCGCCGGTTTATGAAGTCCCCAATCGCTTAACGGAACGTTGTTGATAAACGGCTCGAGTTCCTGCGAAATATAGAAAAACAAATCTCTGTAACCGATGAAGTCTCTTTCTTTCAGACTGGTTTTTCGGCCGAAATAGTCATATACAAACTGATAGTTTCCGCCGAGTTTATTGTCGATCCCGAAACTGGAAACAGATGATTTATAGATGCCGTTGTCGAAGAGTCGCGGCTTTTCCTGTTTGATGATTTCGGCTACTTTTTCGGTGGGCTGATTAATGTTTTCAGCGATATCTTCTACAGATTTATCAACCTCCAGATCTTTCTCGTATTTTCTAAGGAATGCGACATTTTCCCTCGCAAACTTTACAAAGTCGTCTTTTACATCAAAGTTAGTGTTGATGCACTCCGAAAGTTCAAGGTCGAAATCGGTAATAAACTTGATGAAACTTTCGGTAGAGATGTTGAGTTCCTTTGCTAAATCGGCGAGCTTCATGATCTGAAAATTTTAGGGCTAAATTCAAAATTACGAAAAAAAGAAAAAATGTAAGAGGTTTGAAGTTTGAGGTTTTAGATTTGAAGTTTTGAGTTTTTGAAAAGAAACAACAGAAAAGATAGAAATTCATCTTTACTTAAGGTTCGAAACTTTCGAATTTGCCGTTTTCGTAGAAGAGTACGATTCTTTTTATTTTATTTGATTGATTTTCAGTTGGTTGAATGGGAAGTGGATTTTCCTGAATTTCTAATCGCTGAGAATCGGCTGTTTCAACTTTCTTGGGTATTGGTCCGGGAATAACGGATTCTCGCCAGTTTTCCTTCATCACTTTGTCTTCGCTTTCGGTAATTCCAAAATTATCATCATCGATTAAGGAGAATAAATCGGGGAGTGAAGTAGGTTTCGGTTTTTGCGGAACCGGTTCTGGCTCTACGTTCTTAAGCATTTCGCCGTCACCTTTGATCAGCCAATCCCATTGTAATTCGGGGAATCGCTCCTTGATCTTGATCAGGAAGTCGAGTGAGGGTTTATTTCTCCCAGAAGTGATATGCGATATATTGGAACGCTGCACCTCAATCTCATCTGCAAATTCAGACAGTGAAAGTGCAGAGTATTCGATAACTTTTGTAATTCTCTCGTTCAAATTCATAATTACAAATGTAAATAATAAGTTTACAAAAATAAAATACAAATGTAAACAAATATCGAGACAAAGATTTTACAAAAGTAAAAACCAATACATAAGGTATTGGTTTGTAATAAATTGAGGAATTTACAAAATTAAATTAATGTCGTATATTATCATCATTTTCAGGATCGAATCTCAATTTGCGGTCTTTTTTCTTTTCAGGGAATGCGAGAGAAAGCCCAATACTCAATCCTAAGATTCCGACGATAATAAAGAGAGAATCGGTGGTAGAGAATCCCCAATCATCCAAATAATGATGAAACAGCATCTTCAGTCCAATAAAAGTGAGGAGCGCCGCCAAACCAACTTTAAGGAACCTGAACTTGTCGAGAATTCCTGCCAGTAGAAAGAACATCGACCTCAAACCGATAATGGCAAAAATGTTGGAAAAGAACACCACATACGGATCTTTAGTCACCGAAAAAATTGCAGGGATACTGTCAACCGCGAAGATCAAATCGGTTCCTTCAATGATTAATAAAACGAGGAACAGGGGAGTCATCTTCTTCACACCATCGATGGTTACGAAGAACTTATTGCCTACAAAATGGTTGTGAACCTTAAAATATCGGTTGGCAAACTTCACTACAGGGTGATTCTGGGTATCGATCTTTTCCTCACTGTTGCGGTCAAAAAACATCTTAACTCCGGTGAAAACCAAGAAAGCTCCGAAAACGTACATTATCCAATCGAACTTCTGGATCAATGCGGCACCGACAAAAATGAAGATGAATCGCATCACGATCGCTCCAAGAATTCCCCAGAAAAGTACACGGTGATAATTCTTAGGAGCAACTCCAAACGCGGTGAATACCAATACGATAACGAAAATATTGTCAACCGAGAGCGCGTATTCCACGACGTAACCGGTGAGATATTCCAAGCCGAGGTTCTGGTTATAGAGCTGAATACTGCTTTCCAAATCATTGGGAATAATCTTTACGGGATGGTGGTGTTTTTGGATCACCTGCTGCAGTTTATCGATACTGTCGATTCCGTGGAGGTAGTGCCCAAACTTAATCAGCACAAAATAGAAACATACGGACAGTGCTACAACAAAGAAACTCATCAATCCCGCCTGCTTCATAGAGACGGTTTCGGATTTCTTTCCGAACAAACCCAAATCTAGGGCGAGAATAAAAACAATAAAGAGAATAAAACTCAGTAAGAAAATGCTTTCGTTTGACATAATAAAAATAAGCGCAAAGATAGGGATTTTAATAAATTTTTAATAATTTACAAGTGTAAAAAAACATAACTTTTGAACTGTTTGCGCGTTTAGAAAAGTTTCGCTCAAATGGAGTTTTCCACAATGTTACATGCTTAAAGCACTGTTATAAAAATAATTTAACTGGATATTATAAAATATTGATTTGTAGTATCTCATATTTTATATTTGTTGATAATTCAATCCACAATTTTATCCACAGTCAAACTGGCATTTCGGCGTGTTTAAATAATTTACAAAAGTTAATTATCGCCATATCATTAAAAAAAGTTAAATTTGAAAAATGTAAAATTGTAGTCAATGCATACCATTTTTGATTATCGAAAAAATCCTGATTTCCCAAACCGCTATATTTCTCCAGAAAAATTATTTTCTTACCTACAGACGAATTACAGCGATTACATTTCAGAGGTTGGGAAATCCTATCTTGGGAAACCGATCTTCAAAATGACCGTTGGAAATGGTCCGACAAAAGTTCTCGCTTGGTCGCAAATGCACGGAAACGAAGCGAACGCAACACACGCGATGCTCGATTTGCTTGAATACTTCAAATCACAACCTGAATTAGAAAAAGAGATTTACGGTAAGATCACCCTCGATTTTATCTTCATGCTGAATCCCGATGGTTCAGAAAAATGGACACGAAGGAACGCTTTAGATATCGATATGAACAGAGATTACCTGAAAATGTCGAGCAAGGAATTCCCTATTCTGAAGAAAATCGCAGAAAACGGAAATTACGATTACGCACTAAACCTCCACGAGCAGCGAACCATTTTTACAACTGATGGAGAAAATCCTGCAACACTTTCGTTCTTGGCACCTTCTGAAAATTTCGAAAGAGAAATTACGGAGAACAGAAAAAAAGCAATGGCGGTGATTGTAAGAATTAATGACACCCTCAAAGAAATGATTCCCAACCAGATTGCGCGATATTCAGACGAGTTTTATCCGACCTCGACCGGAGATAACTTTATGAAAATGGGAATCCCCTCGATCTTGTATGAAGGAGGACATTTTCCCGATGACTATAAAAGAGAAAACACCAGAAAGTTCTATACCATCGCTCTTTATGAGGGTTTAAAGGCGATCGGTGAATTGAAAGGAAGTACCGAAAACTGGGAAGAATACCAGAAAATTCCTGAAAATAAGGAAACACATTACGACATGATCTACAGGAACGTAAAACTGAACACCGATTTCGAGTGTGTTTTAGATATCGCCGTTCAGTATAAAGAGGAATATTTTGAGGGAGATGATGAAATCTCGTTTACGCCAATCGTCGTGGAAGTGGGCGATGTCGGCAAGAAAAAGGGCTGGAAAGAAATCGACTGCCGCGGAAAGAAATTCATCTCCGAAAGGAAATTTCCGAAATTAGATGCTGAAGTTGATTTCACGATCGAATAATCACTCAATGTCAAAATCTCCAAAATAAAATTACCTTTGTATTGATAATCCCGTCTGAACCTTCGGACGGAAATTTTATTGCAATGGAATCGATCAGTGTATTTGATATTATAAAAGTGGGAATCGGACCTTCGAGTTCACATACCATGGGACCGTGGAACGCCGCAGAAAATTTTCTGAAACAAATCAGGACAGATTTTAATATTCAGGAAGTTAAAGAGGTGTATGTTGAGTTTTTCGGTTCACTCGCAAAAACTGGAATCGGTCACGGAACTGATATTGCCGGAATGCTCGGTCTTTCCGGAGAAAATTTCAAAACGATAGACA
The DNA here is from genome assembly GCF_022811685.1 of Chryseobacterium suipulveris. Lineage (NCBI taxonomy): Bacteria > Pseudomonadati > Bacteroidota > Flavobacteriia > Flavobacteriales > Weeksellaceae > Chryseobacterium > Chryseobacterium suipulveris. The sequence goes on along the minus strand of NZ_CP094532.1, from coordinate 1,749,918 downwards.
CTACAAAAATTGATGAGAAAATCAATGCAATTAAAAGTTCCAACCAAATTAATCTCGGTGGGGAAAAAGTAATTGCTTTTGTTTATGGGAAGAATTTAATTCTAAATAAGTCCAAAACGCTTGATTATCATCCGAACGGGATGATTTTCCGGGCAGTTTTCGAAAATGGAGAAGAACTGGTTCAGGATTATTATTCGATTGGAGGTGGTTTTATTGCAACTCAGAATGAAAATTCAATGGAAAAGCACTGTGTCCGAACACTTTATCCTTGTCACAACGGTGAAGCTCTCATCAGAAATGTAGAAAAACTCGGATTCGACAAAATATCAGACCTTATCTTTCTAAATGAGGAGTCATGGAGAACCAGGGAAGAAACGGAAAACGAAGCACTCTATATCTGGCAGCAAATCAAGGAATGTATCTATAAGGGAATCAGCAAAGAAGGCATACTTCCCGGTGGTCTGAATGTAAGTCGACGCGCAGCAGGATTAAACAGAAAACTTCTGGGCGGGAAAACCTATTCCAATATGGAGGAGTGGTTCCAGTTGGTTGTGGATGCTGAAGAAACATTTACCAATATCAACAAATGGGTTTCCTGTTTCGCATTGGCGGTGAACGAGGAAAATGCAAGTTTTGGCAGAATCATCACTGCTCCAACAAACGGAGCGAGTGGAGTTATTCCTGCGGTACTAATGTATTCACAGGCATTTACAGAATTCCAGACCGATGAAGATATTATCCGCTTTCTTTTGGTTGCTGGAGAAATCGGCACGCTGTTCAAAAAAAATGCGACCATTTCTGCTGCGATGGGCGGTTGTCAAGCAGAAATCGGAGTTTCGTCCGCAATGGCAGCTGCAGGTTTGACCGAAATTATGGGAGGAAATCCGGGACAGGTTTTGATGGCGGCAGAAATCGCTATGGAGCACCATCTGGGAATGACTTGTGACCCAATTGCGGGTTTGGTACAGATTCCCTGTATCGAGCGAAATTCGATGGGCGCAATGAAGGCAATCACCGCGGCAAATATTGCCATTGAAAGTGATCCGACCAAAGCGAGGGTAACTTTAGACGAAGTGATTGAAAGCATGTGGGAAACCGCACAAAGTATGAATGACCGTTTTAAGGAAACTTCGGAAGGCGGTTTGGCAATTGCGGTAAACGTCGCTGAATGTTAGGAAATACAGAATCAAAAATGCGCCTCAGAAATTTGGGGCGCATTTTTTTGTTTTCGTAGGAGCATTAATTAAAAGCTTCTATTATTTTTGAGAAATCGTCAATTTTCAAGGCTGCACCACCAATCAGTCCACCGTCGATATCGGGTTGTGAGAAAATTTCTTTAGCATTGTCGGGTTTTACCGAACCGCCGTAAAGAATTGAAATTTCATCTGCAACCTCTTTTCCGTATTTGCCCGCGATTAAGTTTCTGATGTGTGCGTGGATTTCCTGTGCCTGTTCAGGAGTCGCAGTTTCACCCGTTCCGATTGCCCAAACTGGTTCGTAAGCGATCACCACTTTTTTGATTTCCTCGGCAGAAAGTGTAAAAAGAGCAACTTCCGTTTGGTTTTTCACCACTTCCAGATGTTGTCCGGATTTTCTTTGATCCAAAGTTTCGCCGTTACAGTAAATCGGTGTCAAACCTTTGTCAAGAGCAAGCTTGATTTTCCTGTTGCAGTGCGAATCTGTTTCACCGTGGTACTGTCTTCTTTCAGAATGGCCAATGATAGAACCGGTTGCATCAATCGATTCCAGCATATCTGCAGAGATTTCTCCGGTATATGCGCCGCTTTCGTGTTCGCTCAAGTCCTGCGCGAAAACGCCTACTTCATCTTGCTCGTAAAGGTCTTTTGCCATCAGAAGGTACAGTGAAGGAGGGGCGATCCAAACTTCGCAGTTGGTCGCATTGTTTTTTTTGTATTCCAATAACTGAAACATCAGCTGTTGTGCCTCAATTACGTTCTTGTTCATTTTCCAGTTCCCGGCTACAATGTTTTTTCTCATGGAGCTTTCTATTTGATTTAATATTTGTTTTTATTTCACCACCTTGATTCCGTTTGCTACGAAACGGATTTCTTCTTTCGGTTGCGTAATGGCGTCAATTTCCTGTTGGGATTTTTTGGCGTCTTCCGCATAATGTTTCTGCTCGTCAACGGAGATTACCTTGGTTTCCGCATACCCTTCCATCACGATGTTTTTTCCTTTCAATGCGGTAGGAACGAAGAATCCATAATCTTTCATTTTAACGAAGAATTTTTCGTTATTGTCGGTTTCTACGGTGAACCAGCATCCTTTTTTGTCACAAACTTCGGTTACTTTTCCTTTGATGGCAACGTTTTCAACTTTTTTTGCTTTTCTGAGTTTCTTTTCAAGTTTTGCCGTTGTGATGGCTTTCTTTTCAGATTTCTCGGAAAGTTTGGCGCCATAGGAATCCCCTATAAGTGCTTTTCCTTCAGGTGGTGCCACTTTCTTGGCTGTTTCCTGTGAGAATGTGGCGATAGAAACCACAATTGCAAATAACAGTGCTAACTTTTTCATTATTATAATTTTTACAAAAATAGCGAATTTAACTGAATAGTTTGAGTGAACAATGTGCGAAAATTCATTAATAATGATAATCTTTTTATTCGTGTTTTGTAAAAATCTCTATATTTATCCGTTTTTATTTAAATAAAAAATAATGAACTGAGGAAACGGAACTCCATTGATGAAATCTGTTGCTTTAGAATAATAAACTGAGAACTTTATGCAGAAAAAACTCAAACTTTGGGATGCCACGATGCTCGTGATGGGATCGATGATCGGGAGCGGAATTTTTATCGTAAGTTCCGATATGATGCGGAATCTCGGCTCCGGTTATTGGTTGATTGCCGTGTGGATTATTACAGGAATAATGACGGTGGCTGCTGCAATTTCGTATGGCGAACTTTCGTCGATGTTTCCAAAAGCCGGTGGACAATATACCTACATTACAGAAATTTTCGGGAAAATGTCGGGATTTCTGTACGGATGGGGTTTGTTTACGGTGATTCAAACCGGCACGATTGCTGCTGTAGCAATGGCTTTTGGGAAATTTACCGCCTATCTGATTCCTGCGCTTAATAATTCACAACCTATTTTTCAGAGTGGGACATTCAGGATTACGTGGGTACAGATTTTGGCGATTGTCGTGATCATTTTGCTCACTTTTATCAATACCAAAGGTCTTAAAAACGGAAAAATCCTTCAGGATGTTTTCACCTCTTCGAAAATTTTGGCATTACTCGGAATTATCGTTTTCGGTTTTTTATTGATTAAAGATTCGCATTGGGCATCAAATATGAGTTTTGGTTGGGAAGGATTCCAGAATTTTGGGAGAGAAATAGGCAACGACCTGGTTTCGACCGAATGGAAGTCGATTGGAGGTGTCACACTTTTAGGTGGAATTGCCGCAGCTTTGGTAGGATCGATCTTCAGTTCTGTTGCCTGGGAAAATGTAACATTCATGTCGGGTGAAATTGAAAATCCCCAGAGAAATGTGGTGAAGTCGATGGTTTTCGGAACCACGATTGTGATGATTCTTTATCTTTTGGTGAATTTTGTTTACCTGAATGCGCTTGACCGAGACGGGATTGCATTTGCCGACAAGAACCGTCCTGCAGTTGCCGCATCGGAAGTTATTTTTGGAAGTTTCGGGACGATCATTATGGCGATTTTGGTGATGATTTCCACATTCGGGTGCATCAATGGATTGGTTTTGGCGGGAGCAAGAGTTTACCAGTCGATGGCGAAAGATGGACTTTTCTTTAAATCAGCCATCGAAAACAACGAACACAATGTTCCTGAAAAATCTCTGTGGATGCAGGGAATTTGGGCGTCACTTCTCGCATTGAGCGGTCAGTACGGCGATTTGTTGGATATGATTTCGTTCGTCATCGTATTGTTCTATATGATTACTGTTTTCGGTGTGATTTATTTAAGAATCAAGAAACCTGAACTGGCAAGACCATACAAAACTTGGTTGTATCCGATTACGCCGATTTTATATTTGTTGATTGGCACCGCGTTCTGCGTACTTCTGATCTGGTTCAAACCACAATATACTTGGCCTGGATTTATCCTTATTTTACTTGGGCTTCCTGTTTATTGGTTCATTAACAAAAAGAACAAAATCTCGGGAGAGTAGTTCCTTCAAAAAAAATGCTCTTTAAAATAATAAAAAGCGGTTCAATACGAATCGCTTTTTTCTGTTTCAAAAGTTTTATCTTTATCAAAAAGTTAGAATGTCAGATTTAGTCCCCTTGCTTCAATCATCTTATCTTTATGAAGTGGAGCTCGCAAAATCGAAACTTGCATCAAGAGATATCCCGAGTTATGTGCGGAATGAATTTGTGAATAATGTGGCGGTTTTCCCAATCTCGCAGAACTATGTTTTGGTCGTGAACGAAAGAGATTATGAAGATGCATTACAAATCCTTCAGGAAATTGAAGAACTGGACGAGGACGATAATTTTAATTGAAAATTATCTTCGGTTTCCTGCGACTTCGATCAAATCCAAGGTAAGTCCGAACATATTGAGGTTGGAGGAATTGTGGTATCGAACGTGCGCATAGTCGAACTTGAAAGAGGAAATCTTGATTCCAAAACCCGCCGAAAGTCCCGCAAAACTCCTCTGATCCAGGACAGCGAGTTCGTTCCCGCGCTTCACGTTATAACCAAACCGAACGTTGAACGCCTGTCCCGGAAAAATTTCGATCCCGCCGGAAAGATGATCCATTAGTTTTCGTGTCCACCGGATTTCCTGGCCGTTGTTATTGTAGTTTTGTGAAATGTCATATTTCTGCAAATCGTGTGCGGTAATGGTAAAAGCTAATGGAAAATCGTCCAGAATTCTGGTATAGCCCAAATCTACCCGGAATGCTACTTTTTCCCGCGTTCCGTCAAAAGTCTTGAACTGATACCCAAAATTTCTTAAAACAAGCGCTACCGTTTCATTAGTTTTCTCGTTATGGTAGGTAACTCCTGCGGTACCCACAACTGCCATCGAAGTATAGTTGTCGATTTTCGAGGTCACGAAATTTGCTCCGCCTGCAATCGTCCAGTCATCTTCAAATTGGTAGGCGTAACTTAATCCTAAAGAAGCATCCATAGCTCCGAAATTTCCGCTGATATTGGCTGCTTCGTCGGTTCTCGGCATTTTCCCATAGTCCATATACCGTGCATTGAATCCGACCAAATGACCGTGTTCCAGATCTTTTACATAACTCAGTGTTCCATAATTGGTTCCGGCGAGATACGATGCGTAATTGATGGAAATCATCTTATCCTGTTCCAAATTCATCAATCCGGGATTTACACCTGCGAAAGAAACGTCGTAATCCCTTACCGAAACTGCATCACTTCCCAAAGCTGCCTGTCTTGCAGAAAAAGGCGTGTTCAGAAACGGGAAGACATTGGTGCCTTCCTGAGCTTGCAAGAAAATAGAACTGAAAATTAGAAAGTAAAAAACCGAATATTTTTTCAATTGGGAAATTATGTTTGCAAAAATAGATTTTTTAAGTATTTTCGGAAAATAATTTGGCGGAAATACAAATCTATTAACGGAATTATTTGCGTTTCCTTATATTTGCAATACAAAAAAATCGTAATAAATTAGAAATGAAATACAAAAGAATTCTCCTGAAATTAAGCGGTGAAGCATTGATGGGAAACAGGCAGTACGGAATCGACAACGAACGGCTGAAAGAATACGCTCTCGAAATCAAAAAAGTGGTTGACAAAGGTTGTGAAGTGGCGATTGTAATCGGAGGTGGAAACATTTTCCGTGGTTTAGCCGGCGCTGCGAAAGGGATGGACAGAGTTCAGGGGGATTATATGGGAATGCTTGCAACTGTCATCAACGGAATGGCTTTGCAGGGAGCGATGGAAGATGCGGGGATTTACACACGGCTTCAGTCAGCAATCGAGATGGACAAAGTTGCAGAACCTTTCATTAAAAGGAAAGCGGTTCGTCACCTGGAAAAAGGTAGAGTAGTCATCTTCGGGGCAGGAACAGGAAACCCATATTTCACAACCGATACAGCGGCAACTTTGAGAGCAATTGAAATCGGAGCCGACGTTATTTTGAAAGGAACCAGAGTGGACGGAATTTACGATATGGATCCCGAAAAAAATGAAAACGCCGTGAAATTCAATTCCCTTACTTTCGAGGAGGTTTTCGAGAAGGGACTTAAAGTGATGGATATGACTGCTTTCACACTGAGCCACGAGAACAAACTTCCGATCATCGTTTTCGATATGAATAAAGAGGGGAACCTTTTGAAAATTGTTGAAGGAAAAGAAATTGGAACTTTGGTTAATTTGTAAAAGTTTAAGGAATCTAAAACAAAACTCTTATGGAAGAAATAAATTTAGCAATTGAAATGGTAAAGCAGGAAATGGAGGCGGCAATGCGGCACCTTGACCACGCTTTCCAGAAAATCCGTGCAGGTAGAGCATCTACAACAATGGTTCAGGATGTGATGGTGGAATATTACGGAGCTCCAACGCCAATTAACCAGGTTGCAAATGTGATGGTTCCCGATGCGATGACGATCTCCATCCAACCGTGGGATAAAACTGCAATCGGCGCAATCGAAAAGGCAATTATCAACTCCAACTTAGGATTTGCACCTTCTAACAACGGTGAAAGTATTATTTTGAATGTGCCGCCATTAACTGAAGAAAGAAGACGCGAGCTTGCAAAATCTGCCAAAGCTGAAGCGGAGTCCACTAAGATTACCGTGAGAAATGCAAGACAGGACGGTATGAAGGAACTGAAAAAAATCGAAGGAGTTTCTGAAGACCTGATCAAAGATGCCGAAGGAAGAATTCAGGAAATTACCGATAAATACGTGAAACTTTGTGACGACCACCTGAAAGTAAAAGAGGCGGAAATAATGAAAGTCTGATTTGGAAGTACGAATTACGAATTTTGAGGTACGAAAAAGGAGAAAAGAAAAAAGAAAAAGAAAAAAGAAAAAAGAAAAAAGACTTTGATGTGAGAATAAAAACCCAATTATCGCAGCAAAGTCAAAACTTTTCAGCAGAAATAGAAAAAGCCCCGAATTTTGGGGCTTTCGTTTTTTAATCGTGGTTCTTTTCCGCAAAACTGAAAATACTTCCCAGTTTGATTTTGGAGTAACCGTAGGATTTTATTTTTGAGGAGTTGATCATTGCCTGTGCCAAAACATCGGTGGGTAAAGGTTTTTGGCTTTTCAGTGCGCCGAGTTTGTTGGCGAATTTGATGATTTTTCCGCCCAAAACTTCTGCAGGTCTTTCTGAATCCTTTCGATCCAACATTCCTGGCTGGAAAATGGTGATCTTATTGAAGTGCAAATTTTTCACTTCCTGTTCCAGTTCGCCCTTCATCTTCGAATAGAAAATTTTTGAATTCGGATTTGCGCCGTAGGACGAAACCAGAATATAGTCGTCCACCTCGTTTTCTTTCGCGGTTTTCGCAAAATTGTACTGATAGTCGAAATCCACTTTTCGCTGTGCTTCCTTGCTTCCGGCGGTTTTCAGCGTTGTTCCGAGACAGGAGAAAGCCACGTCGCCTTTTACCAAATCCTTCCATTCCTCGGGTTTTTCAAAATCCACGATATGGGTATTGAGTTTGGGATTGTCGATATTCAGAGGTTTTCTTACAAAGACATCAACCTTGCTGAAATCTTTGTCGTCGAGGAGCTTATTCACCAAATCTTTTCCTGTAGCGCCAGTTGCGCCGATGACGAGTGCCTTCATTTTTTTTCTTATTAGTGATAGGTGATGAGTGATAATTGATGTATTAAAATTACTAAATTTGTTCGAACTGGAAATTCCTAATTCTTCATTTTTCATTATTAATTATTCATTACCAAAATGGACATCACTGAAATCCTCGATTACTGCAACGCCAAAAAGGGAGTGGAAGAAACGTTCCCGTTTGATCAGGAAACGCTTGTTTTTAAGGTGGGCGGAAAAATGTTTATGCTGATTCCCTTAGAAAAACAGCCGCTTACGATTTCGGTGAAAACCGATCCTGAGTGGAGTGAGGAACTTCGCGAGCAACACCCGCAAATTACGGGAGCGTACCACATGAACAAGACGCATTGGAATTCAGTAGTTTGTGAAGGATTGAAACGTGACCTAATTCTAAAGTTGATCGATTCTTCTTACGATTTGATCTTCTCGTCGCTGACCAAAAAAAAAGGGAAGAAGTGCTGAGTTCGTGATTTTTTTGTTTGCTAAAAATACAAGAATTTTTCAGGTTGAAAGGATTTTTCGTGCATTGACTCCGTCTAATCTTCGATTTCGTGGCAAGAAATTAAGCATTTAAAACTTAAAATTTTCTGTGATTCGCTTGTCCTCATCCAGTCGCTCGATGAGTTTTTCCATACTTTCGAACTTGATCTCGTCGTGCAGGAATTCCCGGAAGTTCACCGAGATTTCTTCGCCATAGATATCTTCACTAAAGTTTAGGATATAGACTTCCGTCGAAACGCTGTTTTCACCGATGGTCGGATTTGTTCCAATGCTCAACATTCCTTTGAATTGAGCATTTTTCACAAAGACATCCACAATATAGGCACCTTTTTTAGGTAAAAGTTTCAAGGGGTTTACTTCGATATTTGCGGTAGGGTAACCGATTGTCCTTCCGATTTTTTTGCCGTGAATCACCGTTCCCGAAACGGAGTAAACGTAACCCAACATTTCTGCGGCTTCCTTCACATTTCCATCCAAAAGTGCATTTCTGATTTGCGTTGAACTGATGTGTCTGTCATGAAAATCCACTGCTTCAACCTGTTCCACCTCGAAACCAAATTCGGGTGCCATTTTTTTCAACAGCTGGAAATCGCCGCTTTTGTTTTTCCCGAAAGTGTGGTCGTAACCGATGATCAGATGTTTGACGTTGAGTTTTTCAACTAAAATCTCCTTCACAAATTCTTCTCCTGTCAAGTTTCGGAACGGTTCGTCGAATTCCTTTAAAAATAAATTTTGAACACCATTTTTTTCTAAAAGATAAGTTTTTTCGTCGATGGTATTCAACAGGTGAAGCTCCTCGTCGGGATTGAAAACCTTTCTCGGATGCGGCCAGAAAGTAAACACCGCCGATTCCAGATTTTTCTTTTCTGCAATGACGTTCAGTTTCTTGATAATGCTTTGATGGCCTTTATGAACGCCGTCGAACATCCCGATGGAAAGAGAAAGCGGAGTAGTTGAAGTATAGGTGCTTAAGCTTTTAATGATGTTCAAACCAAGAAATTTTGATTTGCAAAAATATCTTTTTTTAAGTATAGACCAAAAAATACAAATAAGATTTGGATGTTAAAAATTTTATCATTATTTTTAAAAAATATTAAAAAAAAATTAAAATCATGAAAAAAAATTACTTCTTCTTATTGTTATTTATAACATTTGGTTGTTTGAATGCGCAAAACGATTATTACTATTATTACAAAGGACAAAAGAAATATCTCACTCCTAATAAAAGTTCATTTTACATTTTTACTAACAGTAATTTTGAAACTTCTTCTACCGCGAGTATTGGAGTTGAAGATTATTCTATGATGGGTGATAATAGTTCTGAAAACACCAAAGTTGCTCTCATTAAATTAATAACGGAACCAAGTACTTTTGCACAGTATGAACAAAAACTTAACGAAATTAAACAAGTACCCAATATAGATCATGTTGGTTTATTTTTTGAAAATGGAACCTCGGAACCTGTAGGAATAACCAAGTATTTTTATGTTAAACTGAAAAATATTAATGATTACAACATTTTACAGCAAACAGCTTTACAACTGAACGCTGAAATCATTAAGCAAGTTCCTCAAATGCCAAATTGGTATATTATGGCAGTGTCTGTCGGGAATTCCAATACTTCATTGGAAACAGGTAACCAGTTTTATGAAACAGGATTATTTGAGGCAGTTGATCCGGCTTTTGTGTTTAACTTTTCTAACGGTATTGAGGTTGAGCAAGAGAATTTAAATAAAGCAATACCAGGAGGTGGTTGGCAAAATGATGCAACCTGTTCTTATGACCCTAACTTTAGTCTTTTATGGGGATTAAAGAACGATTCAAACTCCAATCTTGATATTAATGCTTGTCAAGCTTGGTCAATTTCGCAAGGGCAAAATATTTATGTTGCGGTTGTTGACCAAGGTATTTATATTCCACATTTAGATTTGAATGCAAATATTGGTAGTCCTGGTTATGATGCTCAATCGGGAACTAGTGGTAGTGTTTATATTCCTGGAAATATACATGGGACAAATGTTGCCGGAGTAATAGCGGCGGTTAGAAATAACTCTAAAGATATTGTTGGAGTGGCTCCTAAGTCTAAGATAATTCCGATTAGTCATGATTTAAAAAAAGATACTAACGAAGCATTAGTTTATACTACCATTTCAGCGCAACTGGCAAGTGGAATCACGTGGGCTTGGCAAAATGAACTAGCAGATATTATTAATAATTCATGGTATTCAAGTGCAGGATGGTTGGATAGCCAATTATTAGAAGAAGCAATTGTCAATGCGCTGGAATATGGTAGAGATGGCAAAGGTTGTGTTGTAGTATTTGCGTCAGGTAATTTTGGGCAGTATGGGCCTTCGGTAACCTATCCAGGAAATTTTGATGATCGGATTTTAACTGTAGGGGCTATGACAAAAGGAGGATTAAGATGGTTTAAATCTGGATATGGAACTAAATTAGATGTGATAGCTCCTGGGGATCAAATTTGGACAACGAATCCACCTTCCGGCATTATTGAAACTGGTGCTACATCTATGGCTGCCCCTCATATTTCCGGTATCGCTGCTTTGATTTTGTCAGTTAATCCTTGTTTATCAGGTCAGCAAGTCCGAGATATTATTGAACTGACTTCTCAAAAAGTCGGAGGATATTCCTACTCTGTAACTACAGGAAGACCAAACGGAACCTGGAATAATGAAATGGGTTATGGTTTAGCCGATGCACATGCAGCAGTTTTGATGGCTAAAAATATGTTATCAACTGAACCGTGTCCTGAAGGATTTCAAGAAACACAGCAATTAGGCAGTCTTGAAAACATAGCTCCAAATCCTTCAAGCAGTAATGTTATTATTAATTATACTCTTAATGAAGCTAATGCTGCTTATCTTATATTTGTAAATCAAGCCAATAATAGTTCTTCATTTACTCAAAATTTAGATGTCAACAAGACACAAATCGATATCCATATAAGTAATTATCCTGCTGGTTTCTATACGGTTGCATTAGTTGTTAATGGTAATATTGTAGATTCAAAAACATTAATCAAACAATAATCACAAAATCTTCTTATTATGAAAAATATTTTTTTAATTCTATTGTTCACTTTCATGAATGGAAAACTATCTGCAGAGCAATTTTTCTTTATTTCAGGATTAAATATAACGCAAGTAAATGAAAACCAAATAAAGGCAAATTTGATAATTGATGGTGGAGGATCTCAAGTTTATAACTCTTATATGGTAGAAATAGCAGGAACCACTATAACTTTAAAGGTATGTTATGATTACTATATTTTTGATGGTGGAACACAGCCCAACAATGATTTTTTGATAGATATCCCTTCTCCAACCGGAAACTACATATTAAAAGTAGAGATTTATAGCAGTGGCTCAAACGGTTGTAATTATCTGCCACCTTATTTACAAGATTCCGCGACGATTAATTTTACCACTCCTTTTACAGGGACGATTTCACTTGGTGCAAAAGATTTAGAAGCGAAAAAAGATTTGAAGTTATACCCGAATCCGGTAAAAGAAATGCTCAGTTTTTCAGATGAAGTTTCCAACATAAGAATTACCGATCTTTCAGGAAAAACAGTAAAAGCATTTCATGGAAACATCAAGTCAGTTTCTGTTTCAGAGCTTCCAAAAGGAGTTTACCTCGTTACAGCAGTCAAAAAATCGGGAGAAGTTGTTTCAAAGAAAATTTTGAAAGAATAATTTTTTTGAACGCCATAAAATATTCCAATAGAAAGCGAAAAGGAGTGGATGAAGAATAGTTGTGAAAGTCTTTGATGATTTTCAAAATAGTTTATTTTTTGAAGCCAATTTTTGTTCGTTCTCTCTGCTCTGTTTCTTCTTTTTCCTTATTCAAAAGGTAGTTAATTGCCTCATAAACATCTTTGAATCTTTGGTCATATTTGTCTTCGATTTCTTTCAGTTTTTTTGATATCTCCGTGTAATTCAATGCAAACTGCTTTAAGCTAATGAAAGCTCGCACTATTGAAATACTTGTTTGTCTTGCCTTTTTACTCTTCAAAACATTGGCAAGCATGGTAACTCCATGTTCAGTAAAGGCATAAGGTACTGCTGATTTTGGTCGACTTCCAACGAAGGTCATCACAATTTGTGATGACATTTCCGCTTGTTCTTTTTAGCTTGATCTAAACATGAGATTCGCAGTAATATTCTGTAAAACCAGTTGAGATTAGTCTTCTGCAAATATGACAAAAATCTTCTTTGTCCACAATTGCAGATTTGCCAAATATCACTATATTTGCACACACGAAAAAATTTAGCAATGGCAAACCAGATTAAAGGAAAAATTTCTCAAATTATCGGTCCGGTTATTGACGTGGTTTTCGCAGATGCAGAAGCACTTCCAAAGATTTACGACGCACTGGAAATCACAAGACACGACGGAACCAAACTCGTACTTGAAGTAGAACAGCACATCGGTGAAGACTCCGTAAGATGTATCGCAATGGATGCAACCGACGGACTTCAGAGAGGTCAGGAAGTGACCGGTTCCGGTGCACAGATCACAATGCCAACAGGAGATGGCGTTTACGGTCGACTCTTCAACGTAGTGGGTGACGCGATCGACGGGATTCAGCAAATCAACAAAGACGGAGGTTTGCCTATCCACAGAGAAGCTCCTAAATTTGACCAGCTTTCAACTTCCGCGGAAGTTCTTTTCACAGGGATTAAGGTAATCGACCTTGTTGAACCTTATGCAAAAGGTGGTAAGATCGGTTTGTTCGGTGGAGCAGGTGTAGGTAAAACCGTACTGATCCAGGAACTGATCAACAACATTGCAAAAGGTCACGGTGGACTTTCCGTGTTTGCAGGTGTTGGTGAAAGAACCAGAGAAGGTAACGACCTTTTGAGAGAAATGCTTGAATCAGGCATTATTAAATATGGTGAAGATTTCATGCACTCTATGGAAAACGGAGGTTGGGATCTTTCCAAAGTGAATCTTGAAGAAATGAAAGATTCTAAATGTACCTTCGTATTCGGACAGATGAACGAACCACCGGGAGCAAGAGCGAGAGTAGCACTTTCGGGATTGACGATTGCAGAATATTTCCGTGATGGTGACGGACAAGGACAGGGAAGAGACGTGTTGTTCTTCGTTGACAATATCTTCCGTTTTACACAGGCAGGTTCCGAGGTGTCCGCGCTTCTTGGACGTATGCCTTCAGCAGTAGGTTACCAACCGACTTTGGCATCTGAAATGGGTGCGATGCAGGAAAGAATTACTTCCACTAAAAACGGTTCCATTACTTCAGTACAGGCGATCTACGTTCCTGCGGATGACTTAACTGACCCGGCTCCTGCGACAACTTTTGCCCACTTGGACGCGACTACCGTACTCGACAGAAAGATTGCTTCATTAGGTATTTATCCGGCGGTAGATCCATTGGCTTCAACTTCAAGGATTTTGACTCCTGAAATTTTGGGAGACGACCACTATAACTGTGCACAGAGAGTAAAAGAAATCCTTCAGAAATACAAAGCTTTGCAGGACATCATCGCGATTCTTGGGATGGAGGAACTTTCAGAAGGAGACAAACTGGCGGTTTACCGTGCGAGAAAAGTGCAGAGATTCCTTTCTCAGCCGTTCCACGTTGCAGAGCAGTTTACAGGTATTCCGGGAGCACTTGTTGATATTAAAGATACCATCAAAGGATTCAACATGATTATCGACGGTGAGTTGGATCATCTTCCTGAAGCAGCTTTCAACCTGAAAGGAACCATCGAGGAAGCTATCGAACACGGTCAGAAAATGCTTGCTGAAAACGCATAATTTAGACTACAGATTTCAGATTTTAGACACGAGACATTCGAATCTGATATCTGACATCTGATATCTGACATCTAAAAAATAGAAAATGAACATAAAAATTTTAACTCCGGAATTTGTTGTTTTTGAAGGTGAAGTGAATTCAGTTCTGCTTCCGGGAAAAAACGGCGATTTCCATATCATGAAAGATCACGCGGCGATTGTGGCTTCTTTGGTTGGTGGAAAAGTAAAAGTGTATACCAATGAAATTGCTGAAAACTACGCCAAACATTTTACTAAAGAAAATGAAAAAGAAAGTGTTTTTTCTTTTCCGGTAAAAAGTGGAGTGATAGAGTTTAATCACAACAAAGGAATTATCCTCGCTGAATAATTTCCTGATAGATACAATAAAAATCCCGTTCTCAATTAGAACGGGATTTTTTATTACAAGTCCAGATCACCTGCTGCTTCAGGTTGATACAGAATTTCATCTATGATGATTTTGGTGGTTCCGGATGGTACAATCCAGTCGATTTCATCATTTACACCGTAACCGATTAAGGCGGCTGCGACAGGAGAAAAAATGGAAACTTTCCCGTTCTTAAAATCTGCCTGATTGGGATATACAATTTGAAACTGCATTTCCTTTTTATTATTTTCAAAATGAAATTTCACGATAGAATTCATTGTCACCACATCTGCGGGAATTTCTTCCGACTTTACAATTTTTGCGGAATGTAGCTCTGCCAACAACTTTTCGGCTTCATCTTTTTTAATGGAATTGCTCTGTTTGGCGTTGTTTATCGCTTGATGAATCCTTGTATAATCTTGTTTTGTAATTAATATTTGTTTCATGATGTTTGGTTTAATAATAAAAAAACCGTCTGAATTTTTCAAACGGTTTATATGAAAATAAGTTCTGAAAAATCTTAAAAAAGTTTGAAAATTCTGGTTGTAAATAAATTAATCATATTTTATTTTTTGATTGCTTTGAATGTTTTTATAGATCCGTCATTCATCTGGAAGTTAATAAAATAGAGTCCCTCTTTTAGCAACGATAGATCGATTTCCTTTTTTGGTCTTAATTCCTTGATTATTTTGCCAGAAGCGTCAACAACGAAAATTGACTGTACGTCTTTCATCTCCAATATTTTCACCACGTTGGTAAACGGATTGGGATAAATAATTATCTTTTCTTTGTTTACGTTAGAAATATTCATTTCTCCAATAAATTCGAATGCACCGAGATCAATAATATTATTGATTACTCTGGAATTTCCAGACAAATCTTTATCAATGGTAAGATTTCCACCTGCATTTTCATAGAGAGCGTTACTGCCTGCATTGATGAGTGGGCTTCCTGTCGCTAATGAGTAATCACCATTCTGCTGGTCCTTGAACACTAAAAGCGAAGAATTTGTACCATCAAAATTTCCGTTGTCTACCAAATTTCTTTCTTGAATGATACTGTTAAAAATGTTAATGGGTTCATAATTTGTGCCGCTTACCTCTGGGGAATCTGAAACGTTTTTCCAAACGATACTGTTGTGAAATTCTGCTACCCCGAAAACTCCACCACCGCCGGATGTTGCAATATTGCCTCCAAGGGTACAGTTAATGATTTTTGCAGTTGTACCTGTGGTTGGTTGAATCATTATTCCACCACCGAAGGAATTTGCGGAATTATCAGATATCGATGAGTTGAGGATATTTAGATTTCCCATAAATAGGTGAATTCCTCCACCATTTATGTTTGCAGCGTTGTTACTAATATTACTATTTTTTACATTTGCTGTTCCTGCGTACAAATATACACCACCACCACCGAAATTTCTTGCATGATTTCCCAAAACTTCAGTTTGAGCCATGTTCATATTTCCAGATTGTTGATAAATTGCTCCACCATTCAACATGACATTCAAGTTCTGGTTTATTTTGCAGTTTAGTATTGTTGTTGTACCGTTAGCGGTATAAATTCCTCCGCCATAGGTTTCTGCTACATTCCCTATCAAAACGTTATTAATTAATGAAAGTTCTCCATTTACATTATAGATTCCGCCCCCATAACTTCGATTGATACTTGTGCTACCGATTTGAATGGTGCTGATTCCTCCAATTGCAGATCCACCAACGATCCTAAATCCATCTACCGTTGTTTTACCTCTATTGATAATTAAATGATGAGCGTTTTCCATGAAATTCAAGATTTCTAAAGTCTTGCCGCTACCGATAGTAACATCATCATCATTAAAATCGCCACTTAAAGTTGTTGGATTCGCTATAATATCACGTTGATTTATAGATGTTTCACTACCTGAAAAACCTCCATATAGAGAAACGTTATCTTTCATTACAAAAGCGTTATCGCGGTTCTTAATATCAATAACGTTAAGATTATTCGCAGGTCTAATTGGTTTATAAGTTCCAGTTGCTATCCATATCTCCGTATTTGCCGAAGCCATGTTAATCATCTGTTGTATATCGGAGGATGCATTTTCCCAACTACTACCGTCTTGTGTTCCTGAACCAACTGATTTTACATACAAAACTGTAGTTGCACTATTTTCTTTAATAACTTTTGTATTTGAATTTTGGGCTGATTTTAAGTATCCAAAATTTACAACAAGCATAAGAGAGAAAACATGAAAAAGATATTTTTTATTCGTCATATTTGATTAAAATTATATATTCTAAAACAATTCTATATTTCTTTAAAATGCAGATTCTGTTCTTCCAAAAGTTTCTGTGCCTGTTCTTTGTAGTGACCTGAAACCAGTTTTTCGTGAATGGCTTCAAATGCTGCCAAAGTTTCATTGATTTCTGAATCAGTGTGTGATGCAGTAGGAATCAGCCGTAGTAAAATCATTCCTTTCGGGATTACCGGATAAACCACAACTGAGGTGAAGATTCCGTAATTCTCTCTTAAATCTTTGGAGAGCAAGGTGGCTTCAACTGGTGTTCCTTCCATCATCACAGGAGTTACGCAAGTGTTGGTATTTCCTAAGTTGAATCCTCTTTCTTTAAGTCCGTTCTGCAGTTTATGTACGTTTTCCCAAAGTTTTGCTTTAATCTCCGGTCTTGAACGGAGTAATTCCAAACGTTTTAAACCACCAATAACCATTGGCATTGTTAAAGATTTAGCAAAAATCTGTGAACGTAAATTATATTTTAAAATCCTGATAATGTCTTTGTCACCTGCGATAAATGCTCCGAATCCTGCCATTGATTTAGCGAAAGTAGAGAAGTAAACATCAATCTGGTCCTGACATCCCTGTTCTTCGCCTGCTCCAGCTCCGGTTTTTCCTAAAGTTCCGAAACCGTGTGCATCGTCAACGAGTAAACGGAAATTGAATTTGGATTTCAAGGCACAGATTTCTTTCAGTTTTCCCTGTAAACCTCTCATCCCGAAAACACCTTCTGTAACGACCAAAATTCCGCCGCCGTTTTCTTCGGCAACTTTTGAGGCACGTGCAAGGTTTTTTTCTAAACTCTCAATATCGTTATGTTTGAAGGTAAAGCTCTTTCCCATGTGCAGACGAACACCGTCCACAATACATGCGTGCGAATCGGAATCGTACACGATCACGTCGTGTCTTGAAACCAATGCGTCGATAGTGGAAACCATTCCCTGGTAACCGAAATTAAGGAGGTATGCTGATTCTTTTCCAACGAATTCGGCCAACTCTCTTTCTAATTGCTGGTGTTGCTCGGTTTCGCCCGACATTGCTCGTGCTCCCATCGGATAAAACATTCCGTATTCTGCGGCAGCTTTTGCGTCGGTTTCCAAAACTTCTGGGTGGTTGCACAATCCAAGATAGTCATTGGCACTCCAAAACACCACTTCCTTACCCTGGAATTTCATACGCGGACCGATTTTGCCCTCAAGCTTTGGGAACACAAAATATCCTTCTCCATAATCTGCAAACTGTCCCAAAGGTCCCGGATTTTGTCTCAACCGGTCAAAAATATCTGTCATTATTGTAGTAATTTTAATTAAAAACTAAGTAACAAAGTTAACGAAAATTCCTAAAAAAACCTTTTGTATCGGAACAAAAGGTTGTATCAAAGTTTTGTTGAATCTGTTCTATTTAATCAATTCGGTTTTGAAAACCTCGTCGTAATTGTGTACGCAGTTGTTGATGAATCCCTGTTCAGCCATCCACTTGTCGCTGTACACTTTGGTGATGTATCTTGAACCGTGGTCTGGAAAAATAGCAACCACTACATCATCCTTCTTAATCTCATGCGAATTTGCATACTGCAAAAGTCCTTGAATTACGGCACCAGTTGTGTAACCACCCATTATGGCTTCTTTCAAAGCGATTTCCCGGGTTCTGTATGCAGACATTTCATCATTAACTCTCACAAATTCGTCAACCTGATCGAAAAGCAGGGCAGAAGGAATTAAGTTTTTCCCCATTCCCTCGATTTGGTAAGGATGAACATCGTCTTTATTGACTTGCCCGGTTTCGTGGAAAGTTTTCAAAATAGAACCATCCGCATCAACACCGATTACTTTAATATCCGGATTTTTTTCTTTGAGGAATTTTGCGGAACCAGATAAAGTTCCACCAGTTCCGGTACAGGCGATAAGATGCGTGATTTTTCCGCCAGTTTGCTCCCAGATTTCGGGACCAGTTGTACGGTAATGCGCATCGATATTCAGTTCGTTGAAATATTGGTTGATATAGATTGAACCTGGCGTTTCAGCAGCGATTCTTTTCGCAACTTCGTAATATGATTTAGGATCGTTTGCCGGAACATTCGCCGGACAAATATAAACTGTTGCTCCTAATGCTTTTAAATAGGCAATCTTCTCAGGTTTAGTCTTGTCGCTTACTGCGAGAATACATTTGTAACCTTTGATGATGCAAACCATAGCAATGGAGAATCCGGTATTTCCAGAGGTTGTTTCTACTACGGTAGAACCCGGTTTCAATAAACCTTTTTCTTCCGCAGCTTCTATAATATGGATTGCGATTCTATCTTTGGTAGAATGTCCTGGGTTGTAAGACTCTAATTTTGCGTAAACCGTTCCAGGAATATTTTGTGTAACTGTATTCAGTTTTACCATCGGCGTATTGCCAATTAAGCCAAGAATGTTTTCGTGAACATTAGTCATTTTTATCATTTTTTCGCTATAAAACTATCTGCAAAAGTACTAAAATTATAAACAGCTCAAAAATTATCTGTTGGTTTGTGCATATAAAAAATTATAGATACTTTCCTCAAGTTCCCTGTTTTTTCCTTCAAAAATCACGCCAATGCTTAATTTTTGTTAAAACCCTCGGAAAACAATTCAAAAACCTTATTTTCGCAACATTGAAATTTATCTATGAAAAACTGGACATTTAAGCAGTGGAACACCGTTCTTGGTTGGATTATTTTTGGCATCGCATTTCTTACCTATTTATCGACGATAGAGCCGAATTTCAGTTTCTGGGACACTGGAGAATACATTGCTTCCGCAGTAAAATTGGAGGTTACGCACGCTCCAGGAGCAGCTCTTTTTCAGTTGGTTGGTGCGGTTGCAGGGATATTTGCTTTTGGAAATGGCGAGAATTATTCCGTCGTTATTAATGCAATGTCTGCGTTGTTCAGTGCTTTTACCATCCTGTTTCTCTTTTGGACGATCACCCATTTGTTGAGACGGCTTTTAAATAAAGATTTTGAGGAAATCACCAAACATCAGGAAATTTCAATTTTGTTTGCGGGAGCGATCGGTGCTTTGTGTTTCACTTTTTCAGATACGTTTTGGTTTTCCGCGGTTGAGGGTGAAGTTTACTCGATGGCGTCAATGTTTATCGCACTTTTGGTTTGGTTGATTACTAAATGGGAAAACGAATACCACGATTCTGACAACGAAAGATGGATCATCCTTATCTTCTTTGTAACCGGACTTTCTGTGGGAGTTCATATGATGTGTATGCTCGCAATTCCGGCAGTTTGCTTGATGTACTATGCAAGAAATTATGAGTTCTCCTGGAAAAGTTTTCTGTGGGCTAACTTAATTACATTAGTAATTTTAGGAATTGTCTTCAAAGGGATTTTCCCTTTAATAATGACTTTGTTCGGCAGAATGGAAATCTTTGCGGTAAACGGACTCGGTCTTCCTTTCCATTCGGGAACGGTGATTGCTTTTATCGTGATGATTGCTTTATGCTATTTTGCCCTTAAATATGCCAGAAGAAGCGGAAAGAGTATTTACCAGACGATTGTTCTTTCTGCAATCTATATGATTATCGGATTTTCTTGCTGGATGGTGATTCCTATTCGTGCAACTGCGAATCCGCCGATGAACCTTAACAATCCCGACAACGCGATCGGAATGCTCGATTACTACAATCGGGAACAATACGGAGACTGGCCGACTTCTTACGGACAAAATTACACCGCATACCTCGATGCGAACGGAATTCAGAAAAATGATGACGGAAGCTACAAGAGTGAAAAAACTGGTGATGTTTACGAAAAAGACGATCAAACCGGAACCTACAGAAAAGTGGGTGAACGTTTTAATTATGTGTTCAGCAAAGATCACGTGAGCTTCTTGCCGAGAATGTTTAATGAAGATAAAACCGTAATGGAAAACTATATCTCCATGTACGGAGCGCCGGATTTCTCCTTTAATTATGCAAATGAGGATGTCGCCGATAATCCGGAAGCAAAGAAGATTTTCGATGACCTCCGCAAGAAATATGAGGACGGAACCATCAAAGCCGCAGATTACCTCAAGGTAAAACCTTATAATTTAATTAATGTGCAAAGACCTTCGCTCGCGCAGAATTTGGATTATTTCTTCACTTTTCAGAACGGGTATTACTTCGTGCGTTACCTGATGTGGAACTTTGTCGGAAGACAGAACGATCTGGAAGGAAATATGGAAAACAACCGTGGAAACTGGATTTCAGGGATTTCGTTCATCGACAATGCATTGTGGGGCGATCAAAGTAAAATGCCGGGAGCTTTCAAAAATGAATCGACAGTGAAATTCTTCTTCCTGCCTCTGATTCTTGGGTTGATCGGTTTCTTCTTCCAGATTAACCGAGATTTCGGAAGATTCTATGCGATACTCTCACTTTTCATTCTTACCAGTGTCGGAATTATTTTCTATACCGGAGTAAAACCTTTTGAAGTTCGTGAACGAGACTACGCCATGGTCGGTTCCTTCTACGCTTTTGCGATATGGATTGGTTTGGGAGCGGGAGCTTTGCTGTGGTTTCTTCAGGATAAAGTAAAATCGAACGCCGTCACTATCGTGGCGGGAATCGTACTCCTCGGAATTCCTTTAATGATGGGATTCCAGAACTATAATCCGCACGATAGAAGTAACCGGTATGCAGCTTACGATTACGCATATTCAACGCTAAAGTCTTTACCGAAAAACGACATCCTTTTCGTTTATGGCGATAACGACACCTATCCGATTTGGGGAATGCAGGAAACTTCCGGAATGCGTCCTGATGTAAAAGTGGTCAACTTTACCTTGCTTTCCACACCTTGGAATATTGACCAAGTGAAGCGAAGAACCTACGACGCAATGCCGGTTCCTTCCACTTTGGTGCATGAAGAATATCGTGATGGAAGCAATGACCAGATCTACATGATGAGCAAGGACGACTGGCAAAATATTTTTGCAAACCTGAAAGATGCAGGAGCGCCTGATACTGAATTTGCCGAGTTCAGAAAATTCCTCACACAGGATTCGATGACGATGAAGGAGGCGGTGAACTTCCTGAAACATAAATCTGCCGGAAAAGACGAAATCCTGAAAATGCTTTTCGGAGAGGCGAAATATGAAAAATTCAATTTCTTGCCGGTTTCTAATTTCATTCTTCCAGTAAACAAAGAAAATGCGGTGAAAGCTGGAATTATCGATGCAAAAGATCTTTCGCAAACCGTGGATCAAATTCTTATTAGATACAAAAGCAACAGCATGTTCAAAAACAATATGATGTTGCTCGATATATTGGCAAACTTCGATTGGAAGCGGCCAATTAATTTTTCATCTGGAGGAATTTATGATGAGGAGAATATTTTCTTTTTGGGGGATTATCTTCAGTACGACGGGTTCAGTTACCGATTGGTGCCGATTAAGACTCCGGAATGTGAAGACGGCGAAATGGGAAGGGTAGATGCGGAATCGCTTTATAATATTGTGAAAAATTTCAAATGGGGTAATTTCAAAGATTTGAATGTACACTTCGACGAAACCTGCACCCAAAACATTGTGAGCTACAGAAGTTCGGCAAGTCGCGCTGCAGAAGCGCTTTCGCTTGCAGGGCAAAAAGCCAAAGCGATTGAAGTATTGGATTTGGCTTCCAGAGAAATTCCGGTTCAGAAATACAACGATCCGCGTTCACTGAGCTCGATTGTTTACGGCTACATCGTTTCCGGTCAGGAAGAGAAAGGGTTGAAACTTGCTGAAGAACTGAAAAAAGGAATCTTCGAAGAATACGATTATTACACTTCACTTTCTCCTAATGAGCAGCGGTTTGTTGGAAGACAGATGCGCAAAAAACCTGTTGAATATTCGTTAGTTACTGCCGCAGTTTCCGATGCTTACGACAAAATCGGGCAGAAAGACAAAGGATACGACTATCTTGTAAAATCGTTGCAGCCGATCGACTCGCGCTTCAATAATTTCATAAAGGCACTCCAAACGATGGGCAAAGAGAAAGCATACAACGAGGTTGAGAATGTACAGAAGATTACACCGTTTTACACTTATCTTTTTGATGTGATGACTCCTTACGATTCCACGTACGCTAAGGAAAAAGAGGAGCAGATTACGAATGCGATTATCAAGGCAACGCAATAGTTTGAGTTGGAGAGTTGGAGAGTGGGAGAGTTGGAGAGTTGATGGGTGATAAGTGATAAGTGATAGGTGAGCGAAAGTCAATAGTGAATTTGCTTTGCGGTGAATTTCTTAGAGTGAATTTGTCACCCTGAATCGCCGGTCAAAACTTAGTAGCGACAACAACTGCAACTATTGCAACAACTGCAACCACTGTTAAATTGCTACATTGGTAGATTGGTAGATTGGTAGATTGTTCCATTGTTATATTGCTACATTGGTAAATTGATATATTGTTAAATTAAATCAATGAAAAACAAATCCCGTTTCTGTGCTTTTCTTCGTGGCGTTAATGTGAACGGAACTGCGATGAAGATGGCTGAAGTCTGCAAAGTTTTTTCTGATGCGGGAATGGAGGAGGTCTCTTCAGTTTTGGCGACAGGAAATATCCTGTTTACTTCCGACAGGAAAGTTTCGGATTTGAAACCAATGCTTGAAAAGGCAATGTCGCAACATTTCAATTATGAAGCATTCCTTTTCATTAAAGAGAGATCAGAAGTCCTTGAAATTTTTGAGAAAGTTCCTTTCGAAAGTTCACGAGAAAACCATATCTATGTTTTTGTTGGAACAAGCAGCGTTGAAAATACTTTAATGGAAGAATTCATAAAATCCAATCCACAGGATAATGAGAAAGCTGAAATCAGTGGGAATACTTTCTACTGGCAAATTCCTAAAGGAAACACCTTAGACTCCGCTTTCGGGAAAATCCTTGGCAGAAAGTCTCTGAAAGACCAAATGACTTCCCGCAACATCAATACTTTAGAAAAGATTGTGAAGAAACTATAATTACACAGAAATCAAAAAAAACGTTCCCGAATGGAACGTTTTTTTTGGTAGGCAATCAGTCGAATCCACCAAGTCGGGTTGGTTCCTTCACTTCCGGCCATTTTGCAGGTTCTCCTGATTTGCTGTCCATTGGCATTTTGATTTGTTCGTTGGAAGCTCTTTCTGGATCTTCACTTGCCATATAAGTCAATATTGCGATGAGTGCGACATTATTTTTCACATCATCAAAAACGATTTTGTCATAGGTATCTCTCTGCGTATGCCAAGTGTAATTTCCGTATCCCCAGTTGAGAGAGCCAAGCATAAACGCAGGAACACCCGCCGCGACGAACGGAGCGTGATCAGAACCGCCACCTCCCGGAAATCCTGGAAATGTGGTTTTGATGTCTTTCGTGAGCTCTTTAGGAGCGGCATTCAGCCATCTTCCCAAATAGTCGTAGGAGTTCAGGAATCCCTGTCCGCTGATGTTGGCAATTCTTCCGGTGCCATTATCTTGGTTAAAAACTGCCTGCACTTTTGGCATTTGATCTTTATGTGCGGAAACGTATGCACGTGAACCATTCAGTCCCTGTTCCTCACTTCCCCAAAGTCCGACCACGATTGTTCTTTTCGGATTTGGGTAATGCTTTTTCAGGATTCTTGCGACTTCCATCATGGTGATGGTTCCGGTGCCGTTATCGGTTGCTCCGGTTCCGCCGTCCCATGAGTCGAGATGGGCAGAAAGAATAATGTATTCATCGGGTTTTTCAGTTCCTTTGATTTCAGCAACGGTATTAAAAGTGGGAGCTTTTCCGTGGTCTTTGGAATTGGCTGTGATTTTCAGTTTGGGTGTAGTTCCGTTTTGAAGCATTCGGTAAAGCTGGCCGTAGTCTTCCAGGGAAATATCGACAACAGGGATTTTCTTTGTCCCTGCAGAGAAAATTTTGTTTACCCCAAATCCTCTCGACCAGTTCGAGGATACGATTCCTGCAGCTCCCGCAGATTCCAGTTTTGAGTTGAGCGTTCTGCTTGTTTCTCCTGTGTTCTGAATGGATTTCCTCCAGTTTTCAGAAGCTTCCGCGGATTCCTTTTTCATCTTTTCAAAAGATTCCGTGGTTGCGAATTCTTTCCAGTTGTATTCGGGTCTTCCGCTTGGTTGGTATTGGGAAACCATCACGAATTTACCTTTTACGGAAGGTAGCCATCTGTTGAATTCTTCTTTGCTTGCAAAATTCGGAAGCATCACGACATCGGCAGTCAAACCTTTTGCGCCAGTTGCAGGACTGAAAGCGAGCTGCATCCCTTCAAGTGATTTCGGGTAGGGAAGAACCATTTCGATAGTTGACGTGCCTCGTTCCCACGATTTCCATTCCCCCCATTTCTCGTTTCTGGCATCGATTCCCCAGTTTTGGAAGCTCTTCACTGCCCAATCGTGTGCTTGCTGCATTTTCGGACTTCCAACCAATCTCGGACCGATTCCGTCGATTAACTCATAGGCAAGCTGTTCCAGCTTCGAATTTTTGTAGGTTTCATCCATAATGGATTTTACGGTTTGGTCTTTCGTCTGTGCATTGATTCCAACCGCACAGAAAGTGGAAACCAATAGTAACTTCGCGTAATTATTCATGTATTTTCAATTTGGTGGTTGAAGATAATATTTTTTTTTGTGAAGTAGCTATTTGTGGATTTTGTCTAAAGTTTTCTTTAACGCGTAGTGCATTATAAAAAAAGTTGCCCAAACCACTAAAAAATGGTATATTGTATTGATTACCAATCGAATACAATTATGAGCAACTTGGTAACATTACTAGCAAAATTAATCTATCTGAAATCCAACATCTACCTCACACCTTCAGCAGCTCAATCGTCCTTTCAGGATTTTCGGTTGAAAAGACTGCGTTTCCTGCAACCAACACATCGGCTCCTGCTTCGAAAAGTTTTCCGGCGTTTTCCAAATTCACACCTCCATCGACTTGAATTAAAGCTGTGGAATTGTTGGAAATAATCAAATCTTTGGTTTCTGCGATTTTTTTGTAGGTGTTTTCGATGAATTTCTGTCCGCCAAAACCTGGGTTTACACTCATTAATAATACCAAATCCACTTCAGCAATAATATCTTCCAGCATTAAAACGGGAGTTGCGGGATTTAAAACGACACCTGCTTTTGCGCCTTTATCCTGAATCAGATTAATGGTTCTGTGTAAATGAACACACGCTTCGTAATGTACTGAAACCAAATCTGCTCCCTGATTGATAAATTCCTCCACGTATTTTTCTGGTTCAACGATCATCAAATGGACATCAACAAACTTTTTTGAATGTTTCTGAATCGCTTTCATCACAGGAAAACCAAAGGAAATATTGGGGACAAACCTTCCGTCCATCACATCGACGTGGAGCCAGTCTGCTTGTGAACGGTTGAGCATTTCGATATCTCTCTCAAGATTGCCAAAGTCTGCGGAAAGCAGGGAAGGAGCGATGAGTTTTGTTTTCATTAAAAAGTATTTGAGATTTGAACTTTGAAACAGATATCAGATTTCAGACATCAGATTTCAGATTTCGTTGTTCGTATTTCGTGTTTCGTAATTCGTATTTCGTACTTTGTATTTCGTACTTTGTATTTCGTATTTCGTATTTCGTACTTCCTTAATGGTATTTCAAATTCATATCAGGTTTAATCTTCAGGAGCGTTTCGTAAATCAGTTGGATTACATTTGCAACGTCCTGTTTATCGACCATTTCTACGGTGGTGTGCATATATCTTAACGGAAGTGAGATCAAAGCTGAAGGAGTTCCGCCGTTGGCATGGGCGAAAGCGTCGGTATCGGTTCCTGTCGCTCTGCTTGCAGCTGCTCTCTGGAAAGGAATTTTTTTGGATTTTGCAGTATCTACAATCAATTCGCGCAGATTGTGGTGAATGCTTGGTGCGTAGAAAATTACGGGACCGTCGCCACATTTTTGGTCGCCTTCCTTTTTCTTCTCAATCATCGGCGTGGAAGTATCGTGCGTCACATCGGTAATAATCGCGATATTCGGTTTGATGGTATCTGCAATCATATCGGCGCCGTAAAGTCCGACCTCTTCCTGCACCGAATTGGTCACATACAGACCAAACGGAATTTTCTTTTTGTTTTCTTTTAGAAGTCGGGCAACTTCTGCAATCATAAATCCACCGATGCGATTGTCTAAAGCTCGGCAAACCAAATATCGATCGTTAAGCTCGAAAAATTCGTCGGGATAGGTGATCATCGTTCCCACAAAAATCCCCAAATCTTCAACTTCTTTTTTGGATTTCGCACCACAGTCGATGAAGATATTCTCGATTTTTGGCGTAGTTTCTTTTTCGGCACCGATTCTAGTGTGGATTGCAGGCCAACCAAAAACTCCTCTCACAATTCCTTTTTCACCATGAATATTGACAATTTTCGATGGAGCGATCATCTGGTCGGAACCGCCGTTTCTGATGACATAGATTAAACCGTCATCGGTAATATAATTCACGTACCATGAGATTTCATCGGCGTGAGCTTCGATAACCACTTTGAAATCTGCTTCGGGATTGATGATTCCATAGCAGGTTCCGTAATGGTCGAACTCGATTTTATCGACATAAGGTTTGATGTAGTTCATCCACACTTTCTGGCCGTTGTGTTCGTAACCGGTGGGTGAAGCAGTATTTAAATATTCTTCTAAAAATTTAATTGATTTTTTTTCGAATTTCATATAAGAAAGGAACGGATTTTGTTGGAAAAAAGTTTGATTTAATTCGAAGTAAAAATAATGAAATTTAACATATCGGTTGTCATTTTTCTTTTATTTACGGCATTTTCTCTGAATGCGCAGGAAATAAGGCAGATGAAACCACTCAGTGAATATCCTCCCGAACTCCTGAAAACAGACGAGTTTGGGAACAAATATTACTACGACGAAATGCAGAAAGCCAAAATCTACGAGATCAACGGCGAAAATGTTGTGGTAATGGATGAATTGGTGCTTTTGAACAAACCAAGATTCAATAACCAGCTGGACCACAATTACTATTATTTCCTTAATAAAAAGCTGAACCGGGTTTATCCGCTTTTCCTGACCGCGTTACAGCAATATCGTGATATCCAGAAAGATACCGAAAACCTCGACCGTTCTGCCCAGAAAAAATTAATCAACGAAAGACAGAAAGAGCTTGCCGCGCAATACGAAGCTCAGATTAGGGATTTAACCACTTCCGAGGGACGTGTTTTTGCAAAGCTGATGAACCGCGCCACAGGAAAAACGGTTTACGAAATCATCCGAGAACTTCGGGGTGGTTGGAGCGCTTTCTGGTGGAATGTGAAAGGAAATATTGCCGATGTGAGTATTAAAGATCCTTATGATCCGCATCGCGACAGAACCGACCAGTTCGTAGAATCACTTCTGCAAAGCAACTGGAATGCGGGTTACCTGACTCCATATCCAGGTTATCGAGATTTTAAAGTGAAGAAATAGTTAGATTAATTTTCCAGATACTGCACAATTGCTTCTAGGATTTAGTTAAAAAATGATAAGACCAAAAAATGCTTTCAAAACTTTATAAAAAAATCTACTCACAAGCATGAGTGGATTTTTTAATTAGATGTGCCTACTTCTGTTATCAACAATTGTGATCAGAAAAATCTTGTTGTTAACTTCCTGATAAATCAAAGAATTATTCCTGTCAATAAGGCACTTTCGGTAATTGAGCAGTCTCGACTTGGGGCAAATTAAGGTATGGTCTTTCAGTCTTTCTAGTAAAGTGTCGAATCTGTTCTCAAAAGATTCGATTTCTTTGATCGACCAGTTTTGCAAAAGATAATCTAAAACTTTCAGGTAGCTTTCCAAGGTTTGCTGAGACCAAACAACTTCTATTTCATAAGGTTTTAGATTTCAGATAGTCTCTGATTTTCTGTTTGGCTTCTTCGTGAGTGAGGGTGTTTCCATTCTTAATATCAGAAATTCCATTCTCAATCGAACGCAGCTGTGATTCTGAAAGTTGATCTGCCCAATCAACGTTGTCTTCACGATATTTGAGTTTTAAAAACTCGATATAGTCATTGACGCTTTGAAATAAACTTTTCGGCAGCGTCTTCGAATTGTTTTCAATATCCCTAATTGTAATTTCCATTTTCAAAAATACTTTTTCAAATTTATAAAAACCACTTGCAATTGTTCCACGCTTACAAAAACCGCTCCCTCAACTTCTCAAACGCAATCCTATCGATCGGCAGCTGAAAAGGGTTTTCTGCGGTATTGATCGGGATCCATTCAATTTTCTCGATGCAGGGATCAAGGATCAGGAATTCATCGTTGTCTAAAATTTCGACCATATAATAAATGGTGAGCAACTGCTCGTTTTCGCGGAAGCGGGAAACCAAGAAATCTTCCTGAGTATAAAGGTGTCCAAGGATTTTGATTTTGCAGTTGAGTTCTTCTTCGAATTCTCGATGGAGACAGTCGAGTAAACCTTCCCCCAATTCCAAACCGCCTCCGGGAAGTTTCATCAGCTGTTCACCTGCATATTCCTCGTGCAGCGCGAGAACTTTCCCGTCTCGGATTGCAGCCGCATAAACTCTGACATTTATTTTGTCGATCATCACAAAAATTTAAAAATCAAATGTAAGAAAAAAATCAAGTGGGTTTAAAGTTTCAAGTTCCAGGTTCCAAGTTTCAAGAATTCTCCATTCACAGCGCAGCTAATTCACTATTCACCAGCAATTATTAATTCTTAATTATTCCCTATTCATTCTTCATAGCATTAATCATCTCCCTTTTTCCCGGTGGTCCAGGTTTCTTGGTGACGGTGAAATTCAGCTCCTCCAAAATCCTTCTCACGCTACCTTTGGAAGAATAGGTGGTGAGAAGCGCTCCACGCTTCATTTTTTCAGCGACGAGTTCGAAAAGGGGTTTTTCCCACAAATCGGGTTGAACCCTGGCTCCAAAACAGTCGTAATAAACAAGGTCAATTTCTGGCAAATTCAGGTTTTTTAATTCAAAGAAATCGCATTCAAACTTGGTGAAGAAAAAATTGGGAAAAATCTCGGTAGTTTTGTTCCATTCACATTGATGTAACTTTTGATAATATTCCTTAATATCGGGTTCATCAAAAAACGAGTCGTATGCCAATTCCTTAACTTCGGGTTCATTTACGGGATATTTCTCAAGTGTAAAATAATGGATGACATGATTTTTGTCAGTTTTCAAAAATTCATCAATTGTTACCAAAACATTAAGACCTGTTCCAAAACCGAGTTCTAAAATATTGATTTCGCAATCATTTTTCAGTTTTAGTCCATTATCGATAAATACGTGTTTCGCTTCCTGCAATGCACCGTGGTGTGAATGATAGTTTTCATTTAAATCATTGATATATAAAGTCTTGCTTCCGTCCGAAGTGGTTCTGATCTCCCTTTTCACGATAATTTTTTTCAAAATTAATTTAAAATTTTAATATTAGAAAAATTATATTAAATTTGTGGAAGACCAAAAAAAATTTTAAAAATGATAATTCAGAAATCTACCAATCCAAGAATTTCACAGTTCGATCCCAACAACTTTTCGTTCGGAAACACCTTTATTGACCATATGATAATTTGCGAATACGAAAACGGAAAATGGGGCGATGTGAAACTGGTTCCATACGGCCCGCTTCCTTTTACCCCTGCAATGATGGGCGTGAATTACGGACAGGCATGTTTCGAGGGAATGAAGGCATATAAAGATAAAGACGGACAGGTTTTTCTTTTCAGACCCGAAAAGAATTTTTCGAGAATCAACAAATCTGCAACACGACTTGCAATGCCTGAAGTAACCAAGGAAATGTTCATTGACGGATTGAAGGCGCTGGTTGATCTTGACCGTGCATGGATTCCTGAAGGAGAGGGGATGTCGCTTTACATCCGTCCGCTGATTTTCGCGACCGAAGAAGCGTTGAAGGCAAGAATTGCCAATAAATATATGTTCGCCATTGTCGCAACTCCCGCGAAAAGCTACTACACTGCGCCGGTTTCTGTGAAAATTTCTGACTATTATTCCAGAGCTGCAAACGGTGGAGTTGGATTTGCGAAAGCGGCAGGAAATTATGCGGCGTCGTTTTATCCGACGCAGCAAGCAATTGAAGAAGGATACGAGCAGATCATTTGGACCGACGATTCTACCCATGAATATTTCGAGGAAAGTGGAACGATGAACGTTTTTGTAAGAATTAACGATACGATTTACACACCGCCGACTTCTGAGAAAATTCTCGATGGAGTAACCAGAGATAGCTTCATCCAATTGGCAAAAAGAAGAGGAATCGAAGTAAATGTAGAGCCCGTTTCCGTAAAAGCAGTAGTTGAGGCGCAGAAGAACGGAACACTGAAAGAAGTTTGGGGAGTAGGAACTGCAGTGGTGACCAGCGTTTTCCAGGCAATCGGATATAACGGTGAAAAACTGGAGCTTCCGAAACTTTCACAGGAAGAAAGCTTTGCCTTGACCTTGCAGAAAGATTTGGTCGACATCCAAACGAACCAAGCTGAAGATCCTTTCGGATGGAGAGTTCTGGTAGAAAATAATATTTTGGAAACGGTTTAACGAATAAGAGATAATATTATCGGAAATTTTCTTTACCCCAAAACCCTAAAGGGAGGAAAATTTCCTTTAAAATAAACCTAAATTTCCTCCTTTTAGGGACGGGGTAATCAAATTTAGATTTTCATTAACAATAAAAATTATGAAAATCCAGCAGAATCTTTTGCTGGATTTTTCGTTTTCCAATATAATCGGAAATGCTTATTTTCGCAGAAGTTTTTTATGAAAAAAATTGCAATTTTATCGGTCTTAATGTTAGTCGGCTGTAAGCAGCCAGCTCCGGTTCATCCTCCCGTTGGAGGAATTCTGAGCGAGCAGGATCTGAATATCTCAAAAAACAGGGCGAAAAATCTGAACCAAACAGAAAGAAACCAAATCGAGGACTGGATCAGGAACCAAAACGAAAAATTTTATCCGATGAGTTTAAACTATTGGGTAAATATTGAAAAACTGAATTCCAAGAGAAAAAAGAAAAACGGTGAAAAGATTTCTTATCAATACGACCTCTACGATTTTGACCAGGTTAAACTATATGATGAACCCACGAAAAAAGTCGACGTAGAGTTTGGAAAGTTCGAAGACATCAAAGCGGTGGAAGATGTGCTGAGATATCTCGACAAAAATCAGGAAGCAACACTTTTAGTGCCTTCCGTTCTCGCTTTCGGAACTTATGGCGACAATGACAAAATACCGAACGATATGCCTTTAATCATTAAAATTAAAGTTCAATAATAATTTATATCCATGATAAAAAAGAGTTTTTTAGCTGCAGTCGCGGCAATCACCTTAACAAGTTGTACCCCAATCTATAAAAAAATGAACGTAGACAAAGAAACTTATGAAGGGCTGAAAGACGGTCTTTATGCAAATCTGCAAACTTCCAAAGGAAACATGATCGTGAAATTCGAGGACAAAAAAGCGCCGGTTACCGTTGCCAACTTCGTCGGATTAGCGGAAGGAAAAATCGACAACACCGCAAAAGCGAAAGGCGTTCCTTTCTATGACGGAACCATTTTCCACAGAGTGATCAAGGATTTCATGATTCAGGGCGGTGATCCGAAAGGAACAGGAATGGGAGATCCAGGATATAAATTTGATGATGAAAAGAACGACCTTCACCACACAGGAAAAGGAATTCTTTCTATGGCGAATTCCGGTCCGAATACGAACGGTTCACAGTTTTTCATTACCGAAGTTGCAACACCTTGGTTGGACGGAAGACACACCATTTTCGGTGAAGTTGTGAAAGGACAAAACGTGATCGACGAGATTGCAACCGTTGAAAAAGGAGCACAGGACAAACCGAAAACCGATGTAGTCCTTGAAAAAGTTTCCATTTTCAGCAAAGGTGACGAATACAAAAACTACGACGCTGCAAAAGTTTTCACTGAAGGAAAATCGAAAATCCAGGAGAACAACAAAGCAATCATTGAAAAAATGGAAGCTGAGAAAAAGAGAAAAGAAGAGGAATTCGCAGCAAACCAGCAAAAGTTGGTGGACGCTTTGAAACAGGGAATGCAATCAACTCCGAGCGGACTTTTCTACAAAATCACCAAGACAACCAACGGCGCCGCTCCAAAAGCAGGCGATATGGTTTCAGTACATTACGCAGGAAAATTGGTTGACGGAAGTGAGTTCGACTCTTCATTCAAAAGAAACCAGCCGATCGAAATCCCAATCGGAAAGGGACAGGTAATCAAAGGTTGGGACGAAGGAATCATGCTTTTGAAAGAAGGCGAAGCTGCAACACTCCTGATTCCATCTGAATTGGGTTACGGAGCAAGAGGAGCTGGAGGAGTGATCCCGCCAAATGCATGGTTGGTTTTCGATGTGGAGCTGGTGAAAGTAAGCGGCAACGCAGTGAAATAATCAATTCGAAATAAGAATGAAGCACTTCTGGAATGAAGTGCTTTATTTTTTTAATCTCTCTCTCTATTACAGAATTTTTTCGCCACATTTTTTGCAGTAGCGCGCGTCGTCATCCACATCGTCGTTTCCGCAGCGCGGGCAAACCAGTTCGAAATTTTGCCGCTTGTTGCGCATCTCAGCCGTTACAATTCCTGTCGGGACTGCGATAATCGAGTAACCCGCAAGCATCAGCAGTACCGAAAGAAACTTCCCGAGCGGAGTTCCCGGCGAAACATCACCGTAACCAACCGTAGTAACCGTAACGACTGCCCAGTAAATACTTTGCGGAATACTTTCAAAACCTTCCCGGTGACCTTCAACCATTAACATCATCGAGCCCACAATTACCGAAAAAATGATCAGAAACAGAAGGAAGATATAGATTTTTCTGGAACTGTTTTTCAGTGCTCGAACAATCAGGTAACCGTCGTTCATGAAGTCCATCAGGTTAAGAATCCTGAAAATCCTCAACATTCTCAGCATCCTGATAATCAGGAAATATTTGGTAATCGGGAAGAACAAACTCAGATAAAACGGAAGAATCGCCAAGAAATCGATGATCCCAAAGAAACTGAAAATATAGTTCCGCTTGTTGCGGATCACCAGAATTCTCAGAATATATTCTATAGTAAAGAACATCGTGATGATCACCTCCAAAACGATGAAAAGAATGTGTAGTTTGGCATCGATCACCTTCACACTTTCCATCATGACGATAAAGGTACTCAGCAAAATAAGTACAAGCAGGATGATGTCGAAAAGCTTCCCGAGCTTCGTGTCGGATTTGAAGATAATCCGGTAAAGCTGCCGTTTCCACTTTGTGCGTTCCGATATATAATTATGTTCCTCTTCGTTGTGCTGTTCCATTTGTGATTCAGAAATAAACTACAAACTTATTAAAACTGAAATGAATGCAGAAAGAAAAACCGCGATTTTTTGCGCTGGCTTTATCATCAGAGATTATTGTTTTATCTTCGTTCAAATATTTTTGAAAGATGAAGATCAGTGAATTTATCTCCGAATTTGAAAAATTAATTCCCGCAAAACAGGCAGAAGATTTCGACAATGTCGGTTTGCTGTGCGGAAATCCAGAGCGTGAAATTACAGGTGTTTTGGTTTGTCACGATGCGTTGGAAAATGTGGTCGATGAAGCCATTAACAATAAACAAAACCTGATCTTCACTTTCCATCCTATTATTTTTTCTGGGTTAAAATCCTTGACAGGAAAAAATTATGTTGAAAAAGCTGTCATCAAAGCCATCGAAAACAAAATCGCAATTTATGCGGTACACACGGCTTTTGACAACGATTATTTCGGGGTAAACTTTGGTATATGCGGGAAACTCGGATTGAAGAACCAAAAAATACTGATGCCCAAAACTTCGAATCTAAAAAAATTGGAAGTATATATTCCCAACGAAAATGTGGAAGAAGTAAAAGAAGCCCTTTTTGATGCAGGAGCCGGAAATATCGGTTTTTACGACGAATGCAGTTTTTCGGTTTCGGGTAAAGGAACTTTTCGTCCGCTCGATGGTTCCGATCCTTTTAAAGGTGAAACAGGGATCCGTGAAAACAGTGATGAACAAGTTATTTCCGTGATTTTTGAAAACTTTAAACAAAACGGAATTGTTTCCGCAATGAAAGCTTCACATCCTTACGAAGAGGTTGCCTATCAAATCATTTCCCTCGACAATGAAAACCAATATGCTGGATTGGGAAGGTTCGGCGATCTGGAAAATGAAATGGATGAACAGGAATTTCTGAAAATGGTAAAAGAGAAATTTGATCTGAAAGTAATTCGACATTCCAACCTCAACTCAAAAAAAATCAAGAGAGTAGGCGTTTTGGGCGGAAGCGGAGCAAGCGGAATTAAAGCCGCAATTGCGAATCGTTGTGATGCTTATCTTACGGGAGATGTGAAATACCACGACTTCTTCCAAAGCGAGGGCAAAATGCTGATCTGCGATATCGGCCACTTCGAATCGGAACAATTTGTCGCTCAGCAACTGGTGGATATTTTGTCGCAAAAATTTACTAACTTTGCAGTCTCAAAATCCATTGAGAAAACCAACCCTGTAAATTATTTTCTGTAAAATATGGCTAAAAAAACTGTAGAAATCTCTGTTGAAGATAAGTTAAGAGCGCTTTACGACCTTCAAATCATCGATTCAAGATTAGACGAAATCCGCAATACGAGAGGCGAATTGCCAATCGAGGTGGAAGATCTGGAAATTGAAATCGAAGGACTTGAAAAAAGAGCCGAGAAATTCCAAAGCGAAATCAAGGAGCAAAACGACGAGATCAATACCAAAAACGAGGTGATCAACCACGCAAAAACTTTGATCGAAAAATATAAAGCCCAACAAGACAACGTAAGAAACAATAAGGAATTCGAAGCTTTAGGTAAGGAAATCGAGTTTCAGGATCTTGAGATTCAGCTGGCTGAAAAAAGAATTAAAGAATTCGGTGCAAGAATCAGCCACAAGAAGGAAACGCTTGATGAACTGAATGCTAAAATCGAAGATTTGAAGCAGCACCTGAAATTCAAAAAAGAGGAACTGGACTCATTGGTTGCAGAAACTCAGAAAGAGGAAGAATACCTTTTGAAAAAATCTGAAGAGTTCTCTAAAAACATCGACGAAAGATTACTGGCTTCTTACCAAAGAATCCGCACTAACTCGCTGAACGGACTTGCTGTAGTTGGTCTGGAAAGAGGTGCGCCGAAAGGTTCTTTCTTCACAATTCCGCCACAAAAACAAATGGAAATCGCGCAGAGAAAGAAAATCATCATCGACGAGCATTCAGGAAAAATCCTTGTGGACGACGATCTGGTAAACGAGGAAAACGAAAAAATGGCGGAAGTGATCAAATTCTAAAACCATTTGCAAATAAAAAAAAACCGTTTCAAAAATTCTGAAACGGTTTTTTGTTGCCCAGTTTTAGCTGATCTCCACTTTTTCAAGACATTCCCGAATCCTTCTCATCGATTCTGTAAGTTCTTCTTCCGATGCTGCGTACGAAAACCGGATGCAGCCAGGATTCCCGAACGAAGTTCCGCCAACCGTTCCCACATGTGCGTGGTCGAGCAGGAACATTGCAAAATCATCGGCATCTTTGATGAAGGTTCCGTTCAAAGTTTTCCCGCAGTAAAAGGAAATATCGGGAAAAAAGTAAAACGCCGCTTTCGGGTAATTGACTTTAAAATGGGGGACGTCTTTAAGTAAGTTATAAACAATATCGCGACGTTTCCTGAACTCATTAATCATATAATCGTAAGTGGTCGGATCGGCTTTTAATGCGGTTACCGAAGCTTTTTGCGCCATCGTGTTTGCACCGCTCGTCATCTGTCCCTGGATTTTTTCACACGCTTTCGCCAACCAATCCGGACAAGCGGAATAACCAATTCTCCAACCGGTCATCGCAAACGCTTTCGACATTCCGTTAATCACAGCTGTTTGTTCGTAAACCTGCGGAAATTCCGCAATCGAAGTATGTTTCCCATCGTAGTTGATTTTCTCATAAATCTCGTCGGAAATAATTGTGATTTGCGGATGTCTTGCAATGACATTGGCGATTTTTTCGAGTTCATCGTAGGTATAGAAACTTCCCGATGGATTACACGGTGAACTATATAACAGTGCTTTTGTTTTCGGGGTGATCGCTTTCTCAAGCTGTTCGGCGGTCATCTTGAATTCGGTTTCAATGGAAGTTTCAACGAATACCGATTTTCCGCCCATCATTTTCACCATCTCGTCGTAGCTCACCCAATACGGAGCGGGAAGAATCACCTCGTCGCCGTCATTAATAATTGAAGCGAGAACGTTTAGAATAGATTGTTTTGCACCGTTGGAAACACAGATCTGCGTTGGTTTGTAATCGAGGTTATTGTCGCGTTTGAGTTTTTCACAAACCGCCTCCCTCAAATCGAGGAACCCCGGAACAGGGGAGTAATGGCTGAAATTGTTGTTAATCGCCGCAAAAGCAGCTTCCTTGATATTGTCGGGAACATCGAAATCCGGTTCGCCCAAAGTCAAGCTGATCACGTCGAGTCCTTCTGCTTTCATTTGTCGCACTTTGTTGCTCATCACAAAAGTCTGCGAGAAACTCATCCGGTTCAGCCGGTCTGAAAATTTTTCCATTCTTATTTTTAAAATTGATCAAAGGTAATCGGTTTTTTTAAGTTTTCAAAGCGTAAGATTTTGGATTCATTTTTCTATTTTTGCGCCAAACCTTTATCGAAAATGAGTGCAGCGCTGATCGAAAGATATTTTCCGGATCTTAGTGATGAACAGAAATCCCAGTTTTCAAAATTGGAGGAACTTTATGGAGATTGGAATGAGAAGATCAACGTCATTTCCCGGAAAGACATGGATTCGCTGTACGAGAAACACGTGTTGCATTCATTGGGAATTGCAAAAGTGATGGAATTCGCACCCGGAACAAAGGTGCTCGACATCGGTACAGGTGGAGGTTTCCCCGGAATTCCATTGGCGATTCTCTTCCCTGAAGTTCAGTTCACGCTTGTTGACTCTATTGGAAAAAAAATAACCGTGGTCAACGCAGTTTCCGAAAGTTTGGGATTGAAAAACGTCAAAGGAATTCACGAAAGAGCTGAAAAACTGAACGAAAAATACCACTTTGTGGTAAGTCGCGCGGTAACACAGATGCCGGTTTTCCTGCGATGGTTAAAGGGAAAGTTTGAAAAAGAACAATTCAACCCAAAACACAACGGCGTACTTTATCTGAAAGGTGGCGATTTGGCGGAAGAACTTGCAGGACTGAAAGTGGAAGTTTTCGACCTTAAAAATTATTTCGACAGCGAGTTTTTCGAAACAAAAAAAGTAGTATATTTATCAAAAGGAAATTTTAATTCCTGATTCTTTCGAATAAAACAGATATGTTTGACGTTCAATTAAAAAGAAGCAGTTCCTATGAAAAATTTAATAAATATCTTTTTGCTCGCAGTTCCTTTTTTGTTTTTGACGAGCTGCAATGACCGACACGACGGTGACGAAGTTCAAAGCGTCGATCCCGTGAAAATCGACAGTATTGTGGTGGAAAAAGATACCATTTCGGTTCTCACTGTATTGCCGATTAAGACTTATTCCAATTACAGCAGTGCTTGCGAAGGTTTTTACGGATATGATTATCAATATTCCGCTTTATTGGAAAGGAAGGTGGTTTCCTATAAATTCAAAACATCAGCAACTTGCGGAAATGTGGTTGCAAGAGCTTCACAGATCAATTTCCGTCCGCAGGAAAAGGGAACTTTCACCTTTAAGTTCTGGAACGGTAAAGACAGCGCCGGACAAAATATTTGGCTAGAAAAAAATATCGTGGTGCAGTAAAACCGATAAGAAAACTTATAGAAGCATCAAGAAATTGGTGCTTTTTTTTAACGACTAAACTATGAAATTCTTAAATAAAATAATATCCGAACTGTTACAGAATCAGCAGGATTTGTCGGCATTTACCTTTGTGCTTCCGGGAAAAAGACCGATTGTCTTTATTAAGCAGATTCTGAAAGAAAAGCAGTATTCGGGTTTTCTTCCCGATTTTTTTACGGTAGAAGATCTGATTCGAGAAATCTCCGGAAAACGGGCAGTACAGGGAATTTCGCTTTGGCTTTTTGCGTTTGAAGTGTATCGGGAAATACAGCCGTCGGAAGATTTTGCCAGTTTCCTGAAATGGTTTCCCACTGTTTTGAAAGATTGGGACGATATTCTGAAGTTTGCCGAAAGCGACAAAGCCGTTCTGGAATATATGTTCGACGAGGAAAGGATCAAAAACTGGTCGGAAAATTTGGGCGAAACCGAGGATAATCCCAGAAAGAAGTTCCTGAATTTCTGGCAGAAAATGAATTTGTTCCTTCCGCTGCTAAAACAGAAACTCAATGAGAAAAACTGGGCAACTGCAGGAATGATCCACGAATCTGCGAGAGACAAAATCGAGAATTTCGCTCTTCAAACGGACAAAAAATTTGTGTTTTGTGGTTTCAATGCCTTTACTCCGGTTGAGGAAAAATTGGTGAGAACGCTTTTGCAATGGGACAAAGCACAGTGTTTTTTCCAGGCAGATGAATATTACATCAATGATGAAAAACAGGAATCAGGAAAGTTCTTGAGAGGAATAAAAAAATGGAAGGAATTCAATGACAGCCGAAGTTTTCGCTGGATCGAGAATGATTTTGCGCAGCCGAAAGAACTCAAGGTTTACGAAGTTTCCGGAAACATCACGCAAACAAAAGTTTTACCGACGATTTTCGAAAAAATCAATGACGAAGATCTTTCCAAAACCGCTGTAGTTTTGCTGGATGAAAATCTGCTTCCCGCAAGTTTGGACGCGTTGAGCTCGGTGAAACATCTCAATATCACCATGGGATTTCCGCTGAAAAATCTGAGTTTCAGCAATGCGATGAAGAAGCTTTTCTATCTTCAGAAACAGTTGGAGAAAAAGGATTCCTCTTATTATTACAATGATCTGCTTTCGATCTTGGAAGAACTTCCGAATGACGAAGCCGACCGAAAAATTGTTGACCATTTCAAATCCCAAATTGAGGAGCGGAACATTGTTTACATCTCCAAGAAACAGTTTGCGGAAATGCTTGAGGAACTTTCTTACTATAACCTTCTCATTAAACCCGAAAACTCCGTTTCATTTCTCGATTCGCTTACCAATTTCTGTTACCAGTTGAAGTTTCGGGATCTGGACGATATTCTTTTTGAGAATATTTCACATTTCGAGAGAAGTTTTAAAATCATTAAGAATCAGATTTCTCCGTATTCATTCCCAATCAAAATGGAAACTTTGGAGGTGCTGATCAACCAACTCGTTAATTCGGAAACGATTGATTTTCAAGGCGAACCACTTCAAGGATTACAGGTAATGGGGTTGCTCGAAACTCGGCTTCTGTATTTTGAGAACATCATTCTCCTTTCCGCCAACGAAGGTAAACTTCCGCTCGGAAATTCGCAGAATACCTACATTCCTTTTGATGTCCGCAAGCATTTTGGACTGCACACTTTCCTTGAAAACGACAGTATTTATGCATACCATTTTTACCGGTTGATTCAGGATTCCAAACAGGTTCATCTGCTTTTCAATGTGTTAAGTTCCGGTGTAAATACTGGTGAACAGAGCCGTTTCATCACCCAGCTTGAGATTGAGGATTCCTACCATGAAATAGAAAAGATTATTATTGAAAACACTTCAGACCCGATTCAGGAGGAACTGATGAAGATTGAGAAAACTCCTGTCGTTCTGGAAAAACTGCAGGAATGGAAGGAGCGGGTTTCGGCTTCGCATTTGAGCACTTATCTCTATAATCCGACTGATTTTTATATGACGAAAATCTTGGGAACTCGGGAAGAAAAGGAAATCGAGGAAGAACTTTCACAACGCAGTTACGGAACTTTGGTCCATTTGGCGTTACAGCTTATTTATGAAAAATTCATCGGTAAAAATCTGAATGTAATTGATTTATCACTTTCAAATGAAGCGATACGTCAATATGTTGATGAAGCGATAATTGAGTCAAAATTCCAGCTTGAATTTTATGAAAAAGGAATGAACTACATTCACCGAACCATCGCTGAAAGAGTAGTACGAAATGTTTTGGAAGTTGACCGAAAACTGGTGGAAAGTGGAAACACTCTGGAAATTCTGAGCGTGGAAGGAAATTTTAAAGATATTCCTTTCATTATTAATGAAGAAACGATTGATGCGGTGAAATTTTACGGATTCATCGACCGAATTGACCGCCTCAACGGAAATCTTAGAATCATCGACTATAAAACCGCCAAGACGAAAAACCTTTCGGTCGCCGTTCCCAAGAAGGAAGAGGACGTTGAAAAATTAGAAATGCTTTTCTTCCGCGACGATTACAAGCAGGCGATGCAGCTGAGCATTTATGCGTATTCGGTTCTTCAGGGGAAAATGTATCCAGACAATTTTGTGCAGTGCGGCATCTGGAGTTTCGCAGAAGTGGGGAAAGGAGTGCAGAACCTTCAGCTTTTCGGAACGGATGAAATTTCAACTGATTCACTGCAAATCCCGATGAGATCGGTTTCAAACCTTATCAAAGAAATCCTGGATCCAGAAATTGAGTTTGAAGAAAAGGTTCAGAAAAGTTGGGGATAACTCCTTCGCGATTTCTTTTTTTTCCTGATATTTTAAACTATTTTTACACGAGCAAAAAAATAAAGTAAACAGGAACCGATCAACTCGTAACCTTTTCTGCTTTAGCTATTCCGATAGCTATTGGAATTACTTGGTTCTTTCACCTTGGCTCTTGGCTCTTTTGACTTGGCTCTTTTAACACATTATGTTTTTAATCTTCGACACGGAAACCACGGGTTTACCAAAAAACTTTAACGCGCCGCTGAGCGATTCCGAAAACTGGCCAAGAATGGTGCAGATCGCTTGGCAACTCCATGATAAGGACGGAAACCTGCTCGAAAACCAGGACTATATCATTAAACCGGAAGGTTACGATATTCCTTTCAATGCTGCGAGAATCCACGGAATTTCTACCAAAATAGCGATGGAGGAAGGGCGAGACTTGGCTGAAGTGCTCGAAGAATTCAGAGAGGTGCTGAAAAAAGTGCAGGTCGTGGTCGGTCACAATATCGACTTCGACTACAAAATCGTGGGTGCAGAGTTTTTTAGAAAAGAGATCGAAAACACTTTAGAAGCAATTCCTACCGCCGATACCATGGAACTCGGGACAGAGTTCTGCCAACTTCCCGGCGGAAAAGGAGGGAAGTACAAATCCCCAAAACTGGAGGAACTGTACCAAAAACTCTATGGCGAGAAATTTGACGAGGCACACAACGCCGCCGCCGATGTGAACGCCACCGCACAGATTTTCTTCGAGATGATGCGAATCGGGATTATTCCTGCATCGAGCTTAAAGATCACCGAAAGCGAGCTTCAGGAATTTATCAAAGCACATCCGAATCCGATTAAACCGTTCGGAATCGTCATCAGAAGACAGGTTGCCGAATCGAAGGAGAAAAAGACCGTCGATTTCGGCGATACCGACGAGGTGGAAATCGGCGACTATTTCAATTTCCACAACC
Source organism: Chryseobacterium suipulveris (assembly GCF_022811685.1). NCBI lineage: Bacteria > Pseudomonadati > Bacteroidota > Flavobacteriia > Flavobacteriales > Weeksellaceae > Chryseobacterium > Chryseobacterium suipulveris. The sequence continues at coordinate 1,707,692 of NZ_CP094532.1, read as the reverse complement.
ACAGTATTTACTCGTCTTTGCAGGCATCGTCGCACCTCCACGAACTGCTCGAAAAGGCGGAGCGCAACAATTTTCCCGCCGTCGGTTTGGTGGATCTGGGAAATATGATGGGCGCATTTAAGTTTGTTTCCGAAATTGAATCATGGAACAAAGACTGCAAGAAGTTCAACGAAACCTATGAGCAGGAAAAAGATGTAGAAAGAACTCCCGACAAGGAAAAGGATTTTCTTAAAAATAAAGAAAAATTCCTCGGCAAGAAACACGACTTCATCCCAGTAATCGGCTGCGAGTTCTATCTTTCGGACCGCCCCGAACAGAAGCAGTTTACCAAAGACGATCCCGACCGCAGAACCAATGTGGTTTTACTGGCAAAGAATTTCGACGGCTACAGAAACCTGGCGAAACTGTCGAGTTTTGGATTCGTGAACGGATTCTATTTCGGCGTTCCCAGGATCTCTAAAAAAATGATTGCCGAATATAAGGAGGGCTTGATCGCATTGACGGCCGGAACTGCGGGCGACGTACCCAATACGATTCTCGAATTCGGTGAGCAGAAAGGGGAGGAAGTGTTCAAATGGTGGAAAGAAACCTTTGGCGAAGACTTCTACGTACAGATCCAAAACCACGAGGTGGAAGAGGAGGAACACCTCAACGACGTGCTGCTCGAGTTTGCCGACAAATACGGAGTGAAGATTCTGGCACAAAACGAAACCTTCTATACAGAAAAAGCCGATGCCAATATTCAGGACATCCTGTATTGCATCAAGGATGGGGAGAAACTTTCAACCCCGGTCGGAAAAGGTTTCGGAAAACGCAGAGCACTTCCGACCAACGAATTTTATATTAAAGACGAACAAGAGCTTAAGCAGACCTTTAGAAATTATCCCGACGCTTTTGAGGCATATACCGAGTTCCTGGCGAAGTTTGAACGCTACACGCTGAAGCGTGACGTGCTGCTTCCGGAGTTTGCGATTCCAGAAGAGTTTAAAGATGAGCAGGATGAAGCCGACAACGGCAAACGCGGTGAAAATGCTTACCTGAGACATTTGACCTACGAAGGCGCTGCAAGAAGATATTCCGAAATCACCGCTGAAATCAGGGAACGGCTCGACTTCGAACTGGAGGTTATTGCCAATACCGGATATCCCGGTTACTTTTTGATTGTACAGGATTTTTGCAACGAGGCGCGAAAGATGGGGGTTTGGGTCGGTCCGGGTCGTGGTTCTGCTGCAGGTTCTGCGGTGGCGTACTGTACCGGGATTACCAATGTGGACCCCATCAAATACGACCTCCTTTTTGAGAGGTTCCTGAATCCGGAAAGGGTTTCCATGCCCGATATCGATATCGATTTCGACGATGAAGGCCGCGACAAAATCATCAAATGGGTGGTTGACAAATACGGAAAAAACAATGTGGCGCAGATTATTACGTATTCAGTTCTTGGTGGGAAATCTGCGATTAAAGATGCAGGAAGAGTTTTGGATGTATCGATTCCCGAAACTAACAATATCGCGAAACTGGTTCCCTCAATTCCCGGAATGAATATCGCGAAAGCATTTTCGAAGTTTGAGAAACTCGCTCCCGAAGACAAAGTGCTTGTTCAGGAAATGAAGGACATCCTCGCCAATCCCGACGACGGAAGATACGAAGTGCTTTCCTCTGCACAGAAAATGGAGGGCTGCATCAGAAACACCGGAATCCACGCATGCGGAGTGATCATTACGCCAGAAGATATTTCGAACCTGGTACCGATTACCACAGCTGCTAAAGATGCCGACATTTTGGTTTCGCAGTTTGACAACTCTGTTGCGGAAAACGCGGGATTGCTCAAAATGGACTTCTTGGGTTTAAGGACTTTGACCATCATCAAGCACGCCATCAAACTTATTAAGCAAAGACACGGAATCGACATCGACCCGGACAAGATTCCGCTCACCGACAGCAAAACCTTCCAACTCTTTCAGGAGGGGAGAACAGTAGGAATCTTCCAGTACGAAAGTCCTGGAATGCAGAAATATATGCGGGAACTGAAACCGACCGAATTCGCAGATTTAATTGCAATGAACGCGCTGTACAGACCAGGTCCGATTAAGTATATCCCTTCCTTTATCAACAGAAAGCATAAGATTGAAGAAACGCTCTTTGACCTACCGGAAACCGAAGAATATCTCGGCGAAACCTACGGAATTACCGTTTATCAGGAGCAGGTAATGCTGCTTTCGCAGAAGCTCGCCAACTTTACCAAAGGCGAAGCCGACAACCTGAGAAAGGCGATGGGTAAGAAACAGAGAGACGTGCTGGACAAGATGTACCCGAAGTTTATCGAAGGTGGAAAATCCAACAACCTGGATGAAGAGAAGCTGAACAAAATCTGGAAAGACTGGGAAGCTTTTGCGGAATACGCCTTCAACAAATCGCACTCCACCTGTTACGCGCTGATCGCCTACCAAACTGCCTATCTTAAAGCAAACTATCCCGCAGAATATATGGCGAGTGTGATGAGCAACAACATTAACAATACCAAGCAGATCACGATGTTTATGGAGGACTGCAAAAGTATTGGTGTGGATGTTTTGGGTCCCGACGTCAACGAATCGCAGTATGAATTTGCGGTGAACGATAAAGGACAGATCCGCTTCGGATTGGGCGCCATCAAGGGAATTGGCGAAGGTCCAAGTGAAGCCATTGTAGAGGCACGAAAAACGGAAAGATTCAAAAATATCTACGACTTCTTCGAGAAAGTTCCATATTCTCAAATCAATAAAAGGGTTGCCGAAAGTTTGGTGATTGCAGGTGCTTTCGACGAGGTTGATAAATACCACCGCGCACAATATTTCGACATCGACAATGCGGGAAGAACCAATATCGAGCGTCTCCTTCGTTATGGTCAAAGCTTTCAGGACAGCAAGAATGAAATAGAAAACTCGCTGTTTGCCGATTTTGCCGAGGAAGTGCAAATCGAGCAGCCCAAAATAAACCCCGCTCCGGAATGGCAGAATATGCACAAACTCAACCGTGAAAAGGAAATCATCGGGTTCTATCTTTCGGCACATCCGCTGGATGAGTATAAATTCCAGTACCAGTTTATCGAAGGTGCATTAAGCAAAAAGGAAATCCTGGAAGGGAAGAAGCACGGCGGTGAAGAGCTTGAAAAAATAGTCCTCCCGGTAGATGTTTCTGATTCCGACGACGAGATAGTGGATATCGCAGTCGAAGATTTGGATGGGGAAGAAGCAATGATCGATGAGCCGACTAAAAAGGCAGAGCCGAAAGGAGCTTTCAATTTTCTGAATCTGGATGAGGTGGATGCTTTCAAGGAATCCGCTTTCCCGAATCAGCCCGACCTTTTCAACAACGATAAACTTTCGTGGAAGGAGAAACAGGCGCTTAAAAATAATACTCCCGAATATATGGTCGCAGGAATGGTGACCGAATACACGGTGCGCGACGGCAAAAACAGCGGCGAGAAAATCGCATTCGTAACCCTCGAAGATTACAGCGGCAGTTATAGTTTCCGTTTGGGAGACCGCGACTATATGCGGCTTCGCGATAAGGTTGACCTGCAGCGGTTCGTTATTTTCAAGATCAAGTTTTCCCAATCGAATGACGGAAGAGTGTTCGTAAATGTTGCGGATATTATCGATCTGAAAGACGCCTTCGAGAAGTTTGCCAAGAAAATGACGGTGGTTGTTGATATTAATGATCTTCGAAAACAAGACCTGGATTTCTTCATCAGCAGTTTCGCCAAAAACAAGGGAGAGCAGAAGCTGAATTTCTACGTGCGAAATCCTGAAGACCAGTCGGTACTCGAACTCATGTCGATGAAGCAGCATATCGACATCAATGGTGATTTGCTGGGAATTTTCCACGAACTGCAGAAGTATAAGGTGTTTTTGAATTAATGGTTTGTTTCAGATATTTAAAATAAACCTAAATTTGAATAACACCATCCTTAAACCTGGTTATCCGCAGGAAAGCACGTACATATAGATATATTCCATGAGAAATTTTCCTCCGTTTAGGGGCGGGTAAAGAAAATTTCTGATATAGTATTTCTTTTGTTTCAAATATAGAATCTAAGATTAACTTTTTTGTTCGGCTAATCGTCTTTTTTCTGAAAAAGCATAACTTTGTTACCACTAATAATTTTTTCATGAAAACTCAATTGCTTCAATTTGTTCGTATCAATAATTGCGTTCAACAATCAAGTAAACCGCTGTTCATGGCGATCTCGATTTTGCTTGGATGCAGCACCTCCACAATTTATTCGCAAAAACTAAGGGACACTCCAAAATCACTTTCATCCGACCAGATTGCGGCGAAAGTTGATCAACTTGCAGATTCCGTACTCGCGAATACCGACCTTCCCGGAATGTTGGTGGGAGTTTGGTCTCCCCGAAAAAAGCTGACCTACGTAAAAGGAAAGGGACTGAGCGACACCGAAAACCGGAAACCGATGACTCCGGAACAATACTTCCGCATCGGCAGTAATACGAAGACTTTTGTGGTGACGGCGATCATGCAGCTTAGCGACGAGAAAAAACTTTCGCTTGACGACCGGCTGTCAAAGTATTTTCCGGATTATCCGAATGGCGAAAAAATAACGCTTAGAATGTTGGGCAACATGACGAGTGGAATCCCGTCGTATACCATGTTGGACGATTTCCAAGACCAGATGGTGAAAACCCCGCTAAGAAAATGGAAGACGGAAGAACTGATCGGTTATGTAAAAAATCAACCGTTGATGTTCGAACCCGGAACAAAACTTTTTTACTGCAACACCAACACGATTCTTTTGGGAGCAATCATCGAAAAAGTGACGGGCAATAAAGCTTCTCAGGAACTAGAAAACCGTTTCTTCAAAAAACTGAAACTAAAGCATACCTTTTATCCTACAGACGAAAAACTGCCTCCAAACAGCGTTCACGGATATTGGCTTAATGAGTCCACCCACAAACCGACAGAGGATTACACGAGCTATCTTGATCCGTCTTGGGCGGGAGTTTCGGGCGCGGTGGTCTCCAACATTTTTGATGTCAAAACCTGGGTGGAAAGCATGATCGGTGGGAAGCTCAACTCCAAAGAAATGCAGCAGGAAAGATTTGTGGGTCATCCCCGTGAAGACGGAGGCGCAGTGTATGCGATGGGAAACTTTACAAACAATGACAGATTTTGGGGGCACAATGGCGGTTTGCCGGGATATACCTCAATCATGATGCATAATCCGAAAAGCGGAGATACCGTGGTGATTTTTTACAATTGGCAAAATGCTGCCGCAACTCCGGATCAGCTTTACCAAAAGATAGTCCCGCTTTTAAAATAGCTAAAAAACGCAAAGATTGCGGATAAATCCACTGATCACGCGAACGGTTCATTAATTTGGATTAGTCGAAAAAACTTTGCAAACTTATAAAAGAGAATGATTCAAGAATTTACTCTATTAATCATGTTTGTCATTGCGAGGACCGAAGCAATCACCACTACTGCACAAATGACCAGTTCAATAAAATAAATCACAATGAGTCCTCAATAAAAAATACTAAAAACCATGAAAATCCTCAAACAACTCCTCTTGTACGCTTCATTCACTGTATTGCTGCTTTCAGCTTGTAACCGCGCCGAAATACCCTACGAAAACATACAGCTTGCCAATAAGATTGATTTAATGGCTGACTCCATCCTTAGTACCCAAAAACTGCCGGGAATGGTAGTCGGAGTTTGGGCTCCACAAAAAAGGTTGACTTATCTCAAAGGAAAAGGGATTGCCGATATTTCTACACAAAGCCCCGTGAAGCCGGAGTTTGTTTTTCGGGCGGGAAGCAACACGAAAACGTTTACGGTCACCATGATTCTTCAGCTGGTAGATGAAAATAAGTTGAAGCTTGAAGACAAGCTCTCCCTCTTCATTCCTGAATTTCATAATGGCGACAAAATAACCATAAGGAATCTTGCCAACATGACCAGTGGAATCAAGGAATATACCGCAACTCCAGGATTCCAAAGCATCTTCAATAGCGATCCGCTCCACAAGTGGACTTCGGAAGAAATCATCGGTTTAATAAAAAATGAAGAACTTCAATTTACACCCGGTACGAAAGGGTATTACAGCAACAGCAACACCATTATTTTAGGGGCGATTGTAGAAAAAGTAACCGGAAAAACAATTACGGAAAATTACCAGTCCAGAATACTTTCTCCGCTGCGTCTTAGGCATACGGCTTTTCCCGGCGGACCATCCATGCCGTTTAGCTATATTCACGGTTACGAAACCGACCAAGACCCCAATGTTTACGATTTTGATGTAAGCACCTATTTCGATCCGTCTTACGCAGGAGCGGCTGGAGCAATAATCTCCAATGCCGGAAACCTGAAAACCTGGGTGGAGAATCTGGTACATGGAACTCTTCTAAGCCGTGAAATTCAAGCGCAACGATTTACCGGGTTGCCAATTCCCGACAAGCATGCAACAACTTATGGATTGGGAATGCTGACTTTCGGTGATGGATATTGGGGACATACCGGCGAACTCTTCGGCTACAGCTCCATCATGATGCACAATCCGACTACTGGTGCAACAATCGTGATCGCGTATAACTACCAAAATCAAGACAATCTGCCGGATAATTTCTATCGTAAGATTGTGAAGCTTTTGAAATAGGGACTTCTTTTTTTGGTTTTACACCACAATGAAATATTTTATATTTTCTTTCACAAAAACAAAGGATATAAACCTGTCCAACGAATAGGGAGACTTACATAATGAAGTGCGGTTTTTCTTGATCTCTGATAATGTATCCCTCTTTCATGGCATTGCTTTGCTCAAAGATAGAGATTTTTTTGTTGGCTCAAAAGTCGGGAGACTTTGCAGCTGGTGATACGAATTTTCCACCTTCTGATCCAAAGCGGTCAATATACGATCTTGGCTTTAATGTGAGATTAATTTCATCTTATCCATACTGAAATGATTTACCCCAAGAAGCAGCGAGAATGTTAACCTGTTAAATGATAATATTATTTGATTTTAAAAAAAACAGGATATCTTCTTTAGTCCTTTGTGGAATATTAGTTTGAAGATCGGGTATATCAATACCATAGAGATAAATGACCATTTTCCATATGATTTTTTCATCATTTAAATCATCATAAAACAAATTATTTTTATCATTTTCTGTGATTAATTTCCATGCCCATCTGTCAGCTTCTTCCAATGTAATTAAACCAGAAATAATATTTCTGTAGACATTTTTAACATCTTCAATTTTTACTACCATTTTCCAATATAATTTCCGTTATTATCAAATCGGTAATGTATTTTAACTCCATTCCCAAATTCAGGTCTTACTTGTATTATTTGTTTTTGTGAATTTAGAGTTTCAAACCAAGTTCTTTTTAAGTTAGTTGAAGGATCCCATTCTCTTACCATTCTAAAATAATTATCATTAAATTTATTAACTGTGGATTCACCATAATATCTTATTCTACCGTTTTGTAAATCCTTATAGCCTGCTGTTCCATATTTTTCTAACTGTGAATAATGTTGATTTAACCTAAAACCATTTAATGAAGATTTAGCTCCAGAATCAAAGGAACTAATCGGCTCAAGTTGTTCAGTCTGTGGATTTATTTTGTATCCAACAGTTCTCTCAAATTCACCTGTCATTTCCCCAACATCTAATTTCCCAACCTTAGGCACTTGCCCAATTGTCGTTGTGGGATTCTCAATGTGTTTCGGTGTGTTATTTAAAGCCCAAACACTTCTGCCTTGCGCAACAGAGGAAAAACAAACTATCTACACAATGCTTAATGCTTCTATTAGGAAAAGACGACCTTATCAAAATGGATTCTATTTATAACATTCAATGATCTTAATGAACTTTTCTAAGTCTAAACTTAACTCTTCTTCCTCATTAAAAATATCGTCATAAATAAGTACAATATTCTTAAGAAAATAAATCTCTAAAGAATATCTATTGAAAATAATTTCCTCTTGACATTTTCCCGATTTCTTGCCCAAATCAACTTTTTCAATTATTAAATTGGCTGTAAAATGATTGATTTCTTCTTTTATAAAATCTGAAATTTTTACCATGATAAAATAATTTAAAAAGGGAAAGCAGTTCTTACCCATCCCTCTTTCATAAAAACTTGAATGGAAGTTGCCGTATTCCAATCAATTCACTTTCTCAGTCACACTTTTTAACTCAACAAGCGCTTCGACAAATAATAGATTCTGCTAATCATACTATAATATATCTTTTATCTCAACAGATTTAGAAATAACTCTTATACAACTTGCGGTTGAATTAAGCTGTATAGTATATGAAATCAAATCAACGTCATTTATCAATCCCTTCCATTTTTCTTTAATTCTCAAAATATTAGGATCGTCGTAACTTTTCTTAAAATATAAAATAGAGTCCTCTCCAATCACACCAAAATTCATCTCAAATGATGACCAATAAACGTTTTTAAAAACTATTTGCTTTGTATCATCTTCAGTGAAATTAATTTCAAATACAATATCATCTATTAATCCAGGATTTTTCCTATTAATAAAAACACTTAATAATTGGCTATCATGCCAATCTAGATCTTGTATGTTCATTGCTTATTTTTTATAAAATGGCCATTTTGTAGGATCGAAGATATGCTTTTTCGAGCCATCAATATGGAAATGACTAGAATTTGGTCCTTTAAAGCCAGGAAGTGTACCTTGATCAATCCTAATTTTTTCAATAAATTTTCCATCCTTAAAAATTCCATAACTATTGTTTCTAAATGGATTTTCAATGTAGTTTTCCGGTATAAATGCATTTCTTGGAAGTACCACGCCATCTTGTGTTACTATAAATGGATTTTGATTTTCGAAACTTGAAATCGGTTCAAATTGTTCAGTCTGTGGATTTATTTTGTATCCAACAGTTCTCTCAAATTCACCTGTCATTTCCCCAACATCTAATTTCCCAACCTTAGGCACTTGCCCAATTGTCGTTGTGGGATTCTCAATGTGTTTCGGTGTATTATTTAAAGCCCAAACACTTCTGCCTTCGGCAACCTTGTTGCCAGTCATCATATTTAATTTTTCACCTGCAGGTAGTTTAGGATTTTGCAATCCTGTTTGAATACCACCCAAAACTCCACCAATTACTGCACCTCCAATCGCGCCCGCAACCATCCCTCTCACTATTCCCCGACCAATACTTTCTCCAAATACCATTGAATTTCCTAATCCACCTATGGCACCGCCTACTGCACCACCCGCCAAGCCCGCAATCGCACCACCTAAGATACCGCCCTGTATACCTAATGAGGATGCGGCAAAAGCTGCAGCTGAGCCACCTGCAATGGCGCCCACTCCGCCACTGATTGCTCCAAAGGCAGCTCCTAACAAAATCTGTCCGCCCGTTGCTTTCCAGTCCCACTTTAAGGGATTAAATGAACCGTTAGCTTTTGCCCCCGTAACATAAGCTCCAATTACCGCTCCAACAACGAACCAAATGAACTCGCCACTCGGATCCGAATAAATCATCGGATTGTTCAGCACATAACCATACTTGTTGTAATTCTGGGTGTTGTGCGAATACCATACGGTATCGTTTATAAATATCTGTTATTTTTTTTCATATTTCCAAAAAAAAACTTTTTTGTACTCATCACTGTTTCTTACACAATTTAGAATTTCATTTAGTATTATTCTAAATTTTTCTAATTCAAAAGCATTCATTTTTTCTGCATTGTTATTAATTCTTTTATTTTTGTAATAGAAATTAATATTAGTATCCGAATAAGATGTTTGCCCCATAGAATTTAGAATAGCTCTATTTTTACATAAGCTACTCTTATAAAATAAACTATCAATTTTTTTTCGTTGTTTTGGGTTTAAATAAATATTAGCGGTAAAAACTTCTTTTTTTAAGTTTAATGTATCTATAAAAGTATATCTATCAAAATTAGCCTCTTGATAAACCCCAGTCTTACTATTATACAGAATGTTTTCAATAAGTTCCTTTTCAAAATATATTTTAGAATCTATTGTAAATTCTAAATTTTGTGAATAATTCATTGAAAATAGTAATATCAATAAAAATTTCATTTTTTGCATATCATTTAATAATTCTATTAAAAATAGGTGTGAATAACTTATGAAGACTGTTGAAACTATTTAATTCAGAACTATTTAAATTGAATATAGTTTGCTGAATATTATATTGGCTAATAAAATAATTGCTTGGTCTAAAGTTCATTAGATTTTTATTTGCAATATCATGTTCCAAAGAAGACAATGCTAAATGAGATGTGGTGTCCAAGCGCACATCAAACATTGTTTTTCCAGCGTAATTGATATTTAATGTTCCAATAAAATTTGCATTTTCCCAAGCATGTCCAGTCTCATGAAGCATTAGATATTTTAATAAATATTTGTCTCCTGCCCCTCTATTTGAAATCAAAACATTTGATTTCCCAGTCCAATAATTCCTTTCTGCGGTATATGCTAGAAATTTTTTAGTCCCATTTTCACCCATATCTAAATAACCATTCGCAGCAGACTTGCCTAAACCATACTTTTCAACTCCAAAACTTTCTTTAGTTGAAGAAAAAAGCTCATTTTTCGTCTCAGAAATATTGCATTCCAATTCATGTTCACTTACTCCTGAATCGTAGTTACTATCTGCGAGCTCTTTCAAATCATCACTACTCACTCCTTTATATTTATAAGATTTATTATACACTAAATGTCTAATGGAATATGATACTCCCCCTATAACTCCACCAATCACAGCACCTGTTAAAACTCCTTCGAAGAAATTTGTCCCGTTGATAAGCGAGACAACCCCGCCGCTTCCCGCTCCCGCTAGAGCACCATTCCCTACGCTTGCCCAGAACCCCGCAGCACTGAAGACCTGTCCAAAACCGGCGGAGACGGCCCCCGTTAAAGCACCCATGAAAAACGACTTCGCAAAACCTCCCCAGGAAAAATTACCCGTTATGGCCGCCTGTCCTAAGTACATCGCACTTCCTATGATGGCACCCCCGATTGCCCCCGCCACAACAGCGGCAAAAAACTTGCCCATGATCGGGACGAGTGCGGCAAACCAAAATATCTCCCCGCTCGGGTCATTATACATCAGCGGGTTGTTCAGCACGTACCCGTACTTGTTGTAGTTCTGCGTGTTGTGCGGATCCTGTATGTTCTCGTCGGCATTTAGGAACCTTTTCAGAAGAGGATCGTACAACCTTCCGTTCATGTGGATCAACCCGACCTCCACAAAATGCTCGTGAGAAGTGTAACCACGATCTACAATAAGGTTGCCGTCAGATAAATAAGTTCTGATCTGCTCCTTGTCCGTAATGATTGCGCCATTGCCGATCTTCAGGTGCGTGAGGTTGCCTAACGCATCGAAATGGTGTTGCTCCAGTTTATTGCCTTGCTCATCCGTTATGGCCAAGATACTTCCAAGGTAGTCCTTGTGCAAAAATTTGAATGAACCGCTGCTCTTTTATTAATTTCCGTTTATTAATTCTTTATGTAAGTAAATTAGCGTTTTGGAATATTCCACTAATTTAATTTTTCTTTTTAAATTTCTTTTCTAAAAATTAACTAAAAATCTTTGTTGATTTTATCAATAAAAAGTTCATAAGAGGGAAATATATTTAATAAAGATAGTTTATTTTTAAGTTTTCTGATTTTTATTCGATTTTTACTATCTTTTAAGTTTTCATTGTAGGGGAAAATTATTGTATAATTATTAATTTTATCTCTTTTATTTAAAAAATATTTAAATTTCAATATATTTTTTTGATTCGCAGGTAATAATAGTGCTTTTGTAAAAATACTATCTTTCTCACAAAATTCATAATCGTAAATTTTACATATCAAACTATCTATTTGATGGTTTTTTTTTAAAGTGGGTGCAATAACTTCTGTTCGTATCGTTTGATTTTTATTGTTAATCAAATATAATTCAGGATTGAAAAGATAAAAATTACATTTAGAGTTATTTTCTATCTCAAACACCATAATGTTAGTATCTTTATTATTTGCAATTTCTCTTACAAAAATTTGATTATTATTAATACAACTTGTTAGTAATAATATGTAAAGGCAGATAAATATTTTCATCTTATTTTTATAATTAGTGGTTTCAATAATCTTATCAAATTATTTTCTGGATATATACCTCCTAAAAAACTATTATTATAAGCACCGGTTATTCCTAAACTTTGCCAACTATTCAAATTTAGAAATTTTTGTCCAGTAAACTGAATTGCTCTATGAGCTTGAGTGTCTAATAAGCTTATTTCAGAAATAATTTTATTATATTCGTTATTGAATCCAAAATTGTTATTTATTACGGCATGTCCTAATTCATGCCCCATTGTATAATTCAACTGACCAACTGAAGAATAAGCAGAGTCTGCAAGGTATATTTTTGTGTATAGAGCTTTAGCTCCTGTTTCTCCACTTGCATACGTTGTTCGTGCTACTCCATTATAACTATTACCATCTTTAATGAAGGCTCCAGTCTGCGGGTCTACTTTATACCCGCTTGGAATACTTCCCTTTTTCATTAAGTATGTTTTTTTAACATTTTCAGTACTTTCATATGCTTTTTTCCAATTTTTGTTGAATGTTTCTTTAGCATCATTTGCATCTGCAGATTGGGACGGATTATTTTGTGATTGAGAATCAACTTCTATCCCATGGTCTGAAGTCACTTTATTATTAGTCATATTTCTGATACCCCAACTTACTCCTCCAACAATTCCACCAATTACCGCACCTTTTATTAATCCCTCGAAGAAATTTGTGCCGTTAATTAAAGAAGTGATACCTCCGCTTCCCGCTCCAGCCAAAGCACCATTGCCAACTGTCGCCCAGAACCCTGCAGCGCTAAAGACCTGTCCCAATCCGCCTGATATTGCGCCAGTCAAAGTTCCTACAAAAAAAGATTTCGCAAAACCGCCCCAGGAAAAATTACCAGTGATGAACGCCTGTCCCAAATATAATGCACTTCCTATAATAGCTCCCCCTATAGCTCCAGCTACAACTGCTGCGAAAAATTTACCAATTATCGGCACCAAAGCCGCAAACCAAAATAGTTCCCCACTCGGATCATTGTACATCAGCGGGTTGTTCAGAACATACTCCTGCACAACTTTTTCCTCGCGCGAGGGCTTTCTTTTTCAGCAAAGAACTCCTTTTCTTTTCCTCAAATTTACTCATTTTTCTTTCAATTGAAAAAAATAAATTCAGTCCCTGAAAGTCCAACGCAAAAACCACCTTTGCAGAAGAAAATCCCACCGCAAACAAACCACTTCGTATAATTCGGTTTTATGCAATGGCTCCGAAAATTCTTTGCGTAACGGTCGCCACTGCAGAAAGCCGTCGGAACATTATACAAAATGCTTTTTCCAACCGCCTTTTTTCTTCTGCAAAGGTGGTTTTCCCTCCGCTTTAATTTTTCAGATAAAAGAAAAAATTTAGTTGTAAAAATTTCCGCTGTTGTCGCTGTTGTAAATATTAAAATGTGGGTAAAATATCGGTGGATTTCGCTGGGGATTTATCCACATTTTAATATTTCCGTGTTTCTATTTCCAAATTTTCTACCGAAGAACTTTCAGAGCGTGGGAGCATTTTTCCTATAAAAAGGGTGGGAAGCGTTGGCAAAAAAGTCTTTTTCTCGGGCTGGAAAAGGTTTCGGGAAAGTGTTTGGCTAAAAGCGTTGGAAGCGGAGTTTTTTTCAAAAACGGAGCAAAGGAAGGCATTTTACATAATCCCAAATTATGGGCGAAGATGCGGCTGGTTTGTGCGGAGCGGAGCCTGCGGAGTGGAGAACAACGGTTTGCGTGGGCAGTTTGACCATAATTTTGATTATGTAACTTGCTGTGGCGGTAATGCGTCGGGAAGCGTTGGAAAAGGTGTCGGCGAAAATGGCTTTTTTATTCGGAGGGCGGGATATTTAATTCAAAATGCAAGCGGTGGACTATTGTATCGGGTGAAAATTATTTACCGCATTTTGGAGTTCCTCCAATTCCGTGAGTCGGTATCTTTCCGTGGTGGAACTTTTCTTGTGTCCCGTAAAGACCTGGACCAAACGTAAATCGTTCTTTTCCTTCAACAAATTTGCAATGACGGACTGCCTTATTTTCAACGGTAAAAATCTTTGCCCTTTTTCTTCATTGATTAAATTGCTGATTAAATGGGGGTTTAAAGTATTTCCCTGTTTTGTCAGTATAAAGGTTTCAGATTCTTTGTTTAAATTTTCCAACAATGTTTCCCTCCATTTTAAGTACTGGTAAAAAAGTAGGATCTGGTTGGCTTTCAACGGTAATATCCTGCTGTTTCCCCAAGATTTTTTAGAGTTTAGTTTCTCTTTGTTGATGATAATTTCTCCTTTCTCTAAATCAATATCCTGCAGTTGTAATTTCGTGATTTCCGTAACCTGTAAGGCTTGGTAGACAAGCAAACTGATGATTACCTTGTTTCTGGTCTGCAATTCTTTTTCTCTGCTTTTATAGTTTTGGTAAAACTGTTCCAATTCTTCCGATGTGTATAGTTTTTCTGTGGCTACACTCGTGTTGAGTTGGTCTTTGAGTTGTAATTTTTTGCAGGGGTGGGTTTTTCTCCGCCCTGTTTCCTGTAGATAGTTATAGTAGATTTTGACTGCAAAGAGATGGTTTCTGACGGTTTTAGGATTCAGGTCCTGTTTCCGTAAGTATTCAATATACTGTAAGATGTCTTTTAGTTGGGCGGTTTCTGCGTTTCTTTGGTAACTTAAATAGTGCCGTATTGTGGTGAATAAACTTTTATTCCTGTAGTTTTTTTCGATATAAGCCCCTAAATCCCCAAAGGGGACTTTTCCATTATTATGCATAATTTCCTAATTTCTAAATCCTTAAATCTTTTAATAATTTTTTAGATATTCTTGTATAAATCTCCGTGGTTTCCAAATTCTTGTGTCCCAAAAACTCTTTTACCTTTTCCATCGCCATTCCGTTTTCTAAAAGGTGCGTGGCTATGCTGTGGCGTAGACTGTGGATTGATATTTTCTTTATTCTTTGCCTCCACGAGGTCGGCGAATCTCCTTCGTCGATTTCATCGCTAATTTTTATTTTTTTGAGCATCTTTTTTAAAATTCTATTCAATGTCCACTCTTGTATTCTTCCGCCTTTGGAATGAAGTAAAAGCGGTGTTTTCTCTTCAAAATCTTTTCTTTCAATTGAAATAAAAAGTTCCAAATCATTTTTTATGGTTTCTGTAAGTGGGATTATTCTTCTTTTGTTAAACTTTCCCCTCGGAACGATTAAAAGATTTTCCTTCAGATAGACATCTTCTTTATTCGCTTTTACCAGTTCTCCTGCACGCAGTCCGCATCCGTAGGCAAGGTGTAAAATGATTTTTTCTTGTAATTCTCCTGCTACTTCGTAAAGTTTTTGGATTTCTTCTTGAGACAAAATTTCTCTTACAAAAATATCATCTTCTCTAGCTTCAGGATTTATCGTGATGGGTTCCCCAAGTTTCCCATACTCTGCGAGCATTTCGTAAAACTGCTCCACGTTTCGGATATACTGTAAAATGGTGCTTTGCTTGATGCCTTTTTCAGCCTTAAACCTGTTGGGCTTTTCTTGTAGATATTGGTAATATTTTTCTAAATCTTCCGAGGTGATTTCAGCGTAGTGTTTTTGTGCAAAATCTAAAAATTTTCTGACCGACTTTATTCTTTTTATAACCGCATCTTCTTTGTAGCCAAGGGATTTTAAATAGTGTCGGTATTCCGTTAAAACTTCATTTTCCATTCACATATGGCCTTTTTGCTTTTGTAATATTTTCGATTTTTCCGAACGATAACCAATTGTAACTAATAAAGATTTGATAATAAGAGATTTAGATGGTCATAGGTTGTGCTTTAGCGTTCGTTTCGCTTCCGTTTGGCGTTCGCTTGTGTTCGGTAGCGTTCAGTTTAAGTTCTTCCAGCTGTTTCGTAAAAGCTTCTTTTAAATCTTTCCTAACTTTCTGGATATTGTCGCTATAAGAAACTTTATATTTAAATCCTTTGTTCGCAAAGCCAATCTGTTTTAAATATTCCAATCGTACCAATTCATTGAGATAAAACTGCAACTGTGTCTTTTTAAACCCCGTAATTCCCATTGCATCAAACCGTGTAAAATGATTGTCCGTAAAGGCTTTCTTCAATTTTTCAAAAAACTGTCTTAAACTTCCGTCCAGTTCGTCTATTTTTAAAATGATGCTTTCAAATAAGATTTCTACGGCATTCTCAACATCCTCTATTTCCGTAACCAAATATTGCTCTCCTCCTTTGGAGGAGCTGGAGGAGGATATTTCTCTCTGATATTGGTGTAATAGGGTTATTTGCTTAATAGTCGATTGGAACATTTCATTTAAACGTCTTTTATTTTTTACATTATTAGGTAGCTGTATCTGTGTTGCATAAGGATTTACCACCTCGTAATGCTTTAGATTTCTTACCAATTTTTGAATAAAACCAATCGCCTTTTCCTGCTCGTTTCTGTCGATTTCTCCCGCATTTCTGCGGTTTTGGTAGGATATTATTTTCTCCGTCTGTTCCTCGCTTTCATTGATGGCGATGATAAAGCTCCTGTTCATATTGTCCTCGTATAATTCGCCCTTGGTTGTCGCAGATAAACTGCTGAACTGTCCTTTCACGATTTTGTGGGAAGACTTGTTGTTTCCCTTTTTATCTTTGATGGTTACCGAACTTCTTAAAACTTGGTTGGAGATAAATTCCCTTAACGCATAAAGTGCATCTTCCTTTAATCCGTCCAGATCTTCAATAATTATGATTTTTTGAAATAAATCAAATTCTCCCCAATTATAAAGAGAACTCTCCGTAATTCTTGTAAATCTTAAGACATCTTCCTGTGGCATCAGGTCCGCAATCCTTGAGATAATGTGGGTTTTTCCGCTTCCCGAACTTCCCTGCACAATTCCGTGTAGCGGACTTTTGTTTAGGTAACTGATTGTAATCAAAAACAGTAATAATCTGCTGTTTTCTTCCCCGATGATTCCCGCTTTTTCTATGAGCTTATTGAGTTCCTGCAGTAAATTTTTCTGCTTTAAAAAATCAATATTATTTTTTGGTTCTGCTCTTGGTTCTGCTTCGGTAACAATAATTTTTTTATTTTCATTTGAAAGAAAAATATCTTTTCGGTTCTCTAAAAGTTCCAAAAATATTTCTTCACTGTGGAGTTGCAGAGTTTCGTTTATATCTTTGTTAGGAAGTTCCACATTTGTAATTAACAATTTATAATTAACCATTAATAATTGATTGGCATATTTTTCTACTGCGGTTTTTCCTGCTTTATCATTATCAAAACAAAAAATAATTTCTTCTAAATTCTTGAGTTCTTTTATTGCTTGTAAAATCTCTTCGTTTAAACCGTTTGTTCCAAAGCAACTGATTAAACTGTAATTTTCCTTTATTTGTCGTATTTGCAGTAAACTTGCACAGTCGATTATCGCTTCTGTTAAAATAAGTTTCTTCGTTTCCTTTTTTGGATAAGCTGGATAAATTCCGCTTCGGTTTCTCAAATAGAAGTGTTTCGCTTCCTTGTTTTCAAAAATACTTCTTCCGTAAAAGCTTACAATCTCGTTTTCTTTATTCCTTAAAGGAAAAATCAGACATTTATTCGCAAAAATTCCAAACGCTTTTTCCCCTGTTCTTCCCAAAATTCCTTTGTCAATCAACAATCCCGCTTCCAAAGATTTTTTAATCAGTTCCTCGTCTTTCCGTTCTCCGTGGTGGAATTGTCCCGAGTTGAAGCCGATTTCCAGCCCCTCCTTGTTTTCTCCCAATGCTACTTTTAGATTTCTCTTTTCCGCATATTCCTTCGCTGGATTGGAGTTGTAGATACCTTTTCGGAACGTTTTAAAAATTTTTTCCAAAAATACCGTGTCGGACTGACTTTTATTTTCAATTTTCGGTTTTATCATTGTTGGAACTTCTGAACCAATTAAAGATTGTGCTTTTAAAATTGCATTATGCTTATCTAAGTTTTCAAAATCTTCTATAAACTGGATGACATCGCCTGTTTTCCCACAACTGTGGCATTTATAAAAATTCTTCTCCAAATTCACCTGCATACTTGGTTTCTTGTCTTCGTGGTGGAAACATTTCAGCATATTGTTTTTAGGCTGTAGATTGTAATGGTGTAGAACCTCGGAGAGGCTTAAACGATTTTTGATTTCGGAGATTTCCATAGACTAAAAATTTTTGAAAATATTTTATCTGACAAATACCTCACAAATCTAACTCATTTAACTTTTATATGCAAGTATTATTTTATTTTTATCTAACTTATAAGTTGCTTATATTTGCTAATCTTTAGTTTATAACTCATAAAAACGACTTATTTATGGCTTTTGCAGACAGATTGGCTTTTGCCAGAAAACAAAAAAAAATAAAGCAGAGCGACCTTGGCAAAACCATTGGAACCTCTGGAGACATTATAGGAAAATATGAGCGTGGGGAAAATGTTCCCTCTATTGAAGTGGCTACAAAAATTGCTGATGCTCTTGGCGTAACGCTGGATTATCTCGTAAAAGACGGAGAATATGAGCAGATTGACAACGACACCCTGAAAAAACTAAAGGCGATACAAGAACTGGACAACGACACCAAAAGCCACATCTTCGCTACCATCGACGCTTTTATCAAAGCCGCAAAACTTAAAAATATTGCTGCTCTATAATACAAAAAAGACTGTCGAACGACTAGTCATGGTCGGAAGATTTTTCTTCCGACTTTTTTGTTTTTTTTGTTGTGAAGATGAAGTGATTTAACAGGTTGATTATCAATTATTTAACTTGTTTATTTGAATTTAATTTCGTATCTTTATAGCTGATAATCAATTAATTATGTCAGTTTTTAAAGACCACAAAATCTCCCTCAAGCAAGTTTTGGAGTTTATTCCCGAAGCGCTTTTAACCCATCTTTCTGCAACTTCTAAAGTAGACCACTATAGCAAAGTGCTTCACGGTAAGAAAATGTTTTATTTGCTTTTATTTTGTATTTTTGATAATGAAAAATTAAGCCAAAGAACCTTAGAAGACACCTTTAACAGCAGTGGTTTCAAAGCCTTGTTTGGTTTGGGTGAAGAGGAAAAAGTACGCAGAAGTTCTATCTCTGAAAGGCTTTCCAAAATCGATTCCAATTATTTTAAAGAAATTTACGAGCAGATGTACGGAAGGTTTTCTGAACTTTATTCGAAGACCGAAATCGAAAAGTACAACCTAATCAGGGTTGACAGCACCATTGTTGCCGATACCTGCGCCAAACTCAAAGAAGGAATCGACCAGAAAAGTGGGAAGAAACTGGTGAAATTCAGTTTTTCATTTGATGGAATTTTGCCTTCAGGTGTCGAAGTCTTTACTGGACAAAAATATTCGTCAGAGGAAGCCGCACTTCCCGAAGCTATTCTGAAACAAGTAAAAAAAGAAGAACATCACGAGAATATTTACGTGATAGACAGGGGTTTGCAATCCACAAGAGTGATGAAAGATTTTGATGAAAAATCGGTAAAATTCATTATCCGAAGTAAAGAAAACCGCAAATTTGAAGAAATAGAATCTTTTCTTGATGGAAAAAAATCTCAAAAATGGGATGACTGGGAAGTGATGAAAGACAGCAAAGTAAAGCTTTACACTGGAAAACCAGTTTTGAATAAACGTGGGAATATTCATCATCGTGAAGAAAAAGTAGAAACTTGTTTCCGACTAGTAGTCATCAAAAACGAAAAAAAAGACAAAGAATTTTGGTTTTTGACCAATGAATTTGAACTTTCGGCAAAAGAAATTGCAGATTATTACAGAAAACGTTGGGATATTGAAGTGTTTTTTAGATTCCTAAAGCAGGAACTCAATCTAAGTCATTTGGTATCAATGAACAAAAACGGAATCGAAGTAATGATTTATATGACCATGATTGCTTCTATGCTACTTCTGATTTATAAAAAAGTAAACGATTTGGGATACAAAACCGCCAAAAGACGTATTGCAATGGAAATTCGGGATATGATTACCGCTATATTAATCATTTTTGCTGGAGGAAATCCCGACAAGGTTTTTAAAACTTAACATAAAAAATGGCCGGAATTTTCTTCCGACCATGACTAGTCGAACGACAGCCTTTTTTTGTTCAATTATTTTTAAACTCGGATTTATTTTCTTCTATATAAAGATGATTATCACTACCTTCTTGATGAAATTTATCTAAATTTATACGTATACTATCATACAGTTTTTTTTCAAATATTTCTTGTTTTGTTTTCCCTAAATCTTCTCTTTTTATAAAATAAAATATTAGAGAGTTATAAATCTTATTATTTTCATAATCTTTCAAAGGAAAAAAAATTGTCTTGTTAGTGTACATAGTGATTAAATTATCTTTTAAATGAATTATTTTTTTATTTCTATCACTACTAAAACCATTGTCAAAGATATCTATATTTTTTTTTGTTTTTTTGTCTATTGTGTATCTATCTATTATATAGATATCAGATGGAGTCTCATTATAGACGGTCAAATTGGCGCCATCCTTGATTCTTGAAGTGCAAGAAATAATAAGAAGGAAATTAATTAATAATATATTTTTCATATGTTTTTTTTATGGGATTTTATTCCAAGATGTAGGAATGCTGAAACCTCTTATTGAAAGGTATTTAGTGAAAATATCAATATACTTCTGTGAAAGCGGTTTAGCAATATTCTCTAAAAGATTAAAGGGTAAATTTCTATTGGTAAAGTAATCATAAGATAATTGATTAGCCCAAGTTTCAGTCCAAAATTGATTATGACCTCTGTATGAATTTACAGTTGCACTATAACCACTGCTTGGAGCAATAATATCATAGAATGCAGCCTCACCAACCTTTTTTGCTTGTAGGATGTGTCCAAATTCGTGGGTAAAAAGATCATAAGTTCCTGAATCTCCAAAGATATCTCTTAAAGCGTAAGCACCTTTTCCTACCACCATTTTGTTAGGAGGCAAGGTTAATCCTCCTGATTGAGCACCTTTTCCGAAACCAACAGATGACTCATATACTTTGACACCTTTATATTCTCCTACATAAGTAGCATCAATTTCAGAATTTAATACTTTTGTATCAACACCGTGTGCACCATATCCTTTTGACAAATCTAATTTGGCTTTTCCACTCCAGAATCTAGCACCCGCTTCCTTACCGCCACCTTTTGAATAGAAATTTATTGAATAACTCACCGCACCAATTGCTCCACCGATAACAGCACCTGTTGCTAATCCTTCTAAGAAATTTGTTCCATTTATTAGAGAAGTTACTCCGCCACTACCAGCTCCCGCCAAAGCACCATTGCCTACAGTTGCCCAAAATCCGCCCGCACTAAAAACTTGTCCTAGACCTCCTGCGACTGCCCCTGTTAAAGCTCCCATAAAAAATGATTTCGCAAAACCACCCCAAGAGAAGTTACCCGTAATAGCAGCTTGTCCTAAATAAAGTGCACTTCCTATGATTGCTCCACCTATCGCCCCAGCAACTACTCCAGCCCAAAATACACTTTTTAAAGCAACTGCCAATGCCGCAAACCAGAACAGCTCCCCGCTCGGATCATTATACATCAGTGGATTATTCAGAACATACTCCTGCACAACTTTTTCCTCGCGCGAGGGCTTTCTTTTTCAGCAAAGAACTCCTTTTCTTTTCCTCAAATTTACTCATTTTTCTTTCAATTGAAAAAAATAAATTCAGTCCCTGAAAGTCCAACGCAAAAACCACCTTTGCAGAAGAAAATCCCACCGCAAACAAACCACTTCGTATAATTCGGTTTTATGCAATGGCTCCGAAAATTCTTTGCGTAACGGTCGCCACTGCAGAAAGCCGTCGGAACATTATACAAAATGCTTTTTCCAACCGCCTTTTTTCTTCTGCAAAGGTGGTTTTCCCTCCGCTTTAATTTTTCAGATAAAAGAAAAAATTTAGTTGTAAAAATTTCCGCTGTTGTCGCTGTTGTAAATATTAAAATGTGGGTAAAATATCGGTGGATTTCGCTGGGGATTTATCCACATTTTAATATTTCCGTGTTTCTATTTCCAAATTTTCTACCGAAGAACTTTCAGAGCGTGGGAGCATTTTTCCTATAAAAAGGGTGGGAAGCGTTGGCAAAAAAGTCTTTTTCTCGGGCTGGAAAAGGTTTCGGGAAAGTGTTTGGCTAAAAGCGTTGGAAGCGGAGTTTTTTTCAAAAACGGAGCAAAGGAAGGCATTTTACATAATCCCAAATTATGGGCGAAGATGCGGCTGGTTTGTGCGGAGCGGAGCCTGCGGAGTGGAGAACAACGGTTTGCGTGGGCAGTTTGACCATAATTTTGATTATGTAACTTGCTGTGGCGGTAATGCGTCGGGAAGCGTTGGAAAAGGTGTCGGCGAAAATGGCTTTTTTATTCGGAGGGCGGGATATTTAATTCAAAATGCAAGCGGTGGACTATTGTATCGGGTGAAAATTATTTACCGCATTTTGGAGTTCCTCCAATTCCGTGAGTCGGTATCTTTCCGTGGTGGAACTTTTCTTGTGTCCCGTAAAGACCTGGACCAAACGTAAATCGTTCTTTTCCTTCAACAAATTTGCAATGACGGACTGCCTTATTTTCAACGGTAAAAATCTTTGCCCTTTTTCTTCATTGATTAAATTGCTGATTAAATGGGGGTTTAAAGTATTTCCCTGTTTTGTCAGTATAAAGGTTTCAGATTCTTTGTTTAAATTTTCCAACAATGTTTCCCTCCATTTTAAGTACTGGTAAAAAAGTAGGATCTGGTTGGCTTTCAACGGTAATATCCTGCTGTTTCCCCAAGATTTTTTAGAGTTTAGTTTCTCTTTGTTGATGATAATTTCTCCTTTCTCTAAATCAATATCCTGCAGTTGTAATTTCGTGATTTCCGTAACCTGTAAGGCTTGGTAGACAAGCAAACTGATGATTACCTTGTTTCTGGTCTGCAATTCTTTTTCTCTGCTTTTATAGTTTTGGTAAAACTGTTCCAATTCTTCCGATGTGTATAGTTTTTCTGTGGCTACACTCGTGTTGAGTTGGTCTTTGAGTTGTAATTTTTTGCAGGGGTGGGTTTTTCTCCGCCCTGTTTCCTGTAGATAGTTATAGTAGATTTTGACTGCAAAGAGATGGTTTCTGACGGTTTTAGGATTCAGGTCCTGTTTCCGTAAGTATTCAATATACTGTAAGATGTCTTTTAGTTGGGCGGTTTCTGCGTTTCTTTGGTAACTTAAATAGTGCCGTATTGTGGTGAATAAACTTTTATTCCTGTAGTTTTTTTCGATATAAGCCCCTAAATCCCCAAAGGGGACTTTTCCATTATTATGCATAATTTCCTAATTTCTAAATCCTTAAATCTTTTAATAATTTTTTAGATATTCTTGTATAAATCTCCGTGGTTTCCAAATTCTTGTGTCCCAAAAACTCTTTTACCTTTTCCATCGCCATTCCGTTTTCTAAAAGGTGCGTGGCTATGCTGTGGCGTAGACTGTGGATTGATATTTTCTTTATTCTTTGCCTCCACGAGGTCGGCGAATCTCCTTCGTCGATTTCATCGCTAATTTTTATTTTTTTGAGCATCTTTTTTAAAATTCTATTCAATGTCCACTCTTGTATTCTTCCGCCTTTGGAATGAAGTAAAAGCGGTGTTTTCTCTTCAAAATCTTTTCTTTCAATTGAAATAAAAAGTTCCAAATCATTTTTTATGGTTTCTGTAAGTGGGATTATTCTTCTTTTGTTAAACTTTCCCCTCGGAACGATTAAAAGATTTTCCTTCAGATAGACATCTTCTTTATTCGCTTTTACCAGTTCTCCTGCACGCAGTCCGCATCCGTAGGCAAGGTGTAAAATGATTTTTTCTTGTAATTCTCCTGCTACTTCGTAAAGTTTTTGGATTTCTTCTTGAGACAAAATTTCTCTTACAAAAATATCATCTTCTCTAGCTTCAGGATTTATCGTGATGGGTTCCCCAAGTTTCCCATACTCTGCGAGCATTTCGTAAAACTGCTCCACGTTTCGGATATACTGTAAAATGGTGCTTTGCTTGATGCCTTTTTCAGCCTTAAACCTGTTGGGCTTTTCTTGTAGATATTGGTAATATTTTTCTAAATCTTCCGAGGTGATTTCAGCGTAGTGTTTTTGTGCAAAATCTAAAAATTTTCTGACCGACTTTATTCTTTTTATAACCGCATCTTCTTTGTAGCCAAGGGATTTTAAATAGTGTCGGTATTCCGTTAAAACTTCATTTTCCATTCACATATGGCCTTTTTGCTTTTGTAATATTTTCGATTTTTCCGAACGATAACCAATTGTAACTAATAAAGATTTGATAATAAGAGATTTAGATGGTCATAGGTTGTGCTTTAGCGTTCGTTTCGCTTCCGTTTGGCGTTCGCTTGTGTTCGGTAGCGTTCAGTTTAAGTTCTTCCAGCTGTTTCGTAAAAGCTTCTTTTAAATCTTTCCTAACTTTCTGGATATTGTCGCTATAAGAAACTTTATATTTAAATCCTTTGTTCGCAAAGCCAATCTGTTTTAAATATTCCAATCGTACCAATTCATTGAGATAAAACTGCAACTGTGTCTTTTTAAACCCCGTAATTCCCATTGCATCAAACCGTGTAAAATGATTGTCCGTAAAGGCTTTCTTCAATTTTTCAAAAAACTGTCTTAAACTTCCGTCCAGTTCGTCTATTTTTAAAATGATGCTTTCAAATAAGATTTCTACGGCATTCTCAACATCCTCTATTTCCGTAACCAAATATTGCTCTCCTCCTTTGGAGGAGCTGGAGGAGGATATTTCTCTCTGATATTGGTGTAATAGGGTTATTTGCTTAATAGTCGATTGGAACATTTCATTTAAACGTCTTTTATTTTTTACATTATTAGGTAGCTGTATCTGTGTTGCATAAGGATTTACCACCTCGTAATGCTTTAGATTTCTTACCAATTTTTGAATAAAACCAATCGCCTTTTCCTGCTCGTTTCTGTCGATTTCTCCCGCATTTCTGCGGTTTTGGTAGGATATTATTTTCTCCGTCTGTTCCTCGCTTTCATTGATGGCGATGATAAAGCTCCTGTTCATATTGTCCTCGTATAATTCGCCCTTGGTTGTCGCAGATAAACTGCTGAACTGTCCTTTCACGATTTTGTGGGAAGACTTGTTGTTTCCCTTTTTATCTTTGATGGTTACCGAACTTCTTAAAACTTGGTTGGAGATAAATTCCCTTAACGCATAAAGTGCATCTTCCTTTAATCCGTCCAGATCTTCAATAATTATGATTTTTTGAAATAAATCAAATTCTCCCCAATTATAAAGAGAACTCTCCGTAATTCTTGTAAATCTTAAGACATCTTCCTGTGGCATCAGGTCCGCAATCCTTGAGATAATGTGGGTTTTTCCGCTTCCCGAACTTCCCTGCACAATTCCGTGTAGCGGACTTTTGTTTAGGTAACTGATTGTAATCAAAAACAGTAATAATCTGCTGTTTTCTTCCCCGATGATTCCCGCTTTTTCTATGAGCTTATTGAGTTCCTGCAGTAAATTTTTCTGCTTTAAAAAATCAATATTATTTTTTGGTTCTGCTCTTGGTTCTGCTTCGGTAACAATAATTTTTTTATTTTCATTTGAAAGAAAAATATCTTTTCGGTTCTCTAAAAGTTCCAAAAATATTTCTTCACTGTGGAGTTGCAGAGTTTCGTTTATATCTTTGTTAGGAAGTTCCACATTTGTAATTAACAATTTATAATTAACCATTAATAATTGATTGGCATATTTTTCTACTGCGGTTTTTCCTGCTTTATCATTATCAAAACAAAAAATAATTTCTTCTAAATTCTTGAGTTCTTTTATTGCTTGTAAAATCTCTTCGTTTAAACCGTTTGTTCCAAAGCAACTGATTAAACTGTAATTTTCCTTTATTTGTCGTATTTGCAGTAAACTTGCACAGTCGATTATCGCTTCTGTTAAAATAAGTTTCTTCGTTTCCTTTTTTGGATAAGCTGGATAAATTCCGCTTCGGTTTCTCAAATAGAAGTGTTTCGCTTCCTTGTTTTCAAAAATACTTCTTCCGTAAAAGCTTACAATCTCGTTTTCTTTATTCCTTAAAGGAAAAATCAGACATTTATTCGCAAAAATTCCAAACGCTTTTTCCCCTGTTCTTCCCAAAATTCCTTTGTCAATCAACAATCCCGCTTCCAAAGATTTTTTAATCAGTTCCTCGTCTTTCCGTTCTCCGTGGTGGAATTGTCCCGAGTTGAAGCCGATTTCCAGCCCCTCCTTGTTTTCTCCCAATGCTACTTTTAGATTTCTCTTTTCCGCATATTCCTTCGCTGGATTGGAGTTGTAGATACCTTTTCGGAACGTTTTAAAAATTTTTTCCAAAAATACCGTGTCGGACTGACTTTTATTTTCAATTTTCGGTTTTATCATTGTTGGAACTTCTGAACCAATTAAAGATTGTGCTTTTAAAATTGCATTATGCTTATCTAAGTTTTCAAAATCTTCTATAAACTGGATGACATCGCCTGTTTTCCCACAACTGTGGCATTTATAAAAATTCTTCTCCAAATTCACCTGCATACTTGGTTTCTTGTCTTCGTGGTGGAAACATTTCAGCATATTGTTTTTAGGCTGTAGATTGTAATGGTGTAGAACCTCGGAGAGGCTTAAACGATTTTTGATTTCGGAGATTTCCATAGACTAAAAATTTTTGAAAATATTTTATCTGACAAATACCTCACAAATCTAACTCATTTAACTTTTATATGCAAGTATTATTTTATTTTTATCTAACTTATAAGTTGCTTATATTTGCTAATCTTTAGTTTATAACTCATAAAAACGACTTATTTATGGCTTTTGCAGACAGATTGGCTTTTGCCAGAAAACAAAAAAAAATAAAGCAGAGCGACCTTGGCAAAACCATTGGAACCTCTGGAGACATTATAGGAAAATATGAGCGTGGGGAAAATGTTCCCTCTATTGAAGTGGCTACAAAAATTGCTGATGCTCTTGGCGTAACGCTGGATTATCTCGTAAAAGACGGAGAATATGAGCAGATTGACAACGACACCCTGAAAAAACTAAAGGCGATACAAGAACTGGACAACGACACCAAAAGCCACATCTTCGCTACCATCGACGCTTTTATCAAAGCCGCAAAACTTAAAAATATTGCTGCTCTATAATACAAAAAAGACTGTCGAACGACTAGTCATGGTCGGAAGATTTTTCTTCCGACTTTTTTGTTTTTTTTGTTGTGAAGATGAAGTGATTTAACAGGTTGATTATCAATTATTTAACTTGTTTATTTGAATTTAATTTCGTATCTTTATAGCTGATAATCAATTAATTATGTCAGTTTTTAAAGACCACAAAATCTCCCTCAAGCAAGTTTTGGAGTTTATTCCCGAAGCGCTTTTAACCCATCTTTCTGCAACTTCTAAAGTAGACCACTATAGCAAAGTGCTTCACGGTAAGAAAATGTTTTATTTGCTTTTATTTTGTATTTTTGATAATGAAAAATTAAGCCAAAGAACCTTAGAAGACACCTTTAACAGCAGTGGTTTCAAAGCCTTGTTTGGTTTGGGTGAAGAGGAAAAAGTACGCAGAAGTTCTATCTCTGAAAGGCTTTCCAAAATCGATTCCAATTATTTTAAAGAAATTTACGAGCAGATGTACGGAAGGTTTTCTGAACTTTATTCGAAGACCGAAATCGAAAAGTACAACCTAATCAGGGTTGACAGCACCATTGTTGCCGATACCTGCGCCAAACTCAAAGAAGGAATCGACCAGAAAAGTGGGAAGAAACTGGTGAAATTCAGTTTTTCATTTGATGGAATTTTGCCTTCAGGTGTCGAAGTCTTTACTGGACAAAAATATTCGTCAGAGGAAGCCGCACTTCCCGAAGCTATTCTGAAACAAGTAAAAAAAGAAGAACATCACGAGAATATTTACGTGATAGACAGGGGTTTGCAATCCACAAGAGTGATGAAAGATTTTGATGAAAAATCGGTAAAATTCATTATCCGAAGTAAAGAAAACCGCAAATTTGAAGAAATAGAATCTTTTCTTGATGGAAAAAAATCTCAAAAATGGGATGACTGGGAAGTGATGAAAGACAGCAAAGTAAAGCTTTACACTGGAAAACCAGTTTTGAATAAACGTGGGAATATTCATCATCGTGAAGAAAAAGTAGAAACTTGTTTCCGACTAGTAGTCATCAAAAACGAAAAAAAAGACAAAGAATTTTGGTTTTTGACCAATGAATTTGAACTTTCGGCAAAAGAAATTGCAGATTATTACAGAAAACGTTGGGATATTGAAGTGTTTTTTAGATTCCTAAAGCAGGAACTCAATCTAAGTCATTTGGTATCAATGAACAAAAACGGAATCGAAGTAATGATTTATATGACCATGATTGCTTCTATGCTACTTCTGATTTATAAAAAAGTAAACGATTTGGGATACAAAACCGCCAAAAGACGTATTGCAATGGAAATTCGGGATATGATTACCGCTATATTAATCATTTTTGCTGGAGGAAATCCCGACAAGGTTTTTAAAACTTAACATAAAAAATGGCCGGAATTTTCTTCCGACCATGACTAGTCGAACGACAGCCTTTTTTTGTTCAATTATTTTTAAACTCGGATTTATTTTCTTCTATATAAAGATGATTATCACTACCTTCTTGATGAAATTTATCTAAATTTATACGTATACTATCATACAGTTTTTTTTCAAATATTTCTTGTTTTGTTTTCCCTAAATCTTCTCTTTTTATAAAATAAAATATTAGAGAGTTATAAATCTTATTATTTTCATAATCTTTCAAAGGAAAAAAAATTGTCTTGTTAGTGTACATAGTGATTAAATTATCTTTTAAATGAATTATTTTTTTATTTCTATCACTACTAAAACCATTGTCAAAGATATCTATATTTTTTTTTGTTTTTTTGTCTATTGTGTATCTATCTATTATATAGATATCAGATGGAGTCTCATTATAGACGGTCAAATTGGCGCCATCCTTGATTCTTGAAGTGCAAGAAATAATAAGAAGGAAATTAATTAATAATATATTTTTCATATGTTTTTTTTATGGGATTTTATTCCAAGATGTAGGAATGCTGAAACCTCTTATTGAAAGGTATTTAGTGAAAATATCAATATACTTCTGTGAAAGCGGTTTAGCAATATTCTCTAAAAGATTAAAGGGTAAATTTCTATTGGTAAAGTAATCATAAGATAATTGATTAGCCCAAGTTTCAGTCCAAAATTGATTATGACCTCTGTATGAATTTACAGTTGCACTATAACCACTGCTTGGAGCAATAATATCATAGAATGCAGCCTCACCAACCTTTTTTGCTTGTAGGATGTGTCCAAATTCGTGGGTAAAAAGATCATAAGTTCCTGAATCTCCAAAGATATCTCTTAAAGCGTAAGCACCTTTTCCTACCACCATTTTGTTAGGAGGCAAGGTTAATCCTCCTGATTGAGCACCTTTTCCGAAACCAACAGATGACTCATATACTTTGACACCTTTATATTCTCCTACATAAGTAGCATCAATTTCAGAATTTAATACTTTTGTATCAACACCGTGTGCACCATATCCTTTTGACAAATCTAATTTGGCTTTTCCACTCCAGAATCTAGCACCCGCTTCCTTACCGCCACCTTTTGAATAGAAATTTATTGAATAACTCACCGCACCAATTGCTCCACCGATAACAGCACCTGTTGCTAATCCTTCTAAGAAATTTGTTCCATTTATTAGAGAAGTTACTCCGCCACTACCAGCTCCCGCCAAAGCACCATTGCCTACAGTTGCCCAAAATCCGCCCGCACTAAAAACTTGTCCTAGACCTCCTGCGACTGCCCCTGTTAAAGCTCCCATAAAAAATGATTTCGCAAAACCACCCCAAGAGAAGTTACCCGTAATAGCAGCTTGTCCTAAATAAAGTGCACTTCCTATGATTGCTCCACCTATCGCCCCAGCAACTACTCCAGCCCAAAATACACTTTTTAAAGCAACTGCCAATGCCGCAAACCAGAACAGCTCCCCGCTCGGATCATTATACATCAGTGGATTATTCAGCACGTACCCATACTTGTTGTAGTTCTGCGTGTTGTGCGGATCCTGTATATTTTCATCAGCATTTAGGAACCTTTTCAGAAGAGGATCGTACAACCTTCCGTTCATGTGGATCAACCCGACCTCCACAAAATGCTCGTGAGAAGTGTAACCACGATCTACAAGAAGGTTGCCGTTTGCGAGATAATCACTAATCTGGGTTTTATCTGTAATGATTGCTCCATTGCCAATCTTCAGGTGTGTCAGGTTGCCCCAAGCATCAAAGTGTCTTTGCTCCAGTTTATTGCCTGCTTCATCCGTAATGGCTAAAACCGAACCTAAATAATCCTTATGCAAAAATTTGAATGAACCGCCGCTCTCCGTATATCCTTTAACGAAAACAATATTGCTTTCGTATGGCGTTCCTCCAATATATATGAGATGTTTTTCCTGCCCGGTCTGGTTATTTCTGATAATTTCATAGCTGCCGTCCTCACTGTAGTACTTGGTGAACCTTCCCTCCTCTGTCCCTGTTTCGGAGGGGGTAGGGGGGAGGAAATTTCCTCCATAGGTAACCCGTTGCCTCATGCTTGTCAATCCGTACTCAAATCGCACGTCGCCCTTCAATCCGTCGATATACACGGGATCGTTGTTCTCGTTGTAGGATATTTTCTGCAGCAGGTCGTTGGTATAGTTCATGTTTCCCGCCGCGTTCAGCACCATACCGATTGGCTGGTACTTTTTCGTGCCGGGGGAGAAGGCGAAGCTTCCCACCTGGTCGTTCTGGGTGATGCGCCCCTTGTTGTCGTACAGGTTGCGCTTCTGGTTCTGCGCAAACGCCCCGGTCACCGGGTCCGTCCAGTTAACCAGCCGGTTATTGCCGTCGTACTCAAACTGCTCGATGATGTTGAAGTCTCCAAAGGTTTTGCGATCCTTTAACTCATTTTTTACGGCATCGAAGGTGTAGTCTATATAGAGTACGGTGGATTGGTTTGCATTAGAAGTGTGGTCCACAAAATCTAAAAAGCCGCTGCCGTCATATTCGTTCTCGATATGTACATTCCCTAACTGGGCTTTTTTTACCTGACCCCGGTCGTTGGTTTCCTTCAGCTCCCACAGGATCTTCCCGGTGGGCTTCTCCCTTACCCTGTACAGTGCGCCGCTCCAGCCGTCGTATTCGTTCTCGATCGTCACCTTGGTAAGCACGCCGGAGGAGTAGAGGGACTTCTCGTAGGAGGTCACCCGCATCTTGTCGTCGTAGGTGATGCCCTTTTTCATAAAATACCTTCCGTTGCTTTCCTCGTACGAGCTCAGCACCCTGCCGTACTGGTCGTAGGCGATCCCGCTGCCGTAGGGCTTCCCGAGGGAGGTGCCGTATTTCTTGGTGATGAGCCCCTTGTCGTTGTACGTAAAGTTGATGACCTTGTCGGTGGCGTTGCCTGTCTTGCTCTTCTCCCTCTGCTCGGTAAGCTGCCCCTTGCCGTTGTAGGTGTAGGTCTTCTCGCCCTTCGGGCTCTTGGACTTCGAAAGCGCGCCCATAAAGCCACTGTACTCGTATTGGTACACCCCGTTGGAGGGATCCTCGAAGCGGGTCTTATTTCCCCACGCGTCGTAGGTGGTCTTCACGATGTTGCCCTCATAGTTGGCTTCCGTGTTTTCTCCTGCCGCATTGTATTTGAAATAGATAATACCTCCCAAGTCTTCGGAAGAACTTATATTTCCCAGAGGATCTGTTGTTTGTTTTTTGAAGCGGTCGGTTGTTCCGTTATTGGGTTTGGTGTCTTTTTCGGTGACGGTTACCGATCTTTGAGAATCATTATACACCGATTCCACTATTTTTCCGGTAAACGAAGTGGCCTTTATCGGTCGGGAGTAATCATCATATTTTATGAGGTTCCATTGGCTAGGATATCCTCCGGAATAGGGTTCGGATGTTCCTGTTTTTCTACCGAGTCCGTCATACGAAATTTGTGAAGAGATATACTGGCCCTGCCCGAATTTTTTTGTGGTAGATAAATAATTTTGCCCGAGCTTATTGGTATAGGATATCTTTACATCCCCATCCGCACTGTATTCGGTGACGACGGCATCTCTATTGGTGTTTTTCTCATAGGTATAGGTGGTGGTTCCAGCAAGATTGGTTTTTGATTTTAAGAGCTTGCCCCACCAATCATATTCATTGGTTAGGATATTCCCTAGAGGGTCGGTTTGTTTGGTCACTTGTCCCCAATCATTATATTCAACAGAGGTCTCCAAACCGAGGTTGTCGATCTTCTTGGTCACAAACCTTCCCTTGCTTTCAAATTCTGCCTTGTCGGTTTTAGAATTTCCGTCAATACTGCTGGTAACCTTTTTCTGGGTGATGTTCCCAAATCCGTCGTAGGAGTAGGTCTCCATAACCCAGCCGGTATTGTCCCTGTTCCAGTTTTTTTTGGTTTTCAGGAGGTTGTTTTCGTAAGTGTAATCTTCTTTGGCTCCTTTGGTGTCACCATATACCTGCATCTGTTCGTTTTTGGACTGCGGTCTTCCTACATGGTAATCTTTACCAACTCCGGTAAGATTAGGGGGGTAGTAATTGAGTTGGGTGGTTGAAATGGCAAATCCATAATTAACATTCGTAGTGGTTTGTATGGGTAGGTAATAATTGTCATAGGTAATCACACTCTCCGAACGGATATCTTTCATGATGTCCTTGCTTATGGAATTTACGGGTACCGTTGCAGAAACAACTCTGGCTTTATCTGCTGTGGAAAGGGTGTTGATGTCTACAACATTTCCATTAAGCAACTTGTCAAAGCGATATTGCGTAGATTTAAAGGACAATAATTGGGAATTGTTTTCAGAGATATCCAACGGAAAAATTGAAGATTCTGTATAGTTTTTGATGCTCCATTCTTTGATGGGAACCCCGTCATTCAAGGGGTCGATCTCCACACCGCTCCATATCTTGGTATTGGCCAGATCATCGGTATACCAGGAAGATCGTGCAGTTTGGCGGAAACCGATCATGCCTTTTCCTTGGAGATGGGTGATCATGCTTCGGTAACGAAAATCTTGTTTGCGGGTTCCGGCAGGAAGAAGTTGTCTTAACTGGGAAACTGCAAAAGATTGATCTATCCTTTCAAAAGAAAAGTAAGGATAGTTCATTTTTACAGGATTTTTATAGAAATCAGCTAGTAATTCCTTATATTCAACATAAGTATTGTTTCCCGATTGATGAATTGAGTTTATTCTTGATAGTTCTATTACAGGAGTTTCAGATTTATACCTCACCACTGTATTTTTCCAATACAAATACATATCATATTGGTTATTACCAGATTTTATTGGTGCGGTTAAAGGTGTAAATTGCGTTAAATCATAAATGTCGTTCACTATTCCCTGATAGGTTTTCAAAGGAGGTGAAAGAAAACTAATATTGCCCAAATTATCAATGCCATTTTGTTGTCTTGCCTCAATTACGTATGAATAATATCTTCTTGTACCTGTGTAAATATCAGCACTACTTTTTGACATGGTATGAATAATATCAGATTTTCCATCATGATTAAGATCGCTAATTGAATAGTGGTGAACTCTAAAAATTAAAGCATAACCATTATTCCAATCAGTATAAGGTTTATGATACCACATAAAATCCTGCTTCACATAGGTTTTAAAACCTATTCCCGTTCCTATATAAAATCTCCAATCATCTTTACCACTCGATTTGTTTTCTGTAATAGGAATGACGAAATCTAATTTTCCATCACCATTAAAATCACCAAATAAAACAGGAAATGCAGTATCTTTTACTTCATTTAGGTTACCTGAAAACTTTACATTCTTTTGATATTGATTAGCTGCTACTTTTGTATATTCTAAAACCACATAAGACGTGTTAGAAATGTTGATTATGTCAACTTTACCGTCTCCGTCTATATCCATATATTTTTGTGTTGCATAATAAGCATTCGGCACTCCAGATGCGACTGTAAATGTTGATATAGAATTGTTTGAATTTTTTAAATCTATTATAAAATTTCCAATAGGGTAGGTATCACATCGCAATTCATAACAAGGAGGTACTGATTTATTATCAATCTCATTAGTTTTTTCTTCGCATCCTGGGATATAAACCCAATTACACTCTTCCCTTTCTAAAGTCAAAAAAATATCAGAAATTCCATCACCATCTATATCTCCTTCATTTAATGTACTATATATTCTACAACCAACACCACCACCTTGATACTGGCAATCAGATTGATTGTAAACCAATTTTTCAAATACTTTTACAAAGTTGTTATTCCTAAAAATATATCCAACTATTTTCCCTGATTCATACTGAACAATACCATTTCCATTGTATATTTGTCCTTCTTCATCTAATAAGGTATTCACGACTACTGCATCACTATTAAAATGCTTGCCAGTAGAAATACTGACGAAATTATCGTCAAAAGCACCTAACTTTACTAATCCGTTTGACATTACAAAATCAAGATAAGAATCTCCATTAAAATCCCCTGTAAATTTCACCCCGTCAAAAGCATCAGCATTAGGAATAGTAATTACCTCTGGGTTTGGTTGGGTGTTATTTGGAAAGCTAAAAGTTACAGGATTTGCAGCCTCATTATTTGAATTATATTCAGTAATTGATTTTACAAAATTATAATTGGTACCATTTTTAAAAGTATTATCAATTTCATATTTTTTAAATGGGCTACCATTAGCATTCACCGTAATACTTGTAAGTATCCTTTGCTGGATAAGTGATATACCGTTTACATAATTTTCTTCTTTAAAATCTCTACCAGTATAAGCGAGTTGAATTTCATTGAAATGTC
This sequence comes from Chryseobacterium suipulveris, assembly GCF_022811685.1. Classification (NCBI taxonomy): domain Bacteria; kingdom Pseudomonadati; phylum Bacteroidota; class Flavobacteriia; order Flavobacteriales; family Weeksellaceae; genus Chryseobacterium; species Chryseobacterium suipulveris. Next base: position 1,672,727 of record NZ_CP094532.1, on the reverse strand, counting down.
CCTTCCCAAGCGTTTCATTTCCTCCCCACTGTATGTTCGAAATTACCGCCACATTATTGGCCTGTGTATAGCTGTAGCTAATATAATTCCCCTGCGCATCCCTCCACTTCACGATATTATATTCCACAGGGGTTCTCGCAGAAACATAACCTCCATTAGGAGTCGCCCCATACCACGCCTGCGATCCGTCCTCAAAGGTCACCTCCCAATATTCCGGCCCCTGCCATTGCTGCCCGGAAACAGCCCCCACGCTCCTAATCTTTACATTCGAAAACTTCTCCGTCACATACTCCGCGCCGTCCTTACCATACTCGCCGGATTTCAGGATCAGCCGCTGCCCGTTGAAGCTATAATAGTCACTGTAATCCAGCTGGATTCCCCTTATCGCGCCATCTTTTTCAATATTCTTGCCTATGCGCGAAATTGCAGTGATCCCCGAAATATTCCATCCATATCCTGCAATTCCGTTTCCCGAACCACTGGTGTAAACCAAATTAATTTGCGGCGCTACACTTTTTACGCCCGGCGGCAATGCAATGGGTAGGGTAAACTGCAGCTGCCCGCCGCCGTTCACCTCGATATTCCCCTGGGTATCATGAAATTTTAATGCGATGTCTCCTGCCGGTCCCGAAGGATTTCCGCTTCCCGCTCCCGAATCCACCGGCTGGTCGCCCGGATTTGCGGGAGTGCCAATCTTCGCCACAAAGGGGTTGCTGGTGGCGGAGGTGGCACGGAACCCCTGCGCAAGAACCACGGCGTTGGGATCCTCAACGGTTCTGCTCGCCGTCTCCTGCTGGTTCAGGATGGTCTGTGAAAAATAGGGCAGTGACGCCAACGTATAGAAAAGAAGGTATAGTTTCCTCATGGATTTTGGGTTGAAAAGTTAGGGGGTAGGTTTCCCCCGGGCTAAAGCTTGATAATGTTCCGCGATATCGTCCTGCCGTCCTTCAGCTGGAAGGTAAGCACGTACACGCCCATATAGTAGTGGGTCATGTCGACCTGTACCTGTCTGTTAAGGTTGGGGAGGTTTTTCTGCTGGAACTTCCAGTGTACCGTGTTCTGTTCATACATGCCCACCTCGTCAATCAGCTGGTCGGCAAGGTCGGTCCAAGCGATGGTGAGGATGTCCCTGACCGGAACGGGGTAGACCTGGATTTCGCTCCAAAGGTCTTCGTCGGGGTTGCTGCTTGCGGTGGCTTCTGGTTGGGCGGAGGGTTCGGTTTCACCACCCTTATTTCCCATAGGGCAGTTGGAACACACGTACCCCCTGAAAACCTGGTTTCCCGCATCGTCGTATCTGAAGACGTTGCCCCCCGTGGGTTGCGGGATGCCGGTGGGCTTGATCTGCGCGCCGAGTAGTCCGCAGCAGAGACCAAGCGTCAATAATAATTGTCTCTTTCCCATCACTCCTTACTTTGGTCAACGAGTTTCTCCATAGCTTCGATCTTCCGTTGCTGCTCCTCAAGCTTTCGTTGCTGCTCCTTCAGCATCTTTCCCTGCTCGATGGTGTAGAGCGTGAGCTCCTCGATCTTCTGAAGCAGCTTGATCTGGAACTCGCCCACGTTCACGCCGTCCCGCTCCATTTCCTTTGCGGACGCCACCTCGGGGAGGTGTCTGTTTTTCTTGATAAATTGCTCAACCTCATCCAACTTGGGAAGCGGGTAGCCGTCCGCGAAAACGAAGTCCGCGGTAGGCGATGCCGTAACCTTCACCTCCTTCGCCTCAAACTTTCCGTAAAGCGCCATATCCCCCTCATCGGATATCTTTAGACGTGGTACAGATTTCGTTCCGTCTGCCGAGTAGTTCCAAAACTGCAGGGAGTTGGTATAGGGTCCGGTCATATTGTACATAATCCATGTCCGGTACTGCTGCCCTGTCTTATTGTTGTTGCTCAGGACAAGCGATCCGCCCTCGTTGGTGGTCTTGCTGGAGAGCAGGTGCCCCTCCACGGAATGAATATTCCCCGAGAAACCGGCACCGTCGGGTCCCAGATTGAGTGCCTCCTTATAGATCCCGCTCTGCGGCACGATGCCCAAGCTGATGTGGTTGTCCAGGAGTCGCATGAAGGATCCCCTACGGTCGGTGGCGATCCGTTGAAAGGGGGATCCGTTGTAGTAGTTCCTTACATTGTTCCCGATCCCCGTCCCTGTGTAGCTCGCCCCCGGTTCGGATGCCCAAAGGGTGAGGTAGGCATTGGGGTTTCCACCGTTATTCGCCTGGAGCAGGACGGTGGACTCTGTGTGCGAACCGGTGATGGCAACCTTGTCCACCGTGGTGCTTCCACCGATTCTAACCTTTCCCTCGCTGTCCTCTGTCAGTACACGGTTCCACGGGGTGGATGAGCTGTTGTTCGTATTTCTGAAATAGAGGTTTTGCCCCCAAAAAGCAGCAGCCAACTGCATCGCGTGGTTGTTGGATGGGTTGCTGTGCCTTACGTCGAGCAGGTGCCACCAGTCTGTAGCCCCTTCAGGGTAGTTCACTGGCTTATTAGTCTCAAAAAAGCCGTTGGTTGCCCCCGCGTCGCCTTGCAGTCCTGCATCATTCCTCGTCCCTGTTGGAATTTGCGAATAATACAGCGTGGAAAATGCGAGCGAGCATAATAGTAAAATTCTCTTCATAAATTAATTATATAGTGGATGTTAAAGATTCGATAAGCGAAATTTATCTTAAAGAAATGTTAATAAATATGGTGGCAAATAACAGTACTTTTTTTGATGCCCACAAATATTTTAACATTAATTTTATGTTAAATCGCTGAAACACCGATGGATAGACACTTTGTATGCAATACGCGGTATTTGGTCATTTTAATGCGGCCTTTTGGAGTCTGCGGGGCTTCCGGCTGTCATACTCAGCCGCACCAAATCCTCAAAAAGAAGCGGCTTCAGATAGAGGATCCGTCCCCTGATCTTGATATAGCGGAAAAAGCGTTCCTTTCGGTAGGTACGCATCGTCCGGTCGGTTACGTTCAGGAATTTGGCAACCTCTATTTCGTCAACAATCATTGTCTCATCCAGGGGGAAGGTCCCACTGCTAATCCTCCGCAAAAGCAGTTCCTGCTCCCTGCGCAATTGTTCAAGCTGCGTCACGCTAAATGATATCATGGTCTCCATGGTCGTTAGTTTGAACATTCGAAATTAAGGACTTTATCCACACGAAACCACCGTCTTTTAACGGTATTTTCATCCATTTGTGGGAATGCGCCACGAGGCGCGTTCAATCCATCCACAACCCAATTCCCAACCCCCAAAACATCCTCCTTATCCCCATAATCCCAAAAAATTTCCACCAATCTTGTACGAATGCGCCATGAGGCGCATTCAACCAACATCTTCATCCGCGAACACCCCCCCAAAAAATATTCTCATTATCCCCACAATATCCCAAAAAATCTGTAAAACCTCTGTACGAATGCGCCACGAGGCGCATTCAATCTATTCCAATCTATTCCAATCCATTTCAATCCCTCCCAATTTCCCATAGAAAAAAATAGCGAAGGGATATACAAACCATAGCGGAAAGATAGCGGAAGGATATACAAAGGATAAACAAAGCATAAGCAAGGGATAAGCAAAGGATAAAGAAAAACAATAGAAAGTATAGAAATCTATTGATAATCAACAATATACTGACACGTAATGGAAAGTTTCGGAAAAAAGCGGAAAGAGGAAAGAAACCCGCAACTTGCCGCCCTACCTTTACCCCAGTATTAACTCCCAAAATTTAAAAAGATGGGAAAATTATCTAACTCACTACTATCCGGCTCCTACGGCCGCACCGGCCGTTTAGTTGTAGCCAACGTGGGAGGTACAGAAATCCTCCGGCACCGCCCCAGAAAGCAGGGGCAGACAACCAACCCCCGACAGCTGCTCGTACAGCAGAGGATGAGGGAGGCGTACAGTTTTCTAACCTCCTACAAGCACTTCGCCACGAAGTACTTTGGAAGAAAGATCGGGATGAAGTCGCCCTACAACATGGCGATGGCGAATCTGCTCAACGCGTTCGAACTCGACTACACACTGATGCAGGTCGTCCCTGTCTATGGCGACATCAGTTTCGCAAGGGGTAGCCGAACGCAGGCAATCGCCACAGGGCTCACTTCCGCTGCTGCAAACTCGTTCACGCTGCAGTGGATGGACAACTCCGGTGGCAACCCTGTCTTGCAGACCGACCGCGCACAGATCCTCTATGCTGCCGAGGGCGAAAACACATCGGTCTTCATGGAGAATGTCGCAACCCGGCTCGAGGGCACCTTTACAGCGCCGCTCACTCCCGACTGGTCCGGAAAGACCGTGCACGTCTGGCTCGCCTTCCTTGCAGACGACGATTCTGCGGTATCCAACTCCATCTATGCGGGCAGCGTGGTGGTAAGTTAGTAGGGCGGTGTACAGCCCCCTTGATCCGGCAAAAGCATTGAACTCATTTTGCCGGATCTTTTTGTTTCGCTACTACTGCACGATTGTCGCTTGTGGTAACTCCGTAAGGAAAACAAATTCCTGTTGGTCAGATGGCAAGAAAAACCTACCCCTTCAACTTACTCGGACGGTAACCATATTCCTTAAAAAAAGCGTTGGAAAATGCCTGTACGCTTCCGTACCCATAGTTAAGTGCTGTTTCCTCGATGCTTTTGTCTTGTTCGGAAAGAAGCTCATTATGGGCTTTTGCCAAAACTGCGCTACGGTAAAACTTGATGATTGAGGTATTAAAGATCGACTGAAAACCTAAGTTCAATTTGAAACGGTTCAACCCAACTTCGCGGCAGAGCTGGTCAACAGTGAAATTCAGGATTTGTGTTTGCTCGTTAAGAAGTCTTTTTGCCTGCTGCAATTTTGCGACATCGTCGGCAGAAAAAACCAGTTGTTTTGTGGGAGTTTGAGTAATACTCTGGAAATAGTAGGCGAGGATTTCGAAAAGTTTGCATTCCAGAAAAACACGTCGGTAATTCCTGGTGAGGCGACAATTCAGGATCTGTCGGCAAATCACACGCACTTCGTTAGAGATGTCGAACAGCTTGCCAGTGGTATTTTTTGAGAAAAAGGCATCGATGCAGATTTGTCTTTCCTCTTTAGAGAACTCATCGAAGAAACGGTCGAGGCATTCGTAGAAGTTTTTCTTTCCGAAAACAAGCGACACCTGCTCGTATTTTTTGCCCTTTTCCATCTGCACATAGGTTCGGTCCCGTTCCACACCATACATAAACGATTGCCCATTTCCTATTTTCGTGTGCAGCCATTCGCCGTTGTCGTGTTGTACTTGTCCAGTAAGGCAGATGCAGAGCATGATCTTGTCATAATAATAATGGCTGTACAGAAGCCGGTACGATTGTGCGGGGACACCGGAAGAATAAATCATCGTAATATCTTCCTTTAGCGGGATCACCGCAGTTTCTCCTTTGCCGATTAGATCAGAATTGAAGATCTGCATTTCGTCCTCACAATTTTTTCTGATGATCTCAGAGTAGGGGATATCCTGCATTTCTTCAATGACCAAAACGTTTTCCAGGATTTATTTTTTACAAATTTAATTAAAAATGTAGGTTAATGCGTTTTGATTAAAAAATAATGTGTATTGAATAACAACTTTATACTAATGAAGTAGAACTTTGTGGAGAAAAAAGAAAAACTATTTAACGAACGATGATAACCATGAAAACTCAAAATAAAAAGAATCGTGAAAAAGAGCGGTTTCTCTTGAAACTGTAGATAGGGATGAAAGACATCATGTATTGATTTGGACCATCTATCCAAATCATATTGCAGACTTAACTATATATCGAAGCAGCGGGATCACAAACGCCGAGATTTACAGCGCAAGCGGACATTTGATAAAAACCATGAAAATCAGTAAAGGAAAAAACGAAACGAATTTTAGCACGATGTCTGCAGGGATGTACATCCTTAAAATTGGAAGTGTGATTTTTAAGATCATCAAGAAATAGTTTTTTTAATCTAGCTAACCTCCAGGAAGAAATTCTTTGGAGGTTTTTTTATTTCTAAACCGGTTGGATTACGCGATTATTTAGAAATATGAATAAGGTGCTATGCAAAACATATATTAAAAAACTATAAACTTGGAAACGTTTTTGGTTTATTAGTTTCCAATGTTTTATATTTGCACCCATAAAACTTTAAGATGGATAAAGATTTTTTACATAAAGTATCAGAACTCTTCATCGAAAACGGTGCAAAAACCCTTACGATGGACGAGATTGCAAGGGAATTCAGTATTTCCAAAAAAACGCTCTATCAGAACTACGCCAATAAAGAAGCGCTTCTGGAAGACGTCCTGAAATACAACCTCGATAATATCATCGAAAAAATTGCCGAACTCGATATAAAAGTGGAGAACGCTATCGAAAGAATGTTCTGCCGCGACGAACATATCGAAAGAGCCGTAGAATCCAACAATTCGCTGCTCATAAAGCAACTCATAAAATATTATCCGGCGATTTTCAATAGTCACATGCTGGCTTTTGCAGACAAATTTGTTGCGGTATTAGAGCATAATGTGCAAAGAGGCCGCGAACAGGGATTTTACCGCAAAGATTTTGATGCAAAAGTATATGCCTCGGTTTTCTTTCAGGTCATGATGTCCTATCATAATTCGATGTTTATCGATACGGCCGAAATCAGTATGGAAAAGTTCAGAATGGTAGTAATGGATTTTTATATGAACGCCATTACCACCGAAAAAGGCAAAACAGAATTAAAAAAGTATAATTTAAAATAATGAAGAAATTATTAATCGGTCTTGTTCTTTGCGGAGGACTGTTTCAGGCGCAGGAAGTGCAGGTGCTCACGTTGCCTGAAGCCATTGCTCACGCCCTGGAACACAAAGCAGAAGCAGAAAAAGCAAGACTCAACATCCGAAGAGGTGATGCGCAGATTGCCGAAGTGAAGGCGAACGCTTACCCAAACATCTCGTTCAACAGCAATACGGCTTACAATCCGCTCTTGCAGGAAACGGTTTTGCCGGGCGAAATGTTCGGTGCTCCGGGACAGCAGGTGAAGGTGTCGTTCGGACAAAGATGGACTTCCAGCAATATGATTCAATTGCAGCAGCAACTCTTCAACCAGTCGGTTTTTACAGGTTTGAAAGCAGCGAGATCTACCAAAGAATTTTATCTGATTAATGCCCAACTAACCGAAGAGCAGATTATCGAAAAAGTGGCAAATGCTTATTTTCAGGTGTATCAGGCAGAGCAGATGAACGAAAATGCGAAATCGAATCTGAAAATTACCGACCAAACCATCAAAATCATCAAAGGTTTGTATGATGCCGGACTTGCCCGAAAAATCGATTATGATAGAGTAGTTGTGGCACGAAATAACGTGAATTCAGCAGTTCAGCAAACGGATAACGCGGTTCAACTTTCAGAAAATGCATTGAAATTCATGATAGGAATGGATATGAATAATGAAATCGAACTTCCTGAGCAAACCTTTGATCCATCAGTTTTAGGATATGATGCCAATCTCGACGACCGCACCGAAATTAAGTTGATGAACAAGCAACTCGAACTTTTGGAATGGCAGAAAAAAGCAAGTGAAGCCCAGTATTATCCGGTGGTTTCATTGGCTGCGAATTACGGGTTTCTTGGTCAGGGTGCAAAATTTCCTTGGTGGAATGGTGAAAAAAACGGAGTCTATTGGTCCGATATGTCGAGTATTGGATTAAATATTCATGTGCCGATTTTCAATGGATTTGCAACAAAATCGAGAGTTGAACTCAACAAAATTGAAATCTTAAAAGCAGAAGCCGATTTACGCGAAACCAAACTCGGATTGGATTTAGCGCACAAAAACGCCGTAACCCTTTTGGAAAACAATATGACGATGATTCGCACTCAGGAAGAAAACGTGAATCTGGCGGAAGAAGTGCTTAAAAATACAAGAAGCAATTACCAATACGGTTTGGCAACTCTGAACGATATTCTGGATGCCGAGCGCGACCTTACCGAAGCCAAAAACAACCTTACAAAAGCCAAGTTAGATTATAAACTTGCCGAAATAGAACTATTAAAATCTCAGGGAAAACTCAGAACATTAAACGAATTAAACTAAAATGAAAAAGAATACAATCATCAGTATATTGGCTGTTTTGGCAATCGGGGCAATCTTTTTCCTCATCCTTCAAAACAACAAAAAGAAAAACGAAGCGCACGTTGCCGTAGTTGCCGAAACCAACAAAGATGTGCAGGTAAGAACGGCCACAGTTGCAGCCGAAGAAATCAGCGGTGAGTTTGCGGTAAACGGAACTTTTCTGCCGAACAGACAAGCCATGATTTCCCCGGAAATGGGTGGTCAGTTAATCGCACTTTACGTAAAAGAGGGAAGTTATGTGCGTGCCGGACAAAGCATCGGGAAACTCGCAGGCGACAAAGTAAACGTAAATGTAACCAGCGCCAGAGCGAATTTGGATAATGCCGTGGCAGCGCTTAACCGTTACGAAATGGCATATAAAACCGGTGGAGTTACGGCGTTACAACTTGATCAGGCAAGACTTCAGGTGAAAAATGCGAGAGCACAACTTCAATCTGCAAATTTGGTTTCAGGAGACACCAATATCATTTCTAAAGTGAGCGGAATTGTGAATCAGAAATTTGTGGAAGTTGGTAGCGTCGTTGGTCCAGGATCTCCGATTGTGGAAGTGGTAGATATTTCTGCAGTAAAACTGAAAGTGGATGTAGATCAGTCATTGGTCACTCAACTTTCCCTTGGAAATACTGTAAAAGTGAAGCCTGATGTAATTGAGGGCGATCTCGACGGAAGAATCACTTTTATCGCACCAACAGCATCCGGAGCATTGAAATTCCCAGTGGAAATTACCGTGCAGAATTCATTCAACAAACTGAAAGCAGGAATGTATGGAACCGCGACCTTCAACAGAGCCGGAACCGCCAATGTGCTTACCGTTCCGCGTGATGCGTTTGTAGGAAGTGTGAGCGACAATCAGGTTTTTGTAGTGAGAAATAACACTGCATTTTTAACAAAAGTTCAGAGTGGAACCAACTATGGCGACAAAGTAGAAATCATCAGCGGACTGAAAGCCGGCGACCAGGTTGTAACCAGCGGACAGATCAATCTTTTGGATAAAACCAAAGTTAGAGTTCTGAAATAATCACCGATAAAAATACCAAATGAAATTAGCAGAAGTATCGATAAAACGACCGAGTTTGGTAATCGTAGTGCTCGCACTCATGATTATCGGTGGACTCTTCAGTTACAGCCAGTTGAGTTACGAACTGATCCCGAAAATGGAGATTAAAGTAGTAACCGTGGCGACAGTTTATCCCGGAGCATCGCCTGCAGAGGTAGAAAGCACCGTTTCCCGAAAGGTGGAAGACGCCGTTTCGAAACTCGAAGGCGTGAAGAAAATTATGAGTAAATCCTACGAAAGTTTATCCGTAGTGATTGTGGAATTTAATAATGATGCCGACGTCGATTACGCTTTGAACGACGCTCAGCGGAAAATCAACGCCATCCGTTCCGAACTTCCGGAGGATATCGATGAGCCATCACTGTCGCAGTTTTCACTCGACGATATGCCGATTGTGACGATGGGTGTAACGGCAAACCTTACTGAAGGCGAACTTTACGACCTTATCGACCAAAGAATTCAGCCCGAACTTTCGAGAATTCCGGGTGTGGCACAGGTGAATATAATCGGTGGACAGGAGCGTGAAATCCGTATTAATCTTGACCAAAATAAATTGCAGGGTTACGGACTTTCAATTCCGCAAGTGCAGCAGATTATTGCCATGTCTAACCTCGATTTCCCAACCGGAAACCTTAAAACGAGAGAAAATTCAACTTTGATTCGTCTTTCCGGAAAAATTACTTCCGTAGATCAGTTGAGAAACATGACGATTTCTTCGAAAAACGGACAGAATATCCGCCTTTCAGATATTGCCGAAGTTCAGGATACTCAGAAAAAAGTTGATAAAATCGCAAGAATCGACCAGGAAAATACCATTATGCTTCAGGTCATCAAACAGACTGAAGCCAATGCTGTGGAGGTTTCCGAACTGGTTCAGGAGAAAATTGCTTCCGTTCAGGAACAATATAAAGACAGAAATGTTCAACTGCAAATTGCAAACGACACATCTATTTTTACTCTTGAAGCCGCAAATGCCGTTATCAAAGACTTGATGATTGCGATTGGACTGGTTGCTTTTGTCATGCTGTTTTTCCTTCATTCATTCCGAAATGCGGTGATTGTAATGGTGGCAATTCCAACTTCATTAATTGCAACGTTTATCGGAATTCACTTGCTCGGTTACAGTTTGAACCTGATGTCGCTTCTCGGGATGTCGCTCGTGGTTGGTATCCTTGTGGACGACGCAATTGTGGTAATCGAGAACATTCACCGACACATGGAAATGGGCAAAAATAAAGTGCGTGCGGCCTACGACGGAGCCAAGGAAATTGGGTTTACGGTAGTGGCGATTACGATGGTAATTGTGGTGGTTTTCCTTCCGATTGCGCTGAGCACGGGGATGGTTTCCAACATCATCAAACAGTTTGCAATGGTGGTGGTAATCGCGACTTTACTTTCATTATTGGTATCGTTTTCGGTCGTTCCATGGCTGTTTTCGCGCTACGGAAGACTGGATGTGATAAGCAAAACCTCGTTTTTTGGAAAAATCATTCACAAATTTGAAGAAGGTCTTACCTGGTTTACACATTTAGTGGAGCGGATTCTGAGATGGAGTTTGGTAAATAAAATCAAAACGTTCATCATCACATTTTTACTTTTTGTGAGTGCAATTGCAATGGTAGCGGGCGGTTACATCGGTTCCGATTTCTTCCCCGGAAATGATAAAAGTGAATTTTTGGTTCAAATAGAATTACCGAAAGATGTGTCGATTGAAGAAACCAACTTCATGACGCAGAAAGCCGAAAAATTCCTGGCTAAAAGACCTGAAATTACAAGAATGATCACTTCTGTTGGACAGGTTTCGGGAGGAATGGGCGATATGCAAAGCACGAACTACAAATCGGAAATCAACGTAAAACTGATTGATAAACGCGAAATCGGCGAACCGACAAAAGTATATGCTGCGAGACTGAAAAGAGAGTTGGAAAGAGAATTGGTCGGTGCAAAAATCACCACAGTTCCGGTTGGATTTATGGGTGCTGAAATGGATCCGCTGCAACTGACGGTAATTGGTCCAACACAGGAAGATGTGATGAAATACGCCAACGATGCGATGGAAACTTTAAGAAAAATTGACGGTGCTTCCGAAATTAAACTCAGTGTGGAAGAAGGAAACCCGGAAATCGCAGTTTCTGTGGACCGTGATAAAATGGCATCATTAGGACTGAATGTGGCAACAGTTGGGCAAACGCTGAGAACCGCTTTCAGTGGAAATACCGACAATAAATTCAGAACCGGAAACAACGAATACGACATCAATATCATTCTTGATGAAGCGTATAGAACCAGCATCGACAACGTAAGAAACATCGAGTTTACTAATCCTGACGGACAGAAAGTTCAGTTGTCACAGTTTGCAGACATCGACTATTCCTCAGGTCCGGCGTTGCTCGAAAGATACGACAGATCGCCGTCGGTAACGGTTCAGGCGCAGGTAGTAGGTAGAACAACCGGTGGCGTTGCACAGGAATGGGAAAGCAAACTGGAAGAGGTGAAAAAACCTGCCGGAGTTTCCTGGGTTTGGGGCGGAAATATGGAAAACCAAAGTGAAGGTTTCGGAACTTTGGGAGTTGCACTTCTTGCCGCAATTATGCTCGTTTATATGATTATGGTGGTGCTGTATGACGATTTTGTGAAGCCGTTTATCGTTCTGTTTTCCATTCCGTTATCGTTCATCGGTGCGCTTTGGGCACTCGGACTTACCAATAACAGTTTGAATATTTTCACTATTCTCGGAATCATTATGTTGATTGGTCTTGTTGCGAAAAACGCGATTCTACTTGTAGATTTTGCCAACGTTCGTCACAACCACGGTGAAACAATTGAAAATGCCTTGATTCAGGCGAATAAAGCGAGGCTTCGTCCGATTCTCATGACTACGATTGCGATGGTATTCGGGATGCTTCCGATCGCTTTGGCAACGGGAGGTGCTGCAGAAATGAACAACGGTTTGGCGATTGTAATTATCGGTGGATTATTGTCCTCATTATTCCTTACGCTCATCATCGTTCCGGTGGTTTATCTGATTGTGGTAAGAATTGAAGACCGCTTCTGGAAACACGACAAAACCGACTACGACAAAGAAATGACCGCAGATTACGAACATCTGCATCCTGAAAACGAGTTGGAATTTTAAATCAATTCAATTATAAACTTTAGAAAAAACGCTTCGAGTTATTCGGAGCGTTTTTTCGTTGAAATTTGATAATTCATTATTCCGAAAAATAAGATTATTAGAAGAGAAACCATCCGGAAAGGTATCATGGTATTTTACTGAAGAAGCAAGCACAATGCTTGAAAAATTGAAATAAATTCATCTTGCACAGTTACCTCGAAATATTACTAAAAACAATGTTTAATGTTAATTTTAACTTTTAAATAGAATTTACAGATAATTGATTTTAAGTGGTTTAATAATTACTTCGAAAATCTTATTTAGCAAAATCAATTTTTCTCTCCGATAGTTTTACAAATCTTATCACCAGCAATACTGCAGAAATCGTCAATCCCAAACCAAGCGCAATCCACATTCCAAAAGCACCCATTTTCATCGGAACTGTGAGAAAATATCCGAGCGGAAGTGTAATGAGCCAGTAAGCGATGAAAGTGATTATAGAGGGGATTTTCACATCCTGAATCCCGCGCAACGCACCGAGTGCAACCACTTGAATTCCATCTGAAAGTTGAAATAATGCTGCAATAATCAGCAGTTTCGATGCGAGAAGAATAACATCTACATCTTCTTTTTGGGTAAAGAATGTCGGTAAAACATGCCTTCCGAAAATAAAGATCAAACCACAGAAAACCATAAACATAAACACGATTTTCAGGTTGTTGATTCCGACTTTCTTCAACTCCACAAATTGCTGTTCACCAAGTTTTCTGCCAATCATCACGGTCGATGCCACACTGAATCCGACACAGAGATTAAAGGTAAATGAAGCCATAGAAAGTGCAATTTGGTGCGATGCAATGTCGTGCGCGGAAACCAAACCACAAATGAAAGCGGCACCAGCAAAAGCCGTGACTTCAAAAAACATCTGTAATGCAGTGGGGAAACCGAGTTTGAGCATCTTGTCAAACATTGATTTTGAAAATTGAGAAATCTTCAACGAAAAAGCTTTTACATATTCTCTTGTTTTTTCCTCTCTGAGTAAAACAAAATAAAGGAAAACCATCATAAAAATTCTCGCGATCAAACTTGCCAGTGCCGATCCTTTCACACCCATCGGCGGAAAACCAAACATCCCTTTAATGAAAACATAGTTTAAAGCGACATTGATGACATTTGCAATGATGGTCGCCTTCGTAACTCCGATCGTATAAGAAAGTCCCTCCGAAACCTCCCGAAAGGTCTGGAAAACCATAAAAGGAAGAATGCTAAGCGTCATAATACTGAGAAAAGAAATGGTGTCGGGAATGATTTCTTTCGGCTGATCCATATGCCAAAGCAGCGGCATTGCTGCAAAAAGCAGAACCATTAATAATAAACCGATTCCCAAATTGATCACAAATCCGTGTCGGAAAACGGAGTTGATCGTTTCGTGTCTGTGCTGCGAATGTGCCTCCGAAACCAATGGCGGAATTGCAAATGAGAAACCAAGCGCAAAAACAAAAATGGAGAAGAAAACCGCGTTGCCGAGCGAAACTGCCGCCAATGCTTGTGCTCCCAAAAGTTTGCCCACGATGATATTGTCGAAAAGGTTTACAGAAACCTGCCCAACTTGAGTAAGCATTACAGGAAGCGCGAGTTTCAGGCAAGCTTTAGTATATTCAGTATTTAGAAAAGCCATCTATAATCACAAAAAAATTTGCAGCAAAAATACCGCAAACTTTTTCCAGTTTAATATTTTTTATGTTAATTATTTTCTCACAAAACTTGCCACGTCATCAGCAGTTACAGGATTTGAACCAAGAATGATCAGTCGTTCCACAACGTTTCTGAGCTCACGGATATTTCCCGTCCATGAAAAATTTTCAAGAGCTTTGATTGCCTTGTCGTCAAAAGTTTTTGCGGCAGTACCGTGTTCCTCAGAAATAATTTTCGAGAAATGTTCTACCAGAAGTTTGATATCTTCTTTTCTTTCATCCAAAGGCGGTACGTAGATTTCAATTACTGAAAGTCGGTGGTAAAGGTCTTCCCTAAATTTTCCTGCTGCGATTTCGTTCTGCATATTTTTGTTGGTTGCCGCAACTACACGTACATCAACTTTGATTTCCTTGTCACTTCCAACGGGTGAAACCTTGTTTTCCTGGAGTGCTCTCAAAACTTTTGCTTGCGCGATGAGCGACATATCGCCGATCTCGTCCAGAAAAATTGTTCCATTGTTGGCCAGTTCAAATTTTCCCTGTTTGTCTTTAATGGCGCCTGTAAAACTTCCTTTCACGTGTCCGAAAAGTTCCGACTCGATCAGTTCCGATGGAATCGCCGCACAATTGACTTCGATCATCGGTCCTTTACTGCGGTCGCTTTGCGCGTGGATTGCGTGCGCAACGAGTTCTTTACCTGCACCGTTTGGTCCTGTAATCAAAACCCGCGCATCAGAAGCGGCAACTTTTTCAATCATATCCTGGATTTTTTTCAAAGCAGGAGATTCGCCGATCATCTGGTATTTTTTGTTGACTTTCTTTTTGAGCGTCGTATTTTCAACCTTTAAGGAATGGTTGGACTTTTGGAGAATTTTTTTGTCGAGCGCATTTTTCACACTCGTAATCAGTCGATTGATATCAATGGGTTTAGAGATAAAATCGTACGCTCCTTCTTTTAAGCAATCTACCGCTGTATCGATATCGGCGTGTCCCGAAATCATCACAAAAGTGGAGTCGGGCTTTATCTGCAATGCCTGTTTCAGCAGTTCAGTACCTGAAAGTTTCGGCATCTTAATGTCGGAGAGTATCAACGCAAAATCTTCTTTCTCGATTTGCTTGTATCCTTCCAAACCGTCATCGGCAACTACAATTTCGTAATCTTCCAGTTCGTCGGATAAGATACTGTGCAATACTCCAGAGATGTTTTTTTCATCCTCGACAATTAATATTTTCTGCATGATAAAATGATATAAAAATGATGTATTTAGAATAGATTTCGCAAAAGTAACCAGCAATTATCGTACCCAAAAGTTAAGCATAATTTCTATGCCTAAAAATTGCCGAACCAATTCTCACGGAGTTGGCGCCGCATGAGATCGCGATCGGATAATCGTTGCTCATTCCCATTGACAGCGTCTTAAGGTCTCGTTGCAGCGACAGTTTATCGAAAACCTGCTTCAAAACCGAAAACTCCTTCCTCAGTTGCTGTTCGTTATCGGTAAAAGTCGCCATTCCCATCAATCCTATAATTTCGACATTGGGAAACTTACCATTCAGATAATCAAGAAAAAGCTCTTTTGCCTCACTGATTTCAAGACCAAATTTTGTTTCTTCCTCTGCGATTTTAATCTGGAGCAGAACTTTTATTTTTCTTTGGTGTTTCTCTGCCTGTTTATTGATTTCTAATAAAAGTTTTTCGGAATCGACGCTTTGAATGGTGTCGACAAAGTCAGCGATGTACTTTACCTTGTTGGTCTGAAGATGACCGATAAGATGCCATCGAATATCTTTTGGCAATACTGCCTGTTTTTCGACCAGTTCCTGAACTTTGTTTTCGCCAAAGACTCTTTGTCCCTCATCGTAAACCTGTCGAATAATTTCAGCGGGGTGAGTTTTAGAGACTGCGACCAGTTCGACATTTGGGGGAAGTTTCGAGAGAATATTTCTGTAATTTTCTATCGTTTCAGAATGATTCTGCATTGCGGGAATTTTCTTGGTTCAAAACCCTATAGACAGGACGAAAAGATAATAATTTCGCTGTCTGAGAGTAAGTTTCTACAAATATAGTGAATTTTGGGTGTTTTCACCCTAACCTAATTTGAAGTAATGGAGTAAATTTGAAGAAAAAAATAAGTCATGAGCAATTTAGACAAACATCTGATCAGTTCAGAAAGATGCCACATTTTGGCAAACGAGTACGATACAAGTAATTATGTTGCGATTAACAGCAAAAGGCCCGCAAACAAACCAGATTCAAGGGAATATATTTTTGAGCTTTCTGTACTGAAGGACTACCTTAACTATATTGAGGATGAAATGGAAAAAATGGGAATCCGCGATAAAGGTATAAAAGTACGACTTGGCAAGTATCCAACAACAGACAGGGATCCGGACTTGGATAAGGAATATTTGGGTTATCAAACAATATTTTTTGCGCCTACGGAACTTGAAAGAGATTTTCAGGACAACGAGGAGAGCAAAGCCGGTGGAGTAAAGGATCTTCCCGGGATGAACTATGGACACATTCGCCCGCCGTATTAATCTTTTTGACTTTGAAGTTTATGGATTGGGACAGGAATTTGGTTTCAAACTACACCACTTTGGTCATGGTGGTCACACTGATTTTTTTAATCATCAAAAGAGAAAATCTTGGTCAAGGCATTAATTATTTCATTTATGCAATAGCGGTAGGAACTTCCATCGAGATATTCAATGCAATTAATTTTAGGATTAATCCTGCTTTTAATTCAGTCCCAGTCTATGTAATCGGAGTCAACATGATTGTTTTCCTGTTGTTCTTCATGTATTTTCATCAGGTTCTTGATAAAGGAAGTTACAGGACGAAGAATTTGATCATTGTCGCCATTTTTGTGGTTTGGACATTTATTGCAGCGATTGTAACCAAGGATTTCTTCACGGTTTTTCCCATTTATTGCCATTTTGGGCAAGTAACGATTTTATCGGCGAGTATTTTCTTATTGATGTCGCAAATATTTAATTCCGACAAGATTTTGGTGCTTAGGAATTATTTTCCTTTTTGGATCTGCATTGGTTTGATGACCATTTATCTGGGGATCATCCCGCTGCTTTTTATTAGCCGAACCGCATCGCACATGATCAACATGAATATTTTTTTCATTATTTTGTTCATTGTAAACTTTATTGGCTACTCAATCTTGATTTTCGGAATACTCTCAGCAAAAAAGCAGACCTCATGAAATGAAACTTACGGAAACCGATTCTTTACTTGCACTTACCACCTTCATCGTCCTGATCCTGCTTTTGATGATGGTGTTGGTTTATAATGTATTCATCAAGAAAAAATCGCAACTTCTATTAAGTCAACAGAAAAAAGAAGCCCTTTTTAAACAGGAACTTGCCATATCACAGGTTGAGATCAAAGAGCAAACACTAAACTATATTGGTCAGGAACTTCATGACGACGTGGGACAAAAACTTTCGGTTGCGCGCTTAATGACCAATAAGATGGCATATTCCGATGAGCAGTCCAGACAGCAGATCGTGGAGGAAATCAATCTCCTGATTGGCGAATGCTTGCAGGATATCCGAAATCTTTCAAAAGTATTTATCACAAGACAAGTGGAGCATTTTGGTTTTGTAGAATCTCTGGAAAGAGAAATTAACCGAATCAAAAGACTTGAACTGATGGAAGTGGAATATAGCAACAGCAACAAGTATCTTTATTTAGACAATAACCACGCATTGATTCTTTTTCGAATCATCCAGGAATCTATCAACAATGTCATCAAACATTCAAAAGCCAGAAAGTTTTCACTGATTGTTCTTGATACCGAAGATATGATTACCATCGAAATCTCTGACAATGGAGTCGGTTTTGATCAGAACACAATGTACAACGGAAGCGGATTAGAGAATATGCAGAACCGGGCAAAGCTTATTAATTCTGAATTCCACATCGAATCAAGTGAAAACCGAGGAACCAAAATAACAATCAATTACTACAAACAATGAAAAAGATAGCGATTGCAATCGTTGATGACCATAAACTCGTGTCGAAAGCACTTGAAAACATGATCTCTTTCAACCCGAATTTCGAAGTAACGATGACCTGTTTTAACGGTGCAGATTTTTTGGATGCACTATCTACAGTTGAACAAATGCCCGATGTTGTTCTGATGGATATTAACATGCCGATGAAGGACGGAATTGAGACTACCGCAGAACTGAAAAAGCGATATCCTCAAATGAAAGTAATCGCACTCACCATGGAAGACAACGAAAATACCATCATCAAGATGGTGAAAGCGGGAGCGAACGGTTATCTGCTAAAAGACATGTCGCCAGATATTCTTTTTGACGCAATTAATATCGTGTATGAAAAGGGAAATTTTTATACCGACCTTCTTTCTGAAACTTTGTCGAAAATTAGAATTGAGGAAAAGTTCACCGAAAAAATAAAAGAGGAATTAAAGGACAAAGAACTAGAATTCATCAAACTTTCATGTTCGGAACTCACTTATCGAGAAATAGCTGATAAGATGTTCGTAAGTCCAAGAACCATTGATGGTTACCGGGATTCGGTATTTCTGAAACTTGGGGTCAAGACAAGAGTTGGAATCGTGCTTTTTGCAATAAAAAACAATCTTGACTGAAAAAAGGGTGATTTCACCCTTTTCTTGCATTGCAATACAACATACCTTTGTTACACTATTTAAGTAATCATAACATTTTTTCGCAATTTTTTGTTATGTCGGAGGGTAGCGGTCGCTATCCTCTTTCTTTTTGCAGTATTTCAGAAAGTTTCTTCATTCCCTCAGAAGCTGTCATTTTAAAGCAGTGTGAATCTTTCGTGTAGGAATTCTCAAGATTTGGATCGATTACGAAAACTTCGCAATCTTCCGGAATGTAGTGAATTAAGCCCGCCGCAGGATAAACCTGCATCGAGGTTCCGATTACCAGAAAAATATCAGCTTTCTCGGTAATTGCGATCGCCTTGTTCATTTCAGGAACCATTTCGCCAAACCACACGATGTGCGGACGGAGCTGGATTCCCTCAAAATTGAGATCACCGAGATTTAGGTCTCCTTCCCACGGAATTACTTTTGAGTCCGAGTTTACCGGTCGTGCTTTCTTAAGCTCGCCATGAAGATGGACTACTTTGCTCGAACCCGCTCTTTCATGCAGATCATCAACATTTTGGGTAATGATTTCTACATCGAAATCCTTCTCGAGTTCTGCGAGAATTTTGTGGGCATCGTTGGGTAAAACTTCGTTCAGCTGCTTCCTTCGCGCATTATAAAAATCTAAAACCATCTGCGGATTTCGGGCAAAACCTTCGGGACTTGCCACATCTTCAATTCTGTGATTTTCCCATAAACCGTCAGAATCCCGAAAAGTTTTAACTCCACTCTCGGCAGAAATTCCCGCACCGGAAAGGACCACGAGTTTCTTCTTCATATTATTTTTCTTTAAAGTTACAAAAAATCGCGTGACTACCCTGTAAAATACTCCTCATCAAATTGCATCGACACACGTTAAAATCACTAAATTTGCATATTCATTAAATCAAACAAAATGTCAAAGAAAGCCATCTTAGCAATCCTCGACGGATGGGGTTTAGGAACCGACCCAAAAGTGTCCGCAATTGCACAGGCAAACACTCCCTTTATCGATTCATGCTACGAGAAATTTCCACACACCACACTTGAAGCCAGTGGAATCGCAGTTGGTTTACCTTTCGGTCAAATGGGAAATTCTGAAGTGGGACACATGAATCTGGGAGCAGGTAGAGTAGTGTACCAGAATTTGGTGAAACTCAATATGGCGGTGGAAAATGCAACTTTAGGAAAAGAGAATGCCATCACCGATGCTTTTCAGTATGCTATACAAAACAATAAGAAAGTTCACTTCATTGGTCTTGTTTCCGATGGTGGTGTTCACTCGCACATTAACCATTTGAAGGGACTATTGACTGCCGCTCATGAATTTGGGCTTCAGAAAAATGTTTTCGTACACGCTTTTACAGATGGGCGCGACTGTGATCCGCATTCAGGGAAAAGTTTCATTGAAGAAATCCTTAACCACATGAAAATGACCACCGGAAAGTTGGCAACCGTAATTGGAAGGTATTACGCAATGGATCGCGACAAAAGATGGGAACGGGTGAAACTTGCTTATGACGCGATGGTAAATGGAGTAGGCAAGGAAACAATGGAGCCGGTTCACGCAATCCAAAAATCGTATGACGAGGGAATTACCGACGAATTCCTGAAGCCAATCGTATGCACATCAACTAATTCGAATAAGCTTCCAGTTGCACAGATTGCAGAAGGAGATGTTGTTTTCTGTTTCAATTTCAGAACAGACCGAGGTCGGGAAATTACGGAAGTGCTTTCACAGCAGGATTTCCCAGATTACGGAATGCATCACTTGAATCTTTATTATGTGACGATGACCAATTATGATAAGGATTTCAAGAATGTGAAGGTGGTTTTTGATGAAGAAGTTCTGCAGGAAACCATGGGCGAAATCCTCGAAAGAAATGGAAAAACCCAGATCCGCGTCGCTGAAACCGAGAAGTATCCGCACGTTACCTTTTTCTTTTCAGGAGGTAGAGAAGAGCAGTTCGTTGGTGAAAGGAGAATTCTTTGTCCGAGTCCGAAAGATGTTCCGACCTATGATTTCAAACCGGAAATGTCTGCATACGACATCACCGAAAAAATTCTTCCGGAAATCAAAAGTGAAAGTGCAGATTTCATTTGCTTGAATTTTGCAAATACCGATATGGTAGGACACACCGGCGTTTTTTCTGCAGCGGTTAAAGCTGCGGAAACCGTTGACCAGTGCATCGAAAAAGTTGCAACTGCAGGTTACGAACACGGTTACGCAGTTTTCATTTTGGCCGACCACGGAAATTCTGATGTGATGATTAATCCCGACGGAAGTCCGAACACACAGCATTCAACCAATCTGGTTCCTTTGATCGTGATGGATAAAGACCGTACCTGGAATCTGAAACCGGGAAAACTGGGAGATGTCGCTCCTTCGATTCTTAAAGTAATGGGAGTTGAGATTCCTGAAGTGATGACGGGAGAAGTTCTGGTGAGTTAAAAAAACTCAAGAATTCAAAAAAAACAGTAATTTTAATCAGTGCAAATTTGCGCTGATTTTTTTTAAACTTAGACCATGCATTACAGAGATCCCGCGGTTCTGATACTCAACATTACCGTTATCGTCATCCTTTCGTTTCTTATCATTCCGACGCTTTTCAACCATCGCGAGAGATTGATGGTCAGGATTTCGTATTCCATTATTTTCCTCGTCGTCATTGTAAACTGCATCAGCAATCTGATCATTTTTTATTTTGAAAAATACGAGCTGCTCGGTTTTCATTTTATCTTCATGTTTGTACCATTCCTATTCGGACCCGCAATCTATTTTTATGTAATGGGATTTAATGGAGAAATCAACAAAAAAGTATGGCCACACCTCATTATTCCCGGGATTGCTTTTTTGTACGGACTTACTTACTTCTTTAAGCCAGATGGTGAAAAAGCCCAAATTATTTCGGATATTGCCAAAGGAAACCATTTGCCTTACAATCTTATCAACACAGCGGTCATGTCGGTTCCTATGTATTACTTTGTGGTTTCCAAACTATGGATCAGAAATCTAAAGCTGAACGAAAATGATTCGTTGTACAAGCAACAAATTATCAAAAAGAAATGGTCCAACGAATTTGTGAATTATATTATGTTCAGCGTATTTTCATTTCTTGTTATTACCATCATCGCAACTTTCATCTTTGAGGTTCCGTCAACCTACCTAGATCTGATCGGTATGCCGATTTATTTTCCTTTTCTGTATTCGATCATTGCCGTTCGGAGCAACATGATTTCGAAGGATTTGGAGATTCAGTATGCCTTATCGAAGGCAGAAAACGAAGCACGACTTCAGGAGCAACGCAGCAGTATTTCCCGCGACCTCCACGACAATATCGGAGCGTATGCAAACAGTTTGCTGCTAAAGATAGACCATCTTTCAAGAGATATCGATGAAAAAAAACCAGAACAAATTAAGGATTTAAAGGAGAATGCCGAACAAATTCTCAGCTTACTGAGGCAAACTATATGGGTGCTTAAAAATGATGAAGTCTCGGCGGAATCTTTCTTTGACCATTTGAAGCAGTATGCGATGAAGTGTTTTGACAATACGCAGATGAAAGTAAATTTTGAAGAAAATATCTCCAACAACCGCATTCTCACTTCTGCTCAGGCAAGCAATATTTTCAGAATTGCACAGGAGGCGCTCCAGAATATCATGAAACATTCTGATGCAAAAAATATCATAATTTCGTTGAGCAGTGGTGAGCATTTTGAACTGTGTATTGCTGATGATGGGAAGGGACTTGACTATGAGAATGCAGTCAATGGCTTCGGTTTGCAAAATATGGACGAAAGAGCACAGCAAATAAAGATGAAGACCTCTGTTGAATCTTCTGAAGGACAGGGAACCAAGGTCTTTGTTACCGATAATTACGCTTAAATACGTATAGAATTTCTTACCGTATACCCTTAATTTTGAAAAAAATGCCATGAAAGTAGGAATTGTTGAAGACAACCTTCTAAACCGAAAAATCATCAAGGAGAAACTTCTTCCGTATGAAGACATTCAAATCGTGGTTGTAGCTGATAACGGAGAGAGTTTTTTTGAAAAAATGGAACAAATGGAGAAGAAGGATTTTCCACAGGTCGTGCTCATCGACCTTGAAATGCCGCTGTTAGATGGAATTTCCACCATTTCGATATCGTCAGTAAAATATCCTCAGATCAAATTTATTGTGTTGACCATTTTCGAAGACAACGACAAAATATTTGAAGCAATCCGGGCAGGAGCGAGCGGCTATCTTTTAAAGGAGGATAAAGCTGTAAATATCGTTGAAGCAATAACAAACGTACTGGAATATGACGGAATCCCGATGAGTCCCGCGATCGCAAGAAGAGCAATGAATCTTTTAAAGGAAAGTGGAAAAACTTCTGCCAAAACGCTCGAAAATACTAAAGAAAATTCAGTGCTAAGTGAGCGCGAAATGGAAATTCTGAAAGAGATCGTGCGCGGAAATTCACCACACGAAATTGCGGAACGGCTTTTCATTAGTCCAAATACGGTGAGAACCCACGTGAACAATATTTACAAAAAGCTTCACATCAATTCCCGAAGCCAGGCCATCAATATCGCCTATAAGAATAAATGGATTGAATAATACGTAAAATTACGTATTGTAAGTTTTAGCTGAATGCTTAATTTTTGTGAGTCTATAGCAATACAATGACCATGTCAATTCCATATCGATACTGTTTCATCTCACTTTTATTTGCCGTCACTTTTTTTAATGGTCAGGATTTGCAGAAGCTAATCGGTCAGCTTAAGGAAGAACTCCCCAAAACAGCAGATGAGCAAAGAAAGGCAGTAATTTATTCTGATCTTGCATGGTATTATTCGAGTGTTTCCATTGATTCTGCGCTTGCTTACGGTAAAAAGGCCGAGAAAAAGGCAACCGAACTGGGTGATCAGAATCTTCTGTCACAGATTTTCAGTGATCTTGGAGCAGTTTATTTCCGGCAGAATGATTTCAAAAATTCTGAAAAGTTCTACTTAAAATCTTACGCCATTCGAAAATCTCTCAACAATGTCGCAGGAATTGCGAAGCTCAATAATAACTTGGCTTCTGTTTACCAGAGTACATTCCAGTACAAAAAAGCGATGGAGATGTACCTCGAAGCGCTAAGTTATTTTGAAAAAACAGGGGACGAAAAAAACGTCAATATAGCCAAACTTAATTTAGGACTTCTCTTTGTTGATCTTAAAAATCCCGATCAGGCAATTTCTTATATTAATGAAAGTATCGGATATTTTGAAAGACAGGAAAAAACAGTGGAAGTTTCCAACAAACTCTGTGAAAATTACCTGAATCTCGGCAAGGCTTATCAGTTAAAAAAGGATTACAGCAGTGCCGAGAATTACTACAAAAAAAGCGAGTCAATCTGTGGAACCGTCGGTAATAAGCAGGGAATCGCATTTAGCAAAAGAAATCTTGCTAATCTGGGAATCCTAAGAAAAAAGAAGGCAGATTCAGCGGATTTGATTAAAATTCAGGAATCAAAAAAGGCGAGGGAAGAGTTCAACTCGAAAGTTGACAAAGAAAGTAACCAGTTGGAAATTGCGCAAAGTTATATTTCGCTGAAAAAGTTCTCGGAAGCAAAAAAGATACTGCTTAAGATTTTACCTGTTTTTGAAAAAGAAAAATCCGAGGAAAATCTAATGAGTGCCTATAAGTTGCTCACGACTGTGTATAACGAGCTCCGAATCTCCGATAGTGCAAATGCATACTTCCAGCAATATATTAATATGAACGACAAATTGGTGAATACTTCCGTAATCAACCAATCCACCGAGCTTGAAAAAAAATATCAAACCTTAAAAAAAGACAAGGAAATCCTCGAGAGCAAAAACAAACTCCTCTACAGAAATATTTACATTTTGTCTCTTTTGGGGCTTTTGGTTTTAGGTATTGTTTACTATCGAAATTATCAGAACCGGCAGAAAATAAAGCTTCAGAAAGAAATTCTTCATCAGCAGGATTTGGCAACCAAAGCGGTAATGAATGCCGAAGACAATGAAAGGAAAAGAATGGCAATACACCTTCACGATGGGGTTGGACAAATGCTTAGCGCCACCAATCTCAACCTCCAAGTATTGGAAGAATACCACGACGATCCCGAAGGTTTCGAAATGGTCATCAACAAAACACGAAATATTTTGACCGACGCGATGACGGAAGTACGCACACTATCTCACCAAATTATGCCGAATATGCTCATCAAGAACAGCTTGAGCAATGCCTTGAAAGAGCTCATCGATAAAAGCAACTCCCCAAAACTGCACATTAAC
The DNA here is from genome assembly GCF_022811685.1 of Chryseobacterium suipulveris. Taxonomy (NCBI): domain Bacteria; kingdom Pseudomonadati; phylum Bacteroidota; class Flavobacteriia; order Flavobacteriales; family Weeksellaceae; genus Chryseobacterium; species Chryseobacterium suipulveris. The sequence continues at coordinate 1,647,827 of NZ_CP094532.1, read as the reverse complement.
TTAAATATCGACGGATTGCAGGATAACCTCAACGAAAATGTACAGATTGTGATGTTCCGTGTAATTCAGGAATGTATCAACAACACCATCAAACATGCTTTTGCCTCCGAAATATTTATTACAGTAAAACAGGACCCACAAGGAATTTTAGCAACCTTCCGCGACAACGGCAAAGGATTCGATATAGATTCCAGCCAATCAAAATCCCACGGTATTGGTTTGGAGAATATCAAATCCAGAATTGAATTTCTAAAAGGAACCTTCATGCTCGAAAGTGAAAAAGCAAAAGGAACAACAGTTATTGTAAAAATCCCTCTGTAATTATGGAAAAGAAATATAAGCTCACTATTGTTGACGACCATAATATCATCATTGACGGACTGGTTATGTTGCTGGGATTTGAAAAAAACATCGAAATTGGCAAGACTTATAATGACGGTTACCAGCTTATTGATGATTTGCGATCAGGCGCAGAAAATCCCGATATGGTTCTGCTGGATCTGATGATGCCTAAATTAAATGGTCTGCAATGTTCGAGACTTTTGAAACAGGAATTTCCTCACCTCAAAATACTAATTCTCTCGATGAACTGTGATGCAAAAGTTATTAATGAACTCATCAACAAGATTGGAGTAGAAGGTTATCTCAATAAGTCGGTTTCCCGGAAAGAACTCGTCGAGGGAATCTCGCTAATTCGCAACGGATACATCCATCTTTCCCAAGAAGCATCGCAGTGTCTTGACAATTATAGAGAAAAATTAATCCAAAATGACCACATCAACCTCTCAATAAGGGAAAAAGAAATTGTTCATTTAATGATTTCAGGAAACAGTAACCGGGAAATTGCTGCAAAACTCTTCATCAGCGAGAGCACGGTAGAAACCCACCGAAAAAACATCTACAGAAAAACAGATACACATTCGCTGCCCAAACTCATCCAGATGGTTCATGACCTGAACCTTTTGGAAAGCACTTAAATTGGCGATGACCAATTTATTTCTAAGATAATCCTGCAAAAACACTATCTTTGCACACCCGAATTTAACCGCAGAACGCCATTCCGATAATTAACGGTAGCCGACTGCCGAAAAACAATCTTATGAAACCGTGAGGTTACATAGCTCCATTAGAAATAAATAAACAACCCCGCTATGAAATGTGGAATCGTAGGTCTTCCGAATGTTGGGAAGTCAACTCTTTTTAACTGTTTAAGCAATGCCAAAGCGCAAAGCGCGAATTATCCGTTCTGTACCATCGAGCCGAATCTTGGAACTGTTTCTGTTCCAGATCCGCGTCTGAATAAATTAGAGGAACTGGTAAATCCGGAGCGCGTAGTTCCTGCAGTTGTTGAAATTGTGGATATTGCCGGCTTGGTAAAGGGAGCTTCAAAAGGAGAAGGTCTTGGAAACCAGTTTTTGGCAAATATCCGTGAGTGTGAGGCGATTATCCATGTTTTGAGATGTTTCGACAATGGAAATATCGTTCACGTTGAAGGTTCTGTTGATCCAATCAGAGACAAAGAAATCATCGATATTGAACTTCAGTTAAAAGATTTGGAAACCGTTGGAAAAGCCGTAGATAAAGCAAAGAAATTCATCAAATCAGGAAAAAAGGAAGATATCTTGGCTTATGAAACTTTGGTTGCTCTTCAGAAATTTCTCGAAGACGGCAGAAATGCAAGAGAATTTGAAACGAATGATTTGACCAAATCGATTATTGATGAAGTTCACCTTCTAACGAAAAAGCCAATCCTATACGTTTGCAATGTGGATGAAAATTCCATCAAGAACGGAAACGAATGGATTCCGAAAGTAGAGGAAATGGCTAAAAATGAAGGGGCAGAAGTAGTGGTTCTCGCTGCACAAATCGAAGCCGATATCAACGAGCTTGAAACTTATGAAGAAAGACAGATGTTTCTGGAAGAATTGGGATTGGAAGAACCAGGCGTAAACCGACTCATCAGAAAAGCTTATGATTTACTGCATCTTCAAACCTATTTCACAGCAGGAGTTAAGGAAGTTCGCGCATGGACGATTGGTAAAGGATGGACCGCACCTCAAGCAGCAGGAGTGATCCATACCGATTTCGAGAAAGGATTTATCCGTGCCGAAGTGATTTCTTATGAAAATTTCGTGAACTACGGTTCCGAAGCCAAAGTAAAAGAAGCCGGAAAAATGGGTGTTGAAGGTAAGGAATATATCGTGCAGGACGGTGATGTGATGCATTTCAGGTTCAACGTATAAATTTTAAGAAAATATTTTTTAGAACGTGCCACTCTTGGTGCGTTCATTTTTTTTGGTGAATTCTGATCACAAAGCGAACTAAAATTCCATTTGTTCGTACAATTTAATGCTAAACATACAATGTCAAATATATAATTAAAACAGCTTATGTCTTCCGATTCTTCGATAATTAAAGGTTTTTAACATATTGATTTAGAATAATAGCGTAACTTTGCTACAAATTGGTGGGTCATCGGTGAGAGATAATCAATTTCATACTATTTATTAAAAAAGCGGGCAGAAATGTTCGTTTTTTTTGTTTCTTAACATACATCAACGTTCAAGGGTTTTATTATCGCTAATTTTACAAAAGAATTTTAACAGAATGTTTTGAAAATATAACAGAGCATTAACGGATTTTCAAAAATTCAATTCGTAATTTTATAAGAATTAAAAGTAAATTATATGAAAAAGTTAGAAAACAAAGTAGCCATTATCACAGGTGCAGGTTCCGGTAATGGGTAATCAACTGCGATTCTGTTCGCCAACGAAGGAGCAAAAGTTGTAGTTAGCGACATCAATGAAGCCCACGGAAACGAGGTTGTTGAAGAAATCAAAAACAATGGAGGTGAAGCCATTTTCGTAAAAGCGGATTCTTCAAGTCCTGAAGATTACAAGAGACTGGTAGAAGAAACTGTAAAGAATTTTGGCAAACTTGATATTGCGGTGAACAACGCAGGAATCGGCGGTGAAATCAACAAAGCAGGTGATATGTCAGTAGAAGGCTGGAAAAAAGTGATTGACATCTACCTTTCCGGAGTTTTCTATGGCGTAAAATACCAAGCACCCGAAATGGTGAAAAACGGTAGCGGAAGTATCATTAACCTTATCACGGGTTCCTATTATCCTGTTGACGGTGGTTATCTTGCAGTTTAGATCTTAATCGCTTGAAGGAAATTTTTCTCCCTTTAGGGACGGGGTAAAAAAATTTCCGGCAAATATTTCGTAAGTAATTTTATTCAAAATCAAAAAAAATCAAAATATTATGTCTGATTTCAAAAATAAAACGGTAATCATTACCGGAGCAGCGATGGGACTTGGTCTTGCGGTTGCAGAAGAATTGGCTTCAAAAGGAGCAAATTTAACTTTGGTAGATTATAATGAGGAAGCTCTTACTAAGGCAAAAAATGAACTGGCTTCAAAATATCCTGATGCAAAATACCTTACTGTAACTGCCGATGTTTCCAATGAAGAGGCGGTTAAAAATTATGTAAATGCAACGGTAAGCGAATTCGGCAAAATCGACGGCTTTTACAACAATGCCGGTATCGAAGGTAGACAGGCGCCGATGACAGAGTACGATATCAATATGTTTAAAAAGGTGGTTGATATCAATCTGATGGGAGTTTACTACGGAATGCGTTACGTAATTCCTGAAATGCAGAAAAACAAAACGGGAAGAATTGTGAATGTTGCTTCCGTAGGCGGTATCCGCGGTGTTCTGAATCAGTCGGCATATGTGGCGACGAAACACGCTGTTGCAGGAATGAGTAAAAATGCGGCGCTCGAATATGGCCGCGATGGAATTTTGACCAACGCCATTGCTCCGGGTGCAATAAAAACTCCAATGGTTGCAGAGGCCTTCAAACAGGTTAACCCGGAAAATCCGCAGGCAGCAGAAGATGAGTACGCTTCCCGAAATCCGACAAAACGTTTGGGCAAACCTTCGGAAGTGGCAAAACTAGTGACCTTTCTTCTGAGTGAAGACAATGGATATGTTTCCGGACAGGTCATCGCGATTGACGGAGGTGAAAGTAACATCTACGGAAATTCTTAATCATTAAAAAGCAAAATATTATGGCAAAGAAAATAGCAGTACTGGTCGGAAGTTTACGAAAAGAATCTTTCAACCGTAAAATCGCAAACGAGCTTGAAAAATTATCATCCGACAATTTAGATTTAGAAATTGTAGAAATCGGAAATCTACCGTTATACAATGAGGATTTGGATCAGAATCCACCACAGGAATGGACAGATTTCCGCTCCAAAATTAAAAGTGCCGATGGAATTCTTGTCGTTTCACCGGAATACAACAGAACCATTCCGGGAGCTCTGAAAAATGCGGTGGATGTCGGATCAAGACCATACGGAAGTTCGGTTTGGCCCGGAAAACCGGGAGGTGTAGTAACTTCCTCTGTAAGCGCATTGGGAGGTTTGGCAGCGAATCATCATATACGTCAGGCATTTGTTTTTGTGGATGTACCGTTAATGCAGCAACCGGAAGCATATATCGGAAATTCTTCCCAAATCTGGAACGAAGACGGAAGCTGTGTTGAAAAAACTCAGGAATTCCTGAAAAACTGGATCGATGCCTATGAAAAATGGGTGAACAAATTCTAACAATTAAGGGTCTCAAAATATGAGGCCTTTTTTTCTTACCCTACATCAATGAAGAATCTAATAATTCAACTTAAATTTGTGATATTAAAAAATGAAAATTATGTTAAAGAACAACGACTTGGGAATTATGATTTTGAGGGTGGCATTGGGAATGCTGATGTTGCTCCACGGTATCGCAAAAATAAAGCACGGAACCGGTTTTATTGAAGGCGTTTTCGAGCAGAACGGACTTCCGAAGTTTCTCGCTTATCTGGTTTATTTAGGCGAAATTATTGCACCATTAATGCTGATTGTAGGTTTCAGAACTCGGCTTGCCTCGATCCTTTTGGGTGGGACAATGGTTGTGGTGGTGATTACGGCAGCAATGGACAAGATAGGAAAACTGACCGAGGTTGGAGCATGGGCGCTCGAAGTTCAGGCACTGTTTTTCTTTGGAGCGTTGGCGCTTTTCTTCACAGGAGGTGGGAAATTCGCTGCTTCAACGAAGAATAATTGGGACTAACTTTATGGAACCACAAAAAATTGAACGGCTGTAACCTTCTTATGATCCTGTCTGATTCATGAGATTGGCCGACTCACTTGATATAAAAATCGCCCCGAATTTTTGGGGCGACTTCTATTAGTGGTTAGACTTAGTCCTTCACAAATCGTTTAGAAACTGTGTTTCCTTCTTTGTCGGTGATTTGAATAACATAAGCTCCCGTTGTTAGCTTATGGGTATCAATCACGTTTCCTTCATATCTTGCAGGGATAAGTTTTCCATCGATTCCGAAAACTTTTACGTGGGCGGGTGTAATTCCGGTCACCTGAAGGTTTCCTTTGGTTGGATTAGGGTACAGCTGAACCTGATCTTTCGTTATAGTCGCAACAGCGAGACTGTTACTTACGTTAATAGTATAGTCTTCCCAAGCGCCCCAGATCAAGTTCTTGGTACATCCATAGTACTGTTTGCAACATTATTTTGAGAGTAATCCACTCGCGAAATATTGTAATTTGTTCCTGAAGTCGTGGAAGCATTCAGCATTGTTTTGCGATTTGTTTCGTCAATAGAAAAGGAATTTCCGTTAGCAATCGCGGCTTGTTGTGATGCGCTGATAAACGGTGCTGTTGCAATCTGACCTTTGTAACTGAATTAGTTTGGGCATTCGTAATTGTGACGGCAAAAAAGTATGCCGACACCCCAAAAAAAGAACTTTCTCATGTTTTTTGAGGTTAATGGTTAATAATTAGTTTTTATGGTTTATTAGTTTTTAAGTAAATTATGTTTACTTTGCTATCAAAGGTAATAAAAATTACAATGCGACGCACCAATTATTCGCGAAATTTTGGTTGTGACATGAAATATTTCTTTACAACAAATGAATTTCAGGTTCCGTTTAGCTGGCGGAACATCGCTGTATTCACCGGCTGATTTGATAATTGTAACAAATTGTTTATCTGACTCACTTATTACATAAATCTAAAGAACGTTAAAAAATGAACAACCACGAAATTGACTACAAAATCCACGGCGAAGAAATGCAGTGTGTGGAAATAGAGCTCGACCCAAAAGAAAGCGTCATCTCCGAACCGGGAAGTTTCATGATGATGACCGAAGGAATCAAAATGGAAACCCTCTTTGGTGACGGCACGGAAAAAGGTTTGATGGGCAAGATTTTCTCTGCCGGAAAAAGGATGCTCACCGGCGAAAACCTTTTCATGACGGTATATTCCAACATCTCGAATCAAAAGAAACAGGTGACTTTTGCGGCGCCGTATTCCGGCAAGATTATTCCGCTTGATTTGTCTGCACTCGGTGGTAAAGTGATTTGCCAGAAAGACAGCTTCCTTTGTGCAGCGAAAGGAGTTTCGGTGGGAATCGAACTTCAGAAAAAACTGGGAACTGGACTTTTCGGCGGCGAAGGTTTCATCATGCAAAAACTGGAAGGCGACGGAATGACCTTCGTCCACAGTGGCGGACACGTGATCGAGAAGCAACTTCAACCAGGGGAAATCCTCAAAATCGACACTGGCTGTATCGTTGCATTTACCAAGGGTGTTGATTACGACATTCAGTTTGTGGGCGGTATCAAAAACTCGATTTTCGGGGGTGAAGGTTTGTTCTTCGCACAACTTCGGGGACCGGGAACAGTTTGGATTCAGACTTTACCCATTTCACGATTGGCGAGCAGAATCCTTCAGTACGGAACCACAAAACGCGGGGAGCAGGGAAGTGTTCTCGGTGGGTTGGGAAATCTTCTTGACGGCGACGGTTTTTAAAAAACTTATTTAAGGGCGTTATATTGATAACGCTCTTTTTTTTTTGTACTTGTGCGAAGAGAAATTTTTTGACATTTTTTTAACGAAGCAAACTATAGATTCGGTTAAGAAAGCCGTAAATTTATCAGTCGAAAATTACCTTTCAAGCATTGAAAACTTATTCAGCAGAAATTAATGTCATTTATGAATGAACACTTTAGAAATTTTAAAAGACAGAAAACCCGAAATGAAATCATGGATGGATACGATGCACAAAAATCCAGAGCTCTCCATGAAAGAAGAAAATACCGCAAAATATATTGTTGACACCTTGAAATCCTTCGGTGGTTTTGAAATCGCAGAAGGTGTTGGGAAATACGGTATAGTGGCACCTCTGAAAAATGGCGACAGCGAAAAATCCATTGGTTTAAGGGCTGATTTCGATGCTTTACCTATCGAAGAAGAAAATGATCTTCCGTACAAGAGTACAGTTGCAGGAAACGCCCACCTTTGCGGACACGACGCGCATACTACGATGCTTTTGGGTGCTGCAAAATACCTGTCAGAAACCAAAAACTTCAACGGAACAGTTCGCTTTTTCTTCCAACCCGGGGAAGAAACGATGGAAGGAGCACCGGCGATGATTGCAGACGGACTTTTCGAAAGATTCCCAGTAGATTCGGTGTACGGAATGCACAATATGCCGGGTTTGGAATTGGGTAAATTCTACTTCAACACCGGAAAATTCATGGCAGCTGTCGATAACTGGGAAATCGAAATCACTGGAAAAGGCAGTCACGGTTCCATGCCGGAATTGGGAATCGACCCGATCGTGTGCGGTTCTTCGTTGGTCATGGCTTTGCAAACCATTGTTTCCAGGAATGTATCTCCGTGGAGAACTTCGGTAGTAAACGTAGGTGCTTTCCAATCAGGAATCGCGGGAAATGCTGTTCCACAAAAGGCAATTCTTCGTTTGAGTATCCGAAATATGGATCCTGAGGACCGAAAAATGGTATTGGATAAAGTTCGCCTGATCACGAAAACTCAGGCAGAATCCTTTAACTGTGAAGTGGAAATCCGCGAAGGAATTCCGGGGACTGTCTTGGTGAATACCAACGAGGAAACCCATTGGGCAGCAAAAGTGGCAAAAGAAACTTTCGGTGAAGAAAATGTTTTTACAGACGCGCATCCGTACATGGGAAGCGAGGATTTCGCCTTTATGCTCGAAAAGAAAAAAGGAAATTACTGCATGCTCGGGAATGGCGATACTTTTATGGTTCACCACCCGAAATATGTTTTCAACCAGGATTTACTTCCGGTTGGAGCAAGATATTGGGTCGCTTTGGTAGAAAACTATCTGAAAAAGACAGTCCAAAAGTGAAAGTAAAGACCGTAGATTTCTCCGGTCTTTTTTTTGTCTTCGGTCTTCCGACTTCGGTCATCGGACTTCGGACTTCCATCTCCCAAAACTTTTCCACAAAATTTTCTCTATAATTTTTCTTTCGCTATTTTTGTGAGTTATTGAATTTTAGTAAAATTATAAAAGAAAAAGCCCTTTCCTTTGGAGAGGGTTGGGTGAGGAAAATGAGCGACAACACTACTGTAAACTATTCCGAAGACAACATCAGAACCCTCGATTGGCAGGAGCATATCCGGATTCGACCCGGGATGTATATCGGGAAACTCGGTGACGGTTCTTCTGCGGACGACGGAATCTATATCCTCCTCAAGGAAATCATCGACAATTCCATCGACGAATTTGTGATGAAAGCCGGCAAAAGAATCGAAATAAAAATCGACGAAGGAAAGGCAACGATTCGTGATTACGGTCGTGGAATTCCTTTGGGGAAAGTAGTTGACGCCGTTTCCAAAATGAACACCGGTGGAAAATACGATTCCAAAGCTTTTAAGAAATCGGTTGGTCTGAATGGGGTGGGAACGAAAGCAGTCAACGCACTTTCTGATTATTTCAAGGTAAAATCAGTGCGCGACGGAAAAGTCAAAATGGCTGAATTTTCCAAAGGAATTATTACCGAAAACCATAAGGAAACCGATACTTCCGACCGAAACGGAACCGAGATCACCTTTGTTCCCGACTCGACGATTTTTGCACATTTCAAGTTCAGGAAAGAGTATATCGAGAAGATGCTCAAGAACTATTGTTATCTGAATCCGGGACTAAAGATCGTTTTCAATGGCGAAACCTACCACTCGGAAAACGGCTTGAAAGATTTGCTTCAGGAAGAAATCGAAGGCGAAATCCTTTATCCGATCGTTCATCTGAAAGACGACGATATCGAAGTGGCGATCACCCATTCCGATAAATCGCAGTCGGAAACCTATTTTTCCTTCGTTAACGGTCAAAATACAACACAGGGTGGAACTCACCTGAACGCTTTCAGAGAGGCATATGTAAAAACGGTACGTGAATTCTTCAACAAAAATTTCGAAGCGGCAGATATCAGAAAGTCAATTATCGCGGCAGTTTCCATTAAAGTGATCGAGCCGGTTTTTGAATCGCAGACCAAAACGAAACTTGGTTCCAACGAAATGGAGCCGGGAAAGGAAACGGTGAGAACTTTCATTACCAATTTTCTTAAAAACAAACTCGACAATTTCCTGCACCAAAATCCGGAAGTTGCCGAAGCGATCCATAAAAAAATTATTATTTCTGAAAGGGAAAGAAAAGAACTTTCGGGAATTCAGAAGCTTGCGAGAGAACGTGCAAAAAAAGTTTCCCTCCATAATAAAAAACTGCGCGACTGCAGACAGCACTACAATGATCAGAAAGCCGACAGAAAGGCGGAAACCATGATTTTCATTACCGAAGGTGATTCTGCTTCCGGATCGATTACCAAATCCAGGGATGTGGAAACTCAGGCGGTTTTTTCACTCAAAGGGAAACCGCTGAACTGTTACGGTTTGACGAAAAGGGTAGTGTATGAAAATGAGGAATTCAATCTTTTGCAGGCAGCTTTAAATATCGAGGATTCATTGGAGGATTTGCGTTACAATCACGTGATTATCGCGACCGACGCCGATGTTGACGGGATGCACATCCGACTTCTGATGATCACTTTTTTCCTGCAGTTTTTCCCGGATTTAATCAAGAACGGACATCTTTACATTTTGCAGACTCCGCTTTTCAGGGTAAGAAATAAAAAGGAAACAAGATACTGCTACACCGAACCCGAAAGAATCAAAGCACTGGAAGAACTCGGCAAAAATCCAGAAATCACCCGATTTAAAGGGTTGGGAGAAATTTCGCCCGATGAGTTCAAACATTTTATCGGAAACGATATCCGGTTAGAACCGGTCGTAATCGGAAAGGATCAAACCATTGACCAACTTCTGGAATTTTACATGGGGAAAAACACTCCGGACAGACAAACATTTATCCTGGAAAACCTTGTGGTGGAAGATCCCGACATTGATAAGAAAGAAGTGTTGACGGACGCTGAAGATTAATTTAAATTCGTCTTAATGAGATTAAGCAACAGAAAGAAAACAGGAATTTACAGGTTTATTGGTTCAGCGATTTTGATGATGGTGTTTCTTGGTGTGGCGGCATTTCTCCTCGAAAGATATATATTTGATGTGAGCGGTTGGGGAGGTGGTTTTTTCATCATTATTCCGTTGCTTTTACTCTATGTTTTTTATTTGCGGGGAAGACAAATTTTTGAATATGACAGCGACGGTGAAGTCCTAAATTTTAAGAACAGAGGAATCTGGTCGCTTTTAAGAACCGCGAGCGACGAGTTCCCAAAATACAAACTGTTGAAATACGAAGTAGTAGATGCACTGCTTTTTAAACGGCTATTCATCACTATTTCGAGTAAGAAAAGTCATTCAACTATTTTGAAGTACGATATATCTTATCTTACAAGAAAAGAAATTCATGACCTGAAACTGTCGTTGAGCAGGGTAATTAAAGCTAATAAAGAAAGAGAGAAAGTAAGTTGATGGAAGAACAGGAAAACCACCACGAAGAATCACTGAAGAAAGTCTCCGGTCTCTACAAAGACTGGTTTTTGGATTATGCGTCGTATGTAATTTTAGACAGGGCGATTCCGTCTATTTATGACGGTTTTAAACCGGTTCAGCGCCGAATCATGCACTCGATGCGGGAATTGGAAGATGGGCGTTACAACAAGGTTGCAAACATTGTCGGAAATACCATGAAGTACCATCCGCACGGTGATGCCTCGATTACTGACGCAATGGTACAGATCGGTCAAAAGGAGCTGCTGATCGATACCCAGGGAAACTGGGGAAATATTTACACGGGAGATTCCGCAGCTGCTGCGAGATATATTGAGGCGAGGTTAACTCCATTTGCTCTGGAAGTGGTTTTCAATCCAAAGACGACGAATTGGGCAAAATCTTACGACGGCAGAAACAACGAGCCGATCGATCTTCCCGTGAAATTTCCACTGCTTCTTGCACAGGGAGTTGAAGGAATCGGGGTGGGACTTTCCACGAAGATTATGCCACACAATTTTGTGGAACTCATCAATGCTTCAATCCTCTATTTAAAGGGCAAAAAATTCGAACTTTTTCCGGATTTCCTCACAGGCGGAATGTTGGATGTCTCCAGTTACAATGACGGCGAACGTGGCGGAAAAATCCGCGCAAGAGCAAGAATCATCCAGAAAGATAAACATATACTCTGCATCACCGAACTTCCTTTCGGTAAAAACACGGGCGATCTGATCGATTCCATCATTAAAGCCAATGAAAAAGGAAAGATCAAAATCAAGAAAATCGAGGACAATACTTCCGATGCGGTTGAAATCAACATCCAGCTCAACAACGATGTTTCTCCCGACAAAACCATCGATGCGCTGTATGCTTTCACCGATTGCGAAATTCCGATTTCTCCGAATGCGTGTGTCATCGTGGGCGACAAACCCGAGTTTCTTTCCGTTTCCGAAATTCTTAGAAGAAATACCGACCACACTGTTTCATTACTTAAGAAAGAATTGGAGATCGAACTGCACGAACTTCAGGAACAGTGGCATTTTTCTTCATTAGAAAGAATCTTCATCGAAAATAGAATCTACCACGACATCGAGGAAGTGAAATCATGGGAAGAAGTCATCAAAACCATTGACGAAGGATTAAAACCTCACACCAAACATTTGCTGCGTGCGGTTACGGAAGAGGATATCGTGAAACTGACCGAAATCAGGATCAAACGCATCTCGCGTTTCGACCTCGATAAATTCAAGGAAAATATTCGGTCACTCGAAGGAAAGATCGAGCAGGTAAAACATCATTTGAAAAACCTGATTGCTTATGCGATCGACTATTATTCCAACATCCTTAAGAAATACGGAAAAGGCAGAGAACGCCGAACAGAATTGAGAATCTTCGACACCATCGATGCGACCAAAGTTGCGGTGGCCAACGAAAAATTCTACGTCAACCGCGACGAAGGATTCATCGGAACCTCTCTTAAGAAAGACGAATACCTTTTCGACTGTTCCGATATCGACGACATTATCACCTTCCAGAAAGACGGCACAATGAAAGTGGTAAAAGTGGAAGCCAAAACCTTTATCGGAAAAAATATCGAGCACGTCGCAGTTTGGAAAAAGAACGATAAACGCACGGTTTACAATATGATTTACCGTGAAGGAAGAGACGGTCCTTATTATATGAAGCGTTTCTCCGTAACCGGGGTTACCAGAAATACCGACTACAAATTGGCATCAGACAAGAAAGGTTCGGAAATGCTCTACTTCTCCGCAAATCCCAATGGTGAAGCGGAAGTGGTGACGGTTTTATTAAAACCCAACGCAAGAGTCAGAAAGAACAAAATCGACATCGATTTCTCGGAACTGGCGATTAAAGGCCGCGATTCCAAAGGAAACCTCGTCACCAAATATGCGGTGAAAAAAGTGGACCTCAAAGAAGAAGGACACTCGACTTTGGCACCGAGAAAAATCTGGTTTGATGATACCGTTCGACGATTAAATGCCGATGCACGCGGAACTTTGCTTGGAACATTCAAAGGTGACGACAAGATTTTGACCATCAATGCAAACGGGGAAGCAAAACTGGTTTCCTTCGATCTGAGCAACCGTTTCGACGATGAATATCTGATCCTCGAAAAATGGAATCCTGATCAACCGGTGACCTGCATCTATTTTGATGGTGAAAAGGGAATTTATTTCATCAAGAGGTTTATGCTGGAAAATACGACCAATGTTCAAACTTTCATGCCATCGGAACATCCGAAATCCTTTATCGAAAATGTAATCGTAGCTAATAATTCCACCGCAGAAATTATTTTTGCTAAAGACAAAGGAAAAGAAAAGGAGCCCGAAACCATCAATATCGATGAATTCATTGCGGTGAAAGGAATCAAGGCAATAGGAAACCAGTTCATTAAAGAAAAAATTAAAGCGATCAACATCACGATTCCTGAACCTGAAGAAGAAATCAATCCTGGGTTCGACGAGGTGGAGCAGAACGAGGGGAGTGTTTCCTTTATCGACCACGATGTGAGAGATGAAGACTTCCCGGAAGAAGGACAAATCGGAAGTTTGTTTGATGAATAACAAAAGGCGGAAACTATTTTCCGCCTTTCTTTTCTTCTATTGTGATTTTAGAATTTCACCATCACCGTAATCGGTTTACCCTCACGAAGAACAGTTACCGGGAGTTCGTCGCCAGAATTGATTTTCGAAAGACAATCCATATAAGAATACACTTCCTTCACTTCACAGCTTCCTATTTTTGTTAAAATATCGCCTGCTTTGATTCCTGCATTTGCGGCGGGTCGGTTTTCGGAAACTCCGTCGATGTGGAGTCCGTCTTTCGTGTCGGCGTAACTCGGCATCACACCAAGTGTTACCTTATATTTAGGAACAGCTTTGCTTTGCGACATTTTAGTTTTGGTAAAAGGAATTTCCGTTTCCGAAATCGCATTTGCAAGGTTAAAGACATAACCGGTAATCGTTCTCAAAGCATCGAAATTGATTTTTTCGGTATCGTCGCTTGGTTTATGGTAATCGTTGTGAGTACCTGTAAACAGGAAAAGAACTGGAATATCTTTCAGATAAAAAGAAGTATGGTCACTCGGTCCGACTCCAGAGCTGTCGATTGCCAGATTGTAACCTGCAGGTTTGTACTGTTTCACCATTTCGCCAAAAGTAGGCGAAGTCCCAATTCCGCCGATGGTTAAAGCTTTGTCCTTATTGAGGCGGCCGATCATGTCGAGGTTGATCATCGTTTTGATCTTTTGGTTTTTCGGAAGGTTTTCAGCCATGAATTTCGAACCCATTAAACCGTCTTCCTCACCTGCAAAAAGCGCAAAAATATAGTTGACTTTCTCTTTGGTTTTGTTTTGCGAAAACATTCTCGCCAATTCCAGCACAGCAGAAACTCCCGAAGCATTATCGTCCGCTCCGTTGTGGATCTGTCCTTTGGAATTCATCAGTGTGGAATTGTTATGCTCGTTCATACCGAGGTGGTCGTAATGTGCACCGATCACGATCGTTTTCTCCGCTTTGTTGTCGAGGAAACCGACAACATTGTTTCCTTTAACTTTTACCGATGAACTTTCCTCGTGTGGATTCAACTTCACCGAATATTCAAAATTTTGCTTAAAGTCTTTTCCATACAGCGGTTTCAACTTCATTTTCTTAAATTCATTAGAAATAAAGTTGGACGCTTTCTTTGCACCGTCACTTCCGGTAAGTCGTCCCTGCAGTTCGTCTGAAGCGAGATAAGTTACTGTTCTTTTGAGATTCGTTTCAGAAACGGTTTCGTTTAAGTCAGTATCAATCCAATCGGCGATGAAAACGTTCGTTTCATGGGGTTTGTCGCCATTTCTGTTACTTGCAAATACCAGTTTTTTTCCGTCAGGCGAAAACATCGGGAATGCGTTGAACTCGCTTTCGTAAGTGATTTGCCTTAAATTTTTCCCGTCAATATCAATTGAATAAATCTGGAAATCGTAACCTCTTGTCGAATGGTGGTTGGAAGAAAACAGAATCTTTTTATCGGATGGATGAAAATAAGGAGACCAGTTCGCTTTACCCAAATTTGTAATTTGCTTCAAATCCGTCCCATCGATATTCATTGTATAGATCTCCATATTAGTCGGTGCGACGAGGTTTTGGGCGAGAAGTTCTTTGTACTCCGTGATGTCTTTTTCAGAAGTCGGTCTCGAAGAGCGGAACACCAGTTTTTTGGAATCGTGGGAAAAGAATGCACCGCCATCGTAACCCAACCCAAAAGTGAGCTGCTTGAGGTTTTTTCCGTCGATGTCCATTCTCCATAGTTCCAGGTCACCACTTCTTGTGGAGGTGAAAACGATGTATTTTCCATCGGGTGAAACCACTGCTTCCGCATCGTAACCGGGAGAGTCGGTGAGTTTCTTCACAATTTTTCCGTTCAGATCTGCAACATAGATGTCGAATTCCGCATAAATAGGCCACAAATATTTTCCGTCGGCTCTTGGCGCTGGTTTTGGCGGGCAAGCTTTGTCGGCTTCGTGAGTGGAGCCGTAAAGAATATGTTTTCCGTCGGGCATAAAAAAAGAACAGGTAGTTCTGCCATTTCCAGTGGAAACCAATTTCAGATCTTTGGTCCCAATATTTTGATTGAATAAATCGAGTAGATAAATTTGATCACAGTGTGCGCCGATTTCGGGATTGGTGACCTGCATCGTCAGTTTTTTTCCGTCTGGGGAGAAGTACGCTTCTGCATTGTCGCCACCGAAGGTGAGTTTCGTGATATTCTTAAGATTGGTTTCCTGTGAAAAAAGTAGGGTTGAAATACTTAAAAAGCTAAGTTTCAAAAAGGATCGTGTCGAAAACATTCTGGTATTTTTTTTTAATAGTTGCGCTGATTGGTAAAGTTATTAAAAAAGATTAAACCATCCTCAAAAAGGATTTCAGTAAAAACAAAAATTCCGCAGACAAACTGCGGAACATTGTTTTAGAACGGATAACCAAACGCGAAATTGATAACGGGTTTCAAAGGTTGCCATTTTTGGATCACCCACTTTTCACCGGGTTTTTGATTCGGGTCATACACTTTGTAGGCGGCATCAATTCTGAGCGTGATATAGGCAATATTCATTCTTAAACCTAACCCAGCTCCAACTCCCATCTGCGAGAGAAATTTGCTAAACTTGAACTGGTCGTCCAAATCATTGTTTTTCAGGTTCCAAATATTTCCTGCATCGACGAAGGCAGCACCTTCAAACATTTGTGTGAACGGCACTCTGTATTCGACATTGGTGGTGAGTTTCATATTGTCCATAATATAGGAACGAACTTTTTCGTCAAGTTGCGAATCCGCTGGACCCAATCCGCCGAAAACTCTCCATGCACGGATGTCGTTGGAACCACCGTTGAAGTAAGATCTCACGAATGGCATTTGGGACGAGTTCCCGTAAGGAATTCCGATCCCGATAAACTGCCGCAAAGCAAGCGTATGTTTGTCATCAAAAAAGGTAAAATACTTTCTAACATCAAAGTCAAATTTGATAAACTGAGAATAGGGAATATTAAAAATCTTTCTCGAAGTTCCCGAAACTACGCCTTCCTGACTTTGCTTGGCATTGAACAATGAAAAAATGTTTCCCGCGAGTTCCACTTTTCCATTAAAGTAGAAAGGATTTGGTCGGTCTTTTTTACCGATTTCGTTATAAATGAAATTATAGATTAATGATGAAATCAAAACGTCCTGTGTCTGTCGGTCTTTATTGATCAAGGATTGCTGGAAGGAGTTGAACTGGTTTAGCTGATCTGCAGACAGAGAATTCCTGAAGTTTTCATCACTCATAATCGTTGCCGATGCATCATCGGAAGTCATTTGTCCAGAATTCACCTGATCCAAAAGTGTCGGTGAATAAAGGTTGAAAATATCATCTCTCACTTCGCGATCCCCAGGAAAAAAGTCGTAGTAAGCGTCTTTGTTTCGGGTGAAACTAAGTTGTGTGTTGAAGAGCGACAAACGGTGCGAAACGATATCGTTCACATTCGCAAAATAGTTCAATCCCGCATTAAAACCGATTCTTCCTAAACCAAGATTTTCCTGCAGCGATGTTCCCAAAACAATCGATGAAGTTGGAGAGTAGCTTTTTGGGATCACCTTCCATGTTTTGAACGGGATCAAAAGTCGTGGGAAATTCAATGAACCCTGTGCTGCGATTTCGTACGCAAGAATTCTCTGGTCTGGCTTTTTGGTATTGGTTACCGAACCGAAAATTCCCGAAATACTCGTCGTTAAGTTTTCCATACCTCCGAAAATATTTCTTGTGGTCAAGTCAACCGATGGCGAAATCCCGAGATTAAGAATTTGGGAGTAATTAATGTCAGCTGCGATTTTCAGGTCATATTTTGGGAGTGGGGCAAGGTAATAACTCACATCCAGAATACTGTCGTTTTCCTTGCGAGGGATCTCATCATATTTAATGATACTAAAATTATTGGTTGCCGCGATATTTCTTTTAGTAAGATCGAGGTTTTTCTGCTGGTATAGCTCACCAGTTTTCAGAATTATGGGTCGCCACAGCGCGTTGGTTTTGTACTGGTCATCAAGTTTATAGAAATTGATTCCTCTCAGCGAATCCTTTTCGGTATCGGGAACATCAGAGATTTTTTCTACCACGTAAACTTTCAGATCTCCGATGGTGGTTTTCCTGTAAGGAGTATCCACCGAATCTTTATGGATTTCCATTGTAAGCGGAACATTTTTTCTGCTTTGCAAAGTATCGGCAGTGAAGTAAATTTCCTCATTGGAACTGTTGAATTTGTAGTAACCGCGGTCTTTCATCAAATCGTTGATCCGCTTTACTTCTTTTTCTAGCACAGTCTGATCGAGGATCTGCTTTCCTTTCACCAAGCTTTTATTGAGGTCTTCCTCATAAATACTTTTAATGGCAGGATCGGGAATATCGTAATAGTATTCGCTGATGTGCGTTGGATCTTTGTGGGTAATCAGGTAGTTTGCCTTCGCTTTTTTGGCGGCGGAATCCAAATCATGGCTGAACTTCACATCTGCATCCCAATATCCTTTATAAACAAAAAATTTACGGATGGAGTTCGCGCTGGTCTCGGTTTTCCCCTGATCCAGAATTACGGGAGGTTGCCCGATGTTGTGCATGAATCGCTCATAGAACAAACTTTTCCCTATCCATTCCGGATGATTATATTTAATGAAAAGCGAATCCCTGAGTTTCTGGTTCCTCATTTCCGAAGGATAAGTCATGTACTCATTCAGAATCGAGTCGTATTTTGGGTTGGTCGCATTATACATCCAAAGTCCGACAGGAAAAAGGAGGAGGTCCTTTCTGTTGGGTTTTTGGCTCACATAATTGGGAACTTCTTTGTCTAGAATTTTTCCGTCTTCATACTTAAACGTGTTTTTTACGAGCAGAAATTCGCCGTCGGGAACTTTTTTCGTCGTGCTGCACGCATAAAGCAGAAATACGGTGATTGCAGAAGAAAAAAATATGTGATATTTTTGAAGATATTTTAGAATATGCTTACCGCCCATAAAATAAAGATATTACAGTCCCTTGACAGGAAGAAGTTCAGACAAAAATACAATTTGTTTTTGGTTGAAGGCAACAAAACCATCAGAGAAATACCCAATTCCCGTTACAAAATCCACGAAATTTTCTCGGTAAACCCAGATGAGCTCGGCTTCAAAAATGTAAGCGCATCACAAATTACGCCAAATGAACTGAAAAAAATAAGTTTTCTGCAACATCCCAAAGATTCTGTCGCGGTTTGCGTATTAAATGAAGAGGAAAATTCCATTGAAACTCCAATCCGCTTGGTTTTGGACGGAATCCAGGATCCCGGAAATCTTGGAACCATCATCCGGCTTGCCGACTGGTTCGGAATCGAGGAGATTGCTTGCAGCGAAGACACGGTCGATTTCTATAATCCGAAAGTCATTCAGGCGTCGATGGGTTCATTTCTTCGGGTGAATATTATTTACAGAAATATTTCAGAATTTCTCCAAGATTCATCTTCCGAAATCATCGGCACCGATATGGACGGTGAAAATTTTTACCACACCGAATTCCCCGAAAAGTTCAACCTTGTTTTAGGAAATGAAGGAAACGGAATCCGCTTCGAAACCGAAAAACTGCTCACCAAAAAAATCACCATTCCCCGTTTCGGAAAATCTCAGGCAACAGAAAGCTTGAACGTGTCGATGGCGGCGGGAATTATTTTGGGTGAAATTTTTTCGGGAAGAAAATAATTTAGATTAGCTGCTCCAAACTCGAAGTGGTTCTGTTTCTCTGATAATTCTCCAATTTTTTTCTGATGTATTTCAATGCGATCGGAGCGAGGTAGATCAACGCAATTCCGATGAGTTTTTTCTTCCAGTTCGAATTGTAGAAATTCTTTTTGGCATAATTCCCGACAAAAGTTACCGCGCCTAATTTCAATGCGTTTTCCACAAGGTTTACGCCTGCGTCGCTTTTTGCGATCCCGTACATTGCATTTCTGCTGAGAATGTTCTCAGTCACCGCGTTAGAAATCTGCTTTACGATTGCGCCCGTGTTGAGCGAAACTTTTCTTTCTCCGTCTTCCGCGGTTTTTTCTTGCAGGAACTGGTCGGTTAAACCATTTGTAAAAGCGCTCAAACTTTCCTTTGTATTTTCAAAGGTGAGCAGGTTCTCCATTTCAGAAACATCTTTCTTCAGCAGTTCCTTTTTTCTGCGCAGTTCTTCCAAGCTGTTGTATTTAGTTCCCATTTTTAATCGTTAAGCATTTTAATAATTTTGTTGGCAACACCATTCTTAATCGAATTTCTCGCCAAGAATACGATGACCAGAATCAAAAGATAAAAACCCGCCATAATCAGCAATCCGTAAGCATAATTGCCAAGATAAGAACCGATCAGTAAACCGAGACCAATGTTCAGGAGAATGATGAAAAATATTCCTGCAATCGAAGCAATTGCCAGGAAAGTAACTGTACCTGCGGTAAGCGACGATTTTTCGGTGGCCTCCATTTTCAACAGATCCAGCCGTTTGGAAGCGTAATCCTTTACAAAGTCAAGCATAATATTTTTTTTAAAGTTACAAAAAAAGGAACTTATGGTTAAAGTCCCTTTTTATTTTTAGTCGAATAAAAACGGATTTCTATTATGATTTAAGTCCGTCCAATTCAGCTTCTACGTCTTTCACAACCTCAGTTGTTTTAGCGATTGCCTGATCTTTGTATTTGTCGTATCCTTCCTTCACTGTGGAAGCTACTTTGTCGGCAGTTTCCTTTACTTGGGAAGTGATGTTGTGATACTGATCTTTTACTTTTTCAGAAACGTCCTGATACTGGGATTTTGCCTTCTCGGAAACTTTTCCGTATTGGTCAACCGCCTGATCTTTTAGGTCGTTGGCTTTGTTTTTAATTTTCTTTCTGGTTTCCTTACCTTCCTCAGGAGCGTAAAGCATTCCCAGAACTACACCTGCTGCAGCACCTGCAAGTAAACCTGCCAAAACTCCTGCTGCGTTGTTTCCTTTTTTAGACATTGTATTTAATTTTAATAGTTAATAAAAATAGTGGATTAGTTTGCTAAAAAACTTTTATTAAAGTTACAATTAATATACCATTCTAAAGAAGCCGGTGTCTTAAATTTATGTTAAAACTCACTTGATATAAGTCAGCATTAAGTCAATCGTCTGTTTTTTGCCGAGCAAGGTGTTGTCGATGAGAATTGCATCATCTGCTTTTCTTAATGGGGCGACTTCACGTTCGCTGTCGATTTTGTCGCGGGAAATCAGGTTGTTGTAAACGGTTTCCAAATCTGTTTTTATACCAAGTCCTTGCAGCTCCAGAAAACGTCGTCTTGCTCGTTCATCCGGACTTGCCGTGAGAAAGAATTTATAATCCGCATTGGGTAAGACTACGGTTCCGATATCTCTTCCGTCGAGGATTACTCCGCCTTTCTCGGCAATTGACCGCTGTGTTTCCATCAAAAAATCGCGGACTTCTTTCTGGGCGGCAATCAAGCTCACATTCTGAGAAACTTCGTTAGTCCTGATTTCTTTTGAAATATCTTTATCATTAAGGAAAAGGATTAACTCGTCATTAATAGTCTTGAATTCGAGTTTGATTTTATCAAGATTATTAATGAGGAAAGATATATTGATTTCCCCATTTTCGTTGGCACAGCAAGTGTTTGCAAAATAGGTGACCCCGCGATAGAGCGCACCGGTATCCATGTGGACGAGTCCAAGTTTCTTGGCGATCACTTTCGAAATCGAACTTTTTCCCGTAGAAGAGTAGCCGTCAACAGCAATTACAGGTTTTCTCATGCTACAAATTTCCTGATTTTTTTTGGAAACTAAAAATTTGACAACGCTTTTGAAACAGTATTTTCAAGTAGTCATCAAAGATAAATTTAGAGGTATTTCCCTCCAAAATCCTTATCTTTACGGCTAAAATTTTAGAAAAAATGGCAGACTGGAAAACCGTAAAAGAATACGAAGATATTACTTATAAGAGATGTGGTTCTGTAGCGAGAATCGCTTTCAACAGGCCAGAAGTGAGGAACGCTTTCCGACCAAAAACAACATCAGAATTATACGACGCTTTTTATCACGTTTCCGAAGATCCTTCAGTGGGAGTGGTTTTATTGACTGGAGAAGGTCCAAGTCCAAAAGATGGCGGTCACGCTTTCTGTAGTGGAGGTGACCAAAAATCACGTGGACATCAAGGTTACGTCGGCGACGACGGAAGACATCGTCTCAATATTCTCGAAGTTCAGCGACTGATCCGTTTTATGCCAAAAGTAGTTATTGCTGTTGTAAATGGTTGGGCAGTAGGAGGGGGTCATTCCCTTCACGTAGTTTGCGATTTGACTTTGGCTTCAGAAGAACACGCGATTTTCAAACAAACCGATGCCGATGTAACGAGTTTTGACGGAGGTTACGGTTCCGCATATCTTGCCAAAATGGTCGGACAGAAGAAAGCTCGGGAAATTTTCTTCCTCGGTAGAAATTATTCCGCAAAAGAAGCAGAAGCAATGGGAATGGTCAATGCCGTGATTCCACATGCTGAACTCGAAGATACCGCTTATCAGTGGGCGCAGGAAATTCTTGGAAAATCTCCGATGTCGATCCGAATGTTGAAATTTGCCATGAACCTTACCGACGACGGGATGGTTGGTCAACAGGTTTTCGCAGGTGAAGCAACCCGACTTGCTTACATGACCGACGAAGCAAAAGAGGGTAGGAACGCATTCCTGGAAAAAAGGAAACCCGATTTTGGCGAAAATAAGTGGATATCTTAAAAGAGACTTGAGATTTGGAGATTTGAGATACGAGATTTTTTTTGTCTCGTGTCTCTAATCTTTAAGTCTCCAATCTAAAAAATTGTTTATGACAGATTGGATTAAAGCAGCACGGTTACGCACTTTACCGCTTTCTATAAGCGGGATCATCATCGGTTCCTTTATCGCGAGATGGCGAATTTTGGAAAATGGCGGAACTTGGGACTGGAAAATATTTGCGATGGCAATCTTGGTGACTTTACTGTACCAGATTCTTTCGAATTTTGCGAACGATTATGGTGACGGAGTTAAGGGAACCGACCAGCTTCGGGTAAATGAAGCCGAACAGAGAGCGGTTGCTTCTGGTAAGATTTCTGCAGGTCAGATGAAGAATGCGGTGATCCTGTTTTCGGTTTTGTCACTGATTGCAACGGTGGCTTTACTTTATCTCGCATTTTTCCGAGATGGTTTAATGAATGAATTTTACACATTTGTCGCTCTTGGAGTTGCCTGCATTTTGGCGGCGATCTGCTACACCGTCGGAAAGAAACCTTATGGATACATTGGTTTGGGAGATTTAATGGTATTCATTTTCTTCGGGCTCGTTTCGGTTTGTGGGAGCTACTTTTTATTCACCAAAACTTTCGACTGGGATGTGCTGATCCCTGCAACTGCGGTTGGAATGATGAGTGCTGCGGTTCTCAATTTGAACAATATGCGTGATATTGAAAGTGATGCGGCGAGCGGAAAAAAAACTTTGGCGCTGCGACTCGGTTTTAAAATGGCGATGGTTTACGAAATCATCCTTTTGATGCTTCCATTGATTTTGATTTTGGTTTTCTTAGGAGTTAATGGATTCATCAAAGAAGGAAAATATTATCCTTTCATTGTGATGATTTTGCTTTTTCCAATGACTGCTTTAAGACGAAAAATCATGGCGGTAAAAGAGCCGCGCGAACTCGACCCATTCCTAAAGCAAGTGGGAATTATGACTCTGATGATGGCGGTTTTGTTGGCTTTTGGGTTGAATTATTTTTAAATAACTATGTCAAAATTCCCTAAAATATTAGCAATTTTATCAATATTAACATTTTTGGGTTTGTATTTAATTATCAAAACTAAATTTCAATCTAATACTTTAATACAAATATTTCAGATACTTTTAACTTTATATTGCTGTTATTTAGTAATTTATTATAATTTCTTTTTTGAACCGCAGGTTATAGAAGAATCTGTGAACCAATAAATTAATAATGCGCCTCTCCGAAAAACCTTTATTCAAAGAATATTTAGAAATTTGGCAAAATTCATTACCTGAAATTTTGTCTAAATATCAGTTTGCTAAAACCAAAGCAGGAGAAGAGTATCAAATACAGAGTTCTGCGGTTTTTTCTTCTAATATTGAAGGAAACACTTTGGATTTGAATTCGTATATGAACGCCAAACTTTCAAAGGAAATTTTCGGGAAAAGAAAGGAAATTCAGGAGATTGATGATTTGGTGGATGCTTACGAATTTGCGAAGAAGCATGATTTAAACGAGAAGAATTTTCTGAAATCCCACGAAATTCTTTCAAAAGAATTGTTGATAAAGAGTTTACGCGGAAAATACAGGAGTGATAAAGTCGGTGTTTTCGGTTCGGAAGGTTTGGTTTATTTGGCTGTGGAAGCGGAGTTTGTAAAGAACGAAATGCAGAAATTATTTGCTGACATTCAGGAACTTCTTAAAACTGAAATCAATGTAGCAGGAGTTTTTTATTTTGCCTCGTTAATTCATCTGAGATTTGCCCACATTCATCCGTTTCGCGATGGGAACGGAAGAGCAGGAAGACTTTTGGAAAAATGGTTTCTTGCGATGAAGTCAGGCGAAAAATTCTGGCAGATTCCATCTGAAAAATATTACAGAAATCATCAAGCAGTATACTATCAAAACATCAGTCTCGGCTTTGATTATTATGCTTTAGATTACTCCCAATCATTGCCTTTTTTAGAAATGTTACCTAAATCTTAATCCAATAAAAAATGAAAATAAAATTCCTCGGGCAGAACTGTTTTCTGTTCACCTACAATGGCAAAAATATTTTAAGCGATCCTTTCTACAATTTCCAGAAGGAGCAGACAGGGTTCGATATTGCGGCGCAATCGATTGATTATGTGCTGATCACTCATGCGCACGGCGACCACACTGCAGATGTGCGTGAAGTTTTGGAACACCATCCGAATGCTGCAGTTATCGGGCAACCTGAAATTTGTGGCTATTTTGGGCATCCAAACTCTATCGACATCAACTTCGGCGGATCTGCAAAATTCGACGACATGAAGATTTCAATGGTTCCCGCGTCGCACACCTCAAGCTTTCCTGATGGAACTTACGGCGGTTTGGCTGCAGGTTATATGTTCAGGTTCCAGGGGAAAAATGTTTATTTCTCAGGAGATACCGGTGTAATGGCGGATATGGCTTATTTCCCGCAACTCTTCGGAGAAATCACTGCTGCAATTCTTCCCGTTGGTTCGCATTACACGATGTGTGCGAGAAAAGCCAGTTTCGCTGCTTCCGAGCTGTTGAAAACAAAACGCGTGATCGGTTGCCATTTCGACACCTTTCCGCCAATAAAGATCAACCACGAAGAAGCGCACCGACTTTTTGCAGAAAAAAACATCGATTTTACGCTGCCGAAATTGGGAGAAGAGTTTGAAGTTTGATCGGGAAAGATTCAGTAACAAAAAAAGAGCGTAATCAAATTACCTCCCATTTATAAAAAGAAAAATGGCAAGCTACCTAAATCACACCGCTACAACCGATTACCTTTGCTGCGTTCCCACCCTGGAGGATTTTCAGGAGCTGGTTGTTTAGGACTTGCCGCTGCAAAGATACGGCTTTAAATTAAAATTCAAAATTCGGTAAATCAAAAAATAAAAATTATTAAATATTAAGGATGGCAAAAAATGTATATGCAGTTGGTTTTGCGCTGTTTATCGCGACGATGGTTCTTTTCTTTGGGCTGTATTTTTTTGGAATGAATGTGGACTATTTCAACAACTCGCTGCTCATGAACGCCTTTTTGCTCCCCGTACTGTATTTGGCGGGAGCTTACGTTTCCGTTAACTCATTAAGAAAAGAGGGGGTGAAAATAGGATTTCGCGATGCGTTCGGACGAGCGTTCAAGCCGATGTTTGTAGGAGGATTACTTTCCGTTCTCTCGATTTTTGCGTTCCTGAATTTCATGGATAAAGATGCGAAAGACCTCCTCAACTTCCAATATATCGAAAGACAGAAAACCGAACTGAAGAACGAATACCAAAAAGCCCGTCTCCATTTGACGACCGACGAAGAGAAAGCCGAACTCGATCAAAATTATAAAAACCGCCTCCAAAGTTTCTCGCCCGAAATGGTGAAGGACAAGGACATGTTTTCGTTCCGACAGTTCACGTATTATTTTGCGGCGATATTGGTTTTCTATGTGATTTTATCGACTTTTTTCGGAAGCTTTTTCAGGTCTCGAAGCGAAATGTAGATCGATATTTGTATTTTTGAAAAAGAAAGCAAGATTGACATTAAATATTGAAAAAAAACTGTTCTGCAAATAAAGCAATATGCTAAAATGAACAAAACACCGGTTTCAAAAATTGTTGAAGAATTTCTCCGCAATATTGATGAACCCCAAAAAAATCTTAAACATTGAATAATCCAAACTTATCCATAATCATCCCGCTGCTCAACGAAGAAGAATCGTTGGAAGAGCTTTTTGCGAGGATTGACAAAGTGTGCAAAACCAACAATCTTTCCTACGAAGTTTGGTTTGTTGACGACGGCAGCACCGATCTTTCGTGGAGCATTATTGAGAATATGAAAGTTCAGCATCCGCAGATTCACGGGATCAAATTTTCGCGAAACTATGGAAAATCTCAGGCGCTTCACGCAGCGTTCGAAAGAGCAAACGGCGACGTTGTGATCACGATGGATGCCGATTTGCAGGACTTTCCCGAAGAAATTCCAGAGCTGTATGCGATGGTGAAGAACGAAAATTACGACATCGTTTCAGGATGGAAGAAAAAACGGTACGACAATGTGATGACCAAAAATCTTCCGTCGAAACTATTCAATTCAGCGGCGAGAAAGGTTTCGGGAGTTTCGCTCCACGATTTCAACTGCGGATTGAAGGCGTATAAAAAACAGGTGGTGAAATCCATCGACGTGTATGGCGATATGCACCGCTACATTCCTGTTTTGGCTGCAAATGCGGGATTCAGAAGGATTACCGAGAAACCTGTGCAACATCAGGCGCGACCATACGGAAGCTCAAAATTCGGAACCGAAAGATTTGTTCGCGGATTCCTCGATTTGGTCACACTTTGGTTTGTGAGCCGTTTCGGAGGGAGACCGATGCACTTTTTCGGAGCAGTGGGAACTTTGATGTTCATCATCGGTTTTCTGTCGGCGCTTTGGTTGGGAATTTCAAAGCTGATCGACGTTTCCAAAGGAATTTACGGACATCTCATCACTAATAATCCTTGGTTTTTTATCGCTTTGACGATGATGATTTTGGGTACCTTGCTTTTCATCGCTGGATTTTTGGGAGAGATGATTATCCGAACCAACCGCAGACACGAGAACTACCATATCGAGGAAGTGATTTAATTTCGTAATTTTGTTTGTAATAAAATTCAAAAAATGGAAACTAAAGATAAAAAATCAAAAAAAGCTACAAAAAAAGTAGTGAAAACTGCTGAGGAAACTCCAAAAAAGATTTCTAAAACTGGCTTGGCAATGAGGAGGTTCAAGGGAGTTTTAGAAATCGTTGATATGAAGGCAGTTTTGAGGTAACTATGCGTTATCTTTTAGATATTCTTAGTGACGATAAGGATAATATTTCATTGGATGTGCAAGAAATCATTGATGATTTTTCTAATTCGTTATATGTGAGTTCTTTAAGTATTATTGAACTTGTTTTTTTACTCCAAAATGGAAAAATAAAAACTAAATATAATGATCCGGAAATTCTCATTCGAAGCATTAATGAAGATTTTTATATTGAAACGCTTCATACAAAAGACTCTCATTTAAAATTCTATTGTTCTTTTCAAAAAGTCGGCAACCACAAAGACCAAATCGACCATTTCATTATTTCCCAAGCCATTTGCGAAGGAATGCCGCTCGTAAGTTCCGACAGAAAATTTAGAGAATACACTTCGCAGAAACTTGATTTTATTTTTAATAAAAGATGATCCTATTTAATTTGAAATGAAAAACGTCTCGCTTCTTTTTCTTCTGTTCATCATCGTTTCCTGCGGAAAAATTTCTCCGAAAGGTAAAATTGAAAGCAAGGATATTTCGGTCGAAGATTTCGTTGGAATTAATTTGAAGGGCAAATTCAGAGTGTTTTATGTGAACGGTCCCAAAAGTTTTGTGAATGTCGAAACCTACCCAAATATTTCGGGGAACCTTAAAATCAAAGTAAAAGACAAAGCTTTAACCATCGAAGAGAAGCGCGAAACTCGGGGTGTCGATTTCTACAACATCACTGTTTATTCCAAATATCAACCTGAAAGAATTTCTATTTCCGATTCTGTGGAAATGAATGTTTCAAGCGAAATAAAGACCGACAATCTGAAGCTTAACTTGAAAAATAACAGTAAATTTATAGGTTCGATTAATACGAGAAGAGCAGAAGTGGAAATGACAAATACCAGTCGCGCCAATTTCAGTGGAAAAACAAAGGACGCGGTATTGAAAATTTCAGATACCGCAAATGTAATCGCTCCTTATTGGATGATTACCAATCTGAAAATTGATGCCAAGAACGGAAGTTATGCGGAAGTCAACGTCAAAGATTCAATAAAAGGTAATATTGGAAATACTTCGAAATTTCTTTACTACAATGATCCGATCCGTGCCTTCAAAATTGATAAAGCGGCGAATGTGCAGAACCGACCATTAGAATAGTTTGAATTCGTTAGACATTGTTTGATCGTTTGATATTGTTCAAGCCAAGTCAAACAACATCAAACAACATCAAATAACCTCAAACAACCTCAAATCAAATAACATCAAAAAAAGTAAACAACATAACAAATGACAACTTTAGAAAAAGCAAAGCTCTGGCTTACAGACATTTTCGACGAAGAAACGAGAAACGCAGTTGAAACGCTCATCAATTCACAATCTCCAGATTTGGAGGA
Organism: Chryseobacterium suipulveris; assembly: GCF_022811685.1. Taxonomy (NCBI): domain Bacteria; kingdom Pseudomonadati; phylum Bacteroidota; class Flavobacteriia; order Flavobacteriales; family Weeksellaceae; genus Chryseobacterium; species Chryseobacterium suipulveris. The sequence continues at coordinate 1,619,534 of NZ_CP094532.1, read as the reverse complement.
TTCCTTTTACCGTGAACTCGAATTCGGTACCGGTGGAATGCGCGGAATCATGGGTGTTGGAACCAACCGTTTGAACAAATATACTTTGGGACAGGCAACACAAGGTTTGGCAAACTACCTTCATCAGCAGTTTCCAGGAGAAAAAATCAAAGTTGCGATTGCTTACGACGTGAGAAACAATTCCAAAGAGTTCGGAAAACTTGTTGCGGATGTGCTTACTGCAAACGGAATTAACGTTTTGCTATTCAAAAACCATCGGCCGACTCCAGAACTTTCTTTTACCGTTCGCGACAAAAAATGTAACGCGGGAATCGTTTTGACGGCATCACACAATCCGCCTGAATACAACGGCTACAAAGTGTATTGGAACGATGGCGCACAGATTGTTCCGCCCAATGACGAAGAAATTATTAAGGAAGTTTATTCCGTAAAATTCGACGAAATCAAATTCAACGGAAACGATGAATTAATCGAGTGGATCGGCGAAGAACAGGACGACGTGTATATCGATGCCTGTATCGAAAATTCTCTTTATCAAAAGGATAAAGTGGGTTACGACAATTTGAATATTGTTTTCACTTCCATTCACGGAACGACTTATACAACAGTTCCGAAAGCTTTGGAAAAGGCGGGTTTCAAAAAAATTGATTTGGTAAGGGAACAGATGATTCCGAGCGGAAACTTCCCGACGGTGGAAAGTCCGAATCCGGAAGAACCTGCCGCTTTGGAAATGGCGCTCGATTTGGCGAGGATTACCAATGGCGACATCGTTATCGGAACCGATCCTGATGGTGACCGATTGGGAATCGCGGTAAGAAACCTGGATGGAGAAATGCAGCTCCTGAACGGAAACCAAACCAACACGATCCTCACTTACTACATTCTCGACCAATGGAAAAAGTCAGGAAAAATTACAGGCAAGGAATTCATCGGTTCGACCATTGTGACTTCGGATATCTTTTTCGATATCGCCGAAAAATTCGGGGTGGACTGCAAAGTGGGATTAACCGGTTTCAAATGGATCGGTAAAATGATCCGCGAAAATGAAGGCAAAGAAAAGTTTGTTTGCGGCGGTGAGGAATCGTTCGGATTTATGACAGGAGATTTCGTGCGCGACAAGGATTCCTGCGGTTCTATTCTCCTGGCTTGCGAAATTGCAGCTTGGTGTAAAGCCAACGGAAGTTCGATGTTTAAATATATGATCGACATTTACAAAGATCTGGGAATGTATTATGAAGGTTTGATCAACGTCGTGAGAAAAGGCAGGGAAGGAGCAGAACAGATTCATCAGATGATGAAGGATTTCCGTGAGAACCCGCCGAAAGAAATCGCTGGAAGCTTAGTGGAGGAAATCAAGGATTTCAAGGAACAGACCTGCATCACTGTTTCTAAAAACGAGAAGAAAGTGATGGACGGAATCCCAAAATCCAACGTGCTCATTTATTATACTCAAGACGGAACCAAGGTTTGCGTGCGACCATCGGGAACCGAACCGAAAATTAAATTCTACGTTTCTGTGAAGGATCAGATTTCTTCGGAGCAGGATTTCAAAGACAAACTGGTGACACTCAACGATAAGATTGAAAGGGTGAAAACCGATTTGAATCTTTAAGGAATTTTAATGGGAAATATTTCAACTTTGCCCGGGTTTATTCTGGGCAAAGTTTTTTATTTTTCGTATTTTTGAGAGATTTATAGAAAGACAAATGGTGGACTTTTTCGTTCATTTTAGATATATAAAAAAGTAAATAATAGTGAAAGTATCCAAACTCGCCGCAAACCTTATCGGCTCAGAAATTGTAAAAATCGGCAACGAAGTAAACGATATGAAGGCAAAAGGTGCCGAAATTGCAAACCTCACCATTGGTGACCTCAATTCCAACCTTTATCCGATTCCTATTCGATTGAAGGAGGAAATCAACAAAGCATATCAAAACAATCTCACGAATTATCCACCAGCAAACGGACTTCTGTCTTTACGGAAAGCGGTTTCAAATGATTTGAAGAACCGTTGGAATCTGGATTATTCTACCGATGAAATCTTAGTTACTGGCGGATCAAGACCTTTAATTTATGCGACCTACAAAGTGATCGTTGACGAAGGCGATAAGGTGATTTATCCGATTCCGTCCTGGAACAACAACCATTACGCATATTTGACGAATGCTCAAAAAATTGAGGTTGAAACATCACAGTCAAATAATTTTTTGCCGACAGCAGAAGATTTAAAACCCCATCTGAAAGGAGCGGTTTTACTGGCGCTTTGTTCGCCGCTTAATCCAACCGGAACAATGTTTACCAAAGAACAACTTACTGCAATCTGCGAGTTGGTTTTAGAAGAAAATAAAAGTCGTGGCGAGGATGAAAAACCGCTATACATTATGTATGACCAAATTTATGCGATGCTTACTTTCGGTGAGGAACATTTTAATCCTGTTTCGCTTTTCCCTGAACTTCGGGATTACACCATTTTCATTGACGGGACCTCGAAATGTTTTGCTGCGACCGGAATCAGGGTTGGTTGGAGTTTCGGACCGAAACTGATTTTAGACAAAATGAAATCTTTGCTCACGCACGTCGGAGCTTGGGCGCCAAAACCTGAGCAGGAAGCAGTTTCCGTTTTCCTGGGCGAAACTGGGAATGTCAATGATTTTGTGGACGATTTCAAAGGGAAAATTTCAGAAAGTTTGAAATATCTTCATTCCGCAGTTCAGAATATGAAAACTCGAGGCTTTGAAGTTGAGAGCATTCAACCGATGGGAGCGCTTTATCTGACCATCAAACTCGATTATATCGGTAAAACAAAACCTGACGGAAATGTAATAGCGGATTCATCGGATTTGGTTTTCTACCTTATTAACGAAGCGGGAGTTGCACTTGTTCCGTTTTCAGCATTTGGAAACTCTCGGTCGATGCCTTGGTTTAGAGCATCTGCAGGAGGTTTGTCATTAGACGAAATAAAGCAAATGCTTCCAAGATTGGAGGAAGCTTTGACAAAGTTGAAATAAAATTGGAAAAAGTTGGAAAAAATTCGCTTGCTCTAAGGAAAAATTTCTATCTTTGGGAAAAGGAAAATGATGAGCAAGAAATATAAAACGATAGACCAGGAATCTACTGTAGTTTCAGAAGCTGCAGTTGCATACGGAAATACCTATTTCAGATATTTTATTCCAAAAGATGATTACCACTTAGTGAAACTCGCGCAAAGCGGTGTCAATACTGATGTTTTCTACAGTTTTTCGGATTCCATCGATATGCCCGAGAAAGTTCTCGCTGCGATGATCAATCTTTCCGCAAGAACCATCAGCAATTACCGCGACCAAAATAAAACTTTGGAGCCGAACTACAGTGAGCACCTTCTGAAGTTGATTTCTTTGTATGAATTAGGCAAGGAATATCTCGGCAATGTCGATGAATTCAGCAAATGGCTTGATCAGCCGATGTGGGGTTCAGCCGAGAAACCTTCAGATTTCCTAAATACTTCGGGTGGTGTTGATCTGATTATTGCCCGCCTCGAAAGAATGGCGCAAGGTTATCCGATTTAGTTTCCTAAGATGCTTGTTTTCAGGATTGCACACGAGAAATATGCAAACTCACTTTCCGTGAGCGGTTTTGCAGGAAGATGGAATTCTGCTGGAAAACTGGTGCTTTACACCACCGAAAATGTTTCTCTGGCTTTGTTGGAAAATATGATGTACCGTGTCGGAACGGGCTTTAACAATGAATACAAAATAATGGTCATCTATTATCCCAACGAAAATTTGGAACAGATCATTACTTCAGATTTGCCTGAAAAGTGGCGGGATACTCAAAGTTATTCGGAACTTCAGGAAATGGGAGATCTCTGGTACGACGAGCAAAAAAGTTTGTGCTTGAAGGTTCCTTCATCGATTGTTCCCGGAAATCATAATTTGATTTTTAATACGACACATCCTGAATTTAAGAATGTAAAGTTGGTCGATGTCCTTCCGTACGAACCCGACGAAAGAATTGAAAAGCTTCTGAAAAAATATAAATAACAATCTAACTTCAATGAAAATAATTGCCGTAATTCCTGCAAGATACGAAGCGTCACGATTTCCTGGGAAACTGATGCAGCTTTTGGGTGATAAAACCGTGATTGCGACCACTTACCAGAATGTTGTGGAAACCCGACTTTTCGATGAAGTTTTTGTAGCGACGGATTCCGAGATTATTTTCAACGAAATTGTTGGAATCGGTGGAAAAGCTGTAATGACGGGACATCACGAAACAGGAAGCGACCGAATTGCCGAAGCTGTTCATCAAATTGACTGCGATATCGTGATCAATGTGCAAGGCGACGAACCGTTTCTGAAGACTGAACCTTTACAACAGCTGATCCAGGTTTTTTATCATGACGATAAAAAGGAAATTTCTTTAGCTTCATTAAAAATAAAGCTACACGAAAAGGATGATATCGAGAATCCGAATAACGTGAAAGTGATTACCGATTTGCAGGGTTTCGCCCTTTATTTCAGCCGATCTGTGATTCCTTATCATAGGGAAAAGTCGATTGATGAAGAATATTTCAAACATATCGGCGTTTATGCTTTCAGAAAGGAAGCGTTGCTAAAATTTTCAAAACTGGAAATGACGCCATTAGAAAAACTAGAGAAAATAGAGTGCATCCGCTATCTTGAAAACGGTATGAAAATCAAAATGATCGAGACCGACTTTATCGGCGTGGGAATCGATGTTCCTGAAGATCTGGATAAAGCCCGTGAAATTTTGAACCGTCAAAACCGTTAAAGTATGGTAAAATGTGAGCGAAATCATCTTCGTTTCTCATCAAAAATTTTACCTTTGGACTTCTAAAATGACTTAATGAAAAAGATACTTTTAATTGTAACCCTTATATTTTCACATTTCATCAACGCACAAACCGCGAAGGAAATCATCGATAAAAATATCGAGCTTTCTGGCGGACTAACCAATTGGAAACTCCTGAATTCGGTTGTTTTGCAGGGTAAGGTGATTTTGGGAATCAATGACGAATATCCGGTGAAGATTTACCAGCAAAGACCAAACCTAACCAAAACTGTGATTACCATTGGGAAAAAGGAAACCGCGATTGAAGGTTACGACGGAACGAAAGGTTACGCGATGAACTACGCCACCAACAAGGTTCAGGAATACCCGAATTATGTTGCAGAAAATTTCGACAACGACTTTATCGACTGGGAAAGTAAAGGTTTCGAAGCCAAATATTTAGGCAAAGAAAAACTCGGCGATATTTACTGCCACAAAGTGGAGCTGACCAAAAACGTGAACAAAACGCTGTATTATTTTGACACGAAAGACTATATGCTTTTAAGGGAAACAAAAAAGGAGGAAACGCTGAACTATTCCGATTATAAGAAAGTTGGCGGATTACTTTTACCTTTCAGAATCGAGTCTTCAAGTCCAAAAAAAGAGAGCGATTATGTGATGATCATCAATAGAATCGAAACCAACAAAGTTTTCCCGGCGAATACTTTTAAATTTTAACAAAATGAAACGCATTTTCATTATCATCTTGTCGGTCGCCGCTTTTATGCAGAATTGCGGAAATCAGAAGACTGAAATTTCTAAAGAAAAAACTCAACAGCTTATGGGAAAGACGATTTATGACTACAAAGTGGAATCTTTGGATGGCGGCGAAATAAACTTTGCCGATTTCAAAGGAAAGAAAATCCTGATTGTGAACACTGCTTCGGAATGTGGTTTCACCCCGCAGTATGCTGATCTGGAACAGCTTTCTAAGGATTATAAAGACAAACTCGTGGTGGTGGGATTCCCTGCCAATAATTTCGGAGCGCAGGAACCTGGAACCAATGCCGAGATCGGCGCTTTCTGCCAAAAAAATTATGGCGTGACTTTTCCGATGGCTGCAAAAGTTTCTGTAAAAGGAGACGATACCGCACCCATTTTCAAATACCTTACTGAGAAGGATTTGAATGGCGTGAAAAACACCAGTATTCTCTGGAACTTTACTAAATTTCTGGTCGATGAAAACGGTAAACTGATCGATACTTTCATCAGTACCACAAAACCTACAAGTTCATCGATTACGAAATATCTTAAATGATTTTCGCCTCGATCATCAAAAAAAGTGTACTGAAATCCACAGTAAACTTTTTTGTTTTTATCGGTATCTCGAGTGTTCCTTATTCTTGCTGAACTTCTCGATAATCGGCTTGAACAGCGCTTTGTATTTTTCGATATCGAACACCTGCGAATCGGTGAGCGCTTTGTAGGTGAGCCAAACTCCGAACGGGAACAGCACCAAATTTGGAAGCCAAGCCGCGAGATAAGGATCCATTTTTCCAGCCCACGCTAAGTTTTCGACCGAGAGATTCAGAACATAAAAAATAATGAAAATCACGATCGCGATTACCACGGGAAGTCCGATTCCTCCCTTTCTGATGATGGAACCGAGACTGGAACCGATCAAAAAGAAAATTAGGCAGGTTACCGAATAGGCAAAAATCCTTTGCTGATAAAGCACTACACGTGAAAAATACGCGTGCAAATCCTTGATCTGCTCCTGCTTGAAATTGTTGCCCTGCTTCAAAGTTTCAATTTTGTTGTAGGCGGAGAAGAGCATTTCGTGCTTTTTCTGGACTTTGACGGTATCGGTTTTGGGTAAAGGAACTGGTGCCGCTTTCGGCTTCGTTTTGTCGATATAGGTAACGTAGGAATTGGTTTGCGTAATCAGTTCGTCGTTAATATTTGTAAAAATCCGCTCGTTGTCTTTCTTGGTTGTTGCGATGGTTTTGTTGAGTTCAAGGAAGTTTTGGAAAGAGTAATCGTCGGTAATTTTTTCCTGCTCGATTGCTTTGTTGATGATTTCTGAAATATTGAAATGCGAAACCAGCGTGTCGAACTTAATCTGTTGATCGGGCTGTTTCAACCTTTGCGGGTAATCCATACTCGAAAGCTGGTCTTCGAAAATATGGCCATTAAACAAGACCAATTTCAGGTAATTGGGATTTGCAGCCGGAACGAATTTGCCTTTCTGTGCAACGATGGATTGCTGGTCTTCAAAAGAATTCGCCATTCTGTGGATGAAGACTCCTTCCAAATTTTCGCCGTTTTCTCCAGTGATTTTATCAAATTTCACGGTGTATCCCGGAATTTGTTGGATGAACTGACCGGGAGTGAAATTCAACGCGGGTTTGGTTGCGGCAATATTGTACAGCATATTTTTCGCCTTCCGCTGAAAATCGGGGATCACATTATTCGAAAAGAAAAAGAGCAGTATCGAAAATCCGACCGTTACGATGAAAAGTGGCGTCATCACTCTCGTCAAAGAAATTCCTGCCGCCTTCATTGCAGCAAGTTCGTACCGTTCCCCAAAATCCCCGAAAGTCATAATCGAAGAAAGCAGAATGGTGAGCGGAAGCACGAACTGGACGACGATCGCAGAAAGATAGGAGAGGAGTTTCAGGATTTCCCAGTAACTCAAACCTTTTCCTGTGAACTGCGCCAAACGGATCCAGATAATGTTTACCACAAAGATGAAAAACAGTACGCTGAAAATAAAAAGAAACGGACCGAAGAAAGTTTTAATTACGTATCCGTCGAGTTTTTTTAACATGGGTCAAATTTAACAAAAAAGTCACAAAAGTGTTTTCTTCTGTGACTTTAAAATCTATGTTTTCAGTTTACAGCTCAGTAACGATATAGTTTTGGTAATCGCCTTTGTTGAAGGTAAACATATTGCTGTTTAAGCTTTGGTTTTCCCTGTAATCGCTGATTGCTATTACAGAAACCGAGTTGTCGGTGGAGAATTGCTCCAGTTTTACCAACTGTTTTCTGGTGCTGTTTACAAAAAGGTTTACTTCTTTAATCCCGTTGTTTTTGGTCGGCGTAAGTTTGATGTAGTCGGCGTTTACACCGTTTACATTAATTTTTCCGACATATTTTACATTGTAACCTTTCTTGTATTCCTCAATATAGTTTAATGGAGAGAACATTTGGTCGCTTCCTGTTGGTTTTGCGATGGTCACTTCCTGGTCTTCCGAAGAAATATTGTAAACTTTGTTTCCGTCGTAAATCTGCTCAGTTCCCATGATTTTCAGCTTGTACTTGTCTTTTGCCGAATAGAAAATTCCGGGTTCGGTTTTCGTTACATTTTTTCCTGTCCCGGTTCCGTAAACAAATTTAAAGTAAACGTTATTCTTTGATTTATAATTGCTGGAAACCGCATCCAGGATCGTTTTTGCTTTGGCGTCAACTTTCTGTGCAGAAAAACTTGCGGCAGTAGCTAACGCGAAAATTCCAAGGGTAATTTTTTTCAACATATCTTTCATTTCTTTCTTTTTTAATTTTTGATAGAATTTTTGCAGTAAAGTTAAACTATTGTTTAAAGTTTCTATTACTTGCGCAAATCTTCCAAAAACTGTTCCAAAGAATTCAGATCGCTGATCAGCACGTCTCTTGCTTTCGCTCCGTTGAAGCCGCCCACGATTCCGCTCGCTTCGAGTTGGTCCATAATTCTTCCCGCTCGGTTGTATCCGAGTTTTAATTGACGTTGCAACATCGAGGTCGAACCTTGCTGTGTTGAAACAATAATTCTTGCTGCATCTTCGAAGAGGGCATCTTTTTCGTTCGGATCAAAAGTTCCGGCAGAAGAGGTGGATTCCTCACTCGTGTATTCGGGAAGCATGAACGCACTTGCATAACCTTTCTGTTCGCCGATAAATTCGGCAATTTTCTCAACTTCGGGAGTATCGACAAAGGCACACTGCAAACGCAGGATTTCATTTCCGTTAAAGTAGAGCATATCGCCTTTTCCAATTAATTGATCAGCTCCTGGCGAATCCAGAATAGTTCGCGAATCCACACCCGAAATCACTCGGAAAGCGGCTCTTGCGGGGAAATTCGCCTTAATCATCCCCGTAATTACATTCACTGATGGACGCTGAGTTGCCACAATCAGGTGAATTCCAACGGCTCTCGCTAACTGAGCTAATCTGGCAATTGGGAGTTCAACTTCTTTTCCTGCAGTCATGATCAAATCAGCAAATTCGTCCACCACCAGAACGATGTACGGTAAATAACGGTGGCCGTTTTCGGGATTCAGTTTGCGCTCAGAAAATTTCTTGTTGTATTCCTTGAGGTTCTTGCAGAAAGCGTTTTTCAAAAGGTCGTAACGCGTATCCATTTCCACGCAAAGCGAGTTCAGCGTGTTGATTACTTTATGGGTATCGGTAATAATCGCATCGTCTCCATCGGGAAGTTTTGCGAGGTAGTGTCTTTCGATTTTTGAATACAATGAAAGTTCCACTTTCTTAGGATCGACCATTACAAACTTCAGTTCGCTCGGATGTTTTTTATAAAGGAGTGAAGTCAAAATCGCATTGATCCCAACTGATTTTCCCTGTCCGGTTGCACCCGCCATCAGCAAATGTGGCATTTTCGCCAAATCTGCCATGAAAATTTCGTTGGAAATCGTTTTCCCGAAAACTACAGGAAGATCCATTTCTGAATTTTGGAATTTCTGTGACGCAATCACACTTCTCATCGAAACCATCGAAGGATTTTTTCTCGGAACTTCGATCCCAATCGTTCCTTTTCCAGGCATCGGTGCGATAATTCTGATTCCTAATGCGGAAAGATTCAAAGCGATATCGTCCTGCAATTTTTTGATAGAAGCCACTCGGATTCCTGCTTCTGGTACGATTTCATATAAAGTAACAGTCGGTCCTATTGTCGCCTTGATTTCTGCGATTCCAACATTGAAATTTTTCAGCAAACCGACAATCTTATTTTTGTTTTCCTCCAATTCATCTTTATTAATGGAGATTTCTTCGTTGCCATAATCTTTCAGCAAGTCGATTGGCGGCATCTGGAATTTGGCGAGTTCAAGTTTGTGGTCGTAAAGTCCATGCTTCTCCACCAATTCTTTGGATTTGTCGTCAACATCGTCAATCACATCGACAGTTTGTGCAACTTCTACTTTAAAGTCAATATCATCAGTTTTCAGGGAAGAAGTAGTGGAAACAGGATTTAGATTCACTGAGTTTCCAGCAGTTTCTGTGACGGTAACTTTTGATGGAGTTTCTTCGAATGACGTTTGATTCGGAGTCTTGATGGTTTCAAAAGTATTGGCAAAATCTGTTTTTGGCGCAGGTTTTTCAGGGATCATTTCGTTACCGTTTTCGTCTTCATCTTCATCATCTTTGTGAGCTGATTCTTCCAACTCGTCGTCTGCCTCGAAGTTTTCAGATGAATTCGGCATCATCGATTTCACTTTACCTAAAGTATTTTCGTTGAGTTCGTTCAGTTTGGATTTTACATTGCTCGGATTCAGGTTAAATTCAAGAATGAAATACAGCGTGATACTTGCAACAATCGCCAACCAAAGTCCGACCGTGCCGATCACCGAATTCAGAAAATCCATAATCTGGAAACCGTAAACGCCGCTCAGTACACCTTCTCCTTTCGTAACCGCTCCCATAAAAATTGGCAGCCAACAGATGAAAAACAACGAGTGACCAATTGTTTTCCACGGTTTGAAATAATTTTTCTTGAGGATCAGCATTCCAAAAACGAAGAACAGAAATGCCAGAATAAACGCAGCAACTCCGATGCTTTCGAAAATGAAGAAATTACCGAGCCAGTCACCGATTTTCCCAAAGATATTCGAGGATTTCACGGTTTTATCGAGCATTGTTCCTGCCTGACTTTGGTCCGCCTTCCAATTCATCAGATAGGAGATGAATGAAAACGCCATCACTACAGAAATAATGATAAAAAGGATTCCGAAAAATATGCGTGGTTTAGAGAGGATTTTATTTTGTTCAGCGGGAGTTTCCTGTACTTTTTTAGTGTTCTTTTCCATAATATCAATGTGGACAAATTTAACAATTAAAATTAATAATTTTCACAATGTCGCCGATGTTTTGCGCACTTTCACTAAAAAATAAATCCTGAGGAAATCACTGCTGCAATTCCAAAACAAAACGGGAGAAAAAACCTTGGAAGTTGGTAGCGTAATTCTATGTTATACTTTGATATGGCAGCTGTTTGGTACGAATAAGAGTATGCTTCGTTGCAGCTAAAAAGATTTGAAACATAAAAAATTGTTTTGTATTGGCGGTTTTAAATATCTTTAAGACTTCAAAATTTGAATAGAAAACGTCAAATTTCAAACCTCAAATTTCTAATAAATAATGACCTTTCAAGAACAGATTAAGCAGGGAATCCCAACCGAATTACCAAAACCAAAACCTTTTGAACCTCAAATCAATCACGCTCCGAAACGTAAGGAAATTCTTAATGAAGAAGAAAAGAAACTCGCTCTGAGAAATGCCTTGCGCTATTTCGAGCCGAAATTTCATTCGGAACTGATTGAAGAATTCAAAAAAGAACTTGAGGATTACGGAAGAATCTATATGTACCGTTTTCGTCCCGATTATGAGATGAAAGCAAGACCGATTTCTGAATATCCTGGAAAATCTGAACAGGCAAAAGCGATTATGCTGATGATTCAGAACAATCTCGATTATGCAGTCGCTCAACATCCCCACGAACTGATTACTTACGGCGGAAATGGTGCGGTTTTCAGCAATTGGGCACAATATCTTCTGACGATGAAATATTTGTCGGAAATGTCGGATGAACAGACATTAGTAATGTATTCCGGTCATCCGATGGGATTGTTTCCTTCGCATAAAGACGCGCCAAGAGTTGTGGTGACGAACGGAATGGTGATTCCAAATTATTCAAAACCTGATGATTGGGAAAAATTCAATGCGTTGGGTGTTTCACAATATGGACAAATGACGGCGGGAAGTTATATGTACATCGGTCCGCAAGGAATTGTGCACGGAACGACGATTACGGTGCTGAATGCGTTCAGAAAAATTGGAAAATCTCCAAAAGGTGGTTTGTTTGTAACTTCAGGTTTGGGCGGAATGAGTGGAGCACAGCCAAAAGCCGGAAATATTGCAGGTTGCATCACAATTTGCGCTGAAGTAAATCCAAAAATCACCAAAATCCGCCACGAACAGAAATGGATTGATGAAATTCACGAAAACCTTAATGAATTAGTTGAAAGAGTAAGAAATGCACAACAAAATCAGGAAACGGTTTCTCTCGCTTATCTTGGAAATGTAGTGGAAGTTTGGGAAAAATTTGCTGAAGCCGGTTTGAAGATTGATATTGGTTCCGATCAGACTTCTCTTCACAATCCTTGGGCAGGAGGTTATTATCCGCTTGGACAAAGTTTTGAAGAATCTAACAAAATGATGGCGGAAAATCCTGAATTATTCAAAGAAAAAGTTCAGGAAAGTTTAAGAAAACATGCTGCAGCAATCAATAAACACACAGCCAACGGAACTTATTTTTTTGATTACGGAAATGCATTTTTGTTGGAAGCAAGCAGAGCAGGAGCCGATGTATTGGCGGAAAATCCGGCTTTGGGACGCGAATTCAGGTATCCAAGTTATGTTCAGGATATTATGGGACCGATGTGTTTTGATTATGGTTTCGGTCCGTTCCGATGGGTTTGCACCAGTGGAAAACCTGAGGATTTGCAGAAAACGGATGATATTGCGACTTCAGTATTAAATGAAATAATGAAAAATTCTCCTGAAGAAATCCAACAACAAATGGCGGATAATATTCAGTGGATTAAAGGTGCGCAGGAAAATCATTTAGTAGTCGGAAGTCAGGCGAGAATCCTTTATGCCGATGCAGAAGGAAGAATGAAAATCGCTGAAGCTTTCAACAAAGCCATTAAAAATGGAGAAATTGGACCTGTAGTTTTAGGTCGGGATCATCACGATGTTTCAGGAACAGATTCGCCTTACCGTGAAACTTCCAATGTTTACGACGGTTCAAGATTTACCGCAGATATGGCGATTCACAACGTCATTGGCGATTCTTTTCGCGGAGCAACCTGGGTTTCCATTCACAACGGAGGTGGCGTTGGTTGGGGCGAAGTGATCAACGGCGGTTTCGGAATGCTGCTTGATGGAAGTGATGATGCCGACAGAAGATTAAAATCCATGCTTTTTTGGGATGTAAACAACGGAATCTCACGAAGAAGCTGGGCAAGAAATGAAGGCGCGATTTTCGCGATAAAACGCGCGATGGAAGTAGAACCGAACCTAAAAGTGACGCTGCCGAATTTGGTGGATGAAACTTTGCTTTCAGCCATCGAAAGGGAGAATAGTTAATGTGATTGAAGGCAACAACGGTGAAACAATCTGTTAAACTTGTGTAAGTAATCCGATTTTAAATCATCCAAAATTCTTTACTTTGATAAAAATTAATCTTATTGCTACACATGTTTAGCAAAAAACACATCATCCTATTATTAACGATTGTTTATAAATTATGCACGGCACAGACATTCAGTGGTGCAGGAGGAATTATTGCTAAAAATGACTATACTGTTTTTGATATTCCTGTTAATGGAATCGGTAATTTAGACTCCAATCATGGCTTAGAAAAGATTTGCATTAACTTAAATTTTCCTCATGATGAGAATTTAAAAATAGTTTTACGTTCACCTTTCGGTTCAATGATCACTCTAAGTGAAAATAATGGTGGACAAGGTTCAGACTATATAGGAACATGTTTCGATGGAGTATCAACAAACACAATTATTTTAGGACAAGCTCCTTTTACTGGCAATTTCTTACCGGAAAAATCATTAGGAAATTTAAATAATAATAAATCTGGAGATGGAAACTGGTCCCTCATAATTTGGAATAATTCAGCATCATTATCGGGAAATTTGATTGATTGGACTCTAACATTTGGAGACAATCCTGTAGTCACACCTCCCGATCCGCCATATCCGGATTGTACTTATAGTATCCCGACAACATGTGCCGATGAAGCTTTTTGTGATTATGGGAAATCATTTTGTGGAGTTTATGATAACACGGTTCGTAATGGCAAGAAAGGTTACGTAAAATTCAAAGCATCCGGAAAAAATGCTTCTTTCAGAGTTTGGATAAAAAATGCAGGAGCAGACAGAGACTTGGGAGGTTATTTGCCAATCGAGCTTTATGTCAGTATTTATCGTTCAGATTGTATCAGTGCGGGATCTCAACCATTGGAAACGTATACTTTACCCTATAATCTAAATTCTATTCCAGATACAAATTATTATGATATTAAGATTAATGATATTTTGGAAGAATGTCAATTATATACCATTAAACTTGAAGGCATTAATAATAGATGCTATTTTGAATATGCGATTACACAAACATCGGGAATCAACACAAAGGAAATTGTTGTAGATCCTCCATCTGCAAAAATATGTGCAGGAGATTCGGTTGATTTAAGTGTAACGCAAGGTTGTGGTCCATTTGTTTGGAGCCCATCTACAGGGTTAAATACTACATCGGGTGCTCATGTTGTAGCTTCACCTACCGTAACAACGCTATATAAAGTATCATCTACCGGTGTATGTTCCAAAACGAAAGATGTTTTGGTAGAAGTCGTTCCGAAACCTATTGCCAATGCAGGTGCAGATCAGACGAAATGTTCAAATATTTTTCAGATGAATGCCAGTGTACCCGCATCGGGAGAAAATGGATTTTGGCAAATTATCTCCGGGAATGTATCGCCTAATGTTTCTTCAGATCCAAAACAAATTTTTGTCTTAAGTTCTCAAACAGCAACATTGCGTTGGACTGTTTCAAACGGTATTTGCACTGTTTCTGATGATGTGAAATTAGTGAATACATTACCGTCAAATATAAATCTTAGCTTTAGTTACGAATCTCCTGTTTGTATTAAAAAATATAATTTTTTATCACCGCAATTACCAGCAAATTTTTCGGCAGGCGGTACTTTTTCATCAACTTCCGGGTTAGTGGTCAATCCATTAACGGGAGTGATTAATTTGACTCAGTCATCGCCCGGAAATTACATCGTAAAGTATAATAAATATGTAAATCCAACATGCGGAATTGTTGATTATGGCGCTTTTGTTGAAATAAAGCACTACACAAATCCCATACTTAATTTTAACTTTCCAACTACAATTTGTAATGATGTGATTTCTGTTTTGCCTACGCTACCTACTGGTTTTCAGTTGGGGGGAACATTTTCTTCTTCGAGCTCGAATTTATCTATTGATGCAACAACCGGAATGATAGATGTTGCAAACAGCCAAAATGGGGTGTATACAATTACTTACCATTATCCTGGATCTTTGGTTGACTGTATTGCACCAAATACGTATTCACAACAAGTAGCTATATGGTCAAAGCCACAATACTTTCAAAATTTGGATGTTTTCAGCTGTAATATCTCTGGAACGGGAATCGGAAGCTTTGATTTATTATCAACAAAAGCATCATTAACTACAGAAACCAATGCAACTGTAACCTTTTTTGAGACTTTACAAGATGCGGAAATGAATCAGAACCCAATTACTAATACAAGTTCTTATCCCAATGAAGTTCCTGATCATGACATCATATTTGCAAGAATTTCCGTTCCCAACAAATGCACAGTATATGCAACACTGGATTTGTATGTTCGAGAAAATGTATATTCAGATACTTTGGGTGAAGGTCCTTATTATGTTTGTGGTGGAACTATATTAGAATTGGATGCAGGCGAAGGTTTTTATAGTTATGAATGGTCGCCCACAAATGAAACTACCCAAAAAATTAAAGTTAATACTCCTGGTGAATATTGCGTCAAACTCACTTCAACTGAGGGTTGTTCGTTTGTGCAATGTGTTTTAGTTAAGGAAGCAAATTTGCTGGAGTTTGAAGTAGAAATTACTTCCAACCACTTAGTAGTGCATGTGACATCGGGAAATGCTCCCTTTGAATATTCTTTGGATGGGATTACATGGCAGAATGAAAATCAATTTCCTTATTCAAAAGGCGATACGATTACTATTTTTGTAAGGGAAAAGAGCAAACAAGGTTGCGTAGCGTCGAAAACAATCCATATTCCCTTTATTCCGAATGCGATAACTCCCAATGGTGATGGAATAAATGATTTTTGGGATTTAAGTACATTAAGTTTTTATTCAGGAACCATCAAGGTGAAACTATTTGATCAATATGGAACGTTAGTAAAGGAATTAACCATTAATGATGGGAAAAACCTTGCAAATATTGAAATCAAATTACCTACTGGATCATACTGGTATCTTATTGAAATTCCTAATTTTGCTTTACTTAAAGGTTGGTTACTGGTTAAAAATAGATGATCGTTCGTTGACTTACATTGAAATCTAATGTTGAGAAATCTATCATCGCTATTTTGTACAATTCGCATAGCGACGAACGATTTATTAAGGTTGGAATTCAATCCAACACCCAAAAGAAATGGAAAAAAATTACGACCGCGTTTTCAAAATGTCCTTCGCAAGTGTGTACCCCCATTATGTGAAAAAAGTGGAATCCAAAGGAAGGACTGTTGCCGAACTTCACGAAGTTATTTCATGGTTGACTGGCTATTCCGATAAAGAAATCCAGAAAATAATTGATGAAAAAATCGATTTCGAAACTTTCTTTAATAATGCGAAACTCAATGAAAACGCTTTAAAAATCACCGGCGTCATCTGTGGTTACCGAGTTGAAGAAATTGAAAATCCATTAATGCAGAAAATCCGATATTTAGATAAACTGATTGACGAATTGGCGAAAGGGAAGGCAATGGAAAAAATCTTGAGAAAATGAAAAATTCCCCTCCTTTGGAGGGGTGTCCGAAGGACGGGGTGGTCAGAAAAAATCTTTACTGACAAAACTTTCTAAATTTCTTATGACTTGTTAAGGCAATACTAAAAAAAATTAAAAATGAAAAAACTCCAATTTACCATACAAATCAACGCTCCAAGAGAAAAAGTTTGGGAAGCGCTTTGGAATGATCAAAACTACAGAGAATGGACTTCCGTTTTCCACGAAGGTTCGTATTACGAATCGGATCTGCAGGAAGGAAGCGAAATCCTGTTTCTTTCTCCCGGCGAAAACGGAATGTTTGGCGTTGTAGAAAAAATGATTCCTTTTGAAAAAATGTATTTCAAACACAAAGGAGAAGTGCACAGTGGCGAAAAACAACAAGCAACCTATGGAAATGAAGCCATTGAACAATATGATTTGACGGAAACCGACGGCAAAACCGAACTCACCGCAACCATGAATGCTCCGGAAGAATATATCCCATTTTTTGCAGAAGTGTTCCCGAAAGCGTTGGAAAAAGTGAAAGAAATTGCAGAAAAATAAAGTATTTGGCGAACCTGTTCGTCTCTTCAAAAAAGACTCCAATGACTTTCGACGAAATTCTCCAATACCGCCGTTCTGTACGCCATTACGACGAATCTAAAAATATCGATCCCGAAATTGTGAAACACTGCATCGAATTGGCGACACTCGCTCCCAATTCGTCCAATATGCAGTTGTGGGAATTTTATCACATCACCGACGCTGCAACTTTGAAAAAGCTTTCTCACGCCTGTCTCGACCAACAAACAGCAACCACCGCAAAACAAATGGTAGTCTTTGTTACACGACAGGATTTGTTCAGAAAAAGAGCAAAAAAAATGCTCCAACTCGAGACAGAAAATGTTTTGAAAAATTCGCCTTCCGAAAAGCAGGCAAAACGCATCAAACGCTGGGAACAATATTATAAAACCGTGATGCCCTTTCTGTACGCCAAATTTTTCGGAATCCTTGGACTTTTCAGAAAAATAGTGATGTATGGAGTGGGGATTTTCCGCCCGATAACCTACGAAGTTTCGGAAAATGATACCAGAGTCGTGGTACACAAAACCTGCGCGTTGGCTGCTCAAACCTTTATGTTGGCAATGGCAAACGAAGGTTACGACACCTGTCCGATGGAAGGTTTCGACAGCATCCGTGCAAAACGAATCCTCAATTTACCATTCGGTGCTGAAATCAATGTGATTGTGTCCTGCGGAATTCGCAAAGAGGGCGGAGTTTGGGGCGACAGAATGAGGGTGCCGTTTGATGAGGTTTACAGGAGAATTTAAATTAAGTTTTCTTTCCGTTTTTCAAATTCGTCACGGAATTTTCCGGTTACGCTGAAGTTGCGGTCGCCAATCGAGAGCGTATTTTTGCCAAATGAAGAAATTTTGTCGGAGTTAATAATCTGTGAACGGTTAATCTGAATAAAATTTTCCGGCAGCACTTCCCGGAATTTTTTCAGCGTAATCAGCGGAATATAGGGAATATCGCGGTCTTCGGTGTAAATTTTCACATAATCCTTCATACTTTCGGCAAACAGAATTTTGGATGGCTCAAAACGGATTTGCCTTGCATCCACTTTCAGAAAAAAATGCTGGTTTTCGCTGGTTTCCGTATTCGCCAGTCTTTTCAGTTCGGTGTTTTTCATGGCTTTTTCGGCGGCGGTTTTCAGTTCTTCAAAACTGTAGGGTTTCAGCAGAAAATCGGTGGCTTCCACTTTAAAGCCGTTCAGCGCATATTTTCCATAAGCCGTCACGAAAATGATTTCCGGTGTTTTGACAAAATTATTCACGATTTTGGTGAACTCCACTCCATTGAGTCCGGGCATTTCGATGTCTGAAAAAATACAGTCGGTTTCATTCTCAGAAAGAAATTTCAGGGCCGATTCGGCGCTTGAAAACGCACCTTTTACTTCCAGAAAATCAATTCTGGACGCAAATTCCTGCAGCAGTTTCAGTGCGGGCGGCTCATCGTCGATTAAGATGCAGGTGAGTTTCATTTCAAATCAATTTTCAGTGAGCTGTGGTAGCGGTTGTAATTAATTTCGGAAAAATAGTCAAACTTTTTCGGATAAAGGATGTTCAGACGTTTCACGGTATTTTCAATTCCGATTCCGCTGGTTTTTTTATGGTTCAGATTTTCGGTGATGTCGTTTTCTGTCTCCAGCAGCAACGTTCCGTTTTCACATTTTATTTTAATAAAAATATAACAGGACTTTTCCGACGAAATGCCATGTTTGAAGCAGTTTTCAACGAAAGTAAGCAAAATCATCGGTGCAATTTCAGCATCGGAGCAGTCTTCAGGAATCTGAGTTTCCAGTGTAACATTTTCCGGCAGGCGCTGCTGCATCAGATCCAGATAATTTTTAACAAATGAAATTTCATCAGTCAGTTTTACCTTCTCCAGTCCGTCTTCATTCATCACGTATCGCATCATTTTTGAGAGTTTCAGCAGTGCGTCTTGCGATTTTTCTATATCAAAAAAGGTGAGGGAATAAATGGTATTCAGGGTGTTGAAGAAAAAATGTGGATTTATCTGCGCTTTCAGTGTGTCGAGTTCTGCCCGTGATTTCTGTTCCTGCAGAATGATGTTTTTCTTTTCTTCAATATTTTTTTTGATGATGATTCGAGATGCCAATCCGATAAAATACATCAGTGCCGACAGCATAAAAAGATAGAGCGGTATCAGTACTCCACGGCTTTTCGGAACATAAGGTTCGTTCGGTTTCAGCGATTTGTGAATGAGTTCCGCCAAATTCAGCCGGTCTTCAATAAAATTCATCAGAAAAATCAGCGAAATGCTCACCGCAAGCAATGACAGGAAATAAAGTATACTTTTTGGTTTCGTAGAATTTCGGAAGCAGAATTTTACTGTTCAGATAGTAAATTCCAAACAGCATCAGGAAGAGAAATCCATGGTAAAAATGGTATTCCAGAGGCAAATTGGCGCGGTAAGCCATAGGAATTATCACCAGCATCACCGCGGCCAAAATCAGCCAGCCGATGACGGAAGTGATGAATCCTGTATTTTGTGTCCTGATTATCAAAGCGGATGCAAGATAATTGTTTTGAAATAATTGCATCGCTGATTCGTCGGGGAAAATGTGTTTTTCGTCCGATATTTTTGTGCAGCAACCAGCAAATTACCATTTTTACACAAAAAAATATGAACACAACCGTAATCATTATGACTGCTGTGCTCATTCTCACACTTGCATCGCCTGTTTTTGCGGTTTACGCCGTGAAATTTGCAAAAAATAAAGATTTTGAAACCCACAAAAAATGTCAAACCTGGATTTTCGGAATTTCGGTTCTTGGCGTTATTGTTTTGGAAGGATTAATCAGGGTTTCGGGCGGTTCGGGAAGCCTGTCGGGAATGAGCCCTCACGCGGGAACTTCGCTTTTTAAAACAATCCTGATTGCACACATCATCGGTGCCGTTCTTACTTATATTTTGTGGACGTATCTCATCATCGTCTCAAATAAAAAGTTCTCTAAAACACTTCCCGGAAATTTTTCAGCAACGCACAGAACATTGGGGAAAGCCGTCCTGATCGGACTGATTTATACTGCTGTTTCTGCGCTGATCGTATATCTGATGACGCTCGGTTTGGTTTAATTTTTAAAATTTTATACAATATTTATGACTGTATTTTTTGCCAGAATTATCTTAATTATATCGCTTTTTTTTGCTGCCCTTTTTTCATCGCAAACAGGAAGCATCAACATCAACGTTTTTGATGATTTTTCCAAAAAACCTTTACCGGCAACCGTCAAGATCAGTTCGAGCGGAGAGACTTTTTCAGCGAACGGAAATGTTTTGCTCAAAGATTTACCCGCAGGAAATTACAGTTTCCAGATCAATTCAGAGGGTTTTGAAACGGGAACACTCAACGATATTAATGTGGTTCCGAATCAGAATCTTACTTTTTCAATGGGTTTAATGAAAAGCAATTCGCGAGAAACAGATATCGAAACCGTGGTTATTAAAGGAAAAACCTATAAAACCACCGCTGAAAGTCCAGTTTCTCTGAGAAATATTACGAGTGAGGAAGTTCAGAAAAATGCCGGCTCCAACCGGGATATTTCGAAGGCGATCCTTTCGCTTCCGGGAGTTGGGACGACGGCGACTTTCCGAAACGACCTTTTTATCCGCGGCGGAAGTTCGGCAGAAAACAAATTTTATATCGACGGAATCGAGGTTCCCGTGATCAATCATTTTCAAACGCAGGGAGCGAGTGGCGGACCGAAAGGAATTCTGACCATTGATTTTATTAAAGATGTCGATTTCTACAGTGGTGCTTTTCCAGCAAAAAGAAATGGTACGCTTTCGTCCTTGTTTGAGTTCAATTTGAAGCAGGCGCGAAAAGATAAAATCGGCTATAAAGCGGTGATCGGTTTTGATGATATTCAGTTGATGGCGGATGGTCCGCTTTCCAAAGACCAAAGCTGGTCAGGACTTTTCAGCGCGAGAAAATCGAATCTTCAGTTCCTGTTCAAAGCGATGGGAGTGCCGTTTTTGCCTTCGTACTCGGATGCGACGGTGAAGGTTTCCAAGAAGTTCAAGTCGGGTGACGAGCTGTATTTTATAGGTTTGGGAGCACTCGACAATTTTAAATTCAACACGAAAGCCAACGAAACGCTCTACAATTTAACACTGATTGAGCGACTTCCCGTTTCGCCACAGTGGAATTATACGATGGGTGCAGGTTACCGCCATCTCACCGAAAACGGAAACTGGCTCTTCACCTGGAGCAGAAATATGCTCGACAATAAAGCCACGAAATATTACCGAAATATCGAAGTTTCCGATAATTTATTGCTGGATTACCACTCGAAAGAGGCAGAAAACAAAATCCGGATCGACCGAAATTTCCGGTTGGGAGATTTTCAGCTTTCATCAGGTACCAATGTGAATTTTGCCAATTATTTCAACCGTTCCAATCTGAGGATCATTACCCAAAACGGCCCCGCTCTCGACAATTATCTTTCGGAAATGAACCTTTCGCAGTACGGTTTTTACCTTCAAAGCGCTACAAAATTATTGGATAATAAAGTGGAAATTTCCGGCGGATTCCGAATTGATGGAAGCGATTATTCAGATTTAACTTCCAATCCGTTGGAGCAGTTTTCTCCGAGAATTTCGATGAAATTCAGATTTGCCAACCAATTTGCCTTCAACCTGAATGGCGGTATTTATTATATGCTGCCTTCTTATACGGCTTTAGGATTTCTTCAGAATGGCGACTTCATCAACAAAAATTCTCTGAAATATATCAGAAATTCGCAGGTTGTGGGCGGTTTGGAATTTAACGGAAACAATAATTTAAGAATC